>NZ_DASYGZ010000143.1:0-19320 GCF_035999135.1 Ensifer sp.
AGGCGGAGGGGACCATCCTCGCGGAGACACAATGTCCGGACTTGCCCTTCAAAACGTCGTCAAGGAATTCGGAGCCTTCAGGGCCGTCAACAATGTCGACCTGACCGTGCCACACGGAACCTTCGTCTGCATGCTCGGACCGTCCGGCTGCGGCAAGACCACGCTGCTTCGCATGATCGCCGGCCTTGACCTGCCGACCGGTGGGGCGATCCGGCTCGACGGCGAGGACATCACCCGTGTGCCGACGCACAAGCGCAATCTCGGCATGGTGTTCCAGTCCCTGGCGCTGTTTCCGCACCTGACCGTCGGCGAAAACATCGCCTATCCGCTGCGCATCCGCGGGGTCGCCAAGGAAGACCAGAGGAAGCGCGTCGACGAACTGCTGTCGATGATCCATCTCACCGGCTATGCCGACCGCCCGGTCGCCAAGCTCTCCGGCGGCCAGCGCCAGCGCGTGGCGATTGCCCGGGCGCTGTCGATCTCGCCGAAACTCTTCCTGCTCGACGAGCCGCTGTCGGCGCTCGACGCCAAGCTGCGCGAAGCGATGCAGGTGGAGCTGCGGCAATTGCAGCAGAAGCTCGGCATCACCACCATCGTCGTCACCCACGACCAGCGCGAAGCTATGACCATGGCCGATACCGTCGTCGTCATGAGCGGCGGCGAAATCCGCCAGGCCGCTTCGCCGATCGAGATCTATCGCCGCCCGGCCGACAGCTTCGTCGCCGACTTCATCGGCCAGACCAATTTGCTCGAGGTTGCCGCCGACAGCGCCGGCCGCGCCGAGGTGCTCGGCCAGATCGTGCCCGGCCTCAGCCTGCCAGCGGGCGCCAACAAGGGCACGCTCTCGGTTCGCCCCGAAGACGTGCACCTGACCGCTCCCGGCGCCGGTGCGCTCACCGGCAAGGTCACTTTCGTGCGCGATCTCGGCGGCACGATCGAAACCTTCGTTGACATTTCGGGCCGCCAGATCGTCGCCGTCTCCACACCGCGCGCCCGGCCCGACGTCTCGGTCGGCCAGGAGGTCGGCATCGCGCTCACCCCCGATGTCTGCGTGGTGCTGAAGAAATGAGACGCGAACCGCCCCAGACCCTCGGCGACTATCTGCCGCTCCTCTTTCCCGCAGCAATGCTGACGATCTTCTTCGTCGTGCCCTTCGGCACGATGATCGCCGTCAGCTTCTTCCAGCGCCAGCAGGGCGGCTTCTATACGCCGGCCTTCGTCTTCGACAACTATGAGCGCTTCCTCTCGGTCTTTTTCGGCGGCGTGCTCGGCTTCTCGCTGATGCTGGCTGTCATCGTGGCCATCTGCTGCGTCGTGCTCGCCTTGCCCTTCACCTACATGCTGACGCGCATGGCGCGGAAGGTTCAGGTCGTCTGGCTGGTGGCGCTGCTGTCGATCCTGTCGCTGTCTGAAGTCATCATCGGCTTTGCCTGGTCGACGCTGTTTTCGCGCACGGCGGGGATCACCAACATTCTCGTCGCGCTCGGCATCATGGAGCAGGCCAAGGCCCTGACGCCCAGCTTCGGCGCGGTTCTGACCGGCATGGTCTACCAGGCTTTCCCCTATACGGTGCTGGTGCTCTTCCCGGCGCTCGTCCGTCTCGACCCGACACTGACGGAAGCCGCCCGCACGCTCGGCGCCTCGCCGCTGAAAGCGTTCTTCACCGTGGTCGTGCCGGCGCTGCGCAACACGATTACCGCGACCTTGATCATGGTCTTCATCTTCGCGCTCGGCTCCTACCTGTTGCCGCAGCTTCTCGGCCGGCCACAGCACTGGACGCTGTCGGTGCTGATTACCGACCAGGCAATATACCAGTCGAACATGCCTTTCGCCGCCGCCATGGCCGTGTTCCTCGTGCTGGTGACGCTCGGCCTCGTGGCGCTCACCGTGATTGCCGGACGCAAGGGAGAAGCGGCATGACCTCGATCTTCCGCAAGGCTTATTTCTTCCTGATAGGCCTCTTTCTGTCGCTGCCGCTGATCGTCGTCGCCGGCGTCTCAGTCAACCAGAAGCAGACGCTCGCCTTTCCGCCACAGGGCTTCTCGCTCTCCTGGTATGGCGAGATCTTCCTCAATCCGGAATGGCGCAACGCGCTCTTCGCCTCGGTGACGCTGGCGGTGCTGTCGGCTGCGCTTGCGGTGGCGATCGCGCTGCCGCTCTCCTGGTTCCTGTGGCGCCGCATCGCCCCCTGGGCGAACATCTTCCAGGTGCTCGGCGTCGCACCCTTCACGCTGCCGCCGGTCATTACCGCGCTGGGCATGCTCACCTTCTGGGCGACGGTCGGCTTTTACGGCCAGCCCTGGACGGCGGTCGTCAGCCACGCGATCTTCTTCGTGACGCTGCCGCTGGTGACGCTGTCGCTCGGCTTCACCTCCATCGACCGCTCGCTGGTCGAGGCGGCATCGACCATGGGGGCCGACGAGCGCACGATCTTCCGCACCGTCGTGCTGCCGCTGATCTTGCCCTATATCGTGTCGGGCTATGCCTTCGCCTTCGTGCTGTCGCTCAACGAATACATCGTCGCCTACATGACGGTCGGTTTCACCGTCGAAACCCTGCCGATCAAGATCTTCAATGCGCTGCGCTACGGCTACACGCCGACCATGGCGTCGGTGACGATCCTCTTCGTCACGACGGCTGCGGTGATCTTCGGTCTCGTCGCCCGCTTCGGCGACCTGCCGAAGCTGCTCGGCGCCATGTCGTCGGATGGAAAATGATGAAGCTTGCAGCTTTCCAGATGCAATCGGCGGCGGGTGATACCGCCGCCAATCTCGACCGGATCGCGCGCGCCGCCAAGGAGGCTGCGGCAGAAGGCGCGACACTCTTGCTGACGCCCGAGCTCGGCATCACCGGCTACGGCGCCGGCGAGGCGCTGACGGCGCTTGCCGAGGCGCCGGACGGTGCGATCGTCCAGCGTCTCAAGGCGATTTCGCTTGAGACCGGCGTCGCTGTTATCGCCGGCTTTGCCGAGCGCGACGGCAAGGACGTCTACAACAGCGCCGTCTATGTCGACGGCGAGGCGACGCCGGTCGTCTACCGCAAGTCCCATCTCTATGGCGACTACGAGCGCGCGATCTTCAAGAGACCGGAAACGTCGACCCGGCTCTTCGTGCACCGAGGCGTCACCTGCGGAATGCTGATCTGCTACGACGTCGAATTTCCGGAAAACGTGCGGCGGCTGGCGCTTGCAGGCGCCGAGGCCGTGCTGGTGCCGACGGCGCTGCCGGCCGGCTGGTCCGGCGATTTCATCGCCGAGCACATGATCCAGACGCGCGCCTTCGAAAACCAGGTGTTCGTCGCCTATATCAACCATCACGGCTCGGATCCGCTGTTCTCCTTTGCCGGCCTGTCGCGCATTGCGGCACCTGATGGCCAATTGCTCGCCAAGGCCGGGGCAGGGCAGGAAGCCTTGCTCATCGTGGATATCGATCCTCAGGCTTATGCCATCTCGCGCCTTGAAAACACCTATCTCGGCGATCTCAATCGGCGCTAAGCGCGCGCCGATTGGTCGCTCCGCGAGAACATTCCGTTCTTGATTGGTCCCCTGTCGGAAACGATGCGGCATCCCATATTGTGCCCAACAGCAATGCCAACGCATTGGAGGCAATCATGAGCTTGCAACTGACTGGGATCCATCACCTGACGGCGATCACCGCCAACGCGCCGGAAAACCTGCGCTTCTACACCGAAGTGCTCGGGCTGCGGCTGGTCAAGAAGACCGTCAACCAGGATGACACCACCGCTTACCATCTTTTCTACGCTGACGGTCGAGCCACGCCCGGAACGGACCTGACCTTCTTCGACTGGCCGGTCGGGCGTGAAGGTCGCGGCACCCACAGCATTTCGCGCACGGGCCTTCGGGTCGGCAGTGCTCAGAGCGTGGGCTGGTGGAAACAGCGCTTTGCCGATCTCAAGGTTACGGCGGGTGAGGTCGTCGAGATCGACGGCCGCATCTCGCTCGACTTCGAGGACGGCGAGGGCCAGCGCTTCCGGCTGATCGATGATGGCGGACTTGAGCCTTCGCACCCGTGGGAGAAAAGCCCGGTTGCGAGCGAACACCAGATCAAGGGCCTCGGTCCGATCACGATCAGCGTGCCCGATATCACCAACACCGAGCTCGTCCTGACGCATGTCATGACCATGAGCAAGGCACGCACCTATCCATCGCCGGATGGTGAGGGCGAAGTGCATGTCTTCACCATGGGCGAAGGCGGGCCTGCTGCCGAACTGCATGTTGCGGTCCAGCCGGGTCTGCCAATCGCCCGGCAGGGCGCTGGTGCCGTTCACCACGTCGCCTTCCGGGCGCCGGATAATGCGGCACTGACGGAATGGACCGAGCGGCTGAACGGCTTCCGCCTGCCATCGAGCGGCGAGGTCGAGCGTTACTACTTCCGCTCGCTCTATTTCCGCGAGCCGAACGGCGTGCTGTTCGAGATCGCGACCGACGGTCCCGGTTTTGCGGTCGACGAGCCGATGGAGACGCTCGGCGAAAGCCTGTCGCTGCCGCCGTTCCTGGAGCCCAAGCGGGCCCAGATCGAGGCAAGGCTGAAGCCGTTGAAGTAACACGACAAAGAAGCCGGGGATTTCCCCGGCTTCTTTCGTTTTATCTTGCTGATCCCGTTTGAATATAGGCGCGGAGCCATGATGATGGCCTTATGCATAAGGCAGACGCATTGAAGGGATCAGTTGCAATGACAAGAATTCTCGGCATATCCGGCAGTCTGCGCAAGGCGTCGTTCAACACCGGACTGATGCGGGCGGCAGCAGTCGGTGTGCCAGACGGTATAGAATTCGAGACCGCGACCCTGCACGGCATTCCGCTTTATGACGGTGACCTCGAGGCCGAGGGCGGCATCCCGGAGGCGGTGACGGTGCTCAAGCAAAAGGTGATCGCCGCCGATGGCGTCATCCTGTTCACGCCCGAGTACAACAATTCGATCCCCGGCGTGTTCAAGAACGCCATCGACTGGCTGAGCCGGCCGTCGGCCGATATCGCCAGGGTGTTTCGTGGCCGACCTTTCACTCTTGCCGGCACATCGCCCGGCAATTTCGGCACCATCCTCAGCCAGAACGCCTGGCTACCGGTCATGCACACGCTCGGCGCCGAACTCTGGTCCGGCAAGCGATTGATGTTGCCCAAGGCCGATACGTTGTTCGATGCCGAGGGCAAGCTCAAGGACGAGGCCGCGCACGACCGGCTTGCGGCTTTCGTCAAGGCGTTTGCGGATCATGCCAAAGCGGCGAAGGCCGTTTGATTCGACGCGTCGAGTGACCCTGCAGCGGCAGCTGCCAACTGGCATAGCTCATGCTCGGGTCAAGCCCGGGCATGACTGAGCAGGGGAAACGGAACGTCCGGCTGCCGCTCAAAGGCCTTTTTCCACCAGCCACTGCTGAACGGCCGCAATATCCGGCGCGCCGATCTCGTGGCCCATGTCCAGCTCGACCGCTTTCAGATCGGCGCCGGTGCGGGAAAGCTCCGCCTCAAGGCGCGGCGCGAAATCGCCATAGCTGTCGTGCTGGCCCGTCAGAAGCAGCACGTTCGTGCCGGAGAGATCAGGCGGCGGCATGTCGTCGAGCACGAGCATCGAGCGCATCAAGACGACATTGCGGAGCAGCCCGGGATGCAGCAGCATCACCGCCACCAAGAGGTTGGCGCCGTTGGAATAGCCGATGAAGACGGTCTTCTCGAGATCGATGCGGTAGCCGTCGCGGGCGCCCTCGACAAAGGCGGCGAAGGCTTCGGCTTCTGACCGGACGTCCCTCTGGTCGAAGGTGGTCGGCGAATAGCGGCGGAACCAGCGTGGCGTTCCTTCCTCGTTCGACCGGCCGCGAATGCCGACGAGCGTTGCCTGCCGGTCGACCTGGTGGGCGAGGTGGAGAAGCTGCGTTTCGTTGGCACCGCTGCCGTGCAGCAGCATGAAGGTGCGGTCATCCAGCGTCTCGGGATGGTAAAAGCGGTGCACGAAGGGCAGGTCGCGTTCCGTCAGCCGCGGCTCGCCCGGCAGCGCGAACTGCGGCATGGCGAGCAGCATTTCTTCTCTCGCGGCGCTGAAATGCGCGGGAACGAAGAGTTCGGTGCCGAGCGTTTCCTTCGGCTCGTCGATGGCAAAGCCAGGGCCGTCGCTCGCGAGTTCGTAAAGCGAGCCGCCGGGTTCGCGCACATAGAGCGAAAAGAAATACTTGCGGTCGTGGGCGTTGATCTCGCCGGCGCCATCGCGTTGCAGATCGTCGCGTACCCGTTCGACGGCGGCCCGGTCAGGCGCGCGGAAGGCGATATGGTCGATGGTTCCGGTGCCGGGCGCCGAAGTCCAGAATCCGGTCGCATTGCGCACGTCGATGATGTCGCCGGAGGCCGAGACGAGGCGGCGGATCGTGTCGGTGCTACCGGTCTCGGCATAACCGAAATGCGATGTGAGGAAACGGACGGAATCCTCAGGCTTTTCAGTGAGGAGCGTCGCACCGCGGAGGCGCCGGATCGCGTCTTCCTCAGGGATATCGCGGGTGCTCCAGGGGGCTGCCGCTTGCACCGCTTCGGTACCGACCAGCTTGACGATGACGCCGTCCGGGTCCTTGAGGCGCAGCACCGGTTCGCCGAATTCCTGCGACGGCCCTGACGTCGCGATGTTGTACTGCAGTGCTCGCGTCAGCCAGAAGCCGATGCTCTCCGGGCGGATGGCGAAAGAGATCTCGCTCGGCTGGCCGTGGCCGACGCGTCCGCGTCCGCCATCCTCCCACATCAGGAAGGTGACGAGCGAACCGGGTGAACCTTCGGCGTCGCCGTAAAAGAGGTGCAACTGATTGGCGTCCTCATAGCCTCCGGTGCGCTTGATGAGCCGCATGCCAAGGAAGCCGACATAGAAATCGACGTTTGCCTGCACCTTCCGGGCAATCAGGGTGATGTGGTGGATGCCGCTCGTCATCGTCATTTCCTCATTGATTTGCCTCCACAAAACACGATGCGCCGCGCCGGCGCCAGAAGCGCTGGCGAGAACGCTGTGTTTGCGTGCGGAGATCAGTCGCGATCCTGTTCAAGGAACGCCTTGAAAGCGTCGCCATATTTGGGATGCCAGCGCGACAGCGGCGGGCGGTTCTCGACGATATCGCCGGCGGCCCAGAGGATGCGTCGCTCGTCGGTCGCACGCGGCACGTCGTTGTCCGGGCAAAGGATGTAGAAATCGCCGCGCGCCAGGCTTTCCATCATGAACTCGATCGTCTGTTCCGAGGTCCAGGCGCCATCAGGCTTTTCACTGCGGCCACCGGACGTCAGCCCGGTATAGACGAAACCGGGGATCAGCAGATGGGCGTGAACCTGGCTTCCGGCCGTATTGCGCAACTCGTGTTCGAGCGCCTCGGTAAAGACCTTCACGCCGGCCTTGGAGACATTGTAGGCCGGGTCGCCCGGCGGCGTGGTGATGCCCTGTTTCGAGCCGGTGTTGATGATGACCGCCGGCTTGCCGTGGGCGATCATTCCGGACGCGAAAACCCGTGACCCGTTGATGACGCCCCAGAGATTGACCCCGAGCGTCGCCTCCCAGGCGGCAAGCGGACCCAAGATCGCGCTGCCCGGCTGGATGCCGGCGTTGTTCATCAGCACGTGCACGTCGCCGAAGCGCTCGCGCGCCGTACGTTCGAGCGCTTCGATCTGGTCGATGCGCGAGACGTCGGTCGCGATCGCCGCGACGGACGCCGTGCCCGCGGCCGACAGCGCCGCGACTTCGGCCACTGCCTTGTCGAGCTTGTCGCCCGCAAGGTCGGCAAGCACGACGCGCATTCCGAGGGAGGCGAAGCGGCGCGCGGCGGCAAGGCCGATGCCGGAGGCAGCACCGGTGACGACGGCGAGAGCATCTGGGGCGAAGGCAGGATGGGACATGACGGAACTCCTGTGGCGGGATCGCGTGCAAGAGATAGGGCGCGGGAGGGCCCCTGTCCATCGCCACCGCAGGCTCGAGGCGTGCGAAAATCCGTTTGTTTTCAAGACCGTCCCTTGTCGCGCGAAGCGTCGGCGCTACTTGCAGTTTTGGACGACCGAATGGATCCTGCGGACGGAACGATGAACGAAACAGCGACCCGGAATGAAAAGCGCACCCCGTGCGAGAACTGTCCCTTGCGCAAGCTGGACCATTTTCGCGCCTTTACCAACGAGGAGCTGGCGTTCGTATCGCAATTCAAGACCGGTGAGCTTGCCGTCGACAGCGGCGCGACCATCCTGGTCGAGGGCGCTCATAGCGCGCACCTCTTCACCGTGCTGACCGGTTGGGGGTTTCGCTACAAGATGCTGGACGACGGTCGCCGCCAGATCCTGAACTACATCATGCCTGGCGACCTGATCGGTCTGCAGGGCAGCCTCATGGGCGAGATGCAGCATTCCATCGAGGCGCTGTCACCGGTGACATTGTGTGTCTTCGAGCGTGGCAAGCTCAACCGACTGTTTGCGAGCTACCCCGAACTTGCCTACGACCTCACCTGGATCGCCGCGCGCGAGGAGCGAATCCTCGACGAGAACCTTCTCAGCATCGGTCGTCGCTCGGCGCTCGAGCGGGCCGCCTATCTGCTCGCCTTTCTCTACCAGAGAGCGGAAGTGCTTGATCTTTTCGGCAACAGCCGGGTCGCCATTCCCGTCACCCAGCAGCATGTCGCCGATACGCTGGGCCTTTCGATCGTTCACACCAACAAGACTTTGAAAAAGCTCGCAGAGCGGGGATTGATCCGTTGGGCCGACAAGGGCTGCAACGTGCGCGATATCGACGGCTTGCTGGCGATATCGGGCTGGGAAGGGCTGAAAGAGCCGAAACGGCCTTACATTTGAGGCAGTGAGGACGCCGATGCAGCCGCATCGGCGTCCTCTGTTCCTCTGCTCACGCGGCGACAATCGCCCGCAGCATCCACAGGGCCTTCTCGTGGAAGTCGAGGCGTTCGGTCAGCATGTCGGTCGTCACCAGATCGCCATTGTCGTCGGCCTTGGTGCCGGCATCGCGCAGGTGGCGTGCCGCCGCTTCATGATCGACGATCAGATCGGCCACCATGTCGGCTGCGGAGGTGTGGTTGACCGACGCGGCACTCGGCGCGAACGTCTTGGCTTCTGCAAGCTTGGCCGGAGCGAGATGGCCAAGCGCGCGGATCCGTTCGGCGATGATGTCGGTCGCCTTGAACAGCGCGTTGTAGTGTTCTTCGGTCAGTTCATGCAGCGGCTTGAACAGCGGGCCGACCACGTTCCAGTGATAGATGTGGCTCTTGATCACCAGCTTGTAGGTGTCGGCGAGAATATCCGAAAGCGCTGTTGCCATCTGCTGGCGGTAGGCCTTCGTCAGGCCGATATCGAATTCCTCGTCCTTGACCTTGGGTTTCAGCACGGCGGCTGTCTGTTTCATGTCTCCGGCTCCAGTTCTGTCTTTGAAAACGTCGAGCGATGGCGACCGGCGCAGTGTCCGGCGCTCCTTGTTGAACGCCGCGGGGAAGCAGTTGTTCCGATTGAAATGCGAGGCGCTTCACATGTCTTTTTTAAATGCCAGGAGGGGGCGACGGGACGTAAAGTCGGTGAGTTGACCGACGAGCACCATCGGGAGGCGTGAAACGGTTTCTCTTCGAACCCGTGCCACCCCGAGCGGATCGTTTCATGGTTCAAGTGAAACGGTCGAGGCAATCAGGGCATCGTCACCCCACGTCAAAGATGGAGCGCATGGTATGGCCGAGTTTCCACCGTCTGTCCGGACGGTTCTCGTACTCGAGGACAATTTTATCATCGCCATGGACGTTGAAGAAATTCTCGCCTCGCTCGGAGTACCCAAGGTGACGATTGTCACGAATGCGAACCAGGCAATGGAACTTCTGGCCCTGCACGACTTCGATTTTGCAATCCTTGATGTCAGTCTCGGCGATCACACGAGTTTCGGCGTTGCTGAAGCCATGCTCGCCCGCGGTTTGCCGTTCGGCTTCACCAGCGGCTACGGAGATCTGGAGGATTTCCCGGTGCATCTCCGGCATATCCCCCGTATCGACAAGCCCTTCAACGAAATATCGATCGGTCAGCTCGTCGCGGCCGGAACGCGTTTTGGGGCGGAATAGCGCAGGTGTCGCGAGGTACGGATCGAGAGGATCACGGCTTGCCGCGCGAAACGAACCAGGGGTTGGCGAAGTCGCTGTCGTCTTTCTGGTTGCGTTTGCCGTAGGTAAGCGGCGTGCCGTCCATCATCAGCGTTTCTCCGCCGGCGGCCCGAAGGATCGCGTCGCCCGCGGCCGTGTCCCATTCCATCGTGCGGCTGAAGCGCGGGTAGACGTCGGCAATGCCTTCGGCGAGAAGGCAGAATTTCAGCGACGAGCCGACGGTTCGATAGTCTGAAATGCCGTGTTCCTTCAGATAGGCCGTGGTTTCGGCGCTGTTGTGCCAGCGGCTGGCGAGCCCCACCATGCGATCACCACAACTGCGGCAGCCGATGACGGTCTCGTCCGAAAGACGAAAGGTGTCGTCGATCACGGCTTTCACCGCTTTTCCCTGGCTTGCCGCATAGAGGATGCCGAGCGCAGGCGCATAGACGACGCCCGCGACCGGCGCACCGTTCGTAATCAGCGCGATGTTGACGGTGAAATCGTCGTTCCGGCTGATGAACTCCTTAGTGCCGTCGAGCGGGTCGACGAGGAAGAAGGACGTGCCGGCAATCTCTGGTACGTGTCCGGCCGAAACCGCTTCCTCGGCGATGACAGGAATGTCCGGGAACGCTTCGGCGAGATCGGCAAGGATAAGGCGCTCGGCCGTCGCATCGGCGTCGGTGACTGGCGAACAGTCCGGCTTGTAGGTGATTTCCGGCCCGGCATTGTAGATGTCGAGAATGGCCCGACCCGCCGTTATCGCCGATTTTTGCAGTGTTTCCAGCATTCGCCCAGTTCTCTCGGTCTATCGGCACGCCCATAGCACATCGGGAGGAAGAATGTACCCGTGCCTTTGATATGGCCATTCCTTCCAAGGTCAAGTGACCGTGGCGCGCGGGTCGCAGCGCTCAAGGTTTTTTGCAACTGCGAGAGGCTTTGCGTCTTTGCTTCCGCCTGCGGCCTGTGCAAATGTGCCGACGCAACTCACCTGGATGCCTTCATGCGTTATTCCGCTCTCTCGCTCGTCAGGAATGCCCTTTCCGGAAACCTGAATTGGAAACCGCACTGGCGCCAGCCGCAGCCGAAACCGCACTATGACGTGATCATCATCGGTGGCGGCGGACACGGTCTTGCGACAGCCTATTATCTTGCCAAGGAATTCGGCGTGAAGAACGTCGCTGTTCTCGAGAAGGGCTATCTCGGCTCGGGCAATGTCGGCCGCAACACCACGATCGTGCGCTCCAACTACATGCTGCCAGGCAACGAGCCCTTCTACGAGTTCTCGATGAAGCTCTGGGAGGGGCTGGAGCAGGACCTCAACTACAACGTCATGCTGTCGCAGCGCGGCGTCATCATGCTCTACCACAGCGACGGCCAGCGCGACGCCTATATCCGTCGCGGCAACGGGATGTGGATGGAGGGCGTGGCGGCCGAGCTCATCGAGCGCGAACAGTTGAAGAAGATGATCCCCTTCCTCAATTACGACCACGCCCGCTATCCGATCCTCGGTGGCCTGTTGCAGCGCCGTGGCGGCACGGCAAGGCACGATGCGGTTGCCTGGGGTTACGCGCGCGGCGCCGACCAGCATGGGGTCGACATCATCGAACATTGCGAAGTGACCGGCATCCGCCGCGAAAACGGCGTCGTCACCGGTGTCGAGACGACCAGGGGCTTCATCGGCTGCGGCAAGCTGGCGCTGGCCGCAGCCGGCAATTCGTCGCGCGTCGGCGAGATGGCCGACCTCAAGCTGCCGCTCGAAAGCCATGTGTTGCAGGCCTTCGTCACCGAGGGGCTGAAGCCCTGCATCGATCACGTGATCGTCTACGGCGGCGGGCATTTCTACATTTCGCAATCGGACAAGGGCGGCCTCGTCTTCGGCGCCGAGATCGACGGCTATTCCTCCTATGCCCAGCGCGGCAATCTGGCGACGGCCGAGCACGTGATGGAGGAGGGGGTGACGATGATCCCCGGCCTGTCGCGCGTCAGGGTGCTGCGCGCCTGGGGCGGCGTCATGGACATGAGCATGGACGGCTCGCCGATCATCGACCGCACCTCGATCGACAATCTCTACCTGAATTGCGGCTGGTGCTATGGCGGCTTCAAGGCGACGCCGGCGTCCGGCTACTGCTTCGCCCATCTGATCGCCAGGAACGACACCCACCCGGTGGCCCGCGCGCTCAGGCTCGACCGCTTCGCGCGCGGCTATGCCGTCGACGAGGCCGGCGCCGGCCCGCAACCCAACCTTCACTGAACACTGCCTGGCGGCGATCCGGCCGCGCGGAACGAACGGGAAGCCGACCCAAGGCTTCAGGACACGGAAAGACCATGGCAAGCCTGATTACCTGCCCGCATTGCGGGGTGCGACCGAAGGAAGAGTTCGCGATCCGCGGCGATGCATCGCTCAGCCGTCCGGAACCGTTCGACACGGACGAGGCCTGGCACGACTATGTCTATGTCCGCAAAAATCCGCGCGGGCGCACGCAGGAGCACTGGCATCATATCGCCGGCTGTCGCCGTTTCCTGGTCGTCGAGCGCGACACGGCCAGCCACGAAGTCTATTCGGTCGTCGATGCCGCCGTCTTTGCGCGGAGGGCTGCTGGATGACCGGCCATCGTCTTTCGTCCGGCGGTCTCGTCGACCGCAGCACGTCGCTCTCATTCACCTTCGACGGCCGGCCTCTGAGGGGCTTTGCAGGAGATACGCTCGCTTCGGCGCTGCTTGCCAATGACCAACTGCTCGTCGGCCGCAGCTTCAAGTATCACCGGCCGCGCGGCATCGTCAGCGCCGGCCCCTCCGAACCCAACGCGCTCGTGACCATCGGGGCGGGTGCGCGCACCGATGCAAACACCAAGGCAACGGTCGCCGAACTTTATAGCGGCCTGACGGCAAAGAGCCAGAACCGCTGGCCGTCGCTCGGTTTCGACCTCGGGGCGGTCAACGGCGTCCTGTCTCCGGTCCTCGGCGCCGGCTTCTACTACAAGACCTTCATGTGGCCGAAACCCTTCTGGGAACGGGTCTACGAGCCCTTCATCCGCCGCGCCGCCGGCCTTGGCCGGGCGGTGCTCGAGCGTGACCCTGAAGCCTATGAGAAGTCGTGGGCGCATTGCGACCTGCTCGTCGTCGGTGCGGGTCCAGCCGGCCTGATGGCGGCGCTGACCGCTGGCCGCGCCGGTCTCAGGGTCATCGTCGCCGACGAGGATTTTCGTCCGGGCGGCGCGTTGCTGTCGAGCAGCGAGACGATAGACGGGGCACCGGCCTCGGCCTTTGCGGACCGCACCGTTGCCGAATTGCAGTCGCTGACCAACGTGACGCTGCTTTCGCGCACGACCGTGTTCGGCTGGTACGACGACAATGTCTTCGGCGCGATCGAGCGGGTGCAGAAACATGTGGCCGAACCCGCGCCGAACCGCGTGAGCGAACGGGTCTGGCGCATCGTCGCCAGGCGTGCGCTGCTTGCGACCGGCGCCGAGGAGCGGCCGGTCGTCTTCGGCGGCAACGACCGCCCCGGCGTGATGATGGCGGGTGCGATGACAACCTATGCCGAACGCTTCGGTGTTGCGGCTGGCAAACAGGTCGCGATCTTCACGAGCGGCAGCGCCGGCTATCAGACGGCGCGTGCACTTGCCGCCAAGGGCATTTCGATCGCGGCGATCGTCGATGCCAGGGCCGAGGCCGACGACCGGGCGCCGGACGGTGTCCGCGTCATCCGTTCGGCTTCGATCGTCGATACCAGGGGCAGGCAGCGCCTCAAGGGCATCGTCGTCGAGCGTTCCGGTTTCGAGGAACTGATCGCCTGCGACGCGCTCGGCATGTCCGGCGGCTTCAGTCCCGTCGTGCATCTTGCCTGCCAGCGCGGCGCAAAGCCCGCCTGGTCGGACGCATTGAAGGCCTTCGTTGCACCCGACGTCGGTGATGGCCTGCGCCCCGTCGGCGCGGCAAACGGCGTCTACACCCTTTCCGGCTGCCTCGCCGATGGCGTGGCGAAGGCCGCAGCGATTGCGGTTGATCTGGGCTTCGACGGTGCTGCGGACACCGCGCCTATGGTCGAAGGCGAGGAGACGCCATCGTTTCACGCGCTCTGGTACGTGCCGGGTGCAAAGTCGAAAGCCTTCGTCGATTTCCAGAACGACGTGCATGCGAAGGACCTCGGCCTGGCCGTGCGCGAAGGCTTCGGTCATGTGGAGCACGCCAAGCGCTACACCACCAACGGCATGGCGACGGATCAGGGCAAGCTCTCCAACATCAATGCCGCCGGCATCCTGGCGGGCATGCGTGGCGTCAGCCCGGCCGAGGTCGGCACCACCACATTCCGACCCTTCTACACGCCGGTTTCCTTTGGTGCGCTCGCCGGGATGGCGCGCGACGAACACGCGGTGCCGGCGCGCAAGTCGCCGCTGCACGGCTGGGCGTTGAAGAACGGCGCGACCTTTGTCGAAGCGGGGCTCTGGCACCGCTCGGCCTGGTTTGCCCGTGGCGGCGAAAAGACCTGGCGCGAGAGCGTCGACCGCGAAGTCCTGAACGTGCGTGCGAATGTCGGCCTTTGCGATGTGTCGACGCTCGGCAAGATCGAACTTTTCGGGCCGGATGCGGCTGAGTTTCTCAATCGGCTCTATTGCAATCCGGTTCTCAAGCTGCCGGTCGGCAAGGCGCGCTATGGCCTGATGCTGCGCGAGGACGGCTTCGTCTTTGACGATGGCACGGTGAGCCGTCTTTCCGACGAACATTTCTTCGTGACGACGACGACGGCGATGGTCGGGCCCGTGATGGCGCACATGGAATATTGCGCCCAGGCGCTCTGGCCGGAACTTGCGGTCCGGTTTACCGCCTCGACCGACCAATGGGCGCAGATGGCGATTGCCGGGCCGAAGGCGCGCCTGGTGCTGCAGCAACTCGTCGACGAGGACATTTCCGACGGGGCCCTGCCATTTCTTGGCGCCCGCAAGATGGTCCTGAAGACAGGGGTTTCGGCGCGGCTTTTCCGTATTTCCTTTTCCGGCGAGCTCGCCTTCGAGCTGGCGGTGCCGGCAGGCTACGGCGAAGCGGTCGCCGACCAGATCATGGAGGTCGGCCGCCCGCAGGAGATCTGCGCCTATGGCGTGGAGGCGCTCAACGTTCTGCGCCTGGAAAAGGGGCTTCTGACACACGCCGAATTTGATGGTCGGGTGACGCCCGACGATGCCGGCCTCGGACGCATGGTGTCGATGCAGAAGACCGATTTCATCGGCAAGCGACTGTCGAGCCGTTATGGCCTGACGGCCGCCGACCGCATGCAGCTTGTCGGCCTGAAGCCGGTCGATGCCGACAAGGACATGCGCGCGGGCGCGCATCTGCTCAAGGAGGGCACGAAGCCCTCGACGCTGAACGATCAGGGCTGGGTGAGTTCGGCCGGCTTCTCGCCGGTGCTCGGGCACACCATTGCGCTTGCATTCCTGAAGTCCGGGCGTGAGCGTTATGGCGAAAAGGTCGTGGTGTTCGACAAGCTGCGCGATCAGGAGACGATCGCCGAGGTCTGCGATCCGGTGTTCGTCGATCCGCAGAACGACAAGCTGAAGGCCTGAGGAGGCGGTCATGGTTCGCGACTACAACAACCGCCACGCGCTGGAACAGAAATTGCGCTCCGCTCCGACGTCTGCGATGGCCGATCACCTGACGGTCGGCCATTGGCGAACGGTCGCCACGGTGCTCGCGCGCCCCGGCGAGGAAGACAGAGTGGCCCGAGCGATTGCGTCCGAGCCCGAGCTTTCGTTGCGTTACGCCGCCCCGGGCGAATGGCTTGTGGTTTCCGAGGCCGAAGCGCCGAGCGGGCTTGTGCGGCGGATCGAGGAGCTCTGCGGCGAGGGCGCCTACATCGTTGACCAGAGCGACGGACGCGTCGTCTTTCGCCTATCCGGACCCAATGGCCGTCGAATCCTCGCCAAGGGTATCGGCGTCGATCTGCATCCCGACGGATTTTCGCTCGGTGGAAGCGCCAATGCGCTTTGCGGCCACATCCCGGTCAATCTCGCGCGGACCGAAGAGCACGTTTTCGAGCTGATCGTTCAACGCAGCTTCGCCGAAGCGCTGTTCGACGACCTCCTGCGGATGGGACGGGAATTCGAATTGACGGCGGCCTTCGCCGACTGAAGCGCGCGCCGCGATTGCGGGCAAAACCAGCCTTTTGGTGACCTCCTCGGCAAATGCGGCATCGAATGCCGCAAACGGGTCGCCGATCCGCCAGCAAACGGCGGAAATGGACAAGCGCCCTTCGCAGCCGTGGCTTTATCGCCGCCGACTTTCTGACTAGGCTTCCCATGTTCGCCGGGTGCGACTTCCCGCGGAGGAAGCCGGGCGATCGCCGTGCTTGAACTTCTTCCTGACAATTTGGCCACGCCTTCAAGGGGACGTGGGAAGACGGAGTGTACGCATGAAAAGCCATGCCAAGGTCGTCGTCATCGGCGGTGGTGTCGTCGGTTGTTCGGTGCTCTATCACCTGACGAAGTTTGGTTGGACCGATGCGGTCCTGCTGGAGCGATCGGAGCTCACTTCCGGCTCCACCTGGCATGCGGCCGGCGGCATGCACACGATCAACGGTGACCCGAACGTTGCCAAGCTGCAGAAGTACACGGTCGAACTCTACAAGGAGATCCAGGACTATTCCGGCCAGGATGTCGGCCTGCACATGACCTCGGGCATGATGCTGGCGGCCACCAAGGAACGCTTTGACTGGATGAAGTCGATCCTCGCCAAGGGCCGCTACATGGGGCTTGAAGCCGAGCTTCTGACGCCGAAGGAAGCGCATGACCTGATGCCGCTTCTCGACCCCGACCAGTTCGTCGGCGCCGTCTTCGATCCGGTCGAGGGCCATCTCGATCCCTATGGCACCACCCATGCCTACGCCAAGTCGGCGAAGAAGAACGGCGCGGAGATCTATCTGCACACCAAGGTCGAGGACCTGGTGCAGCGCGAGGACGGATACTGGCGGGTGATCACCAACCAGGGCGAGATCGTTGCCGAACATGTCGTCAACGCGGCGGGCCTCTGGGCGCGCGAAGTGGGTCGTATGGTCGGTCTGGAACTGCCCGTGCTTGCCATGGAGCATATGTATCTCATCACCGAAGACATGCCCGAGGTGATCGAATTCAACCAGACGCGCGGCAAGGAGCTGATGCATTGCGTCGATTTCGACGGCGAGATCTACCTGCGCCAGGAACGTCAGGGCATGCTGATGGGCACCTACGAGAAGGCGTGCCGGCCCTGGTCGCCAGTGACCACGCCCTGGGACTTCGGCCATGAACTTCTCGCCGAAGACATCGATCGCATCTCGCCGGAACTCGAAGTCGGCTTCCGGCACTTCCCGGCCTTCAACAAAGCCGGCATCAGGAAGGTCATCAACGGCCCCTTCACCTTTTCGCCTGACGGCAATCCGCTGGTCGGCCCGGTGCGGGGCCTCCGGAACTTCTGGTCGGCGTGCGCGGTCATGGCCGGCTTCAGCCAGGGCGGCGGCGTCGGACTGGCGCTTGCCAACTGGATGATCGAGGGCGATCCGGGCTTCGACGTTTTCGCGATGGACGTGTCCCGCTATGGCGACTTCGCGACGCTTGCCTATACCAATGCCAAGGTGCGCGAGAACTATTCCCGCCGGTTTTCGATCCGCTATCCAAACGAGGAATTGCCGGCGGCAAGGCCGCTGTTGACCACGCCGATCTACGACCGGCTGAAGGCGGAGGGCGCGGTGTTCGGCGCCTCCTATGGCCTGGAAAGCCCGCTGTGGTTCGCGCCCGAAGGCGTGGAAGACGCCTTCTCCTGGCGGCGCTCGACCGATTTCGAAACGGTCCGCGCCGAGGCGAGGGCTGTCCGCGAGGGTGTCGGGCTGATGGAGACCTCAGGCTTTGCCAAATACGCGATCAAGGGCAGCGGTGCAGAAGCCTGGCTTGACCGGATCCTTGCCTGCCGCATTCCGTCGACCGGGCGCATGGCGCTGGCGCCGATGCTGAAGCACGACGGCAAGCTGATCGGTGACTTCACGCTGGCAAAGCTCGGCGAGGGGGACTTCCTGCTTGTCGGATCCGGCATCGCCGAGGATTACCATATGCGCTGGTTCGAAGCGCATCTGCCGGATGATGGGTCCGTTTCGCTGAAGCCCCTTAAGCTCGAACTGGTGGGCCTGTCGATCGCCGGGCCCAAAGCGCGCGACGTGCTCGCCGGCCTTACACACCTCGACGTCTCCGATGCCGCGTTCCCGTTCATGGACATCCGGCGGATGGACCTCGGCATGGCGCCTGCCATCGTCGGCCGCGTCAGCTACACCGGCGACCTCGGCTACGAGATCTGGATGAAGCCGGAGTACCAGCGTTATCTCTTCGACCTGCTGATGGAGAAGGGGGCGGCCTCAGGCATCCGGCTGTTCGGCCTCAGGGCGCTCAATGCCCTGCGCGTCGAAAAATCCTTCGGCAGCTGGGCACGCGAGTACCGACCGCTCTACGGGCCGGTCGAGGCCGGGCTCGGTCGCTTCGTTGCCACCGCCAAGGCGGCGGATTTCATCGGCAAGGCGGCGGCGATCGAAGAGAAAAAGGACGGCGGCGCCCTCAGGCTTCGAACCTTCCTGATCGAGGCGAAGGATGCCGATGTCATCGGCGACGAACCGATCTATCTCGACGGGGTCGTGCGTGGCTGGGTAACCTCGGGCGGCTATGCGCATACCAGCGGCGTCTCGGTCGCCATGGGCTATGTGCCGAAGGAAATCGCCGACAGCGATGGCAACTGGTCGATCGAACTGCTCGGCGAGATTCTGCCGGCGCGCCTTCAGGCGAATCCCCTGTTCGACGCGGATGGGCGGCGCATGCGCAGCTGATACGCGAAATGCTGTGCCGGCCTGCCATCTGGACGCTCAGGTCGGCACAGCATTTCCCGGGCTCTTACGACTAAAGTTGATGAATTCACGGGCGGAAGCTGCGGAAATTTTGAATTTTCTGGCTTTAAAAGCGCCAAATCGATTTTATCGACGAAGATTTTGACCATCCCGCGTTTTTTAGCTTTTCTTTTCGTTTGAAAGAGGTATGGAATCGATCAAACACAACGCTCAAAATGAGCTCAAAAAACAAGAGACCGGACCTTCAAGGATCTGGTCCAGGGGAAGATTGATGGAGTATTTCGTCCAGCAGCTCGTCAATGGGCTGACTCTTGGGTCTATTTATGGTATGATCGCAATCGGTTATACCATGGTCTACGGCATCATTGGCATGATCAACTTCGCCCACG
>NZ_DASYGZ010000150.1:0-2454 GCF_035999135.1 Ensifer sp.
GCGATCTGCGGCGGTGCCGGGCACTCTTGCAAACAGGACGTTTGGGCTACCCGGTCACGAGCATGAACCGCTCTTGCCGGGTGTTTGGATTCGGGGACTGAAGACGATGGAACAGGTTGGATTGGCCGCGGCGACGCACGATGTGAGCCTCTGGTCGCTATTCATGCAAGCGGGCTTCGTCGTGAAGCTGGTCATGCTGGGGCTGATCGCAGCCTCCGTCTGGACCTGGGCGATCGTCGTCGACAAGACGCTGAACTACGGCCGCGTTCGCCGCCAGCTCGACAGCTTCGAGCAGGTGTTCTGGTCCGGCCAGTCGCTGGAAGAACTCTACCGCACGCTCGCCGACCGGCAGACCGCCGGGATGGGGGCGATCTTCGTATCCGCCATGCGGGAATGGAAGAAGAGCTTCGAGCGCGGCGCGCGCTCGCCGATCGGCCTGCAGATGCGTATCGACCGCGCCATGGACGTGACACTCGCCCGTGAATCGGAATCGCTCGAAGCGCGCCTCGGCTCGCTCGCGACCATTGGCTCGGCAGCACCCTTCATCGGTCTCTTCGGTACCGTCGTCGGTATCATGACCTCGTTCCAGGCGATCGCCGGCTCGAAGTCGACCAACCTTGCGGTCGTTGCGCCCGGTATCGCCGAAGCGCTGCTTGCCACCGCGATCGGCCTTCTCGCCGCTATCCCGGCGGTTATCGCCTACAACAAGTTCTCGGCCGATGCCGGCAAGCTCTCGGCGCGCATGGAAGCGTTCGCCGACGAGTTCTCCGCCATCCTGTCGCGCCAGATCGACGAGAAGCTGCAGAGCCCGCGTCAGGCCGCGCAGTAATCGCCAGAAAGTACGGAGACCACGCTGATGGGTATGTCGGTTGGCGGAGCCAAGGGTTCGGGTGGCGGACGTCGTCGCCGCGGCGGCAAGAAGGCCATGATGAGCGAGATCAACGTGACGCCGTTCGTCGACGTCATGCTCGTGCTCCTGATCATCTTCATGGTGGCAGCACCGATGATGACGGTCGGCGTGCCGATCGACCTGCCGGAAACGCAGGCAAAGGCGCTCAATTCCGATACGCAGCCGATCACCGTTTCGGTCAACCCGGCCGGCGAGATCTATCTGCAGGAAACCCCGATTGCCATTGATGAAGTCGTGCCGAAGCTCGAGGCGATTGCAACGACCGGCTACAACGAACGCATCTACGTGCGCGGCGACACCAATGCCGACTATGGCACGGTCATGAAGGTCATGGCCCGCATCTCGGCTGCCGGTTTCAAGAACCTCGGCCTCGTCACGCTGCAAGAACAGGAAAAGTGACGTCCAAGATGAAGGGCAGTCTCGCTACATCTGCTGTCCTCCACGCCATGGTCTTGACCTGGGCGCTGGTGTCGCTTGGCAGCCCGGCTGACTTCCAGGTCGCCGACGTCGAGGCCTTGCCTGTCGACATCGTACCCTATTCGGAAATGACCCAGGTCCAGCAGGGCGACAAGAAGGCACCGAAGAAGGAGCATTCGTCGCCGGTCCCGACCAAGCGTCCGGAGACGAACCAGCCGGCCGAAAATGTCGGCGACAACGACACCGACCTGAAGACACCGCCGACGCCGAACGCCAAGCCGTCGAAGAGCGAAGCCACGGCGTCGCCCGAGAAGAACGACAAGCCCGAGCCGACGCCCGACCCGGTCGAGCAGGAAATCAAGAAGGTCGAGGAGACGAAACCCGCCTCCGAGCCCGCGACCGAAGTGGCAGCCCTGCCGGAACCCAAGCAGGAAGTGAAGCCGGAAACGAAGCCGGATCCGGCGCCCGCCGAAGAAAAGCCTGCCGAAAACCCGGAAGCCGAAGCCTTGCCCGAAAAGGTGCCGACGCCGGCCGCAAAGCCGAAGGTCGAAAAGCCGGCCCAGAGCGCCAAGACGCCTGAGCGCAAGGACGAGCAGACGCCGAAGGAACAGAAGAAGCAGGCTTCCACCGAGGACAGCAAGTTCAACGCCGACGAGATCGCGGCTCTGCTCAATCGGCAGGATCCGTCTGCCGGCGGCGCCAAGCGTTCGACGCAGGAAGCGGCTCTCGGCGGCAAGAAGACCATCGGCGTCGGCCTCAGCGCCAACGAGATCGACGGCGTCAAGGGCCAGATCCAGGGCAACTGGTCGCTGACACCGGGCCTGACCGGCGTCGAGGAGGTCCGGGTCACGGTCCGCGTGCAGCTCGACCCGTCGGGCAATATCGTCGGCACGCCCGAAGTGACCGCCACCGGTGGCCCCGAAGGCACCCGCCGCGCCGTTGAGAGCAGCACCTTGCGTGCGATCCGTCGCTCGGCCCCGCTACAGAACCTGCCGCCTGACAAATATGAGGGCGAAAAAGGATGGAATACCCTCGTGCTGAACTTCGACCCCTCGGAATTCGCACTCTAGAGCTGCCGGGATTGGAACCCATGCCGGATAGCAAACCACCCCTGCAAACCCTTCGTA
>NZ_DASYGZ010000153.1:0-18715 GCF_035999135.1 Ensifer sp.
GCCGGCCGGAAGCCACACGGTGCGCGGCATCGAGTAGTTGTCGATGGCGATGCCCTGTTCCTTGCAGGTCGGGATGTCGCTCCAGCCCTTGTCGCCGGCAACCTTGGCGTCGTTGGTGAGCTTGACGCTCTTGAAGACGCAGAGCGGCTTGACCATGCCGGCCTGCCACTGGCCGAGGTTTTCGCTCGGGTTGTTGACGTTGGCGTCGAGGTGTTCGCCGGCAAGCTGGACGGCCGCTTCGCCGCCGCTCTTGAACGGGATGTAGTTGATGGTCGAGCCGGTCGCCTCGTTGATCATCGAGGTGAGGATCTGGTCGACGTCCTTCGACTGGCTTCCGCCGATCTTCAGACCGCCTTCCTTGGCCTTGGCAGCAAAGTCGGCCGCGGTGTTGTAGGAGGCCTTGCCGTTGACCCAGAGGATGAACTCGTCGGAAGCGAGCGCCGCCACCGGCGTCAGGTCTTCGGCCTTGTAGGGAACCTTGGCACGAACCGGCAGCAGATAGGCATTGTTGGTGCCGAAAGCGAGCTTGTAGGCGTCGCCCTTGTTGGTCGCGGTGTAAACGAAGCCTTCGGCGCCACCGGCGCTGCCCTTGTTGGTGACGACGACCGGAGCCTTCATCAATTCGTACTTGCCGATGATCGCCTGGATGGTGCGGGCGAAGATGTCGGTGCCGCCGCCCGGGCCGGCAGTGACGACGAATTCAACCGGACGGTCGGGCTCGAAAGCAGCGGCCGGAGCGGCAACGCCGAAAACGGCTGCCATGATGCATGCGATGGAGACGGTATTCTTCATGCGGGTCCTCCCGTTATGTGTGGCTCTTCGGCGCAAGACCTCCTCCTGCGCCGTTATTGCTTGAAAGCGTACGAAATCAGGCGGCCGCCTTGAGGGCTGCCTTTTTCTTCGCCATGCGCACGGCCAGAAGCAGCGCTTCGCGGCTGGCGCCGACATCGGCGATGCCCTTGCCGGCAATGTCATAGGCCGTGCCGTGGGCCGGCGTGCAGAGCGGGAACGGCAGGCCGCCCATCATGGTCACGCCCTTGTCGAAGCCGATCAGCTTCATCGCGATCTGGCCCTGGTCGTGATACATGGTCATGACGGCGTTATAGCCTTCCTTCAGCGCGCGGCCGAAGACCGTGTCGGCCGGGAACGGTCCGTCGACGTTGAAGCCGAGCGCCTTGGCCTTCTCGACCGCCGGCTCGATGATGTCGATCTCTTCCATGCCGAAGCTGCCGCCGTCGCCGGCGTGCGGGTTGAGACCCGCGACAGCGATCTTCGCCTCGCTGTAACCGGCCTCCTTGAGGCAGTTCTGGGTCAGCTCGAGCTCGGCAAGGATCGCCTCGACCGACAGATTGTCGGCCACTTCCTTGATCGGGATGTGCGAGGTGACGCGGGCGTTCCAGACCTTCTCGAGCACGTTGAACTCGCGGATCTTGCCGGTGAAGCTCAGGACGTCGGAGACGAAACGGATTTCGTCGTCATAGCCCGGATAGGCAAAACGCATCGCCTTCTTGTTGAAGGGCGTGAAGCAGACCGCGTCGGCCTTGCCGGCATGCGCCAGCTCGAGGGCGGCGCGGAAGTTGGTTGTTGCGAACGTGCCACCAGCAAGGGTCGCCTCGCCGCGAACGACATCGGCCGGATCAAGGTGAGCAAGATCGACGAACACATGGCGCTCGGTCCCGGCAGCCTCAAGGCCCTCCAGGGTCGAAGGCGCGAGATCGAGCGTGACGCCGGCGATGCGCGCGCCCTCGTCCAGGATCCGACGGTCGCCGATCGTGATGATGTGGGCCGCTTCGCGAATGTCGGAAAGCGCCAGCAGCTTTGCGGTGAGCTCCGGGCTGATGCCAGCCGGATCGCCCATAGCGAGCGCAATGACAGGACGCGCGCCGTTACCGGCAGCACCGTTGGTCGTCATGTGAGATGTCCTCCACTTCATTCGTTGTCGCTGTCATACGTTATTCAAAATTCTGCATCAAGTCTTTTGTATTCTGTATGCAGCATTTTCTGTTGACGCTGCTGGGCACGATCTCCATGCTTTAATCAGACAGCGCTGATTCAATCGGCGCGAACGGGAACAGACGGACGACGCCCAGTCGCCAGACGCAGAAGCGAAACGATGAACGAAATCACACCCCTGGAGAAACGTCCCGGTGGCGGGCCGGGCCCCATCCGGCGCACCGCGCTGCACGACACGCTGGTCACGCATCTGCGCGACATGATCATCGAGGGCGATCTGTCTCCCGGCACGCGGCTGCACGAAGGCCAGCTTGGCGAGCAGCTCGGCGTTTCGCGCACGCCTCTGCGCGAAGCCATCAAGTATCTCGCCAGTGAAGGCCTGGTGGAGCTCGTGCCGAGCCGGGGCGCCGTCGTCAAACGCTTCAGCGCCAAGGATATTCGCGACATGCTGACAGTGCTGCGCACGCTCGAGGAGCTGGCAGGCCGCCTCGCCTGCGACGCCGCAAGCGATGCTGGCATTGCCGAAGTTCGCGCCATGCACGACGAGATGGTGCGCCGCTACAAGGCGGGAGAACGGCTGCAGTATTACAAGCTAAACCAGCAGATACACTCGGCCATTGTCCAGCTGTCGGAAAACGCCCCCCTTGCGGACATGCACGGCGTCTTGCAGACCCGGCTGAAGCGCATTCGCTTCATCGGCCACGAGGGTCCCGAGAAATGGGCCGCATCCGTCGCCGAACATGACGAAATGATCCTGGCGCTGGAATCCCGCGACAAGGACCGGCTTTCAGAAGTTCTGTGCCGCCATCTGACGAACGCCTGGGAACGGGTGAAGTCCGCGGTCTGACACTCCAGGCGTCGCGCTTTTGCCGCCTCGCCGCTTGCCGGCCACCCCAAGGGGTGGCCGCAGTCGTTTCCAGCACCGCCTCAGGTCAGCGCAAGCAACCGGCAGACAACGAAGGGGTTTGCGGGCCGGAAATATTACCTAGCGAAGCTGTTTCCCAAATAAGACACAGAGCTTGGAAAACAACTTCGAATATTCGAATACTCTTGACTTTTGACGTCCCCGAAATTCCCCTGATCCCGGGCGGTGGAGACGGGGAACGAACATGGGGCGACAGTGGCGTCGGGTCTTGCTCGCGACAGCGGCATTGCTCTGTCCTGGGGCAGCGGTCGCTGAACCGTTGCAGCGCACGCCGCCTGTCGCCGGCTCGGTCATCGCCCGCAAATCGGGCGAGGAAGTGCGCTTCGTCGACGTCTCCAACTGGCGCTTTGTCGATCTTGCCCAGGACCTTTTGTCCGGTGACGTCCTGCGCACCAATGCGACCGGCGCGCTCGCGGTGCTGTTTTCCGATCACACCCAGATCCGGCTCGGCCGAAACACGGCGCTTCGCGTCAAGCGGATGGGACCGAACGGCGACGCCAGTCTCGCGCTGGAATCCGGCACGATCTGGGCCCGCGCAGAACGCGGCGGCCAGGGCCTGGCGATCGACACCCCCGCGGCGACCGCTGCCATCCGCGGCACCGACTGGACACTGACCGTCGGCGCCGATGGCAAGACCTCGCTCATCGTTCTTGAAGGCGTGGTTGAGCTCAGCAATGCCCAGGGCAGCGTTACGGTCGCTCAAGGGGAAGGCGCTGTCGCAGCGATCGGCAAGGCACCCTCCAAGGTGGTGGTGGTCAATCCGAAAGACCGCGAACAGATGCTGTTTCATCTGTCGCTGCGCGATTCCTTCGTCTGGATGCCGGCAACCCCGCTGCGCGTTCCCGACATGCGCGACCAGCGGCAGCGCATCGAAGCCAAGCCCGCTGGTACCCGTTCCGCCGAGGAATGGCTGACGCTCGCGGAAATCTATCTATCGCTCGATGGCCGCGAGAAGGCTGAGGCGGCACTTGCCGAAGCGCGCCGGAAGCCCTTGAGCCGAACGCAGTCTGCACGCGCCGACCTCATCGACGCCCTGATCGCCGGGTCCGAAAAGCGCTACGGCGACGCGGCAAAACTCTTTGCCCGTGCTGCCCGCGGGCTCGACCAGAAGCGGCGCGCCGTCGCCGCCTATGGCGGCTACTTTGCCCGCGCGCTTGCCAATCCGGATCGGGTCGAAGAGCCGCCACGCCATACCGCGGGCGCCTACGGCGCACTGGCAAAAGCCTGGACCATCGGTTTCAGGGACGATATCCGCGCGGCGATCGAGACCCTCAAGCAGGCCGAGCGGCAATACCCCGACGATCCGACCCTGCCGGCCGCACGGGCGCAATTCGCCCTTTTGCTCGACGATCGGGACGAGGTGCTGGACGGCATCGACCGGGCATTCGCCATCGACCCCAACGATCCGACCGCACTGGAAGCCCGCGCCAATTACCGGCTTCATATCGAAAACGAGGTCGATGGCGCACGCGCAGATCTGATTGAAGCGATTAAGACGGCGCCGGGTTCGTCGACGGCATGGAACACGCTCGGCCTGGTCGAGGGAGAGCGCGGCGACGATCGCGCCGCCGAAGAGGCGCTGAAGCGGGCAATCGCGCTCGATCCGGAGGATCCGGTCGCCCATGCCAACCTCGCCATGCAATACCTGACCGAAAACCGCATGAGTGAGGCCAAGCGCGAGATCGACAAGGCGCTTGCCGCCGATCCATCCTTCGATGTGACGCTGGTCGCGCGTGGCCGCTACCACATGCAGACCGGTGAACTCGACAAGGCGATCGACGACCTCTTGGCCGGTGCCACATCCAACCCGGCCTATTCCGGCGCCCAGTTGCTGCTCGCCGGCGCCTACTACGAAAAGGGCGACCGCGTCCCGGCCGCGCAGGCGCTCGACAATGCCGACCGCCTCGACCCCAACGAGCCTGTCGTCATGCAGATGCGAACGGCGATCGCGATCGACGAATACGATTCGGACGCGGCAATCCGCAACGCCCAGGAACTGATGCGCCGATACCGGGCGCGTGGCGGCGAGAATGCAGCCCTTGGCGCCAACCAGGATGCCGGCTCGACGCTCAACGACGCCTTCCGACTGCAGGGACTGAACGCCTGGGGACAATATTACGGCGACGCCGTCTTCGACGCCTTCACCGGCTCGAGCTACGTCGACCAGGCGGTGCGTGGCAGCGTCAATCCGCTTTTCAACGACTACGACTTCGACGGCAGCCCGGTGGTCAACACCGCCAATCCCTTGAGCTTTTCGGCGTTCTTTCAAGGCCTGCTGATCGAACCGCATATGCTGGTCAGCCGCGAGCGCTCGGCCAATCTGATCCAGCGGCCGTTCTTCGAAGCCGCGCTCGGCGGCGGCATCATCGCCGACAGCGACCATACCGGCTGGGTCGGCGAGTCGGAGCTTCGCGCCTATACGCACGAGCCCTTCCCGGTCAGCGTCTACGGCAACATCCACTGGGAGGAACCACGCGACACCGTCGAGCTCGATCAGGGCCTGGAGCTTGACCGGGACGCGCGCCTGCTTGCCAGCAACGGTTACCTGACGGCCTCTCCGACGCCCGACGACCGCATTGTCGCCTATGCCAACTATGCCGACTTCGACGATAGCAAGAGCATTCTCGGTATTCCGTCCCCGCCGCTGGCACCCTTCAATTTCGACGCCATCAATGAGGACACGGCATCCCGGCTGCTCTCGGGCGTAGCCTGGAGCCATACGTTCGGTTACCGCAACATTGCCAATGCGGCCCTGTTCTTCTCCGATCAGAATTCCGTCGAGCACGAACGTATCCGCCTCTCGGGTCTGCCTTTGCCCGATCTTGCCACCAGCCGGAGCGAAGAAGAGCAGAAGACCTACATTGCCGCCATCAACCATCTCTATGGTGACGGCGATTTCACCTGGCGCTACGGCATCGAGGGCGGCGTCGTCCGATCGTCGAGCAGCATCGACATCTTCGACCCACTCGGAGCAACAACCGGCAGCGGCAATGCCCCTGTCTTCCTGTCAAGGTCGACCTCGGCGACCCAGACGGTCGCCAAAGCCTATGTCGATGCTATCTACGAGATCACCCCGGACCTGAAGGCCGAGGGCGCGCTGTTTGGCCGCTACATCGAGAAGGTCAACGACGGCGGTGTCCGCCTCGAGCCGAAGATCGGCATCGCCTGGGCGCCGGCAGACGGCCATTGGCTGCGGGCAGCCGCCATGCGCGACGGCCTCAACTTCGATGTCGCAACGCTCGCGCCGATCGGCATCGTCGGCCTGCAGCCCAATCAGTTGCGGTTCGGCGCCGAGGGCTATGTCGATACGCTGGCGCTGCGCTGGGACGCAGAATGGAACGACTGGTTCTTCACCGCGCTCGACTACCAGCACCAGATCGCGCGCGAGTTCTCGCTCGATGTGCCGCTGTCAACCATCAACCGCGACTACGCCAAGGTCGGGCTCGACCGGGTTGCCGCGACCACCAACTTTGCCCTTGGGCACGGCTTCGGCCTGGCGATAACCGCCGCCCACACCGAGGTTGATGTCAAGGACGACAGCCGCGGCTTTTCCGAAGTGCTCTTCGTGCCTGAAAACACCGGCCAGGTGGCGCTCACTTGGGTCAACACGGCCAACGTCAAGGCGACGCTCGCGGCCAACTACGTCGGCTCACGGCCGGGTGACGGCAAGACGCTCGACGATTTCTGGACCCTCGACGCCGCGCTGCAATGGGAGCCGCTCGACAAGCAGGTCGAGGTCGATCTCGCGGCTTTCAATCTGCTCGACGAGGATTTCGAGTTGCGCAACGGCCTGCCGGGCTGGGGACCAACATTCAAGGGCACGGTCAAAGTGCGGTTCTGATGGAGGAGCGCGTCGGCGTGCAGCTTTCGAGCGATCAATCCGCCAATACGGGCTCTCCCGGCCAGTGGCAGCGGCCACTGACCCTGCTTGCGCTTTCCGCCTTCGTTGCCGTGGCGCTTTCGCTTGCGACCTTGACCAACGCCTGGCTGCTGAACGAATTGCGCAGCTTCGACTATCTCTCGACCATCGGCACGCCGCCGCTGCCCGAAGACGGCCCGATCATCGTCGCTATCGACGAGCCATCGATGGCCGAGATCGGGCGACAATGGCCATGGCCGCGGTCCCTGCACGCACGCCTGATCACCGCACTTCGCAAGGCCGGCGCCCGCGCGATCGGCATCGACGTCATCTTTGCCGAGCCTTCGACCAATCCGGGCAACGACGACGACCTGGAAAAGGCGCTTGGCCCGGATGTCGTGCTTGCCGGCGACCAGACGCTGATCGAGGAGCCCCAGGCAGACCAGTTCGTGCGCACCGAGCCATTGGCCCGCTTTACCGCCAAGGGCGCCAGAACCGGCATCGCCTCGGTCAAGCTCAGTGGCGACGGCACGTTGCGCGCTATCCCAGATTATCCGGACGGCTTTGCCGTCGCACTGGCAGAGATCGCGGGAACGCCGGCACAGGCGCCGCCGGACGACGCCCTGATCCAGGTCTTCGGGCCGGCGCGGACCTATCCGACCGTCTCCTACTACCAGGCGCTCGATCCGGACAATTTTCTGCCCGAAGGCATCTTTAGGGATCGCGTCGTGCTCGTCGGCCTCAGCCTGCAGAACGCACCGTCGATCGCCGACGGCGGCGCGGACGCCTTCACGACGTCGGACACAGTCCATTCCAACAAGCTCGTTTCCGGGGTCGAGATGCAGGCGACGATCTACGACAATCTGGCAAACGGCCTGTTCGTCAAGCGCGCGCCACGACCAGCCGTGATCGCGGCCATTGCTCTTGCCGCTGTTCTCGCCGCCTTTTCGGTGTTGCGCACCACCGGTTGGCGCACGCTGGCGTATGGGCTCGGCGCCACCGCCGTCATCATCACCTCGAGCTATGCCGCCCTTCGCCTCGGCCACGTCTTCATCTCGCCGCTGGGCCCGGGCCTTGCCTTCCTCGCCGTGACCGCCGGCCAGACGGCCCTCGATTATGCCGAAGAGCGCAGGCGGCGCCACGAGATCACCCGCGCCTTCCAGCAGTACCTCTCCCCTGCGCTGGTGGAGCGACTGGCAAGGGACCCTTCGCATCTGAGACTGGGTGGCGACCGGCGCACATTGTCGATCCTCTTTTGCGACATCCGCGGCTTCACCACCATCGCCGAGGAGATGCGCGACGATCCGGAACGGCTGACGGCCCTGGTCAACCGGCTGCTGACACCGTTGTCGGAAGCCGTGCTCGGGCAGGACGGCACGATCGACAAATATATCGGCGACTGCCTGATGGCCTTCTGGAACGCGCCGCTCGACGATCCCGACCACGCTGTCCACGCCGTCAGCGCGGCACTCGACATGCTTGCGCGCCTCGAGCGGGTCAACCGGGAACTGGAGGCCGAAGCGAAACGCGACCGGCGCCCGGCACAAAGCCTCAGGATCGGCATCGGCATCAACACCGGCGAGTGCATCGTCGGCAACATGGGCTCGCATCAGCGGTTCGACTATTCCGCGCTCGGCGATGCCGTCAACCTGGCATCGCGCCTCGAAGGCGCATCAAAGGACTACGGCATATCGTTGCTCATCGGCGAGGAGACCGCGCGTCTGGTGGAGAAATCCTTTCCGATCGCCGAACTCGACCGCATTTCGGTCAAGGGCCGGAGCGCCGTTTCACCGGTCTTCACGGTCGCCGTCGGCGCAAAGAAGGAGGCACTGGACCGTCATCGGGCCTTCGTCCGAGCCAAATACGACGGGGATCTCAGGGTACACGACGTGATCTTCGACCAGCTGAAAAGCGCGCTGCCGCCGCTTGCCCGCTACTACGAGCGGGAGCGCAGCCGCCTCGATCCGTCCCGGCGCGAGCCGAAATGAGCAGCACCCGGCGCTGCGCGCGCGGACCCCTTGCTATCCGCCGGTGACACCGCCTGCAAATGCCGCCACACTTGTTACTCCCTCGCTGCGGATCGCGCTGTCAAACTGCCGACAGTTGCAACAAGCCCGTCCAGCGATCGCGCTGTCGGGCACTGCCCGAGCGAGGAGATAGAACCATGAACATGAGCACAAACGGCGGACAGGCGAACGGCGCGCCTGCCATGCAGAAGCCTGCGATCGTCTCGCCGCAGGCGTGGGAGGCGGCGCGGCAGGAATTGCTGGCAAAGGAGAAGGCGCACACCCGAGCCCGCGATGCGTTGGCCGCCGAGCGGCGGCGGATGCCATGGATGTCCGTGACCAGGGACTACCTGTTCGAAGGGCCTGACGGCAAGACGAGCCTTCGCGACCTCTTTGGCGGGCGGCATCAGCTGATCGTCTACCGCGCCTTCTACGAGCCTGGCGTTTATGGCTGGCCCGAGCACGCCTGCCGGGGTTGTTCGATGGTCGCAGATCAGGTTGCCCACCTCTCCCATCTCAACGCCCGCGACACCACGCTGGTGTTTGCCTCGCGCGCACCGCAGGCCGATATCGAGAGATTGAAGGCGCGCATGGGGTGGACGATGCCGTGGTACACGATCACCGACAGCTTCGACGTCGATTTCGGTGTCGACGAGTGGCATGGCCACAATGTCTTTTTCCGTGACGGCGACCTGATTTATCGCACCTATTTCGTCAACAGCCGCGGCGACGAGCAGATGGGCGGAACCTGGAACTATCTCGATATCACCGCGCTTGGCCGCCAGGAGGTCTGGGAGGATTCGCCGGCCGGATACCCGCAGACCCCGACCTACAAATGGTGGAACTGGAACGACAGCTATGTCGAAGGCGCCGTTCCCGACCAGCGATGGGTCGAAGTGTCCGATGCCGGAGAGGCGGCGATGCGGGACCCGCAGTCATGAGCGACACGGTCCGCTGCGAACCGCGCGACGCGCGGTCGCCCGGCGTCAGCGTCGCGCGGATTGCAGCCGCCGGGATGACCCTTGCCGCCGCCCCGGCTTTCACGCTGATGGCTGTTCTGTCCGGCGCTCCGGGCGCCGGACCGGGCCAGAACGCCTGCGGTGGCGGGTTGGATACGGCGGTCGGCGGGATGACCACCATGTATCTCCTGATGGGGGCCGTCCATCTCGCCCCCTGGCTGCGCCTGGTCGGTGTTCACCGCCCTCGCCCGGAGCGCGCATCGCGCGCGTTCCGGCTCTCGACGACGGGCCGCGGACGATCGGAGTGAGACAAGACACTCAAAAAGTGTGGAAACGCGGGAAGCGCATATGTCGCTGTCGTTGCCGAGTGGGCATGCTGTTTCGAGTCGGGGAGCCAGCACCTTCCCGTCTTGAAGTTCGGAGCAGTTCCACTAAGTAAAATCAGCAGATTTTCCAGGCAATTAGGCCCGCAAATGCGGACCCGTCGCTTTAAGAGTGTGAACCGTTCCGGTTGGTAAATCTATCGAATCGGGAATTTGACCTTGAGTGTTGCAGCGCCTCAACCGACCCCAGCACCCATCAAACGCCGCATTCTACCTTGGGCGGCAGCCGGCCTGTTGGGCGTTACAGCCATCGGATCGGCTCTCTACTTTCTGGCTCGACCGCAGGACCCGACGATGGAACTGGTTGCCCTCGACACGGCAACACTTGCGCCCGACGCAGGTTCCATCTCGGGAACGCTTCCGAATTTCCAGATCCTGTTCAGCGACGGCGATCGCGGACTGATGGTCTATGAAGGTTACGTCTATGTCGTGCGCCTCGGCGACAAATTGCCGGACGGCCGCCGCACGATCGGATTCCAGAAACGGGACGGAAATTGGACGGCGGTGACGCTTTGAGGCCTCCGGGGGCCCACGCATTGTGGATGTTAACGGCTCATTAACCTTCGCTTGCGAGGCAAGCGGGACCCCCATTTAGGCACGGTTGCACCCCAGGGCGAACTGGCGCAACTCTTTGTTAAAGAGTCGTGAATCAGTGCTTTGGATGGTGCAAAATGATCAACAGGCAGCTACAGAATGAGCTGGTCGAGCTCGACGAGGGCGTTCAGTTCGAAAACCGGTCGGTGATGAGCGAGCGCGCCGTTCAGGGAATTCCGCTGGCGATCGAAGCCGTGATCGGCCGTGCCAAGCTGACGGTGTCGCAGATCTCGAAACTCCATCAGGACGATACGATCCACCTCGACCGCAATTTCGGCGAACCCGTCGAACTCAAGGTCAACGGCATGGTCATCGGCCGCGGCGAGATCGTCTTCGACGAAGCCACCAACGCGATCGGCATCAAGATCATCGAAATCACCCCGATCCCTGCCCGCTAGTCTCGGGCAGTTGGACCCGGCAGCGACTGCGCCCGTCTTGGCATCCGTGGCTCGCGACGCTATGTCGATAGGCAACGACAGGATGCGCTACGGGAGGAGCCTCAGATGCTGATCGACGGAAAAGTCTTTATCGTGACAGGCGGCGGTTCGGGTCTTGGCGCGGCCGTGGCGCGGCGGCTGCATGGCGCGGGCGCTCGCGTGGTGCTCGCCGACATCAACGCTGAAGCCGGCGAGAAGATGGCCGGGGACCTTGGCGGCAATGCCATCTTCATGAAGACCGATGTCACCAATGAAACCGATGGGGCAAACGCCGTGTCGGCCGCCCTTCAGCGCTTCGGCCATCTTCATGGGCTGGTCAACTGTGCGGGCATTGCGCCGGGAGAAAAGGTTCTCGGCCGCGACGGGCCGCATCGGCTTGAGAATTTCGCCCGTGCGGTCGGCATCAACCTGATCGGCAGCTTCAACATGCTGAGGCTCGCCGCCGAGGCGATCCAGCGGGAAGAGCCGGGTGAGGATGGCGAACGCGGCGTGGTCATCAACACCGCGTCAGTCGCCGCCTTTGACGGCCAGATCGGGCAAGCAGCCTATGCCGCCTCCAAGGGCGGCGTCGTCTCGATGACCTTGCCGATCGCCCGCGAGCTCGCCCGCCACGGCATCCGCGTCGTTGCCATCGCACCCGGCATCTTCGAAACGCCGATGATGGCGGGCATGCCGCAGGAAGTGCAGGATTCGCTCGGCAAGAGCGTACCCTTCCCGCAACGGCTCGGAAAACCCGAGGAATTTGCCGCACTCGTGCAGCACATCTGCGAGAACCGCATGCTGAATGGCGAGGTCATCCGCCTCGACGGCGCCCTGCGCATGGGCGCGCGCTGAGTGTTTTGCGTGGCTACTCGCTGAGATTTTCGGGATTGGCGCTACGCCCGGCCGAGGCCGGGCAGCGTCAGAGGGCGGAGGCGGCCGGCACAGCGCCTGTACCCGCGGGCCTGACGACGTAGGCGCAGCGGCGCGCGCCGGCGAGAATATGCTCGGCGCGCTCGACCTCGACATCCGGGCCCATCACGTCGCGGAACACGGCGAGTTCCGCCCGGCAGAAACCCTGGCAACTGGTGGCCGCAGCACAGATCGGGCAATGGTTCTCGACAAAGAGCAGCGTGCCATCACCCGGCTCCTCCACCGCCGCCATGTAGCCCTCCTGCGACCGCAACCGCACGAGTTCGCCCACCCGCTCGCGCAGGCTCTTGCCCTCCATCGCCCTGAGATAGTTTTGCCGGGTCTCTTCCTCGCGCGCCGAAATCAACGTGTCGATCGCGGCGTCGCCGAGCGTCAGCCGGATGGTCCGCAACAATTGCACCGTGAGTTCCGCATGGGTGTCGGGAAACGCCGCATGCCCAAGCGCCGTCAGCCCCCAGAACTGCGAGGGACGCCCTACGCCTTTCGCCTCGGACCACGACGTCACCTCGCCGTCGTCGGCAAGCCGGACCAATTGCTGGCGCACGGCTTCTCCGGTGATGGCAAGGCGCTTGCCGAGGCCAGCCGCCGTCTGTGGTCCGTGCAGTTTCAGGGCCAGCAGGATGCGTTCGCCCGGCGTGCGGCCGCCGCTTTGCTCTGGATTTAACAAGTGATCGCTTGACATATTCCTGCGCGCGGTTTTACAAAGACTTACCTTGCTAAATACACCCTCATCCTTTTGGAGACAAGTGATCCAACGGGATTGTCACTCGCAAAGGAACTGACCATGGCTTTCGAACTTCCCGCCCTCCCCTATGCCCCGGGCGCGCTCGCCGAAAACGGCATGAGCGCCGAGACGATCGAGTTCCACCACGGCAAGCATCACCTGGCCTATGTCACGGCACTGAACGGCTTCGTCGAGAAGGACGCCTCGCTCGCCGGCCTGTCGCTCGAAGAGATCATTCGCCTCGGCAACGGCCGGCCCGAGCTGGCGCCGGTCTTCAACAATGCCGGCCAGCACTGGAACCACATTCTCTTCTGGAACAACCTTTCGCCCAAGGGCGGACAGATCCCCGGAACGCTCGAGAAGAAACTCACGGAAGACTTCGGCAGCGTCGCGGCCTTCAAGGAGGCGTTCAAGGCGGCCGCCACCGGCCAGTTCGGCTCCGGCTGGGCCTGGCTCGTGCTCGGCCAGGACGGCAAGCTGAAGGTCACCAAGACCGCCAATGGCTCCAACCCGGTTGCCACCAACGAAGGCACGGCACTGCTCGGGCTCGACGTGTGGGAACACGCCTACTACATCGACTACCGCAACCGCCGCCCGGACTACACCACGAACTTCCTCGACAAGCTTGCGAACTACGAGTTTGCCGAAGCGGAGCTGAAGGCGGCCTGACGGCCTGAGGAGCGCCGCGCACCGAGCATAGGTTCGGGGCGGCGCGCCAAGACATTGCAGCAGTCCTTGCCGCCTGAGCCTCGACTGCTGCAGCCCCGTGGCAACGTCCCCGCTGCCACGGGCGATCCCACTGCCGGAACCGGACCATGCGCAAGACACCATCGCCGACCGTTGATATCGACGCCCACGCCGACCTGGCCGTATCGAAGCAGGATTTCGCCGATGCGCTGTCGCATCTCGCTGCGACGGTCTGCGTGGTCAGTGCCGGTAGCGGCAGCGAAAGCCTCGGCAGAACCGTAACTGCCACATTCTCGCTTACCGCCCATCCGCCGTCGATCGTGGTGTCGATCAGGACCGCCAGTCCGCTTGCCGCCTTGATCCTGGCTGAACAAGGCTTCGCGCTGGCCGTGCTCGCGGAGGGCCAGGAGCTGATCGCCGATGCGTTTGCCGGCATGATCGAAGCTCCCAAGCGCTATCTCGTCGGCGTGTGGGCCGATTGGCCGAGCGGTCGACCGAAGCTTTTGGCCGCGAACGCCGCCCTCGACTGTGTGCTGAGCGCTTCCGTACAGCTGGGTGACCATACGCTGTTCGTCGGAACAATTGTCGCAACCGAGGCTTCGACCCATGTTGCCCCCTTGATCTGGAGCCGGCGGCGGTATCAGTCTCTTGAAAAGGCAAGGTCGCCAGCGGCGCCGGGTGAGACCCAGCACGCCCTTCCGTCATCAAGAAAACCCGCGGCCTGAGCCGGCAGAGAAAGAGAAGGAGCGCCAGCCATGCGGCAAGTTCTCGAGAAGCTGTTGCTGGAGGGCAAGGACGACGCCCTGCTGCGCTTCACCTTGGCGAACGCCTGCCTGCAGGATGGCGAATGCGAAACCGCCCTTGCCCATGTGCAGCGCGCGATCGCCCACAATCCGAACTATTCCGCCGCCTGGAAGCTGCAGGGCGCCATCCTTCACAAGCTCGGCCGGTTCGAAGAGGCACTGGACGTCTGGCGAAAGGGCCGGACGGTGGCGGAACAGAACGGCGACCTGCAGGCGGCACGCGAGATCGGCGTCTTCGTGAAACGGCTCGAACGCCAGTGTATCGCCGCCAACGGAAACGAATGATCGTCGCCCCCTAAGATGAACCCGGCCGGACCGGCAAAAGCCGATCCGACAGGGTCTTGGCAACTCACCTGAACACCGACGGCAGCCAGAGCGACAGCGCCGGAATGTAGGTCACGGCCATCAGGACGGCGATACTGGCGCCGAAGAACGGCCAGATCGTGCGCATCGCCTCGCGAATGGTAATGCCGCCCACGGCGCAGCCGACGAAGAGCACCGTTCCGACCGGTGGGGTGTTGAGACCGATGCCGGCATTCAGGATCATCACCACGCCGAAATGCACGGGGTCGATCCCGAAGGCTTTCACGACAGGCAGCAGCACGGGCGTGCAGATGATCACCATCGGCGCCATGTCCATGAAGGTGCCGAGGATCAACAGGATGATGTTGATGACGAGCAGCACGATGATCGGATTTTCCGAGATCGCACCGATCGCATCGATCATCAGGGCCTGTACCTGCAGGAAGGCCATCAGCCAGCCGAACGACGCCGCCATGCCGATGACGAGGAGCACCATCGCGGTGGTGCGCACCGCCCCCATGACCGCCTCGACGAAGCCCCTCCAGTCGAGCTCGCGATAAACCAGCATCGCCACCAGGAAGGCGTAGAGCACGGCAATGCAGGAGCTTTCGGTTGCGGTGAAGACGCCGGAGCGCACGCCGCCGAAGATGATGCCGATGAGCACGATGCCGGGGAAAGAGGCAAGCAGGTAGTAGAAGACCTTGGAAAAGCCGGGGAAAGGCTCTGCCGGATAGCCACGCCGCCGCGCCACGACATAGGCCGTGACCATCAGCGCGAGCGCGAGGAGCAGGCCGGGAATGATGCCGGCGGTAAAGAGATCGGCGACCGAGACATTTCCGCCGGCGGCGATCGAATAGAGGATCATGTTGTGCGAGGGCGGAATCATCAGCGCGATGATCGCAGCGTTGACCGTGACGTTGACGGCGTAGTCGCGGTCATAGCCACGCTTGGCCATCTGCGGGATCATCAGCCCGCCGACGGCGGACGCATCGGCAACCGCCGAGCCCGAGATGCCGCCGAACAGCGTCGAGGCGACGATGTTGACCTGACCGAGCCCGCCGCGCAGATGCCCGACGAGGCCGGCGGCAAAGCGGATCAGCCGGTTGGCGATGCCGCCGCGCACCATGAGGTCACCGGCAAAGATGAAGAACGGGATCGCCATCATGGCAAAGACGTTCATGCCGGAGTTTAATTGCTGGAAGACGACGACCGGCGGCAGACCGAGGTAAAGCACGGTCGCAAAGGACGCGATGCCAAGGCAGAACGCGATCGGCATGCCGATGAACATGAGCAGGGTGAAGACCCCGAAGAGAACCGTGTAAGCCATTCAGGCCATCTCCTGCACGGCGACATCGGCGGCGATCTCGACGCCGAGAAGCTGGTCGATGAAGCGTTCGGCGGCAAAGAGCGCAATCATCGCGCCACCGACGATCAGCGGAAAAAAGTCGACACCGCCCGGCCAGCCGAGCACCGGAATGGTTGCGGTCCAGGTCCCGGCCGAAAGCAGGATGCCGTAATAGGCCATGGCCAATCCGAAGACGACGATCAGGCCGAGGCTCGTCAGATCCATCGCAAGCTGCACGGACGGCTTCATCACGTGCCTGACGACATCGAGCCCGAGATGCACGCTTTCGCGCACGCCGACGGCCGCGCCGAGCATGATGAACCAGGCCATGAGATGCAGCGACAGCGGTTCCGACCAGCTCGGTGAATCATTGAGAACATAGCGGGCAAAGACCTGCCAGCCGACGATCAGCGTCATGGCGACCATGCCGATGCCGGCAATGCCGAGCGACGCGCGGCTCAAGCCGCCAAGAAACGGACGTACCGCCCGCATGAAACGACGCATGTGTCTTCCTCCTCCTCAAGGCAGAAGCAATCCGTTCGGCAGAAGGGAGACCGGCTTCACTGGAAAGCCGGTCTCCCTTCTGCATCACTTGACCGCCTTCACCCGCTCGAGAAGGTCCTTCAGCTTCGGATCGCTGACGAACTTGTCGTAGACCGGCCCCATGGCGGCGGCGAATTCTTCCTTGTCGACCTTGATGACGTTGGTGCCGGCGGCGCGAACCTTCTCTTCCGAGACCTTCTCGCGTGCGCTCCACAGTTCGCGCATCTTGCCGACGGAGTCCTTGGCCGCCTGGCGGACGAGCGCCTGATCATCGGCAGAAAGCTTGTCCCAGGATACCTTCGAGATCACCAGGATTTCCGGATTGAGGGAATGTTCGGTGAGCGAGTAGTTCTTGGCCACCTCGAAATGCCGGGCGGACTCGTAGGACGGCCAATTGTTTTCGGCGCCGTCGACAACGCCGGTTTCAAGCGACGAATAGACCTCGCCCATGGGCATGGGCGTCGGATTGGCGCCGAAGGCCTGCATCATGGCGATCCACAGATCGGATTGCTGCACCCGGATCTTCAGGCCCTTGAGGTCGGCGAGCTTCTCGATCGGCTTCTTCGTCGTGTAGAACGAGCGCGCACCGGAATCGTAAAAGGCAAGGCCGATCAGTCCGTGCGGCTCGAAGGCGGCCAGGATCTCGTCGCCGATCGGGCCGTCCACCGTCTTGTGCATGTGCTCGGTCGAGCGGAACAGGAACGGCATGCCAAGGACCATCGTCTCCTTGACCAGGTTGTTGAACGGCGCAGCATTCACGCGGTTCATGTCAATGACGCCGAAACGGGTCTGCTCGATGGTGTCTTTCTCACCGCCCAGCACGCCGTTGTTCATGACCTCGACCTTGATGCGGCCGTTGCTGCGCTCGGCGAGCAACTGCCCCATGTACTTGACCGCCTCGACCGTCGGATAGCCGTCCGGATGAATGTCGGCCGATCGCAGGGTGATTTCCTGCGCCTGCGCCGCCGTGCCGGCAAACGCCAGCCCCATTGCGACGCAAAGCATGCCTGCAATTTTCTTCATGTCTTCCTCCTCCTCTGATCCTGCGTCGGCCTCTCCCAAGGCCGCGGTTTGCCCGTCCGGGCCGGCATGCGAATTCCGTGTATCCATGGGGTTCGGCCGACAGCGCTTGACGCGCCGGCCGAAGTCACGTCCCGGCGAATGCCGGCAGTGCGAAAAGCTGCTCTGGGTTCTCGACGAGCGCGAGATGCCGCGCCCGATCGTCTGGCAGCCAGCCGAGCACCAGGTCGGCGAGCCGCGCGTCATCGGGATAGTCTTCGGTCTTGCGGATCATGTTGTGTGGCCAGTTCGTGCCCCAGACGATGCGGTCCGGGGCATGTCCGGCAACCTTGCGCGAGAAGGCGCCCACATCCGCATAGGGCCAGCCTTCCCTGGCGCTCTCGTAGACGCCGGCGAACTTGAACCAGACATTGCCGCGGTCGATCAGCTTCAGAAGTGCTGCGATCTCCGGCCCGTCCGGGTCGGCGCCGGCAAAGAACTTGCCGTGGTGGTCGAGGACCCAGCGCGACCGGATCCGTTCCAGGCGCGGCAGGTGGTCGGGCAGGCGGTTGCCGTCGAACTGAACGGCGATCATCCAGTTCGCGGCATGCGCGCGCCCATCGACCGCTTCCAGCGCCTCAAGGCTGACCGCCCCGCCCGGCAGGTCCATGATGCGCGCGCCGACGGCGCCGGCATCGGAAAGGCGCTGCATGTCGACATCCGACGTTTCGTCGTCGATCACGACGACGGCCCGCGCCCTGTCGCCCATCGCGGCGACACAGGCAAGCGTGTTGGCGTTGTCTTTCTGGTGGGCATTGCCCTGGGTGATGATCACCCTGTCGATGCCGAGCCAGTCCATCACCTGGCGATAGGCGCCTGCATCCGGCAGCGGCTCTTCCGGCAAGGGCGGACCGCCGGGACGTGCCGGAAAGCCCGGCAGGTACATGTGCATCTGCGCATCGACCGCACCCCGGGGCAGGCGATTTTCAGGCGGTCGGCCGGACAGGGTTCGCTCGATCATCGCGGCATCTCGGGCATCTTGAATTCGGCAAGTGCATCGCGATTGATCTCGATGCCAAGGCCAGGCGCATCGGGAATGGCGACCACGCCACCCACCGCCTCGATCGGCGTCGAGAGAACCGCCTGGCGGAACGGGTTCTCCGTGCGATCGAACTCCATGATCGGCTCGATCGGCTTCACGCGGACGGGATCCGGCGTCATCGTCGCCATGAACTGCAGCGCCGCGGCAAGGTGAACGCCCGTGCCCCAGACATGCGGCACGA
>NZ_DASYGZ010000159.1:0-18473 GCF_035999135.1 Ensifer sp.
CCGACGATCTGGACGACGCTGCCAAGAAGATCGTTGCCGCGATCAACGGCTAACTGAAGGACCAGACCACATGTCGATTCTCGTCAACAAGAACACCAAGGTCCTCGTTCAGGGCCTGACCGGCAAGACCGGCACCTTCCACACCGAACAGGCGCTTGCCTACTACGGCACGCAGATGGTCGGCGGCATCCACCCGAAGAAGGGCGGCGAAACCTGGACCGGCTCCAAGGGCGAAAGCCTGCCAATCTTCGCGTCGGTTGCCGAAGGCCGTGAAAAGACCGGTGCGGACGCATCCGTGATCTACGTTCCGCCGGCAGGCGCCGCGGACGCGATCATCGAGGCGATCGATGCGGAAATCCCGTTCATCACCTGCATCACCGAAGGCATCCCGGTTGCCGACATGGTGCGCGTCAAGGCTCGCCTCGACCGCTCCAAGTCGCGCCTGCTCGGCCCGAACTGCCCCGGCATCCTGACGCCGGAAGAATGCAAGATCGGCATCATGCCGGGCTCGATCTTCCGCAAGGGCTCGGTCGGCATCGTTTCGCGCTCCGGCACGCTGACCTATGAAGCCGTGTTCCAGACCTCCAACGAAGGCCTCGGCCAGACGACGGCTGTCGGCATCGGCGGCGACCCGGTCAAGGGCACCGAGTTCATCGACGTGCTCGAGATGTTCCTGGCGGACGAAGCCACGACCTCGATCATCATGATCGGCGAAATCGGCGGCTCGGCCGAAGAAGATGCGGCGCAGTTCCTCATCGACGAGGCCAAGAAGGGCCGCAAGAAGCCGATGGCCGGCTTCATCGCGGGCCGTACCGCACCGAAGGGCCGCACCATGGGTCACGCCGGCGCTGTCGTTTCCGGCGGCAAGGGCGACGCGGAATCCAAGATCGCTGCGATGGAGCAGGCAGGCATCCGCGTATCGCCGTCGCCGGCCCGTCTCGGCAAGACGCTCGTCGAAGTCCTCAAGGGCTGATCTTCTGCCCGGGCCGGAGCGATCCGGCCCGGGCGCACTGCCGTCCGCATGGCGCCTTGGCTGAACAGGGCCGGGACATGCGGCAACCAGACTGCCACGGTGCCCATGGCGCGTCCTTTCGATGCGCGGCGCCGTCGGAAAAGGCCCGGCGCCCGAACGCGCCGAACGAACATGAACGGCCGGGATACCCGGCAACCCAACTTCAGTCAGGAGGCGGACAGATCAGTCCGCGTGAGACCATGACAAGGCAAGAGGCCAACGAGCAATTCCAGCTCACATCCTTTCTGGACGGCGCCAACGCCGCCTATATCGAGCAGCTGCACGCACGCTTTGAGACAGACCCGGCGTCCGTTTCGGCCGAATGGCAGGCCTTCTTCAAGGCGCTTGCCGATCGGCCGGAAGATGTCGTGAAGGCAGCCAAGGGCGCCTCCTGGAAAAAGAACAACTGGCCGATCCAGGCCAACAACGAACTCGTCTCTGCGCTTGACGGCGACTGGGGCACGGTCGAGAAGGTCATCGAAAAGAAGGTCAAGGCGAAGGCTGAAGAAGCTGCTGCCGCGACCGGCACGGTTGCCAGCGCTGCCGACATCCATCAGGCGACGCGCGATTCCGTCCGCGCCATCATGATGATCCGCGCCTACCGCGCCCGTGGCCACCTGCATGCCAAGCTCGACCCGCTCGGGCTTGCCGCGCCGGTCGAGGACTACAACGAGCTCTCGCCTTCGAACTACGGCTTCGAAGAGAAGGATCTCGACCGCAAGATCTTCATCGACAACGTGCTCGGCCTCGAATACGCCAGCATTCGCGAGATGGTCGAGATCCTCGAGCGCACCTACTGCTCGACGATCGGCGTCGAATTCATGCACATGTCCAACCCGGAAGAGAAGGGCTGGATCCAGGAGCGCATCGAAGGGCCGGACAAGGGCGTCGATTTTACGCCGGAAGGCAAGAAGGCGATCCTGCAGAAGCTGATCGAGTCGGAAGGCTTCGAGCAGTTCATCGACGTCAAGTACAAGGGCACAAAGCGCTTTGGCCTCGACGGCGGTGAATCGCTGATCCCGGCGCTCGAGCAGATCATCAAGCGTGGCGGCCAGGAAGGCCTGAAGGAAATCGTGCTTGGCATGGCCCACCGCGGCCGTCTGAACGTGCTCTCCCAGGTCATGGCAAAGCCGCACCGCGCCATCTTCCACGAGTTCAAGGGCGGCTCCTACGCCCCCGACGACGTCGAAGGTTCGGGTGACGTGAAGTACCACCTCGGCGCTTCCTCCGACCGCGAATTCGACGGCAACAAGGTCCACCTGTCGCTGACGGCGAACCCGTCGCACCTCGAAATCGTCAACCCTGTGGTCATGGGCAAGGCCCGCGCCAAGCAGGACCAGATGGCGACCGTGTTCGAAGGTGACATCATTCCGCTGCGCGAGCGCTCCAAGGTCATGCCGCTCTTGCTGCATGGCGACGCGGCCTTTGCCGGCCAGGGCGTCATTGCCGAAATCCTCGGCCTTTCGGGTCTTCGCGGTCATCGCGTTGCCGGCACGGTGCACTTCATCATCAACAACCAGATCGGCTTCACCACCAATCCGGCCTTCTCGCGTTCGTCGCCCTATCCGTCCGACGTCGCCAAGATGATCGAAGCGCCGATCTTCCACGTCAACGGTGACGATCCGGAAGCGGTCGTCTACGCTGCCAAGATCGCGACCGAATTCCGGATGAAGTTCCACAAGCCGGTCGTCATCGACATGTTCTGCTACCGTCGCTTCGGCCACAACGAAGGCGACGAGCCGGCGTTCACCCAGCCGAAGATGTACAAGGTCATCCGCGGCCACAAGACCGTCGTCCAGCTCTACTCCGACCGCCTGGTCGCCGAAGGCCTGATGTCGGAAGGCGAAGTCGAGAAGATGAAGGCCGACTGGCGCGCCCACCTCGAGCAGGAGTTCGAGGCCGGCCAGTCCTACAAGCCGAACAAGGCCGACTGGCTCGATGGTGTCTGGTCGGGCCTGCGCTCGGCCGACAACCAGGACGAACAGCGCCGCGGCAAGACCTCGGTACCGATGAAGCAGCTGAAGGAAGTCGGCCGCAAGATCTCCGAGATCCCGGCAGGCTTCAACGCGCACCGCACGATCCAGCGTTTCATGGAAAACCGCGCCAACATGATCCAGACCGGCGAAGGCGTCGACTGGGCCATGGCGGAAGCGCTCGCCTTTGGGACGCTCGTCACCGAAGGCACCAAGATCCGTCTTTCGGGTCAGGATTGCGAACGCGGCACCTTCTCGCAGCGCCATTCGGTGCTCTACGATCAGCAGAGCGAAGATCGCTACATTCCGCTGGCGAACCTGTCGCCGACCCAGGCCCGCTATGAGGTCATCAACTCGATGCTCTCGGAAGAGGCGGTGCTTGGCTTCGAATACGGCTACTCGCTCGCCCGTCCGAACGCGCTGACCCTCTGGGAAGCCCAGTTCGGCGACTTCGCCAACGGTGCGCAGGTCGTCTTCGACCAATTCATCTCGTCGGGCGAACGCAAGTGGCTGCGCATGTCGGGTCTCGTCTGCCTGCTGCCGCACGGCTATGAGGGCCAGGGTCCGGAGCACTCCTCCGCTCGCCTCGAACGCTTCCTTCAGCTCTGCGCCGAAGACAACATGCAGGTCGCCAACGTCACGACGCCGGCGAACTACTTCCACATCCTGCGCCGCCAGGTGAAGCGCGACTTCCGCAAGCCGTTGGTGCTGATGACGCCGAAGTCGCTGCTGCGTCACAAGCGTGCGGTCTCCAGCCTGTCGGAAATGGCCGGCGAGAGCTCGTTCCACCGCCTGCTGTGGGACGATGCAGAGGTGATCAAGGATGGTCCGATCAAGCTGCAGAAGGATTCGAAGATCCGTCGCGTCGTGCTGTGCTCGGGCAAGGTCTATTACGACCTGCTCGAAGAGCGCGAAAAGCGCGGCATCGACGACATCTACCTGCTGCGCGTCGAACAGCTCTATCCGTTCCCGGCCAAGGCGCTCATCAACGAGCTCAGCCGCTTCCGCAACGCGGAGATGGTCTGGTGCCAGGAAGAGCCGAAGAACATGGGCGCCTGGTCGTTCATCGATCCTTACCTCGAATGGGTTCTCGCCCACATCGACGCCAAGTATCAGCGCGTGCGCTACACCGGCCGTCCGGCTGCCGCATCGCCGGCAACGGGCCTGATGTCGAAGCACCTGGCGCAGCTTGCCGCCTTCCTCGAGGACGCGCTGGGGGGCTGACGCTCCCCTCGCTCTGAGCCAACAGAAACAGATATCTGATCAACGGAACAAAAATCATGGCAACAGAAATCCGCGTTCCCACCCTTGGCGAATCCGTCAGCGAAGCGACCGTCGGCACCTGGTTCAAGAAGGTCGGCGACGCCATCAAGGCCGATGAACCGCTGCTCGAACTCGAAACCGACAAGGTGACGATCGAAGTGCCGGCGCCGGCCGCAGGCACGCTTTCCGAAATCGTCGCACAGGCCGGCGAGACCGTCGGTCTCGGCGCGCTGCTCGGCCAGATCGCCGCCGGTGCTGCTGGCGCGGCTGCGGCCGCTCCGGCTGCCGCCCCCGAGAAGAAGGCCGAGCCGGCTGCTGCCGCTTCGGCTGCCCCTGCCGCCGCTGCCGCGCCGGCTGCGTCGTCGATGCCGCCGGCGCCCTCCGCCGGCAAGTTGCTTGCCGAAAACAACCTGTCAGCCGACCAGGTCGACGGTTCGGGCAAGCGTGGCCAGGTGCTGAAGGGTGACGTGCTTGCCGCCGTCGCCAAGGGCATCTCGACGCCGGCCGCTTCCGAGCCGGTGAAGGTCCAGGCCCGTGCGCCGTCGACGACCGAAGACGTCGTTCGCGAAGAGCGCGTCAAGATGACCCGCCTGCGCCAGACGATCGCCCGTCGCCTCAAGGACGCGCAGAACACCGCTGCCATGCTCACCACCTACAACGAGGTGGACATGAGCGCCGTCATGTCGCTGCGCAACAAGTACAAGGACATCTTCGAAAAGAAGCATGGCGTGAAGCTCGGCTTCATGGGCTTCTTCACCAAGGCCGTGACCCACGCGCTGAAGGAAATCCCGGCTGTCAACGCCGAGATCGACGGCACCGACATCATCTACAAGAACTACTGCCACATCGGCGTCGCCGTCGGCACCGACAAGGGTCTTGTCGTTCCGATCGTTCGCGATGCCGACCAGATGTCGATCGCCGAGATCGAGAAGGACATCGGCCGCCTCGGCAAGGCCGCCCGTGACGGCGCGCTGTCGATGGCCGACATGCAGGGCGGCACCTTCACCATCTCCAACGGTGGTGTCTACGGCTCGCTGATGTCGTCGCCGATCCTCAACGCGCCGCAGTCGGGCATCCTCGGCATGCACAAGATCCAGGACCGCCCGGTTGCCATCGGCGGCCAGGTCGTCATCCGTCCGATGATGTACCTCGCGCTCTCCTACGATCACCGCATCGTCGACGGCAAGGAAGCCGTGACCTTCCTCGTGCGCGTCAAGGAAAGCCTCGAGGATCCGGAGCGTCTGGTTCTCGACCTCTAATATCGTTGAGCATGGGGGTGCTTCGGCGCCCCCATGCATCGCCGCCTGAAACGGCGGCAGCGATGGTAAGCCATCGCCGACCGGTCTTGCCGCACGATGCGTCCTGCCGGAGCTGTCAGACTGATCTGAACTGGGCCTGATATTTTGCGAGGGGTCATGGAAGCTGCAGCAGCGTCAACGGAAATCTGGGTGCTCGGGTGGAGCGCCGTCTTCCTCATCGTCCACATCATCGTGCAGGCGACGTCGCTCGACCTCGCCCACGACCTTGGTTTCAAGTACCTGCTCGGTCCGCGTGACGAACAGAAGGTACCGAAAAGCATCATCGCCGGGCGGTTGCTGCGCTCGCTGCGCAACATGCTGGAGACCTATCCGGTGTTCGTCGCGCTTGCGCTCGCGCTGGTGGTGACCGGCAAGACCGGCGGTCTTGGCGCAATCGGCGCCGTGACCTGGCTGATCGCGCGCATCGTCTACACCCTGCTCTATGTCGCCGGCGTTCCCGTGCTGCGCACGCTCGTCTGGTTCGTCTCGATCATCGCGCTGCTGCTGATGGTCGTGCGGCTGATGGCCTGACGCCGCTATTGCTCTAGAGGAGATCGTCGCATGGCATTCGGACCCGATGTTCCGCCGATCCAGGCGCATATCTGCGTCAAGGACGGACTTGCCGCCATCGCCTTCTACGAGCAGGCGCTCGGTGCGGTGAACACGTTCCACGCGATGGCCGAGGACGGCAAGCGCGTCATGCACGCCAATCTCGCCATCTATGGCGGCGAGGTGATGCTGCACGACGAGTTCCCGGAATTCGGCGGCAGCGTATTGTCGCCGAACACCATCGGCGGCACCGGTGTGGCGATCAGCGTCAACCTGCCGAACCCTGGAGATGTCGATGCGGCCTATGCCAAGTCGATCGCCGCCGGGGCATCGACAGTGCTGGAGCCGCAAGATACCTTCTGGCACGCACGTTACGCGCGCATCAAGGATCCCTTCGGCCATATCTGGGCCTTCAACGCACCGGTCGCAAACCCATGAGCCAGTATCTTTTCGAACTCGCATCGCTGATGGCGATCTTTGCCTTCGCCATCGTGTCTCCCGGCGCCGACCTTGCCATGGTCATGCGCCAGTCGATCGTGCACGGACGGCGTCCGGCGATCATTACGTCGTTCGGTATCGGCTCGTCGCTGATGTTCCATGTGACCTACACGATCCTCGGCCTCGGGCTGATCATCTCGCAGTCGATCTACCTCTTCAACATCGTCAAATGGTGCGGCGTCGCCTACCTGATCTATATCGGCATCAAGGCGTTGCGTGCCGGCCAGACGGAAATCAAGGTCGAACGCGCGGACGGCGGCGAACCGGCCAAGGACCAGTCGGCCGCCAAGGCTTTCGGCCTCGGTTTCGCCGCCAATGCGCTCAACCCGAAGCCGGTGTTCTTCTTCCTGTCGATCTTCTCGACCGTCGTCAGTGCCCATACGCCGATCCTCGTCAAGTTCGGCTACGGTCTCGTGATGGCCACCTGCCTGATCCTCTGGTTCGTCGGCGTCAGCCTGTTCATGACGACGCCGCGCATGCGCGCCGCCTTTACCCGCGCCAGCAAGTGGATCGACCGCGCCAGCGGCGTGGTCTTCATTGCGCTCGGCCTCAAGCTCGCGACGGAGAAGGCCGCCTGATCATGGTCGCTCGTCACGTCACGCTGATGCTGTTGTGTGGTGCACTTGCTGCGCCAGCTGCCGCTGCCGATTGCAAGCAGTCGCACGCGATCTATACCGATCGCGACGGCGGCTACGAGCTGCGCTTCGAGCCGGTCGGGTCGGCAAGTGCCGCCACCAGCAACCACTTCAAGGTGGCGGTGCTGAAGCCCGGGCTGCTGCTCGACGGCGTGGTGATGCCGGCAGGCGAGCCGGAGCGCGCGACCGGGCTGATCATGCACAACTGCCCGGAAGGGGATGCGACCGGCGAGGAGCTGCGCGCCTGCAGCGTATGGCAGGGGGTGGTCTATGCGCTCGACAAGGCAGGGGCCGTCAGTGAGATCCCTGCCGAGAGCGAGCCTGCGGCAGCACAGCTGCTGCTCCCCGATTTCGGTCCGTCCCTCAGGGCGTCGAGCGCCTGGGGGAAGGGCAAGGCGGAAGCCGACAGCTGGGATACCTTCGCGCTCAAGGGATGCGCCACATGAGCCAGAACCCTGTCCTCCTCGTGACCGGCGGTAGCCGCGGCATCGGTGCTGCTGTCTGCCTCGGTGCCGCAAAGGCCGGCTGGCGCATTGCCGTCAACTATGCGTCGAACCGCAAGGCTGCCGAAGACGTCGTGCGCGCGATCGAAGCGACGGGCGGCACGGCGATCGCGGTGCAGGGCGATGTCGGCTCGGAAGCGGATATTCAGGCGATCTTTGCGGCCGTCGATGCGGCCTTCGGCCGGCTGGATGGCCTGGTCAACAATGCCGGCATCATCGGCCAGACGGCCCGCGTCGACGAGATGTCCGCCGACCGGCTCGAGCGCATGTTTCGCATCAACATCACCGGTTCCATCCGTTGCGCGGCGGAAGCCGTCCGTCGCATGTCGACGCGCTACGGCGGCAAGGGTGGCGTCATCGTCAACATCTCCTCGATGGCCGCCGTGCTCGGCTCGTCGGCGCAGTATGTCGACTACGCCGCTTCGAAGGGTGCGATCGACACCTTCACGACAGGCCTATCGCGCGAGGTCGCGCCCGAGGGTATTCGCGTCAATGCGATCCGCCCCGGCATCATCGATACCGAGATCCATGCGTCCGGCGGTCTGCCGGACCGGGCGCGCGATCTCGCCCACACCATTCCCGTCCAGCGACCCGGCACCGCCGAGGAAGTCGCTGACGCGGTTCTCTACCTCCTGTCGGACAAGGCGACTTATGTGACCGGAGCAATTCTCAATGTCAGCGGCGGGCGGTAACCGCCCCTGAAGGAAGGACAACAAAATGTCATATGATCTCATCGTTATCGGCAGCGGCCCCGGCGGCTATGTCTGCGCCATCAAGGCAGCACAGCTCGGCCTGAAGGTCGCCGTCGTCGAAAAGCGCGCCACCTATGGCGGCACCTGCCTCAACATCGGCTGCATCCCGTCGAAGGCGCTGTTGCATGCCTCCGAGATGTTCCATCAGGTCGCCCACGGCGTTGACGCGCTCGGCGTCGAGGTCGCAGCACCGAAGCTGAACCTTCAAAAGATGATGGCCCACAAGGACGCGACCGTTAAGTCCAACGTCGAAGGCGTCTCGTTCCTGTTCAAGAAGAACAAGATCGACGGCATCCAGGGCACCGGCAAGGTGCTTGGCCAGGGCAAGGTCTCGGTCACCAACGACAAGGGCGAGGAGCAGATTCTCGAGACCAAGAACATCGTGATTGCCACCGGCTCCGACGTCGCCGGCATCCCGGGCGTTAAGGTCGACATCGACGAGAAGGTCATCATTTCGTCGACCGGCGGCATCGCGCTCGAAAAGGTCCCGGCCAACATGATCGTTGTCGGCGGCGGCGTCATCGGCCTCGAGCTCGGCTCGGTCTGGGCGCGTCTCGGCGCCAAGGTGACCGTTGTCGAATATCTCGACACGATCCTCGGCGGCATGGACGGCGAGGTTGCCAAGCAATTCCAGCGCATGCTCGCCAAGCAGGGCATGGACTTCAAGCTCGGCGCCAAGGTGACCGGCGTCGTCAAGGACGGCAAGGGCGCCAAGGTGACCTTCGAGCCGGTCAAGGGCGGCGATGCCCAGACGCTTGAAGCCGACGTGGTGCTGATCGCCACCGGCCGCAAGCCTTACACCGACGGTCTCGGCCTTGCGGAAGCCGGCGTGGTCATGGACCAGCGCGGCCGCGTCGAGATCGATCACCACTTCCAGACCAGCGTTGCCGGCGTCTATGCGATTGGCGACGTTGTGCGCGGTCCGATGCTCGCCCACAAGGCGGAAGATGAAGGCGTGGCGGTTGCCGAGATCCTAGCAGGCCAGGCCGGCCACGTGAACTATGACGTCATCCCGGGCGTGGTCTACACCCAGCCGGAAGTCGCTTCCGTCGGCAAGACCGAGGAAGAGCTGAAGGCCGCAGGCGTCGCCTACAAGGTCGGCAAGTTCCCGTTCACCGCCAACGGCCGTGCCCGCGCGATGCTTGCCACCGACGGCTTCGTCAAGATCCTCGCCGACAAGGAGACCGACAAGGTTCTCGGCGGCCATATCGTCGGCTTCGGCGCCGGCGAGATGATCCACGAGATCGCCGTGTTGATGGAGTTCGGCGGTTCGTCGGAAGACCTCGGCCGCACCTGCCACGCGCACCCGACCATGTCGGAAGCGGTCAAGGAAGCGGCGCTGTCGACCTTCTTCAAGCCGATCCACATGTAAGGATCATGCAAGGGGGCTGCGGCAAGCGGCCCCCTTGTTACAGCCGTGCGCTGCGCCGGCTGTTTGGTGCGGCGCTATTCTCGCCTGCCGCGTCAGCGTTCGCTGACGTTGTCGCCGCAAAATGTTTCCCGCCTTGTGCAGGCGATCGCTTACTCTTCCGAAGCAGACCGGACGGCGTGAAGACGTTCCTCGAACTCGCGCCTGAGGCTGCGGCGCGCCTCGGCCGCGCGCTGCCGGCGCTTGCGGTCGGCCGTGTCGGTGACGAGGGAGGGAACGGGTGTCGGACTGCCGTCGGCATCGACCGCAACCATGGTGAAATAGCAGGAGTTGGTGTGGCGCCGCTCGCCGCTCCGAATGTTTTCGGCCTCCACCCGGATGCCGATCTCCATCGAGGTGCGGCCGGCATTGTTGACGGCGGCGCGGAAGGTGACGAGTTCGCCGACGAGGATCGCCTGGCGGAAGGTGACCTGGTCGACCGAGAGCGTCACCGCATATTGCTGCGAGTAACGCGAGGCGCAGGAGAACGCCACGCGGTCGAGCAGATTGAGCAGCGCGCCGCCATGGACCTTGCCGCTGAAGTTCGCCATGTCGGGCGTCATCAACACGACCATCTCGAGTTCACGCGGGTCATGGCTGGTTTCCATGGTGCAGCTCCTTGCCTGGATGCGGTTTGTGACGTCCGATCGGAGTTATGCGGGCTTGCGGCAACGAAGGGAAGGGCGGTCTTGCCGGATGCAAGGGCGCCAGGTGTGACGATTGGCCCGGAGCCTGCGACAAGCGGCGGTCTGTGCAGCGGCAGGGAGGGGCGCGATCATGCCTTTGTTTTTCGCAAGAATCGATGATGCCGTCGCGTCAGGAGGGACCATGAAACCGAGAGCCGTTGCCGTGCCGCTGCCGAACCGGCATCTTCCGAATGCCGACTGGGCGGATCGCTTCGAGCTGGCGCTCGACGGCAAGGGAATGACGGCTGCCGAGGCCGCCGAGCTGTCGCTCGGCCGCTCGCCCCGCTGGGTCCGCAACTTGCTTCGCCTGCGCAACGGGGCCGTCTCGATCATCGGGTTGAAGACGGCTGCCCCCGGGCCGGGCCGCCTGGGATTGGTCGGCGCCTTTCCGGTTCTGGAAAGAAGCGATGACGAGGTGGTTCTGGGCCTGGACGACAAGCATCTCGATTTTCGCATCGTCGTCGATGTCAGGGCGGGGTCGGCGGTCAACCAGATCGTCGGCGTCACGACCCTGATCCGCCGCCACAATGCGCTCGGACGTGTCTATCTGGCGGCAGTCATGCCGTTTCACAAGATGATCGTGCCGACACTGCTTGCGAATGTCGGCAGGCCGGGTTGCTAATCGCCCGCTTCAGCCCGTGGGCCGGTCCCAGATAGTTTCATTGTTTCTTCAAAACAGTGAAACAATCTACCCCTTTGAAGGATCACAATTCCGGACGGAAAAACGTTTCACACTTTTCCTGGAATTGCTTTAAGCCCGCCAAGCATGAGATCCAGGCTGTCGATGGCGCTGGCAAGGCGTGGCGTTGGATCGTCTGCCTCGGCAATCCAGAGAGCCGCGTCGGCGAGGGCGCCGTTGATCATCCTCGCCAGCGCCTCGGCGTCTGCCTGTCTGACCGATCCTTCCGCCATCATCGCCGAAAGCCGTGTTGCTAGTGACGCGAGGCAGCGCCGCCGGCCCGGTGCCAGATCGTCTGCGCCGAGGAACGTTGGCGCGTCCTTGAGCACGATCTGCCGGATCTCTGGCTCGAGCGCCATCTCAAGAAAGAGCCGGCAGCGGCTGACGAAACCGGCCCAAAGATCGGCGGTGGCCGACGCGGCGTCGAGCCGTTCGTCCATTTCGGCATCGAGCGTCTCCACCACCGCGCGCAGCAACCCCGTCTTGTCGCCGAAGTGATGGTAGAGCGCGCCGCGCGTCAGGCCGGCCGATGCGGTGAAGTCGTCCATGGAGGTTCCGGCGTAGCCAAGACGTCCGAAAGCATCGCGGGCGGCTGCAATGAGCTTGCTCCTGGTTTCCCTGATCATGTCGCCGCGGCTGCGCCGTGTCACTGCGATCTCCATTTGCATACGCTGCGTATCTTAATTGACATACGTATCGTATGCAAATATCACACGCATACGTCACGTATGTCAATGTGCGATGCCTCATGCACGGTCCCGGAGTTCTGATGGCAAACCCCTACGCACGCATATTCGCCGCCAAAGGCACGGCAGGTTTCACCCTTGCCGGACTGATTTCGCGGCTGCCGCTGTCGATGATGGGCATCGGCATCATCACCATGCTGGTCCAGGCGCGCGACAGCTATGGTCTGGCCGGCGGTGTTGCTGCCGCCTTCACGCTCGCCTCGGCCCTCATGGCGCCCCAGGTCTCCAGGCTCGTCGACCGTTTCGGCCAGGGCCCCGTCCTGCCGGTCGCCGCCGGCGTCAGTCTTATCGGCACCTCGGCGCTGTTGCTTTGCGTCCACTGGCGTGCACCGGACTGGGCACTGTTCGTGTTTGCGCTCGTTGCCGGCAGCGCGCCGAGCATGTCGGCGATGACCCGGGCACGCTGGACCGAGCTCTACCGCGGGCGCCCCGAACTGAAGACGGCCTTCTCGCTCGAATCCGTCCTTGACGAAGTGTGTTTTATCGTCGGCCCGCCCATTTCCGTTGGTCTCAGCGTTGCCCTGTTTCCCGAGGCCGGACCGCTTGCCGCCGCGATCTTCCTCGCCGCCGGCGTCTCCGCCTTCGTCCTACAGACAAGCACGGAGCCGCCGGTGCGGCCGGCCGAAAAGGCCGAGGCGAAGTCGGTGCTCAGTTACCCCGCTCTGCATGTGCTAATCGTGGCGCTGGCAGGCATGGGCGTGATCGTTGGCACGATCGACGTCGTCAGCGTCGCCTTTGCCGAGAGTGAAGGGCAGCCGGCGGCGGCGAGCCTGGTCCTTTCCCTCTACGCGCTTGGCTCCTGCATCGCCGGCCTGGCCTTCGGCGCGCTGCGGGTGGGCATGCCCTTGCCGAAGCTGTTTCTGATCGGGGCGGCGATGACGGCTGTGAGCACGCTGCCGCTTCTCGTTGCCGACGGGATCGGCAGCCTCGCCGCAATGATGTTCCTGTCTGGCGTGTTCTTTGCGCCGACGATGATCGTTGCCTTGAGCATCGGCGAGATCGCCGTGCCGCCCTCTAAACTGACAGAGGGTTTGACCTGGCTGACGACCGGGCTTGGGCTCGGGGTTGCTGCGGGTGCCGCCCTATCGGGGGCGGTGGTGGCGCGCTTCGGCGTAGAGGCAGGCTTCGTGATCGCGCTTTTGGCTGGCGTTCTGATCGTGGTGACGGCGCTTTGCGGCTATCGCCGCCTGTCAAAGGCTGTCGTCAATGGCGGGGCCACCGAGGATTTAGATGCATGCGCGAGCATGACAAGCTGACATGGCGGCCGGCGCACAGGCACGTCCGATCGGTCAGTGGGCGCGCGTGACGATAAAGCCCTGGGCGCGCAGCAGTTCGACCAAGCCCTCCTTGCCCGGCAGATGCAAAGCGCCCACGGCCATGAAGGCGCCGCCCTTAGCAAGGATCGGCTCGGCGCGGGTCGCCATCGTCCTGTTGCGATCGACGATGATGCGCTGCTCGAAATCGGCGTAGCCGAAATCCTCGGCGCTCTTGTCGGAGACCGCCTTCATCATCGGCATGATCATGCCGGTTTCGCCGGCGAGATAGAGATCGGTCATGGTCGAAAAGACGTCGTCGATCGTCTTGCCGAGCGCCAGCGTCTCGATCAGTGCGCGCAGATGCAGTTCGGTCGGAAGCGAATCCATCGCCGAAAGCTGTTCGACCAGCGTCTCCAGGCCCTTCAGCGTCTTGCCCTGGCTGACCGCGTCCTCGGCGATCTTCTTGTCGAGAAAGGAGGCGCCTGCCGCCTTGCGGGTCATCTCGCAGGCGGGCAACGCGACGAAGCTCGCGATCATCCACGGTTTCATCTTGGCGACCAGCGTCAGCGGAATGCCGCGGGCCTTCAGACCCGCTTCCAGCTGTTCCCGCTCGCCGGGCTTCAGGAAATCATTGATCGTCTTGTTGTCGGGAAACATGGTGAGGTCGGGACGCATCAGGATCGCGGCTGCCGACTTCTTTTCGTCGATGATCTCGTCCGATTCGACGATGACGGTCGAGGCGGCGTCAAAGGCAGCCGGCGCTTCGGCCGGTAGCGCCAGTACGCGCGGATCGGTGACGTGCATGGTGCCGAGCAGCCAGGATGGGGGGATGCCATCCTTCTCGATCTTCCAGAAGATGCCCTTGCTGTTTGGTATCGCCGCGGCTTCCGCTTCGAGGCTCGCGAGCTTTTTAGGGTCTGACTTGGCAAGGGCGGTCAGAACATTCGAGCCGCCACATTCGACGTCCTGCGCATCGGCATCGGCGACGAAGAGGAGGGCAACGGCAAGGCAAGCGGCAAGAACGACATGCAACAGGGCCATCAGCCAAAGCGTGCCATCGGCAAGCCGGGAAAAGAGGTCGCGTGGCAGGTTTCGGTCAGGTCTCGCAAAGGCGGTCATTCTTTTTCCCCGACAATCGGAGGCACTATCTTAAGTGCCGGGCAGTCACGCCTTCCTTAAGAGCCATGGTTAATCCAGCCATCCGCCGAAAATCAGGCGCGGGGATGGGCGCGGTCGTAGATCTCGAGCAGGCGGGCGGAATCGACCCCAGTATAGACCTGGGTCGTCGACAGGCTGGCATGGCCGAGCAGTTCCTGGATGGTCCTGAGGTCGCCACCGCCGGCAAGCAGATGGGTGGCAAAGGAGTGGCGCAACGCATGCGGCGTCGCCGAATCAGGCAGCCCGAGCGCGCCGCGCAACTTCTGCATTTCACGCTGGATGATGGCCGGTTGCAGCTTGGCGCCACGCGCGCCGAGAAACAACGGCTCGTCGGCAAGCGGTCGGTAGGGGCAGAGTTTGAGATAGGTGGCGACGGCCTCGCGCGCGGCCGCGATCAACGGCACGATGCGGGTCTTGTCCCCTTTGCCGGTGATGCGCAGCGACGTCGGCGCGCCGCCAAAATCGCCTGATGTCAGCCCGAGCGCCTCGGAGATACGCAGGCCGCAGCCATAGAGCAGGGTCAGTACAGCAGCATTGCGCGCGGCGATCCAGGGTTCCTCTGCCAGTTGCGCCTCTGACGTCACGACGGTCAGCGCCTCGCGATCCGTCAGCGGCTTCGGTAGCGATTTCGGCTGCTTCGGCGAGCGCACCGCGGCCGCGCCGGCCGCATTGGCCAGACCGTTGCGCTCGAGATAACGCAGGAAGGAGCGCAGGCCCGCAAGCCCGCGGCCAAGCGTGCGGGCGCCAGCACCACCCTTTCGGCGCTGGGCGAGAAAGCCGCGAAGGTCGGCCGGCCGCAGCGTCCTGATGTCGGAAAGCCGCGGCGGGCCCGCGAGATGGCCGGTCAGAAATGTCAGGAACTGGCGGGTGTCGCGCTCATAGGCCTCGACGGTGTTGTCCGAGAGGCGGCGTTCGCGCATCAGCCCGTCGAGCCAGCGCTGGCGCTCGGCAAGCAGCTCCGGATGGCCGATGACGAGGAGCTCGTTCATTGTCGTTTTCCCGAATTTGTCCGTCCGCGACAATGCCCTGACGCATCTTAGGTTTTTGCTAATGCACTCTTGGAATCTGTCATTCTTCGATCATATAGAATTGCGATGGTCAGCCGCAAACAAACGGATCGGACTATGGCGGGACGGGATTCGGTGAACGGATTCGCGCATTTTGCTGAAGTAATCACCCTGGTCTCCCAGGGGCAGCCTGGCCACATCGTCGACACGCTGATCGCCGAGCGCGGACAGAGGATCGCCAGGAGCCCGATGTGGCCGCTGATGCGGCCCTTCCTCTACACGCTTCTGAACTATCGCAAGGCGCTCGAGTTTGCCGATGCGGTGGCGAACATGCCGGGCTTCCAGGCGTTCGAGCACCTGAGTTCGCTTCTGTCGCTCGACGTGCGCGTCGATCGGGCCGAGCGCATTCCCGCCAAGGGCGGCTTCCTGCTTGTCAGCAATCACCCGACCGGTATCGCCGACGGCATCGCTGTCTTCGATCTCCTGAAGACCAGGCGGCCGGACATGATGTTCTTTGCCAACCGCGACGCCATTCGCGTCAATCCGCGCTTCGTCGAGATGGTCATCCCGGTCGAGTGGCGCGAAGAGTACAAGAGCAAGCTGAAAGCCCGCGAAACGCTGCAGGTCACCAACCGGGCGATCGGCGAGGGCAAGGCGACCGTGCTCTTTCCGTCCGGGCGCATTGCCTATTGGGCGGACGGACGGCTCAACGAGCGCCCCTGGAAGACGTCGGCCGTCGGTTTTGCCCGCAAATACGGCCTGCCGATCCTGCCGGTTCATATGAGCGCGCGCAATTCCGGCCTGTTCTACTGGTTCGCCAAGTGGTCGACCGAACTGCGCGACATGACCGTCTTCCACGAGCTGCTCAACAAGAAGGGCGATCTGTTCGATTTCCGCATCGGCAACCTGATCCCGCCGGAGGCGCTCGACGGCGATGCGGGCGAGGTGACGAAGGCGCTCGAACGGCACACGGTTCTCGATCTCGCGATCGATGCGGACGTTTGCTTTCAACCGAAGCTGAAATTGGCCTCTGCACTCTGAGCTTCGTGGTGCGGCACGCCGGCATTGACCCTGTTCGCGCACTTCCCGTCCTGACGCGGATGGGCTAGGCATGAGCCATGCTGCTACAATCCATGTTTGCCGAAAACTACCGTTCGTTGAAGTCGATCCGCATGGACCTGACCGGTGTCAACCTGTTCATCGGCGAGAACGGTGTCGGCAAATCCAACCTCTATCGCGCGCTTCAATTGGTGCAGTCGGCCACCCGTGGAACGCTGGCGCACGAGATCGCCGAGGAGGGCGGCATGTCCTCGGCACTCTGGAGCGGCCGGCGCCGCGCCGACAAGCCCGCCCGCATCCGGCTCGAGACCGAGCTTCTGGACGAGGAACGAGCGATCACTTTCCGTTACCGCATCGAGGCGGGGCTGCGTCCGCCCAAGGCGGCGGCGGGTTTCGCCTATGAGCCGCAGGTCAAGGAAGAGGAACTGACCGTCGAGACCGGCCGCCGGCCGGTGACGATGATGAAACGCTCCGGCCCCGGCATCTTCGTGCGCGGCGAACGCGGGCGGATGGAGGATTATCCGGAACAGGCGCTGACATCCGAGACGGCGATCTCACTCTTGGGCGACGCCGGCCACTATCCGGAGATCGGGACCTTTCGCCGTGCGGTCGACCAGTGGCGCTTCTTCCATGGCTTTCGCACCGATCGCGATTCGCCCTTGCGGCTGCCATGCCTTGCGGTCACCGCGCCGATGCTCGACGAGACCGGCGTCAACATGGCAGCTGTCTTTGCGACGCTCAGGCACACGCGCGAGGACACGGTCGATCTCGACCGCGCCGTTGCCGACGCCTTTGGCGGCGCCCGCCTCGAGGTTCCTGATCCGGGGCAGTTCGCCGAGTTCTCGCTGGTCTTCCCGGATTTTCCCAACCGACCGTTTTCTCCGCGCGAGCTTTCCGACGGGCAGATGCGCTTCCTGGCGTTGGCGGCGGCGCTGCTTTCCTACCGGCGTCCGCGCTTCATCGCGCTCAACGAGCCGGAAACGAGCCTGCATCCGGACATGCTGCCGGCGCTTGCCGACATGATCGCCAGCGCCTCCAGGGAGAGCCAGATCTGGATCGTCACCCATTCGGAAAGGCTGGCGGACGAAGTGCGCCAGCGTTCAGGCATCCGTCCGCGCCGGGTGATCCGCAAGGACAGCGCCACCTGGATCGACGGCATGCGGCTGACCGGACTGATGGACGACGACGAGTAGGCAACAAAAAACCCCGCATCGCTGCGGGGTTTTCCATTCATTCCGGAAGCAATCGGGCCTGAAAATCAGGCGATCTTCTGGCCGGTCTTGGCCCAGTCGGCGAGGAAGGTTTCCAGGCCCTTGTCGGTCAGCGGGTGCTTGACCAGCGCCTTCAGCGTTGCCGGCGGTGCGGTGACGACGTCGGCGCCGATGAGGGCGGCTTCCTTGACGTGGTTGACGGTGCGGATCGAGGCCGCAAGGATCTCGGTCTCGTAGCCGTAGTTGTCGAAGATGTGACGGATTTCGCGGATCAGGTCCATGCCGTCGAACGCGATGTCGTCGAGGCGGCCGACGAAGGGCGAAACAAAGGTCGCGCCGGCCTTGGCGGCGAGCAGTGCCTGGTTGGCCGAGAAGCACAGGGTCACGTTGGTCTGATGACCGTCCGACGTCAGTGCCTTGCAGGCCTTGAGGCCGTCGAGCGTCAGCGGCAGCTTGATGCAGATGTTGTCGGCGATCTTCGACAGAACAGCCGCTTCCTTCATCATCTCGGCATATTCGGTGGCGGTGACTTCAGCCGAAACCGGGCCTTCGACGATGCCGCAGATTTCCTTGGTGACTTCGGTGATGTCGCGGCCCGACTTCAGGATCAGCGACGGGTTGGTGGTGACGCCATCGAGCAGGCCGAGATCGTTCAGCTCGCGGATTTCCTTGACGTCGGCGGTATCAACGAAAAATTTCATGGGGTCACTCCCTTGGGGCACGATTGCCGTTCGGCGCATATCTACCGGGGAGGAATTCCGTTGGCAGAGATCGCGCGCG
>NZ_DASYGZ010000186.1:0-22856 GCF_035999135.1 Ensifer sp.
GCGAGGCCGCCGGTGGACTGGATCAGCCGGTCGGCAAGCGTCGACTTGCCGTGGTCGATGTGGGCCACGATCGAGAAGTTGCGGATATGCGAAAGGGGCGTTTTCGAAGATGTTGTGCTCATGGGCCGCATATAGCAGTGCCTTCAACCGCCGCAAAGCGGGAAATGAAGGCTTCGTTCACTATAAATCGGGCTATTCGGCCCTTGCGTCTGCCTCGACCAGCGCGCCGGCATTCGGCACCTGCGCACTCTTCAATTCGAAGCTCTCGCGCTCGGCTGCCGGCACCTCGTCCCGTTTCCTGAGCCTGGCCAGCACGAAGAGGGCATAGAGCGCCGCAACCACCATCGCCGCATAGATGAATGTGCGCGGCCCGAAGGTCGGCATCAGTAGCGTCACCAGCAAGGGAACGACGGTCGCGGCCGCCGACCAGGCGACCAGCATGGTGCTTGCAAGCGGCACGAAATCGGCGGGGTCGGTGCGGTCGTTGGCGTGCGCATTGGCGATCGAATAGACGGTTTCGACGGCACCGGCAAAGAGCGCAAACACCAGCATCAAGAGCATCAGGTTGCTGAACGAGGCCGAAAGCGCGAAGAAGCCGGCAGCAAGGATCAAGAGGCAGGTGCCGATCAGCACCAGGCGGCGGTCGATGCGATCCGAAAGCGTTCCCATCGGATACTGGATGGCGATGAGGCCGAACTGCATGACGAACATCAGGTTGGCGACGTCGCCCTGGCTGACATTGTTGGCGGCCGCATAGATCGGGGTGAAGCCCTGCACCACCATCGAAAGGCCGCCGGCGGCGAGCACGCCGATGAAGGCGACCGGCGAATTGCGCCAGACCATGGGGATGTCGATGCTGACCTTGGCGGGCGCCGGCGGCGTCGGCAGCCGCGTCAACCCGATCGGCAGAAGCGCAAGCGCCGTGAAGAAGATGGTGACGAGCGGCGGCAGGTTGCCGTCCGCCGGGATCTGCCCGAACAGCCAGGCGCCGGTGCCAAGCCCGATGACATAGGCCATGTAGAACAGCGCCATCGCCTTGCCGCGCCAGTGGTTCGCGCTTGCATGGTTAAGCCAGCTCTGGGCGATGATGAAATTGGTGTTGCCCGATGCGCCATAGAGGCCGCGGGCAAGAACCCACAACAACGGGTGCATGCCAAGCGCGATCGTCAGTGCCGAGAGGATGACGAGCGCCATTGAGCAGGAAAAGGCCCGCGCATGGCCGACCCGGCGGATCATCGGCCCGGCGATGACGCAGCCGACCAGGCCCCCGAAGGCGATCATCGTCACCGCAGCGCCCGGCACCCAGTCCGGCGCATCGGAGCGCGTCAGTGCGAAGGGCACATAGGCGAGCATCATGCCGTTGCCGATCGCCACCGCCGTCATCGAGGCGACAATGCTGGCGATCGAGGTCAGCGAGGAGGGCTGTTTGGTCATGACCAAACCTGTCAATGGGATCCGCGCGGGATGCGCGACGGGTGAGGACTATCTAAAGTATTGAAGTCTAAGCATTTACCGATTTCGTCGGTTTGGCCGCCACCATAGCGTAAAGTCCGGTGTCGCGCTGTCGCCAAAGCGGCATCGCATGCCTGTATTTTCAGTCCCGAGCAGGCTTGACTCCATTATAAGAGAAATGCAATCTCAAATAATGGAAAACGCCACAGACCCTCTCGAATTCGCGATCGGCGAGCGCATCCGGGCGCTGCGCACGGAGCAGGCGCTGACGCTCGATGAGCTTGCTGCCAGCTCCGGCGTCAGCCGGGCAATGATTTCGCGCATCGAACGCGGCGAGGCGAGCCCGACCGCCCAGCTGCTCGCCAGGCTGTGCAGCGCGCTCTCGACCACGCTTTCGGCGCTGTTTGCCTTCGAGACGAAGGCGGCGTCGCCGGTTGCAAGACGTGCCGACCAGCGCCTCTGGCGCGATCCGGAATCCGGCTATCTGCGCCGCTCCGTCTCGCCCGATGGCCTCGGCTCTCCGGTCGATATCGTCGAGGTCGAGTTTCCGCCGGGCGCCCGGGTCGTGTTCGAGCGGCAACCGTCCGACCGGGGCATCACCCAGCATCTCTGGCTGTTTTCCGGGCGACTGGAACTGACGACCGAATCCGGCTCCCATTCGCTCGAAGCCGGCGACTGCCTGTTCATGGGCCTGGAGGCGGGCCACATCTTTCACAATCCGCACGATGACCCGGCACGTTACGCCGTCGTCCTATGCCGCACCAAGGTTTGATCATGTCCGATATCCAGATCCGCCTGCTCGATGAAAATGCGGCGCGTGCCGCAATCCCTGACCTCGCCGAGGTGCTGTCTGATTGCGTCGAGGGCGGCGCCTCGGTCGGTTTCATGCAGCCATATCCGCCGGAAGCCGCACGTGCCTATTGGCACGGCGTCGCCAATGCGGTCGCCTCAGGCGAGGCGTTGCTGATGGTTGCGGAAATCGAGGGGCGCATCCTCGGCACCGTGCAGGTCGGCATCGCGCAGATGCCGAACCAGCCGCACCGCGGCGACCTGAAAAAGCTGCTGGTGCACCGCGACGCCCGCGGCAAGGGCCTGGCTCGCAGGCTGATGGAGGCAGTCGAGCGCGAAGCGGCCGCCCGTGGCAAGACGCTGCTGGTGCTCGATACTGCGACGGGAAGCGACGCGGAGGCGATCTATCCCCGCCTCGGCTGGGAACGCGTCGGCATAATCCCAGATTATGCCATGTGGCCCGAAGGCGGCCTCTGCGCCACCACGTTTTTCTACAAGCGGATCGCGGCCTAGCGATTGGTCTTCGATCGGCGCCATCGCCCCTCTACTCGGACTTGCCCCTCACCCTAACCCTCTCCCCGCAGGCGGGGAGAGGGGACGTGCCCTATAGCGACGCCGCCGAGCGGAGCTATGGCTCTTCGACGGTGCTTGTCGAGGCGAGCGAGTGCCGCGGGTCTCCTTCGCCCCGCTTGCGGGGAGAAGGTGGCCGGCAGGCCGGATGAGGGGGAGCCCTCACCGGGCGGATGAGGGGCAGCTTGCCAAGCCTGAAACCGCGGGTAGGGTACCGGCACCCTCCCATTGCCGATCAGGACCCGCCCATGCGCATCTACTACTCCGAAGACCACAGGCTGCGTGATGCCAGAACAGAACTCTTCGGCGGCGAACTGGTCGCCCCGTTCGAGGCGCCGTTCCGGGCCGAATGGATTCTTGCGGCGGTGAAGGAGGCGGGGTTCCGCGATGTTGTTGCCCCCGAACACCATGACCTCGAGGTCGCCCTCAAGCTGCATGCGCCTGACTATCTCGACTTTCTCGAAACCGCCTGGTCGCGCTGGGTCGCCGACGGCTATCGCGGCGAGGCGATCGCCACCTGCTTTCCGGCACGGCGCATGCGCCAGCATCCGCCCCGCGATATCGATGGCGCGCTTGGCTACTATTCCTTCGCTGCGGAGACCGCGATCACGGAAGGCACCTATGCAGCTGCCCGTGCTGCGATGGACTGCGCGCTCTCGGCCGCCGACCATGTGCATGCCGGCAACCGCGCCGCGTTTGCGCTCTGCCGTCCGCCCGGTCACCATGCGGCGATCGACCTTTACGGCGGCTATTCCTTCATCAACAATGCTGCCTGCGCTGCCCAGCGCCTGAGGGATCACGGCGCGGCCAAGGTGGCGGTGCTCGACGTCGACTTTCATCACGGCAACGGTACCCAAGATATCTTCTACGAGCGCGGGGACGTCTATTTCGCGTCGCTGCATGGCGATCCGGTCGACGCCTTCCCATATTTTCTCGGCTTTGCCGACGAGGAGGGCGTCGGCGGGGGGCTGGGCACGACGAAGAACTACCCGCTGCCGCGCCGGACCGGCTACGACGTCTGGTCGGCGGCGATGGCCGATGCGCTTTCCCGTATCGAGGCCTTCGGCGCGGAGGCGCTTGTCGTCTCGCTCGGCGTCGACACCTTCGAGCGCGACCCGATCTCGTTCTTCCGGCTGACGTCGGATGATTACACTCGCATGGGCGAGGCGCTGAGGCGCACGGGCCTGCCTGTCGTCGTCTGCATGGAGGGCGGCTACGGCGTGCCGGAGATCGGGCTCAATGTCGCCAATGTGCTGAAGGGCCTTTCGGGCTGACACCGCCGGCGCGAGAAAAAGCGCGATCATCTCTATTGACCTCAACTTTACTTGAGGTCGTACGACTGCTCCTGTTCAAAAGAGATGAAGAGGAAAAGAGCAATGAGCAGCAGCCAATTGAAGCCGGCCGTCGTGGCGCCGCTTTACCGCATCAACAAATACACCGTGCCGCTGGAAGCAAGGCAGCAGTTCGTCGACCTCGTGGACAGGACGCTCGCGGTCATCCGCAGTCAAGACGGTTATGTGAAGGACCTGTTTCTGGAGCAGCACGCTGGCCCTGGCCAGTTCGACTTCATCACCATGATCGAGTTTGCGAGTGCCGAGGTCGCGCCGAAGGTCGCGGCTGCCCTCGTCGAGTTTGACCGCCAGCTCGGGCTCGACCGCGAAGCGCTGATGAAGACGCTCGGCATCCGCACCGACTTCGCCAGCTACCGCGCCTTCGGCGGTCTGGCGGCCTAGCGTCATTCGAGGAAAAGTGTGCAGCGGTTTTCCGCCCGGAATTGCGCGATGACCGAGAAATGAAATGGCCCGGCAAATGCCGGGCCGATCCTTGCAGTCAGATGCGAACATGCGTCAGGAGACGAAGAACGTCGACAGGCCCTGGCCGGCGGCAAAAGCCATGTACGCAAGCACGGTGAAATAGACCGTCGTTGCGATCAGGAAGAGATAGCCGCCAGCCACCATCAGTCCGTCGCGCTGGATGATGCCGAGCGAGAGCAAGAGGATCGCGATCCCCGGAAGCGTGTTCGACAGCGGGATCAGGCCAAGCGGGAACATCAAGAGCACGCCGCCCGCCATGATCATCAGACCGTTGAAGCGGTTCATCAGCGCGCCCTGCGTCAGGAACCCAAGGCGCGGGCGCACATAGCGATCGAGCTTGGAGACGAGATCCGCGCCTTTTTGCAGGGTCGGGACCAGTTTTTCGGTCTCGATCCGGCGGTCGAGAATGCGCTGCGGCATCCACGGCAGGCGGTTGAGCGTAACCGATACGGAAATGAGAATGATCGCCGCCCCGAAGACGGTGCTGACGCCGGGGATCGATACCGGCAACAGGAAGGGCAGCGTCAGCAGCGCGCAAAGCAGCAGAAACCCCTGTTCGCCGATTTCGGTCATCAGTTCGCGCAGCGTGATCGTCTCGCCGCGGATCGAGGCAATCATGGCGTTGAGCGTATCGCTCAGGCTGCGTTGCGTGTCGCCGAACTCGATTGCCATCGGATATGCCTCATTTCTGTCAAACGACCGGACGGCGGCGGAAAAGTCGCGCTTCCATTTCGTCCGGTTCCCGGGTGACCGTCCTATCAAGGGCGTGTGAAGGATCGGTTAGTGTGTGTCCCGATCAGCACGCTGGCCGCGGGAGATGCGGCATTTGCCGGCAAACCATGGCGTGAATGGGACGCCTCTTCATCTTCCTGCCGCAATCCGTAGTATGAAGCAACTTCGAGCACCAATGGGGATAACTGATTCCATGATCAAGAAATGCGCCATTCTGGCTGTCGCAGCCATCTATCTTTCGGGTTGCACCACCACCGATCCCTATACGGGTGAGCAGAAGATGTCGAACACCGCCGGTGGCGCGCTGATCGGCGCTGGCCTCGGTGCGGCGACCGGTCTCCTGGTTGGCGGCAGTGCAGCAGGGCGGCGTGACTCCGCGCTCGTGGGCGCTGCGATCGGCGGTCTCGGCGGCGGCCTGATCGGCAATTACATGGACAGCCAGGAAGCCGAACTGCGCGCCCAGCTTCAGGGCACCGGCGTCTCCGTGACCCGCGCCGGCGACCGCATCATCCTCAACATGCCGTCGAACATCACCTTTGCGACCGATCGCGACCAGGTGATCCCGGCCTTCTACGACACGCTGAACTCGGTGGCGATCGTGCTGCGCAAGTTCAACAAGACGATGATCGACGTTGACGGCCACACCGATGCGACCGGCAGCGCCTCCTACAACCAGGGTCTGTCCGAGCGCCGTGCCGCGTCTGTTGCCAACTACCTGGCAGGCCAGGGCGTCGACCAGCGCCGCATGTCGGCCATGGGCTATGGCAAGGAACGCCCGGTTGCTTCCAACAGCACGGAAGCCGGTCGCGCGCAGAACCGCCGCGTCGAAATCTCGATCGCGCCGATCAAGGCCTGATCGAACGACCACCATCGACTGGTTTTTCAAGGGCTGCGCTGCAAGGCGCGGCCCTTTTCGTCTTTGGGGTACGGATCAGCGCTACCCGTTTCAGGCAGGCATGCCGGCGAAACGATAGCGCAGCAGCCGCCCCATGCGGCGCAGGATCGGCAGGGTGCTGACGACGTGGGCGGCGATCCGCGCCATCGGCGAGAGGCGGGCAACCTGTCCGGCATCGTATTGGCTGATCTCCTCGACGAGCGTCAGGCCGGGTACGTTGCGCGCGAGCACCTGAGCATCTTCCATCCCCCAGCGAAATTCCGCGCCCGTTGCCCTGAGTGACGGGTTGTACCTGAGGATCTCGATGCCAAGGCGGCTGTAGGCGTCGAAGACGATCTCTCCGCCGGATAGAGAGGAGGTGAGCCGCCGCAGCAGATCCAGCACCTCCTGATCGCTCAGATAAGGCAGCACGCCTTCGGCAACGACGATCGCCGGCCGGTCGTCGGGGATGCGGTCGATCCAGGCGCGTTCGGTGATCGAGGAGGCAAGGGCGGTGCAGCCGGCGCGCTCGGGGAAGAGCTTCTGCCGCAAGGCGATCACGTTGGGAAAATCGATGTCGAACCAGGCGACCGAGGGCGGTGGATCAAGCCTAAGCACCCGGGTGTCGAGGCCGCAACCGAGATTGAGAACCACGGCGTCCGGGTGGCGCTGAAGAAAGGCGCGCGTCCAGCGATCGAGCGTGAAGGCGCGCACGGCAATGCCGATGGTCAGGTCGTGGCCGATGTTGAGCGTCTTCGCCTTGCCGTTGAGCCTGCGCACGAGGTCGGCGGCGAAGTGATCCTTGAGCAGGGAATCGGGCAGCGCGCTCTCGGCGGCCTTCGCCCGGAGCGTCACCAGCAGCGTCTCCTGTACGCCGCGAAGGGCGATGTCCTCGGCTTGCATCGTCTCCTCCCGATGGCGCGCCGTTTGTCCGGCGCGCGAAGTCTGCCGCTGCCATCAGAGTCTGAGGGCCCGCCGTGATCGTGAGCGGGCCCATGTAATGTTCACGTCGACCTATGCGGTCTTGCGCCTTGCCCGCCAGACGCGTCCGGCGGTCAGGACCGCCAATGCCGGCATCAGCGCGAACAGCCAGAAGAGCCAGGACGTCGCCAGGGCCACACCGTCCCTCGATGGCGTTTCAATGCCGGCGAGGTTGGCGGTGAGCCCTGCAAGGGCCGCTCCGAGCGCTGCGGCAAAGAGCTGGACCGTGGTGATCGAACTCGACGCCTTCTCCGCTTCACCGTCAGGCGCAAATTCGTAGACGGCCGTGACGATGTGCGGCCAGGCAAAGCCCATGCCGAAACCCACTGCAATGATGCCAATGGCAAGCGGGGCGGCGATCACGAGAAAGTTGGCCGCGATCATCGGCATGAACACGGCAATCAGCGCGAGGCCTGCAAAGCCGAAGGCCGGCCCTGCAAAGATCGTCCGTTTCGCCCGTTCGCCATGCCAGTGCGCACTTGTCATCGAGCCCGCCGTCCAGCCGATCGACATCAGCGCTGCAATGTAGCCGGCTACCAGTGGCGACAGCCCATGCAACTCCTGCAGCAGGTACGGTACGTAGATTTCCGGCTGCAGACCGATCATCAGCAGCGTGATCGTAGCATAAAGGGCAGCCAGCGGGGAGGTGGGGTTAAAGCTGGTGGACGGCAGCAGTTTGCCGGCGGCACGCCTTTCGGCAAACAGCAACGTCACAAACAGGACGATCGCGATGCCGACGGCGCTTGCCTGCTGCGCGGCCGTGGAAAGCGTGCTGGCAATCGACAGCGCCAGCACGATGCTGACGAGCAGCACCAGCTGCAGAACGGGCAGGGGCGTGCGCCCTTCCTCGGTCGCTGCCTTGCGCGGCAGCGTCGAGAACGCCAGAAGCGCCAGCAACGCCGTTAAGGGCAGCAGCGACCAGAAGGCTGCCCGCCAGTGGGCGAACTCGGCGAACATGCCGCCGACGGCGGGACCGATCAGGGTCGCGGTGCCCCAGGTGGCCGAGATCAGTCCGATGGCGCGGGTCCAGAGCTCCGGCCGGAAGACCTCGCGGATCACGCCATAGGCGAGCGCATAGAGAAGACCGCCGCCGAAGCCTTGGATGGCGCGCCCGGCGAGCAGCACCGCCATGGACGGTGCGATGGCGCAGAACAGGGTGCCGAGGGCAAAGACCATGGCGCCGATCGCGTAGGCCCGCCCCGCGCCGACGGCGCCAAGTAGACGGGCCGAAAGGGCAGCCCCGAGAATGGAGGCGGCGACGAAGACGGTCGTGCTCCAGGCGTAGTATTCGAGGCCGCCGATCTCGCGCACGATCGACGGCATGATCGTCGTGACGACGTAGATATTGAGCGCATGCAGCGCGACGCCGCCGCTGAGCACCAGCGAATGCACGGCATTTTCGCCGGAAAGCAGCGCCTCCCAGCCGGTTTCCTGTTCGGTTACGGGCGTTTTCTCAAGCATGTCAGGACCTCATGCGTGGGTCCCGGCGCGAATGCGCGGTGACCCTCTCAAATTGTTTGCAACTCCGGGCGCAGCCCACGCCGCCGATCTGCGGCGCCGGCGAGCCTCGCATTTGTGCGGAGCGTGCTGCAGGCTCAGTGGAGCGCAGCCTCACCGAAATGCGTAAGCTTGTCCGGGTTGCGCATGATGAAGATGTCGTTGACGTTTCCGTCGCCGTCATAGCCGAAGGCGACGGTCGCCGCGATCTCGTTTTTCGCCTCATCCCTGAGCACGATGCCGCGGCCGCCGTTGATATCGCCGATCTCCCAGACGTAATGCGCCCAGTATTCCGTGAGCCGGTCGATGATGAAGGCAAGCACGGTCTCCTTGCCGGAGAGCACGCCGAGCACGGTCGCGACCTTGCCGCCGCCGTCCGCCGTCAGCTTCACGTCGGCCGAAAGAAGGGCCGAAAGCCCGGTGACATTGCCGCCGTGAATTGCCTGGTGAAACGCCGAAAGCAGTTCGTCCTGCCGTTCGCGCGGTGTCTGGTGCCGCGCCTTCTCAAGGCCGATATTGGTCTTGGCGCGCGATACCAGCTTGCGAGCGGCGGTTTCCTGCATGTCGAGCGTTTCGGCCACTTCCTCGTACGGCTGGCCGAAGATTTCATGCAACAGGTAGGCGGCGCGCTCCTTCGGCGTCAGCCGCTCCAGCATCAGAAGGAAAGCGGTGGTCAGCGACGAGGTCAGCGCCAGCTTCTCCTCGGCATTGTCGTCGCTCGCCGTGTGGATCGGTTCGGGCAGCCACGCGCCGACGTAGTCGACGCGCTTGCGGTGCGCGGCCTTGAGCAGATCGAGGCAGCGCCGCGTGCAGGCCGTCGTCAGCCAGGCCGCCGGGGTCTCGATCGACTGACGGTCGATCTCCTGCCACTTCAGGAACGTGTCCTGCACCGCATCTTCCGCATCCGCGCGCGAGCTGAGGATGCGGTAGGCAAGGCCGAGAAGGCGCGGGCGCGCCTCCTCGAAGATCTGCATGTGCCTTTCGTCATTCATGTCAGTGCCTCGAGATCTGGATACGGTTCCAAAGGTTGATCATCGCCACTGTCGCGGTGATGACGCTGATCTCCTTTTCGCTGAAATGCTGGCGCAGCTCGGCACGCAGCGGCGCGAAATCGGTGCGCGGCTCGAGTTCGGTCAGGGCTTCGGTCCAGGCAAGCGCTGCCTTCTCGCGCGGCGAGAAATCGCTGACCTGATCCCAGACGATGATGCGGTCGAGCCGCTCGTTGCTCTCGCCTTCGGTGCGCGATTCCTTGGTGTGCATCTTCACGCAGAAGCCGCAGCGGTTGATCTGCGAGGCGCGAAGCTGAACGAGATTGTGGATGGTCCGGTCGAGCCCGTGCAGGTCCATCGTCTTGTGCACGTCGGCGAGCGCGCCGAGCACATCGGGGATTTCCTGCTCGTAGCGGACGGCTTTGGTATCGGTCATGGTCTCAACTCCATCGTTGTTGTGGTGCCTATGACCAGTTGACGATCGACGCCGGACAGCTGTGACGCGCCTTGCGCGACTTTTCTCGCGGAACGCCAGGAAAAATGCATCACCTGATTATTTTGAAGGAGTTTCAACAGGTTGAAGGGTGGAGATTTTTGTGTGCGGCGCTCTAGCTCTTTAATTCTAGAGCATCTTTCCGCCTTCAAGCGATCCCACTTGAAAGCGGGATGCTCTAGGCCTTCGGCGGGTAGCTGTGCTCGCCGCCGCGAAAATCGGTGACCGTGTAGCAACCGCCGCCGTCGGCGGCGATCGCGGCGGCGCTGATCACAGCCTTGCCGTGACCGCCCGGGATGTCGAGGATATAGGTCGGCTGGCAGAGACCCGAGACCCGGCCGCGGAGCGCCGAAACCAGTGCCTGGCCCTCTTCGATCGTCAGGCGGAAATGGCTGGTGCCGGGGGCAAGGTCCGGGTGGTGCAGGTAATAGGGCTTGATCCGCGTTTCGACGAAGGCGCGCATCAGGCTCGCCAGCACGTCCGCATCGTCGTTGACGCCCTTCAAGAGCACCGACTGGCTGACCATGACGATGCCGGCGTCGATCAATCGGGCCGAGGCGGCGCGCGCCTCCTCGGTCAGTTCACGCGGATGGTTGGCGTGCAGCGCCACATAGGTCGCCTTGCCGCTGGCCTTCAGCGCCTCGATCAGGCCTGCATCGACGCGCGACGGCTCGACCACGGGCACGCGGGTGTGGAACCGGACGATCTTCACATGCGGGATCGGCGCCAGCCGCTCCATGAGCTCAGCGAGCCGGCGCGGCGAGAGCACCAGCGGATCGCCGCCGGTGAGGATTACTTCCCAGATTTCCTCATGCTCTGTGATGTAGGCGATCGCTGCATCGAGTTCGGCCGGCGTCAGCGTGCCGAGCCCCTGCGGCCCGACCATTTCGCGGCGGAAGCAGAAGCGGCAATAGACCGGGCACACATGCACTGCCTTCAAAAGCACGCGGTCCGGATAGCGGTGCACGATGCCGGTGACGGGGCTGTGCGGCTTGTCGCCGATCGGGTCCTCGCGCTCTTCGGGCAACAGCGTCAGCTCGGCGGCATCGGGAACGAACTGCCGCGCGATCGGATCGGTCGGGTCGTTAGGGTCGATGAGGTTGGCAATGGCGGGGCTGATCGCAACCGCATAGCGCTCGGCGACCGCGGCGACCGCCGTCTCCTTCGCGCTGTCGATCAGGCCCGTCTCGACGAGTTCGCGCGCGGTCTTGATCGGGCGCCGGACGTTCACGCTCGTGTCTCCGCCACCGGCGCCCAGAGCACCTGGTCGATGCGTGAAGCGCCGGTTGCCAGCATCACCAGGCGGTCGAAGCCGAGCGCGATGCCGCTGGCTTCGGGCATGATCGCGAGCGCTGCCAGAAAATCCTCGTCGAGCGGATAGGCCTCGCCGTAAACGCGGGCCTTTTCCGTCATTTCCATGTCGAAACGCCGGCGCTGCTCGGCTGCATCCGTCAGTTCGCCAAAGGCATTGGCAAGCTCGACGCCGCAGGCATAGAGCTCGAAGCGCTCGGCGACGCGCCGGTCGCGCGCGGCCGGGCGCGCCAGTGCGGCTTCGGCCACCGGGTATTCGTCGAGGATCGTTGCGCGGCCGAAGCCGAGATGCGGCTCGACCTTTTCGACCAGCACGCGGCTGAAAAGGTCGGCCCATGTGTCGTCGGACGCGACCCGAAGCCCGGCCGCCGTCATCGCCGCAGCCAGTTGGTTGCGATCGGTGTCGCCGTTCGAAGCGATCGAGGCCAGGAGATCGATGCCGGCAAAGCGCGTGAAGGCGTCGGCGACGCTCAACCGCTCCGGCGCCGCGAACGGATCGCAGCTCTGTCCCTGGTAGCTGAACTGCTTCGTGCCCGTGGTTTCCGCCGCCAGCGCCAGGATCTCGGCGCAGTCGCGCATCAGCGCCTCGTAGCTTTCGCCGGTGCGATACCATTCGAGCATGGTGAACTCGGGATGGTGCAGCGGCCCGCGCTCGCGGTTGCGGTAGACATGGGCAAAACAGGCGATGCGTTGCTCGCCGGCGGCCAGCAGCTTCTTGCAGGCGAATTCCGGCGAGGTGTGCAGATAAAGCGGATGACGCGAGCCGTCGTGATTGAGCGCCTGGGTCTCGAAGGCATGCAGATGCGCCTCGTTGCCGGGCGAGACCTGCAATGTCGCCGTGTCGACCTCGATGAAGTCGCGCGCCTCGAAGAACCGGCGCAACGCCGATTGGATCCGGTTGCGGCCGAGAAGAAACGGGCGCCGGTCGGCATGGACATCGGGTGTCCACCAGGGTGAGGCATGCGACATGGTCGGTTCAGTCCAGGCTTTCTTCGTGCGGATACCGGCTCAGGCTGGCTATTTGCGCGGAATTAGGGTAGTGGCGGCGCGAAATCCTTCTTTCCGCGTCCTTCACGGCCAGTGTTTCCGGCCCGCGGTGTCGCGCATACCTCTGTTACAAGGAAGACTAATGGTCAAGGTCATCGCTTCATCTGTCCGTAAGGGCAACGTTCTCGACGTCGACGGCAAGCTCTATGTCGTGCTTACCGCCCAGAACTTCCACCCGGGCAAGGGTACGCCGGTTACCCAGGTCGACATGCGCCGCATTTCCGACGGTGTGAAGGTCTCCGAACGCTACCGCACGACCGAGCAGGTCGAGCGCGCCTTCGTCGAAGACCGCGAGCACACCTTCCTTTATGAAGATGGTGAAGGCTTCCACTTCATGAACCCGGAAAGCTACGACCAGCTGGTCATGACCACCGACGACATCGGCGACCTCAAGGCTTACCTGCAGGAAGGCATGGCCTGCATTCTTTCGATCCACGAAGGCCTGGCGATCGCCATCGACCTGCCGCGCCACGTGACGCTCGAAATCACCGAGACCGAGCCGGTCGTCAAGGGCCAGACGGCGTCGTCGTCCTACAAGCCGGCGGTTCTGTCGAACGGCGTTCGCACGCTCGTCCCGCCGCACATCCAGGCCGGCACCCGCGTCGTCATCGCGACGGAAGACGGTTCCTACGTCGAGCGCGCCAAGGACTGAGGCGAAAGCCGATATCCCATTGGAGCGGGGACGGTGGCGCAAGCTGCCGTCCCCGTTTTCGTTTCCGCAGACCTGCGTGAGCAACCAGAAATTTAGGGGGCGCATTTCGAAAAACGGGTGCTAGGATGCCGGCGCTACGACGCATGTCACGAGAGGGTCTGCATGTTCCCATTGTCGCATATGATGAAGTCGTTCATTCGCAAGGGTCGCCTGACGGTGATCGACGCAGACGGAAGGCGCCACGTCTTTTCAGGCACGCCGGGGCCGGAAGTGACGATGCGGCTCACTGACAAGAAGCTTTACCGTAGCCTCGTCTTCAATGCCGAACTCGCCGCCGGCGAAGCCTACATGGACGGCACCATGCGCTTCGAGGAAGGCTCGACCCTCAGGGACTTCCTGACGCTGTTTTCGATCAACCGGCTGTCGCTCGGCTCCTATCCGATCCAGAAGGTGCTGCGCGCCGTCAAGATGCGGTTCCGCAAGCGCCAGCAGGCGAACCCCAAGGGCAAGGCGCAGCAGAACGTCGCGCACCACTACGACCTCGGCAACGAATTCTACAAGCTGTTCCTCGACGAGAACATGCTCTACTCCTGCGCCTACTTCCGCGAACCGGACGAAACGCTCGAAAAGGCGCAGCGCAACAAGCTCAGGCTGCTTGCCTCCAAGCTCTGCCTGGAACCGGGCATGAAGGTGCTCGACATCGGCTGCGGCTGGGGCGATCTGGCGATGTACCTCGCTGAGCTTGCCGACGTGCAGGTGCTCGGCGTCACGCTTTCCAAGGAGCAGCAGGCGCTCGCCACCGAGCGCGCGCGCGCCGCCGGGCTGTCGGATCGGGTGCGTTTCGAGCTCAGGGATTACCGCGATGTCGAGGGGCCGTTCGACCGCATCGTCTCGGTCGGCATGTTCGAGCATGTCGGCGTGCATCACTATGACGAGTTCTTCAAGAAGCTGAATGCGCTGATGCCGGACGACGGCCTCGCCGTCTTGCACTCGATCGGCCACATGAGCCCGCCCGGCATGGCAAGTTCCTGGCTGCGCAAATACATCTTTCCCGGCGCCTATTCGCCGGCGCTTTCGGAGGTCTTCGAGGTCGTGGAGCGCAACAGTCTCTGGGTCACGGATCTCGAGTTCCTGCGGGTGCACTATGCAACGACGCTTGCGCACTGGGGCGCGCGCTTCGAGGCGAACCGCGACAAGGTGATCGCGCTCTATGACGAGCGCTTCGCCCGCATGTGGGAGTTCTACCTGATCAGCGCCGAGATGATGTTCCGCACCGGCAGCCAGCTGGTCTTCCATATGCAGCTGTCGCGCTCGCGCGACGCGGCGCCGATCGTGCGCGACTATATCACCGACGTTCAGCGCGACTTCATCGCGCGCGAGCAAGCGTTGTCGCTCAGCCTTTGAACGTCGGTTCCGTGTCTCCCTGCCAGCGCAGCCGCTTATAGTCGAAGCCGAATTCGAGCGTCGGCTTGACGATGGCAAAGAACGGCGAGAGGTCGAAGTCGCGCGGCGTGTAAAGCGAGTGGTGCCGGATGTGCAGGATTTCCTCGCGTGAATAGGTGGATGTGGCCGATGCCCGTCCCGGGGCACGGGTGACTTCAGGCAGGATCGGATAGCGGATCTGTTCGAATGCGGCGGCGATCAGCGTCGAGCAGATTGCCCGCGTCGGATCACCGGAACCAAAGGCCAGCAGCCGGCGCCGCCAGCGCACAGGCACCGGCGGTGCCGGCATGAAGTAGCGCAGCATGTCGAGGATGTTTTTCAGGTCGTACTTCATCCCGAGCCGCGAAATCATGAAGCCGACCAGCGCCGCGCGATCGTCAGGCGTCAGCGCGATCGGGCGGCAGATGCGTGTGTTGAACGAGGCGTATTTCTTCAGCGGCACTGCGACGCAACCCTCGCCGATATTGACCTCGATCAACTGCGGCCGCTCGATGACAGGCAGCGTCGCCTGATCGAGCGAAAGCGGCATCTGGTCGCCGGCGAAAAACGCCGCGTGTGACCAGGTCGATTGCGTCAGATACTTGATCGCCGCCGAAACCTTCTGGTTGCCCTCGATCAGAAGCACGTCGCCGGGCCGGAGCGTGCGCGCAAGCGTTTCCTGGTCGGACGGCGTATAGGGCTCATAGCCCAGAGTTGGCGTCTGCAGGCGCGCGGCGAGCCTGGCGCCGAGCCGGTCCAGTAGCGTGTCCTTGCTGTCGGAAAACGGATAGATGGTCCTCATCGAGGCGATTGCTCCGGGAGGGAAAGAGGGCTAGTCGGACGGTTGTATCGTGGCTGAGCCGCGACACTCTGTCGAGCAATTGTTGCATGATTGCATGGCTTTGGCCTTGACGTCGACGCACCCACTTTCTATTTTAGAATTATTCTAAAGAAGGTTTTCTCCCGATGTTTTCGCGCCTTTTCTCCCGGTCCAAGCGTCCGTTTCTTTCGTTGAGCGAGCAAGAAATCTTGGCGCTCGCCATTTCGTCCGAGGAGGACGATGGCCGTATCTATCTGGCCTACGCCGACGCCTTGCGTGAGCAGTATCCCCACTCGGCAAAAGTGTTTGAGGAGATGGCGGAAGAGGAAAGCCACCACAGGCAATGGTTGATCGACCTGCATGTGGCTCGCTTCGGAAACCGCATCCCGCTGATCCGTCGCGAACATGTGCGCGATTTTCCCGATCGCAAGCCCGATTGGCTGATTGCGGAAATGCCGATTGAAAAGGCGCGCGAGGAGGCAGAAGCGATGGAGGAGACGGCCCATCGCTTCTATGTCCAGGCGGCCGCCAGAACCCAGGATGCGGCGACCCGCAAGCTGCTCGGCGACCTCGCCATCGCCGAGAAATCGCACGAGTCGCTCGCCCGTCGGCTTGGCGAGAAGCATACCCCCGAGGATGTGCGCGCCGAGGAGGAGCAAACGTCCCGGCGCCAGTTCATCCTCACTTACGTCCAGCCGGGCCTGGCCGGCCTGATGGACGGATCCGTTTCGACCCTGGCTCCGATCTTTGCCGCGGCGTTCGCCACCCAGGATACCTGGCAGACCTTCCTCGTCGGCCTGTCGGCCTCCGTCGGCGCCGGCATCTCCATGGGTTTCACCGAGGCGGCCCATGACGACGGCAAGCTTTCAGGGCGCGGGTCGCCGATCAAGCGCGGCCTTGCGTCCGGCATCATGACCGCGCTCGGCGGTCTCGGCCATGCGCTTCCCTACCTCATCCCGCATTTCTGGACGGCGACCATAACGGCGGCGGTCATCGTCTTTGTCGAGCTCTGGGCGATCGCGTTCATCCAGAACCGCTACATGGAGACGCCGTTCCTGCGCGCGGCATTCCAGGTGGTCCTTGGCGGTGGGCTGGTGCTGGCGGCCGGCATTCTGATCGGCAACGCCTGAGCGGGCCGCGTGCCAGTCTTCACATTCCAAAATAGAAAAGGGCCGGTCGAGCCGGCCCTTTTCTGAAAGTTCTGTTGTGGCAGGGATCAGTTGCCGACCGAACCGACGACGATTTCCGTGCCGTTTTCGATCGTGACCCAGCGGCCGCTGTGGTTGGAAGCCTGGCGCTTCAGGTAACGATAGGGCGTGTGGGTCCACAGCTTGACGCCGTTTTCCAGGTTGTCGAGCACGAAGTCGCCCTGCGCGGTGCGCACGGTCAAGACGGCATGGCCTTCGCCATCCGGCTTGCGCACGACGGTGATCAGGAGATCGCTGGCGGAAAAACCTCTGCTCATCAGGCGCTTGCGCTTCTCCAGCACGAAGTCTTCGCAGTCGCCGGCGCCGTCCGGATAGGACCAGACTTCGTCGCGTCCGTGCAGTTCCTGGTCGGTCATCGGGGTGATTTCGCGATTGACCGTCGCGTTCACCTGCCGGATCGTCGCCCAGCCGCGTTCCGTGACGCGCGGTGCCACCGTTCCCTTGGAACGCACGTTGCACTCGCTCTTGTACTTCTGGCAGAATTCGTAGTGACCGATCGGCTGCGACGTCGCGGAGCCGGTCTGCATCCAGGGAGAGGAACCCGCCTGGGCGGGGATTGCCGTGTTTGCTGAAATGAAAAGAGCGCAGAACGCCGCGATACTTCCCTTAACTCCAGTCCAAGACGCCATACATGTCCCCTGCGACGCGGCATGCCGGACACTTTATGTCCGGACGTATTCGCGCAATCCTGAGTTGATGGCGGCTTGTTTAGGTTCGTCCCCGGCGCCGCTCTAATCGTTAATAAAGAGTTAATAACGTCGGGGCGACGGAGTCAATCTCCGCATTGGGGCATCGGGATTTATGGTTAAGACCGGGAGCCTGCGCGCGCGAACGCCCTGCGCCGCAGGCATTGTGCGGGGCAGGCTCCACTGGGGTGCGAAGACGTTGCGAGGTGTCGGGTCTTGTCGCCTTTTGACTCAGGCGAGCATCGATCCGATCGCCTGTTTCATTTTAGCGATGTCTTCTTCACGCGAAAGGCGATGGTCGCCGTCGCGAATGAGCGTCATCACCACGTCGTCTGCGGGAAGATGCTCCATCAGCCGGAGCGCGTGGGTATAGGGCACATCGGGGTCGCGCATGCCTTGCAGGATGTGCACCGGGCATCCGGTTACGATCGTGCCGTCGAGAACGCGGTTGGTGCGACCGTCCTCGATCAGCGCGCGGGTGAAGATGTTGGGCTCGGGGCTGTATTCGGAGGGCTCCTCGAAATAACCGCGCTCGGCAAGAGAGGTTTTCTCGGCTTCCGTCAGGTTGGGTTCGATCAGTTCCGCGGTGAAGTCCGGCGCAGGTGCGATCAAAACGAGGCCGGCGATGCGGTCTCCTTGTCCGCGCGCCCTCAGTTCCTGGATCAGCCGCAGGGCGATCCAGCAGCCCATGGAGGAGCCGATCAGGACAAGGCGCCCTTCCGTCGCGCGGTTGACGACGGCGAGGCTCTCTTCGAGCCAGCGCGAGATCGTGCCGTCGGTAAAGGCGCCGCCGGAAGACCCGTGACCGGAATAGTCGAAGCGCACACAGGCAGCGCCGCGTTCTATTGCGTAGCGCTCGACCTCGACCGCCTTGGTGCCGGTCATGTCCGAGCGATAGCCGCCGAGCCAGACGAGTGTCGGTTGCCCCGAGGGCTTTTCTGCCGGGCGTAGACGCATCGCGATCGCACGTGCTGCCGTGTCGGCGCCGACCTCGATGAAGCTGATTTCCGTCTCGACTGGCGTATTCTGCATGCCCATTCTCTCCAAAGTCCCGTTTTTCGGGCGAACTTCTTTCTAAAACAGATTCGCCTTGCTATCGACAGATGGTGATTTTCCTGCAAAGCCGTGCTATTGACTCTGCCGTTGCAATTCACACATTGCCGTCGGTAACAGATTCAGGCGTTTCGTTTGGGATCGCCGACGATCAGATTAAACAACATTTTTCCGAAATAGCTCGAGGAGAGTACGACCATTCGCAGACCGTTCAAAGCGGACGCCCCAGTCAAGGAGGGGCCGCGCTCAAACAAGGAGATCCGGGTTCCCCGGGTTCAGCTTATCGACGCCGAAGGCCAGAATATCGGTGCCGTTCCGATCGACCAGGCGCTCCGCATGGCGGAAGAAGCAGGTCTTGATCTGGTAGAGATCGCACCGAACTCCGAACCGCCGGTGTGCAAGATTCTGGATCTTGGCAAGCTCAAGTATGCCAACCAGAAGAAGGCGGCCGAAGCGCGCAAGAAGCAGAAGATCGTCGAAATCAAAGAAATCAAGATGCGCCCCAACATCGACACGCATGACTATGACGTGAAGATGAAGGCGATGAACCGGTTCTTCGAAGACGGCGATAAGGTCAAGGTGACGCTGAAGTTCCGCGGTCGCGAAATGGCGCACCAGGAACTCGGCATGAAGCTTCTGCTGCAGGTCAAGGACGACACCCAGGCGATCGCCAAGGTGGAAGCCGAGCCGAAGCTCGAAGGCCGCCAGATGATGATGGTTCTCGCGCCGCGCTGAACGATCACAGACGTCGATGTTGATGAAAGCCGCCCTGAGGGCGGCTTTTTTCGTTGTCGGAACTTCCCTAGCCGTTGCTGACAGAATGCTGACAGACGCCCTCAGCGATCTGTCAGGCACCAGCTGGCATTCTCCAGGCGTCACGAAGTCAGGAGAAGGATCAAAGATATGTATGCAGCGTTGCGCAAGCTCTTGCTCGTTTCCGCCGCCAGTGTGTGTGGACTTGTGTCCGCGCCCCTCGGCCTATCCTTGATTGCGAGCGGTGCCAACCATCCCCTTTCGATCGCAGCACTCGCCGACGACGATGATGATGACGACCACGGCGGCGGCTCGGGCCGAGATCGTGACGACCATGGCCGCAACGATCGAGACGACGATCGCAGCGGTCATGACGACGACGACGATGATGATGACAACCGCGGGCCGGGCTCCCGCGACGATGACGATGATGACGACGATGACGCTTTCGACGACGTGCGCGATCGCCACGAAATGGAACTGCGGGTTTCCGACGAAAGCCTGGCCGGCCTGCGCAACGGATCGTTGATCGCGGTCGACAATCTTGGTCGCGTGCTCGAAGTCGAGGTGGAATTCGAGCACGGCGTCCGCGTCGTGACCGTGGAGCCGCACGACAGCGATATCCGCCGCACTCCCGGACCGATCGCCAGCGTTTCGATCCGCCCGGCGCCCTGACCCACTCTCAATGTCCCCGGCGCATTCGCCCCACGCCATGCGCCGGAGCAAAGGTCGGTCGTTACCAGCCCCGCCCGGCGACCGACCAAACGAGCGCATACCCCCGTGCCAGCCCCGGCGCCGGGGGTATGCGCGTTGCTGGCCTTGTTGCCGCCGCTGGCGTAGGCTGGCGCCATCGATGTCTGCGGACGCTTCATCGGCGGGCTGGCCTGTCCTCTTGACGGATCGGTCCGCAAACGTGCCAAGGAAATACGCCGGGAGAGCGCATTGTTGGAAGCCAAGGGCAGCTGCGACGGGATGAAGCGATGGCCGTGACACGACGAAACCTGATCGCGCTCTTTTGCTGCACAGTGCTGCTTTCGCTTGCGCCGCAACCTGGTCGTCTGGCGGCATTGGCCGAGGACGACGATTCGGATGACGGCGGCTCGGGCGGCGGTCATGGTGGGTCCGGGAACAGCGGCCATGGCAACAATGATGACGACGAAGACGATGATGATGACGATGCGGACGACGACGATGACGTTGGCGAGGACGGGTCCGGTCACCGTCGCCGGAGCGACCAGGAGCGGGCGCGCGCCGGTGTCGAAAAGGGCGACATCCTGCCGCTGAAGGACGTTCTGCGGCTTGTCGATGAAGACAGATACGGCACGGTCATCGCGGTCGATCTCAAGCGTGCGGGCGGCGGCGAGATCTACAGGCTGCGCACGCGCGACCGAGAGGGCACGATCCGCAACCTGCGCATCGACGCGCGGACCGGCAAATTCATGAACATATTTGGTTTCTGAGGACCGGATGCGGATACTTCTGGCTGAGGACGATCCCAACATCGCCACCCATGTGGCAACCAGGCTCGAAGCGGAAGGCTACAGCGTCGACACGCTCGCCCACGGGCCCGATATCTGGGAGCGCGGGGAAACCGGCAGCTATGCGATGGTCATCCTCGATCTCGGACTGCCGGGCATGGACGGGCTGTCGATCCTCAAGCGCTGGCGGCAGGCGGGTCTGGAGACGCCGGTGCTGGTTCTGACGGCGCGCGGTTCCTGGATGGAGCGGGTCGACGGCTTCGATGCCGGTGCGGACGACTACCTGCCGAAACCGTTTCGTGCCGAGGAACTGCTGGCGCGGATGAGGGCTTTGCTGCGGCGCGCCGGTCCGCGCCTCGCGCCCGTGCGTGCGGCCGGCCGTTTCACCCTGGACGAGGCGACCCGGCGCGTCACCTTCGACGGGCAGCCGCTGGAGCTGAGCCCTCTTGAATACCGCATGCTGGCGCTGTTCGTTGCGCGCAAGGGCGAGGTCGTGACACAGCTCGAGCTGGCGAGCCACGTTCAAGGACGGGATGACGATGCCGCCAAGAACGCCGTCGAGGCGATGATCGCGCGTCTGCGGCGGAAGACGGAAGGCGGTGCGATCGAAACGCGGCGTGGATTCGGTTACGTGCTGCCGGACGGCACGGCATGATCCGCTCGCTGAGGCTGCGGCTTGCGATCGGCGCGTCGGTTGCGATCGGCCTTGTGCTGCTGGTGGTCTGGCTCTCCTTGAGTCGCCTCTTCACCGACTACGTCGTCGAGCGCTATCGCGCCGAGATGGCGACGTTGATCGATACCGTCGCCGCCCAGGTGCGGGTGCGAGGCGGCGAGCTCGCCCTGCCGCGCGAGCCGGCCGATCCGCGCCTGAGCCTGCCGGCTGGCGGTCGCTACTGGCAGCTCGATCCCGAAGGCGCAGCCCCCATCCGATCGCGTTCCCTGTGGGATACGGTGATCGATGCCGATCAACCGTCCGCGCCGCGCCACCTGGGTTTTTTGGAGGTGGAAGGGCCGGATGGCGCACCGCTTCTGGTCCAGCGGCAATCCCTGACGTTGGGCGAGGGGCCGGATGCCCGGCGGTTCTCCATAGCAGCCGGGTTTTCGCGCAGCGAGCTCGACGACGCCCTGTCCTCCTTCCATGGCCAGATCCGGCTGATGCTACTTGCGACCGCCCTCGTGCTTGCCGGCGCCGCCCTGATGCAGGGCGCCCTCGGCCTGTCGCCGCTCGTGCGCCTGCGCCAGCGTGCCGCCCGTGTTCGCTCGGGCGAAGAGAGGGACTTCGGTTCGTCGGGGCCAAGCGAGGTGCAGCCGCTTGTCAGCGAAATCAACCTGCTGCTCGCCGAGCGCGAGACCGCGCTCACACAGGCGCGGGCCCGCGCCAGCGATCTCGCCCACGGGCTGAAAACCCCGCTGACGGTGCTTGCGCAGCTTGCCGAAAGCCTGCCCGAGGACGAGCGCAGGATGGCTTTCGAACAGATCGACCTCGTGCGGCAGCGCGCCGATCGTCAGCTTCAGGCCGCCCGCATGGGTGTCGAGCGCATGGCGACGACCTCGATCGCGACCCTGGGCAACAAGCTTGTCAGCGTCCTGCGTCCCGTGACCACAGAGCGCGGCATTGTCTGGGAGGTCGATGTCGATCCGTCGATCTCGCTCGACGTCGATCCGGCGGATCTGGCCGAATGCCTCGGCAATCTGCTCGACAATGCCGCCAAATGGGCGCATGCCCGCATTCGTCTTTCCGCCGAGGAGGGGGATGGCAGCGTGCGTGTCGCGGTCGACGACGACGGCCCGGGCGTTGTCGAGAGCGAGCGCGAGCAGGTGATGGGGCGCGGCGAGCATGGCAAGCACACCGGACAAGCCGCCGCCGGCTCCGGTCTGGGCCTCGCGATCAGCGCCGATATCGCGAAGGCCTACGGTGCGGTACTGGTGCTCGGTCGGTCACCGCTTGGTGGCCTGCAGGCCGCTGTGGTTTTCGATGCACGCGCCCGTCTGCGCCGGCCGCTGGATCCGGCCTAGAGCTCCCGGCACGCCGCGGCCGCACGCGCTTCGGACCATGCGCATCACGCGCTCTTCGATTCCCCAGTTGCGCTTTTGCGGATGTGCGGTTATAAGCCCCCGTCCGAACGGTCCGGCAGGGCATGCCGTGGCCGTTCTTAACGCTGGAAATGGACCTCGTCTGTCCGTTTCGCATTCTTAAGAACAATGGAGTAGCAAAATGCCCAAGATGAAGACGAA
>NZ_DASYGZ010000033.1:0-4311 GCF_035999135.1 Ensifer sp.
GTCTGTTTGGAAAGGGAAATACGGTACTTCGCCATTCTGTCACTTTCGTGCTTCTGGGCCCCGTAGCCCCTGCAAATCAGCGGTTGCCAGCCGCCAAGCGTGAATCTCCATTAACCTATGCGGCAGGCGGCGGCAAGCGCGGGGGTGCATTTCACGCCGTGGCGCGCTTCATCGTCGCCGTCAGAAGCCCTGCGCCGATGAGCATGGAACCGCCGGCACGATTGACGATGCGCCGGATATTCGGCTTGGAAATCGTGCTGCGGGCGGCGGTCGCAAGCGCTGCGTAAAGGCTGGCGTTGAGGATCGCGAGCGTCAGGAAAGTCAGCTCGAAGATCGCCATCTGGGCAAAGAGCGGCTGGCCGAGATCGAGGAACTGCGGCAGGAACGCGACGAAGAAGACGATGCTCTTCGGGTTGAGGGCCGTCACCGCATAGGTGTGAAAGAAGATGCGCAGCGGGCGTTCGCCAGCGGTCGCTTCGACGTCCGCGTCGCCACCGGCGGAAACCGGCGCGCGCCAGAGCTTGATGCCGAGCCAGATGAGGTAGGCGGCACCCACCCATTTGAGAACCGTGAAGATCGCTGCCGAGGTTGCAAGCAGCGCGCCAAGGCCGAGCATGGACGCGGTCATGGCGGTGAAATCACCGAGCGCCACGCCGGCGACGGTTGCGCCAGCGGTCTTGCGACCATGGCCGAGCGCATAGGAAATGACGAGAAGAATGGTGGGGCCGGGAATGGCGAGCAGCACGGCTGACGCTGCGGCAAAGGCTAACCAATGTTCAAAAGACATGAAAAGGCTCCGCGTTGAGGTGGTTCTCGGCAATGAATTTTCCGAGCCAGCCATGGAAACGCGGAGCCGTCAATCGTCGGTCATGCACTTTTGGCGCGAGGCATGGGAACGGCCGTTTTGCGATGGCCGTTCCCAGTGATGTCAGTGCTTCTGGGCCTTCCACTTCTGGCCGATGACGTCCATGACTTCGCCGAACCACTTGGTCGAGGTATCGAAGTGTTTGCCGCCCTTGATCCGCGGAAACTCGATCGTGCGCAGCTTGCCGCCCTGGTCCTCGTCGTGGCCGGTAACGCCGGAGACCTTGGCGAGCGCGCTTTCGACCGCAAGGTCGACCATGCTCTGGATCAGGCGCAGGTCGTCGACGTTGGCCGGTGCGGAGCGGGCATAGTAACCGGACTTCTGCACCATCGAGCGCTCGGCGCCCAAAAGTGCCGCGAACTGCTTGGAGAACCAGTTGCCGACATTGATCGTGTCGATCTTCACGTGGCCGAAGGCGTCGCGCTTGATCGTTTCGCCGGCGGCTTCCCGTTCGGCGACGATCGCGTCGAGGCAGGCGCCTTCGCTGACGAACAGCGTGACGAATCCCGTGCGGTCCATAACCTGGCGCAGGCGCTCGGCCTCGCCCTGCAGGTCGAATTTCATCTCCGGCAGATAGAGGCCGTCGATGGTCTTCAGCTGCCGGTCCATCATGAAGCCGTCGACGAATTCCTTGTCGTCGGTCATCTGGATATAGGAGCGGGCGGTGGCCGCCGTCAGCCAGCCGCTATGGCGGCCCATGACTTCATGGACGACGAGCGTGCGGGGGGCTGCACTCTGTTCGTTGCTGACATTGTCGAAGAAGCGGGCGCCGTATTCGGCGGCGGTCCAGGCGCCGAGCGTCTGGCGGATCGGCACGACGTCGTTGTCGACGGTCTTCGGCAGGCCGACGACGGTCAGGTCGTAGCCGTTGGCGCCGAGATAGGCCGCAAGGTCGGCGGCCGTCGTGTTGGTGTCGTCGCCACCGATGGTGTGCAGGATCGAGATACCGTCCTTGGCAAGCCGCTCGGCGGCAACGCGCAGCGGGTTCTCGCCTTCCTTGACCAGGCCGCGCTTGACGCAATCGGCGGCATTGGTGAGCTTGACGCGGCTGTTGCCGATCGGCGAGCCGCCGTGGCGATGCAGGATATGGGCCTTCTCGCGCATGTCGCGGGTGATCTCGATGCTGTCTCCGAGCAGCACGCCCTGATAGCCGGAGCGATAGGCGACCAGCTCATACTCGGGTGCCACGTCCGAATAGCGCTCGATCAGGCCTCCAACGGCGGATGACAGGCAGGGTGCGAGCCCGCCCGCCGTCAGCATTGCGACTTTTTTCTTGGCCATGTTTCCTCCTCGGGATTTTGGCATGCGATGGCTGGGGCCTCCATAACGCAAATCAGATGGAAATTAAATGACGGGTCTGTGGATGTCCTGTCGGCTGACACCGTAAAAAGCGCGGCAGCTGGCGAATCTCCCGCGCATGGGGCGGCATTGCGCGGATTGCCGCAGCCCGGGTTTGCATGGCGTCCGACGCTTCTTTCCGTGCGAAAGCTGTTCCCGCGGGAACAGCGTCGGATCCCTTCGTTGTCGCAAGTTCCAATCGATGGATTGACAATAGTGAGGGGCCATCACAACTTCGTCATCCTCGTGGTTCGGACAGTCCCACCGCTTGCAATTTGCCACCACAATAGTCCATGCTATAAGCTGGAGAGACAGGGATTCTCGCATGTCATTCTGGGATAGCATCCTCAAGATCGTTACCGCCACCGGCAATGCGCTTGCGGGCGTGGTCGAGGCTGTGCGCACGCTGTTCGAGGGTGACCCGGAGACGCGCCGCAAGGTCGCCTTCTCCGTGGCGATGATCGCGCTTTCGGCCAAGATGGCCAAGGCAGACGGCATTGTCAGCGAGGCCGAGGTCGCCGCTTTCCGCGATATCTTCCAGTTTCCGCCCGACCAGGCGCCGAATGTGGCGCGCCTCTATAACCTCGCGCGCCAGGACGTCGCCGGCTACGAGGCCTATGCGGAGAAGATGGCGTCGCTGTGTTCGTCTTGCGAAAAGAACTGCCCAATCCTCGAGGATATCGTCGACGGCCTGTTCCACATCGCCAAGTCGGACGGCGCGGTGCATGAGCGCGAACTAGCCTTCCTGTTGCGCGTCGCCGAGATCTTCGACATGGACGAAGCCCATTTCGAGCGCATCATGGCGCGCCATGTGCATGGTGACGGCCGCGACCCCTATCAGGTGCTCGGCGTTTCGCGTAAGGATGATTTCAACGACATCCGCAAGCGCTACCGTGTGCTGGTTTCCGAAAACCACCCGGACATGCTGGTCGCGCGCGGCGTCCCACAAGAATTCCACGCGATCGCCAATGATCGCATGGCGGCGCTCAACGCCGCCTACGAGGCGATCGAGAAAGAACGCCGAGCTGCATGACCTCGAAATACTGCGACTATCCGGGTGCCCGCTTCATGCCGTCGCCGAATTTCGGTGACCGCGCCGACAGCCGCGCCCCGGATATGATCGTGCTGCATTATACCGGGATGCCGACGGGGGCTTCGGCGCTCGAATGGCTGTGCCGCGAGGAGAGCCAGGTTTCGAGCCACTATTTCGTGCATGAGGACGGACGCGTCGACCAGCTGGTGCCGGAGGTGCTGCGCGCCTGGCATGCGGGGAAAAGCTTCTGGAAGGGCGAGACCGACATCAATTCCTGCTCGATCGGCATCGAGATCGCCAATCCGGGCCACCCGGGCGGGCTTCCGGACTTTCCGGAAAAGCAGATCCAGGCGGTCGTCGAATTGTGTCTGGACTGTGGCCAGCGCTGGTCGATTGCCCCTGAACGCGTGCTTGCGCACAGCGATATCGCCCCCATCCGCAAGGTCGATCCGGGAGAAAAATTTCCCTGGCACGTGCTTCACCGTCAAGGGGTCGGGCACTGGGTGGAACCGGCTCAGATCGGCGGTGGTCGCTTCTTTCAGCGCGGCGACCGCGGCCAGCCGGTCGAAGCCATCCAGTCGATGTTGTCGCTCTACGGCTACGGCATTGATGTGAATGGCGATTTCTGCGAAAAAACCGAGGGCGCCGTTGCTGCGTTCCAGCGGCATTTCCGGCAACAGAGGGTGGACGGCATCGCCGACATTTCAACCCTCGATACGCTGCATCGCCTGCTCTCCGGGCTGCCGCAGTTCATCGCCTGACGCGGAAGATTTTTCCTCCGATACCGGCTTCCCCGGGGCGTTCTTTGCGCATTTTTTTAGCTTTGCCACATGTTTACCATGATGCGCCGTTCATTTCCCGAGCATTGGAACTGCAGGAGCACAAGGGCGCAAGGCTCACTTCCTGTGAATGAAACGATCGGGAAGTGAGGCTGCGAAGCGGGGTGCGCTTCGCTCCATTCCCCAGACCGGAGAATTCAAACTACATGAGAATTTCGTCTGTTGCTGCGGTGGCGGCATGCCTTGGCATGTTCTTCGCCGGGATGGGTACGTCGTATGCGGGGAATGTCGACAGG
>NZ_DASYGZ010000212.1:0-2592 GCF_035999135.1 Ensifer sp.
CGTTGAAGAGGCGCTCAGGCTGAAGGAAGCCGGCAAGGCAGACGAAGTCGTCGTCGTTTCCGTCGGTCCGGCCAAGGCCGAAGAGACCCTGCGCACAGCGCTTGCCATGGGTGCCGACCGCGCCATCCTGGTCGAGACCGAAGACCAGGTCGAGCCGCTCGCCGTTGCCAAGATCGTCAAGGGCGTGGCAGAGGCCGAACAGCCGGGGCTCATCATCGTCGGCAAGCAGGCGATCGATGATGACTCGAACCAGACGGGCCAGATGCTCTCGGCGCTGCTCGGCTGGGCGCAAGGCACCTTTGCCTCCAAGGTCGAGATCGGCGACGGCAAGGCGCCAGAGGGCACGGCACGGGTGACGCGCGAAGTCGACGGCGGTCTGCAGACGATCGACATCAAGCTTCCGGCCGTCGTCACCACCGACCTGCGCCTGAACGAGCCGCGCTACGCGTCGCTTCCCAACATCATGAAGGCGAAGAAGAAGCCGCTCGACAAGAAGTCGCCGGCCGACTTCGGCGTCGACACGTCGGCCCGCCTCAAGGTGCTGAAGACCGAGGAGCCGTCGGGCCGCAAGGCCGGCATCAAGGTCAAGTCGGTCGCCGAGCTCGTCGAAAAGCTCAAGACCGAAGCCGGCGTTCTCTGAGATCCGTGAGGCCCGCCTGCAAACGGCGTGTCGCTGCGCTTCCGGTGCTCACGTACCAAAAGTACGCTGCGCGCCGGTTCTCGCGCCCCACCGTTTTCGGCAGGGCCTGACGGATTTCGGGAACGAACCATTTTTCGAGAGGACAAGATCATGGCCATTCTTCTTCTGGCTGACCACGACAGCAACCACCTTTCCGACCAGACCGCCAAGGCGCTGAGCGCGGCCTCCAAGATCGCCAGTGGGACTGGAGCCGACGTGCATGTGCTCGTCGCCGGTGCCGGCGCCAAGCAGGCGGCCGAACAGGCGTCCAAGCTTGCGGGCGTTGCCAAGGTGCTTGTTGCCGACGACGCGGCGCTCGCCAACAACCTCGCCGAGCCGCTTGCAGCGCTGATCGTTTCGCTTGCCGGCAACTACGACACGATCGTTGCTGCCGCCACTTCGGTCGGCAAGAACGTCATGCCGCGCGTTGCAGCGCTGCTCGACGTGTCCCAGGTGTCGGAAATCATCGAGGTCGTCTCGTCCGACACTTATCTGCGTCCGATCTATGCCGGCAACGCCATCCAGACGGTGCAGACGACGGAGGCCAAGCGCGTCATCACCGTGCGCACCGCCTCGTTTGCGTCCACCGCTGAAGGCGGTTCGGCCGCGATCGAAAGCGTCTCTGCTGCTGCCAACCCGGGTGTGTCGAGCTTCGTTGCCGACGCCCTGTCGTCGTCGGACCGTCCGGAGCTGACATCTGCCAAGATCATCATTTCCGGTGGCCGCGCGCTCGGCTCGTCGGAAAAGTTCCAGGAAGTCATCCTGCCGGTTGCCGACAAGCTCGGCGCTGCCGTCGGCGCTTCGCGCGCGGCGGTCGATGCCGGCTACGCCCCGAACGACTGGCAGGTCGGCCAGACCGGCAAGGTGGTCGCGCCCGATCTCTACATCGCCTGCGGCATCTCCGGCGCGATCCAGCACCTCGCCGGCATGAAGGACAGCAAGGTCATTGTCGCGATCAACAAGGACGAAGAGGCGCCGATCTTCCAGGTCGCCGACTACGGCCTGGTTGCCGATCTCTTCGAAGCTCTGCCGGAAGTCGAAAAGACGCTCTAACGCGTCTCGCGCCGAACAACACCACCAGAGGGGACCGGCCGCTGCGTGCGCCCGGTCCAGCCTGCTCTTCAGCGAACAACAAGAGGGATCCAACAATGGATGTACGCGCCGCCGTTGCCGTTCAGGCAGGCAAGCCGCTCGAGGTCATGACCGTTCAGCTCGAAGGCCCGCGGGCCGGCGAAGTGCTGATCGAGGTCAAGGCGACCGGCATCTGCCACACCGACGACTTCACGCTGTCGGGTGCCGACCCGGAAGGCCTGTTCCCGGCGATCCTCGGCCACGAAGGTGCCGGCATCGTCGTCGACGTCGGCCCGGGCGTCACCTCGGTGAAAAAGGGCGACCACGTCATTCCGCTCTATACGCCGGAATGCCGTTCCTGCCCGTCGTGCCTGTCGCGAAAGACCAACCTGTGCACCGCGATCCGCTCGACGCAAGGGCAAGGCCTGATGCCGGACGGCACCTCGCGCTTCTCGATCGGCAAGGACAAGATCCACCACTACATGGGCTGCTCGACCTTCGCCAACTACACGGTTCTGCCCGAAATCGCCGTCGCCAAGGTCAACCCGGACGCCCCCTTCGACAAGATCTGCTACATCGGCTGTGGCGTCACAACCGGCATCGGCGCGGTCATCAACACGGCCAAGGTCGAGATGGGCGCGACCGCGATCGTCTTCGGCCTCGGCGGTATCGGCCTCAACGTCATCCAGGGGCTTCGTCTTGCCGGCGCCGACATGATCATCGGCGTCGACCTCAACAACGACAAGAAGGCCTGGGGCGAGCGCTTCGGCATGACCCACTTCGTCAACCCCAAGGAGGTCGGCGACGACATCGTGCCCTACCTCGTCAACATGACCAAGCGT
>NZ_DASYGZ010000220.1:0-2027 GCF_035999135.1 Ensifer sp.
CCGGCCACAATGGCAAGCATCTGACGATGCAGGTAAAACAGATGGCTGCGGCCTGATTTATGCGGAATTCCTGAATGGCAATGGGTTTCATCAAGAGGATCTTCACCTTCGGCAAGAGCGAGGTGGAGGAAACGAAGCCGCCGGAAGAGGCGATCGTCTCGGCGCCCGAAGTTGAGGCGCAAGCCGTCGAAAACACGCCTCCCGTTGTCGAGACAGAAATCGTCGATGAGAGCCCTGAAGCCCACTTTGAACCGCCTGTCGATATCGAGACTTTGCCGTTGTCCGACACCGATCCGGTGCTGGAAGCCGAAATCGAGACCGCCGGTGGGCCGGCTTCGGACAACGCCGAAGAACTGGCACAAGACGAGGCAGAAGCCGTATCGGACGACATTGCGGTTGCCACACCCCCCTCTCTCCCTTCGGAACATCTCTCCCATAAGGGGGGAGAGCAGGAGGAGGTCGAGGCAGCCGCTGAAGAGACTGCAGCGATCGAGACTGCTGAATCTGTTGCTGCCGAGAAGCCGGCAGATCTCGACGACATCGTCACAGCCTCCCCGGAGGTCGAAACCGTTGAACGCGTGGCAGAAGCAGAGCCAACGGCCGACGATGCCAATGCAAGCGACGTCACGGCAACCGAAGCAGAAGAAATCACGACAGTAGAAGCGACCGCACCTGACACCGAGAGCGAGCCCAGTGTGATCTCCCCCCCTGTGGGGGAGATGCCCGGCAGGGCAGAGGGGGGTGAAGCTGCAACGGCAGAGCTCCGCGAGGGTCTCGAAACCACAGAGAGCGACACGGCAGAAGCGACGACCGAGATTGCTGCAGGCAACACGGCAGAAGCCGAAGTCGTCGCGCCCGCAGCCCTCCCCAAGGGCTTTGCCACCGCCGATGGCAAGCCGAAGGAAGCGCCCACCGCGCCGAAAGAAAAGCTCACCTGGTACCAGCGCCTGCGCCGCGGCCTTGCCCGCACCTCGTCGCAGCTGACCGGCCAGATCGCCAGCCTGTTCACCAAGCGCAAGCTCGATGAAGCGACGCTGCAGGATCTCGAGGATCTCTTGATACAGGCCGACCTCGGCGTCGAGACGGCGATGCGCATCACCGACACGCTGGCCTCAGAGCGCTACGGCAAGGATGTCTCGGGCGAAGACGTGTCGCGCATCATGGCCGGCGAGATCACCAAGGTGCTTTCGCCCGTCGCCAAGCCGCTGGAACTTGACCTCAGCCACAAGCCGCATGTCATTCTCGTCGTCGGCGTCAACGGCACAGGCAAGACCACGACGATCGGCAAGCTCGCCGCCAAGCTCTCCGGCGCGGGCCTCAAGGTGATGCTCGCCGCCGGCGACACCTTCCGCGCCGCCGCGATCGAGCAGCTGAAGATCTGGGCCGACCGCACCAACTCCGACATCGTCTCCTCCAAGCTCGGCGCCGATGCGGCAGGCCTTGCCTATGAGGCCTTCCAGCAGGCGCGCGAGAAGAAGTCCGACGTCCTGATCATCGATACGGCCGGCCGCCTGCAGAACAAGGCCGAGTTGATGGCCGAGCTTGAAAAGATCGTGCGCGTGCTCGGCAAGCTCGATCCGGACGCGCCGCACACGGTGCTGCAGACGCTCGACGCCACCACCGGCCAGAACGCGCTGCAACAGGTGGAAATATTCCGCAACGTCGCCGGCGTCAGCGGCCTGATCATGACCAAGCTCGACGGCACGGCGCGCGGCGGCATCCTCGTCGCCATCTCCGCCAAGCACAAGCTGCCGGTCTACTTCATCGGTGTCGGCGAAGGCATCGACGATCTCGAACCCTTCGAGGCCAAGGATTTCGCCGAGGCGATCGCCGGCGTCGCCGCCTGACGGGGCGGTTTGGTGCTTCGCCTTTGCGGAGCACCGGTCGCCTTGATATGGTTTTGCCGCAAAGCTGGTGTTATGAGCAGCAGGCACATGCAGAAACAGGACCCCCAGATGTCGTCGATCGAGGCTTCCAAGCCGCAGAAGGAAATCAGCCCGTTGCTCAAGATGGTGCTGGAGCTTGGA
>NZ_DASYGZ010000005.1:0-14523 GCF_035999135.1 Ensifer sp.
CGACCACGGCAAGTCGACGCTTGCCGACCGGCTGATCCAGTCCACCGGCGGCCTCGCCGAGCGCGAGATGTCCGAGCAGGTGCTCGACAGCATGGATATCGAGCGCGAGCGCGGCATCACCATCAAGGCCCAGACGGTGCGTCTGCACTACAAGGCCAATGACGGCGAGACCTATGTGCTGAACCTCATCGACACGCCCGGCCACGTCGACTTTGCCTACGAAGTCTCGCGCTCGCTGTCGGCCTGCGAAGGCTCGCTGCTCGTCGTCGATGCCTCGCAAGGCGTGGAAGCCCAGACGCTTGCCAACGTCTACCAGGCGATCGACAACAACCACGAACTCGTGACCGTGCTCAACAAGATCGACCTGCCGGCGGCCGAACCCGACCGCATCAAGGAGCAGATCGAGGAAGTGATCGGCATCGACGCGTCCGACGCCGTGCTGATTTCGGCGAAGACCGGTCTCGGCATTCCCGACGTGCTCGAAGCGATCGTCACCAAGCTGCCGGCGCCGAAGAGCGACGGCGGCGATACGGCGCCGTTGAAGGCCCTGCTGGTCGACAGCTGGTACGACACCTATCTCGGCGTCATGGTTCTCGTGCGCATCATCGACGGCACGCTCAAGAAGGGCATGACCATCCGCATGATGGGCACCGACGCCAAGTATTCGATCGAACGCGTCGGCGTGCTGACGCCGAAGATGGTGGCGATGGACGCGCTCGGCCCGGGCGAGATCGGCTTCATCACCGCCTCGATCAAGGAAGTGGCCGACACCCGCGTCGGCGACACCATCACCGAGGACAAGCGTCCGACCGCAACCGCACTGCCGGGCTTCAAGCCGGCGCAGCCGGTGGTCTTCTGCGGCCTCTTCCCGGTTGACGCCGCCGACTTCGAGGACCTGCGCTCGGCGATGGGCAAGCTGCGCCTCAACGACGCGTCGTTCTCGTTCGAAATGGAATCGTCTGCCGCGCTCGGCTTCGGCTTCCGCTGCGGCTTCCTTGGCCTGCTTCACCTCGAAATCATCCAGGAGCGCCTCGAGCGCGAGTTCGACCTCGACCTGATCGCGACGGCCCCTTCGGTCGTCTACAAGCTGTTCATGACCGACGGCTCCGAGCGCGAACTGCACAACCCGGCCGACATGCCCGACGTCGTCAAGATCGCCGAAATCCACGAGCCGTGGATCCGCGCGACGATCCTGACCCCCGACGACTATCTCGGCGGCATCCTGAAGCTCTGCCAGGACCGGCGCGGCATCCAGATCGAACTGACATACGTTGGCACCCGCGCGATGCTGACCTACGACCTGCCGCTCAACGAAGTGGTGTTCGACTTCTACGACCGCCTGAAGTCGATCTCAAAGGGCTACGCCTCGTTCGACTACCAGATCACTGAGCACAAGGAAGGCAACCTTGTGAAGATGTCGATCCTCGTCAACGGCGAGCCGGTCGACGCGCTGTCGATGATGGTGCACCGGATGGCGGCGGAAAAGCGCGGCCGTGAAATGTGCGAGAAGCTCAAGGAGCTGATCCCGAAGCACATGTTCAAGATCCCGATCCAGGCCGCGATCGGCGGCAACGTCATTGCCCGCGAGACCATCTCGGCGCTCCGCAAGGACGTGACCGCCAAGTGCTACGGCGGTGACGCAACCCGCAAGCGCAAGCTCCTGGAAAAGCAGAAGGCCGGCAAGAAGCGCATGCGCCAGTTCGGCAAGGTGGAAATCCCGCAGGAAGCCTTCATCGCCGCCCTCAAGATGGGCGACGAATAAGGGCACTCAAGGCTCGGCTGATTGAGGGAGGCATTGCCTCCCTTTTTCTTTTTGTGCCGGAGCCGCTATTCCGGCAATTTCCTCGGCAGCCATAGCCAGGCAGCGGTGCCCAAGGCCAGGAGCGCGAGCCCGCCGACGCCGGCGGCCATGTGCAGGCCGGTGAGGAAGGCTTCCTTGGCCTGCAGGATCGTCTCGGAAGACAGGCCTGGATGATCGAGCGTTTCGTCGAGCGTACCGGCGACGCCCGGGCCGAACAGGCGGAAGCTGAGGGCGGCCAGCGAGCCCAAAAGTGTGATGCCGAGCGCGTTGCCGAGTTCGTTGCTGGTCTCGGCGATCGAGCCGGCCGCACCGGCGCGTTCGGCCGGCACCGCCGACACGGCAATCTCGGCGACCAGGCTGAAGGAGAGGCCGTAGCCGATGCCCGCGACGACGGTCGAGGCGATGAGGGCGGCGACGCCCGCCTCTGTGCTCGTCAACAGAAGCAGGAAAACGCCGGCTGCAATGAGGACATGCGTTGCGACCAGGGCCGTCCGGCGGCCGACCTTGTCGACGACGTGGGCGGTCCCGACGCAGGTGACCATCAGCACCACGGCGCCCGGCAGGGTCAGGAGAGCGGCGGTGAAGACATCGAAGCCCAGCACCGATTGCAGATAGATGCCTGAGAGGTAGCCGACCGCGGACCAGACGACCAGCGGCAACAGGCCGGTGAGGATGGCGATCGAAAAGATCCGGTCGCGGAAGAGCCCGAGATCGAGCAGCGGATAGACGATCCGTGTCTGCCTGCGAAGAAACAGCGCGATGGCGACGATGCCGACGATCCCGGCGGCGGTTTGCAGCGCCGTGAAGCCGTGGGCGGCCGCGGTCTTCAGCGAATAGGTGAAGAGCAGGATGCCGGCAAAGGACAAGACGAGGCTCGGCAGATCGATGCGGCCATAGGTCGTGGTGCGGACTTCGCGAAGCAGGATAGGCGCGGCGATCAGGAAGCCGAGCACGACGGGGACGTTGATCAGGAACACAGAACCCCACTCCAGCCGCTGCAACAGAAGGCCGCCTAGAACCGGACCGATGGCAAAGCCGGCGGCAAAGGTGGCCGCGAAGATGCCGATTGCCTGGGCGCGCTCGCGCGGGTCGGGAAACAGAGCGCTGACGATCGCCAGGCCGGAGGGCAGCAAGGTGGCGCCGCCGAGCCCCATCAGCGCGCGCGCAGCGATCAGCGCAATCGGCGACTGCGCATAGGCGGCGGCGAGCGATCCCAGGCCGAAGATCACCGCGCCGATCATGATCAGTCTCAGCCGGCCATAGCGGTCGCCGATGTTGCCGAAGGCGATCAGCAGCGATCCGACCACGAAGCCGTAGATATCGAGGATCCAGAGCGCCTGGTCGGCCGTGGGCATCAGCGCCGAGGTTACGCGTGGCATGGCGAGGTAGAGGATGGAACCGTCCATGGCCACAAGCAGCACCAGTGGCAACACCGCCATCAGGCCCAGCCATGCGCTTTTCTCTTGGGAGCGTGGAAACGAAGTGTCGGTCATTGGGCATAAATCCTTTGCAAACGGCATGCGGGAGCATGCCGCGTCGGCCGCTGGCGATGACGCGGGCGGATGGTTGCGATTGGGGAACATCTTCTATATACTTCAGGTAAGTTACTTTTGGTATATAGTGATGTCAAGCGCCATGAAGACGAGCCCGGACACGACCAAGCGCATCCGCCTCACCCGCGAACAACGGTTGAGCCAGCTCATCGATGTCGCCTGGAAGCTCGTGCGCGAAGAAGGCACCGACGTGCTGACGCTGCCGCGACTGGCGGAAGAGGCGGCCGTTGCCAAGCCGGTGGTCTATGACCATTTCGGCACCCGCAACGGACTGCTGGCGGCACTTTACCAGGACTTCGACGGGCGCCAGACCGTGGTAATGGATGCCGCCATTGCCGAAAGCGCGCCGACGCTGGAGGCTACGGCCAGGACCATTGCCTCATCCTATGTCGATTGCGTCCTGACGCAGGGTCGCGAGATCCCCGGCGTCCTGGCAGCGCTTGCCGGCTCGCCCGAGCTTGCGGCCGTCAAGCGCGCCTACCGGCTGCTCTACATCGACAAGTGCCGGACGGTGCTGGAGCCGTTTACGGGCGCGGACGGCATTGCCCAGGCCGGCTTCTGGGCCATGCTCGGGGCCGCCGACGGCTTGTCTGAGGCCGCCGCGACCGCAGAGATCACGGCTGAAGAGGCGAAGGACGAGCTTTACGAGACGATCGCTGCGATGGTTGAGCGAAGCCGACGGTAGAGGCACCGGCAGTGAAAGATCCGGTTGGCTGACGCGACGTCTGCCAGGAATTTTCAGGCCTGCGTCTGGATCCTCGGGTCAAGCCCGAGGATGACCTCGAGGAGCGTAAAGCAGGGTCAAGGCGACAGCGTCGCCTTGACTTACGACAGCAGGAACCGCTTCCAGATCCGGTCCACCGGCGTGCCGTCCTTGAGCGGCACCGCCTTCTCGACCTTGTAATCGACGAAACCCATCTTGCCGTAATAGGCGAGCCCGCCGGCGTTGTCGGCACGGATGGTGGCGTTGAGCGCCGCAAGGCCGATCGAACGGGCGTGGTCGCACGTGGCCCTGAAGAGCGCCGTGCCGGCGCCCGACACCTTGTTGCCGGGGCGCGAGAAGGTGCCGATATCGGCCCAATCCTTGGGTATTCCGTCCCAGCGGTCCAGCGCCTGGAACGCGCAAGGCTCGCCAGCCTCATCCTCGGCGACGAAGCAGCAGACGAAGCCGGGACCGGCGAGGTAGTGCGCGACGAAGCTTTCAGGCGTGAACGGTGTCTGGTGAGCGGTTGTGCCGCCGATCCGGATGATCTCGTTCAGGAAGGTGCAGAGTGCTGGTGCATCGTCGGGGCGCGCGGGGCGCACGTGGATCGACCTCGTCTCGCTCGTCATCAAAATCGTCCTTCTGAAAATTGTTCGGTATCACCGCAGCGCGCGCGCCGGGTTGCCAGCCACGACTGCGCCGGCAGCCACGTCCTTCGTCACCACCGAGCCCGCGCCGACAATTGCGCCGGCGCCGATTGTCACGCCGCCGAGAATGATCGCGCCGCCGCCGATCCAGACATCGGCGCCGATTGTCACCGGGCGGGCGACTTCGAGGCCCTGGGCGCGAAGCGCGGCGTCCTTGTGGTGCTCGGCGCAATAGATCTGCACGCTCGGCCCGAGCATCGTGCCCTCGCCGATCGTCACCCGACCGCTGTCGAGGATGGTGCAGCCGGCATTGAGAAAGACGCGGGCGCCGAGATGAATGTTGATACCGTAGGAGCAATGGAACGGCGCCTCGATGACGACATCGTCGGCAACGGAGCCGAACAGTGCGCGCAGCGCCGGCGCCATGTCTGCACGTTCGGCCGGGGGCATGGTGTTGTGCTGATGCACAGCCTCGCGTGCCGTCAGCCGGAGGGCGTCGAGCTCCGGGTCAAGGCACGAATACCACTCACCAGCGGCCATCTTTTCCCGCTCGCTCGTGCTCACGCTTTCGCCTTTGCTTCGGCCGCCGCGCGCCGCGCCAGGCTTTCGGGCGGCCACTGGGTCTTCATGTCGTAGTAGATCTCGAAAGCCGGGGCGCCGCCTTCGAGCGAAAGCCAGCGAACCCTGGATCGCGTGAAGATATGGGCGTCCGGCGGGAAAGCCGAGGAATCGTCGAGGCTTGCGACCCTGAGAAAGGACAGCCAGCCGCGCCGGCCGTAGTCGCTCCAGAGCGCCGTCTGGCATTCGGCGCAGCGGTAGACGTCGTGAGGGCGGCCGCTGTCGGCGGGAAGCGACACGACCACGGGCTCGCCCCTGGTCAGCTCGATGTTGTCGCGCTCGATCACGCCATTGACCACGAAGGCGCTGCCGACCTGGCGTTGGCAATCGCTGCAGTGGCAGCAATTGACAAACATCGGCGCTGCCTTCAGCCGATAGCGAATGCGGCCGCAGAAGCAGCCGCCTTGCGGTGCGTCACTCATCCGTCGATCTCCTCCAGCATCGGGCCTGCATGTCCGATCATGCCACCATGACGGCCGATCGTCGCCACCCAGGCGCGCGCCAGCGCCAGGCCCGCGGCATCGGCCTCACGCCCATGGCGGGCAGCATGCTCGCGGTAGCGGGCGAGCCAGGTGGGATCGAGCCGGTTGATGGTATCCGGGAAGGTCCGGTTCCAGTCCTCGACCAGATGCGTGTCCGCCTCGAAATGGAACTGCGTGCCGTAGGCGGCACGCCCCATACGGAAGGCCTGATGGGCGGTGACGGCGTTTTCGGCGAGGTGGACGGCCCCGTCGGGCAGCGTGAAGGTATCGCCGTGCCACTGGAAGATCGGAAAGCTCTCTCCGACGCTGGACAGCACCGGATCGACGGCGCCCTCACCGCGCACATGCACCTGGCACCAGCCGAACTCTCTGGCGGCCCCGAGCAGGTTTTTCCCGCCATAGGCACGGGCCAGAACCTGGCTGCCGAGGCAGATGCCGAGCACGGAGCGGTCGCTGTCGCCGAAGGCGCGCATCAGCGTGGCAAGCGCGGAGAGATAGGGATAGGCGTCGTCGTCCAGCGCGCTCTGTTCGCCGCCAAGCACGACCAGGGCGTCATAGCCTTCAGGCGTTTCGGGAACGGGTTCGCCGAGATAGGCGCGGCGGATATCGATCTCGGCCTTTGCCTCGCGAAGCGCCATGCCGACCTGGCCGAGCTCGGTTTTCGCCATGTTTTCGATCACCAGTACCCGCATCGATACGCCCTTTCGTTCTTGCGAACAGAGACAGACCACGACCGCGTTCGAGGTTCAAGAGGCGAGTATGAGAGCAACCGAAAAGCCCATCCAGGCGAGCGATGTCGCCGCCGGCCTTGACTTCCTGCCCGAACTTTCCGACCCTTGGGGCATCATGATGTCGATCATTTCTTCCTATTGCTGCTTCCGGGTGTGCCCGATCGCAGGACCCTGACCCCGGCCCGGATGCTTGCGCTCTCCGGGTGAGGGGAGCCTTTCGCGTCGGCAGAAGAAATTTGCCACGCGGCTGAACGAGCGCCGAATCTCCAAAAATCTGTTTTCGACTGCGCCCAGTCGGCGCGCATCGATCGAACGTGTCAGGTCACATCATGGCGGCATCCCGCAAGAAACTTCCCCCGATCATCATCAATGCCGAAGACCACAAGCGGCTGTCGGCGCTTGCGTCGACCGCGCTCGAACGCGTGCCCGACGTCGCCGAGGCATTGCTTGCCGAACTCGATCGCGCCAAGATCGGAGCGGCGGACACCTTGCCTGCCGACAGCGTGCAGATGGGCTCCACCGTCGCATTCGAAGCTGACAACGGCTTTGCGAAGAAGGTGACGCTCGTCTATCCCGGCGAGGCCGATATCGAGGCAGGGCGCATCTCGGTGCTGACGCCTGTTGGTGCGGCGCTGATCGGCCTCTCCGTCGGCCAGTCGATCGACTGGCAGGATCGTTCCGGCAAGGTCCACCGCATGACCATTCGCGCCGTCACGGCCGATCAAAGCGCCTGACGCTTCGGCAACGTTCGCGCGTCCTTACGAAAACGGGGAGGCCGGTTTTCACCGCCTCCCCGTTTTTCTGACCGTCGTTTCCGATCAGAACTGCTTGCCGAGTTTCGCGTCCACCGACTGGCTGTTGGCGCCTCGGATGGCGAAGAAGAACAGGATCGCCGCCCAGAGGATCGACTTTTCGGCGCCGAAGAGCCCCTCTCCCTGCACGATGCCGTGGAAATAGACGGTGACGAGCAAAACGATCATGCCGGCAAAAGCCGCCGGGCGGGTCAAGAGGCCGATCGCGATCAGGATACCGCCGAAGAATTCCGTTGCGGCGAGAAGCGGCGACCAGAAGACGCCGGGGTAGAAGCCCAGCCCTTCGACCATGCCGACCGCGCCGAAGGGGTTGGTGATCTTGCCGAAACCATGAACCGCGAGCAGGACGCCGGCGAGGACCCGCAGCAGCGTCTCGGCAAAGGTGTCGAGCGGCAGGTAGATCTTCTGAAGCGCCGGCAGGATGGCGCGCGGGCGGGAAGTGGAAGCGGTAACGTCGGTCATCGGTGGCCTCTCCGGCGGTTGGGTGCGACAATTTGTGCAAGGCCGCATTGTCTCGCCGTGACGCGAGCCCAAAGCAAGCTGGCAGGCGATAAAAACATGACTAAATTGGTTGACAATTACGTGAGTGCGACGTGAGCGCGCAGGCAGCCGCGGTTGTCTCCATGATGCGCGACCGGTATGGTCGCCGCCCGACACAGATCCGCCCGACACAGATCCGAGAACCACCCGATGGACGAAAAGCCGCGCATCACCATCCTCTATTGCACCCAGTGCAACTGGCTTCTTCGGGCCGGCTGGATGGCGCAGGAACTGTTGCAGACCTTCGGCCAGTCGCTCGGCGAAGTGGCGCTCATTCCCGGCACCGGCGGCAATTTCGAGATCCGCGTCAACGACGGGCTTGTCTGGGAGCGCAAGCGCGACGGCGGATTTCCTGGCCCCAAGGAACTGAAGCAGCGCATCCGCGACATCATCGAGCCGGAGCGCGATCTCGGCCATACCGACAGGAGCTGATCCTGGATTTCGGCATTCTCGTTGGCGTCTTTTCCGCCGCCTTCCTGTCGGCAACGCTGCTTTTCGGCATGTCGGAAGCGGCAGTCGTCGCGGCAGCCCTGCATGGAGAGACGAGCCGGACCGCCCTTTTCGTCGCCGCAACAGGCGGCAACGTGCTGGGCGCCGTCGTCAATTTTGCGCTTGGCCGTTTTCTCATCCGTTTCGAGGATCGGCGCTGGTTTCCGGTGTCGCCGGCCGGGCGGCAGAAGGCGGAGGCCCTTTTTGCCCGCTACGGACAACCGGTTCTGCTTCTGTCCTGGGTGCCGGTCATCGGCGACCCCTTGACGCTGGTCGCCGGGCTCCTGCGCATGAAGCTGCCCTTGTTCCTGCTGTTCGTCACCGTCGGCAAGGCGGCGCGCTATGCGGTCGTGCTTTATCTGACGCCATAACGGCGCGGAAACTTTCAGCTGTGCGCGAAAATATCCGTCTCGTCCCAGCCGAGCAGGTCGAGCTTGGAGCGCGTCGGCAGGAAGGCGAAGCAGGCATCGGCATGGTCCATGCGACCATCGCGCAACAGCCGGGCTGTCAGCTTGTCGCGCAAGGCATGCAGGTGCAGCACGTCGGAGGCGGCATATTCGAGCTGGGCCGGCGACAGGATCTCGGCCGCCCAGTCGGAAGACTGCTGCTGCTTGGAGATGTCGACCTCGAGCATTTCCTTGAGATTGTCCTTGAGGCCGTGGCGATCGGTATAGGTGCGGCTCAGCCGCGACGCGATCTTCGTGCAGAAGACCGGCGTCGTCGTCACCCCGAAGGTGTGGAACAGCACGGCGATATCGAAACGGCCGAAATGGAAGATCTTCTGGCGCGCAGGATCCTCGAGCATGGCGACGAGGTTCGGCGCTTGCTTCTGTCCTGCGGCGATACGGATCACGTCGGCGGTGCCGTCACCCGGGGAAAGCTGCACCACGCACAAACGATCGCGGCGCGGGATGAGGCCGAGCGTCTCCGTGTCGATCGCGATCGCCCCTCGATAGCGGTCGGCATCAACAGCGGAAATGTCGCCTTCGTGGAACCGTATTGCATTCGCCATCGAAAATCCCCAGATCAAAGGAAGTGGTGTGGCCTATAGCGCAAGTTTGGCGCCGGCGATACCGTTGTCACATTACGCTTGCCGGTTGCCGCTTCGAAAGTCCTGACGATGTCGTCGTTTCACCTCGCCCTTCCCCTTTCCGCGCTTGCGCTTGCAGCAATGCTTTCCGCGATGCCGGCAGCGGCGCAGACCTACCGGGACCTCCCCGGCGTGCGCCAGATGGAGCCGCTGAACGGCGGCGGCGACCAGACCGTCTGCGAGCAGACGTTCGTCGACCGCAACTATCCGTTCGAATCGACGGCGCGCGGCCGCCCCATCTACGACACGATCTACAACTGCCGCCGCGGCGACGGACCCGTCTTCCAGGGCAGCGACCTGCCGCCGTCGCTCTATCGGCAGAAGCGCGGCCTCGGCTACTGAGGCACCGCGCCACCCGACCGTGCGGTTGCCCGGCTCCGGAACCATCCTGACGCTTGGCAAGGCGGCGATTTGTTCCTAGACCTGATGGCGAGGAAGCGGAGGCACCTCCGCCAGGGAGGAACCATGTCCGAAACGAGACCGCTCGCCATCAGCGCACCTCATCCGCGCACGCTCGACCTGATTTTCACGCCGCAGGCGCTTGACGACCTCAACCGGCGTTACCGCATCGTCGAAGCCGATCCCGACGATATCGCCGGACTGGGCGACGCCGTGCTGTCAGAGGCGCGCTACATCATCGGCCAGCCGCCGCTCGACGACGCCACCCTTGCCCGCATGGGCAAGCTGAGGGCAATTCTCAACGTCGAAAGCAACCTGATCAACAACATGCCCTACGAGACGCTGTTTCAGCGCGGCATCCATGTGGTGACCACCGGCCAGGTCTTTGCCGAGCCGGTGGCGGAGCTTGGCCTCGCCATGGCGCTCAACATCGCCCGCGGCATCGTCGATGCGGACCTTGCCTTTCGCGAGGGGCGTGAGCTCTGGGGCGGTGACGGCAACCGCTCGGCCCGGCTGCTGTCCGGCGCCGACATCGGCATCATCGGTTTCGGCGACCTCGGCAAGGCGCTGAACCGCGTGCTTTCGGGCTTCCGGGCGAAAATCCGCGTCTTTGATCCCTGGATGCCAGCCTCGATCCTGAAGGACAATGGCGTCGAGCCGGCATCGCTCGACACGGTGCTGGGCGAGAGCGATTTCATCTTCGTCGTCGCCTCGGTCACCAGCGAGAACGAGGGGTTTCTGGGAGAGAAGGCCTTTGCCCGCATGCGACCGGGTGCGGCCTTCATCCTGTTGAGCCGCGCCGGCGTCGTCGATTTCGACGCGCTGATGGCGGCGGTCGAACGCGGGCATATCGTGGCGGCAAGCGACGTCTTCCCGGACGAACCGTTATCGCTCGACCACCCCGTTCGCAAGCTCCCGGGCTTTCTGCGCTCGGCCCATCGCGCGGGCGCTCTCGACAGCGCCTTCAGGAAGATGGGCGACATGGTGCTCGAAGACATGGACCTGATGGACCGCGACCTGCCGCCGATGCGTTGCAAGCGGGCCGAACGCGAAACCGTCGCCCGCATGCGCTCGAAACCGGTAACCGTGAACTGACGACCGGTTTTCATAAAGGGCGCACGCGGTTAACGTGTTTTACGGGAATCGCATATAGGGTTTTCAACGCAAGGCGGCCCAGAGCAAACTTGCACGCATGGGTCGCCGTGCGTTTGAACGGCAGCGCAGCACCAAAACAGAGAGCCCGATGGCAGACAACGCGCCCGATGCCAGAATAAGCAGCCGCAGAGACGGCTGGAACAGTTCGCTTCGCTCGTTGTTCAGTCTGGTCATGGTCGCCATGCTGATTGCGGTTTCCGCCACGCTGGTCGGGCTTGACTACTATCGATCGCGCAATGCGGCGATCGCCGACGCCGAAGCCAACATGCGCGGTTTCATGAGCCGGCTCGTCGATCGGCTGGGGGTGCTTTCGGGCGATACCTCGGCGCTCGTCAGCCTCGTCTCCTCGGTTGCCAATTCCTTCCTCGTGCCGCCGCCCGAGCGCATGGCCGACAAGGTGGCCGTCCTTCGCGAAGGGATCTCCCGGTCACCGCATATCGACGGTGTCTATGTGGGCTATCCCAACGGCGCTTTCTTTCACATGGTCGATCTCAAGCAGGTCGCATGGCGCATGGCGCTCGATGCGCCGCGTGGTGCGGCCATCGCCGTGCGCTCGATGGAAAAGGATGCCGACGGCAAGTCCCTGCAGCGCGTGCTCTTTCTCGACAAGGACGGCACGCAGTTTTCCGACCGGATCGTTCCCTACTCGGGCTTCGACCCGCGAACCAGGCCCTGGTACCGAGCCGCGGTCAATGGCAGAGCCGCGATCTCGACCGGCCCTTACGAAAGTGCGACGACCGAAACGCTCGGAATGACGATCTCCCAGGCCCACAGGGGCAACCCTGAGATCGTCATCGGCGCCGACGTGATCCTCGACACGATCACCGATTTCCTGGCCCGCGAACGTCTGACGGCCGGGTCCGTTTCGTTCATCCTCGACAGTGTCGGTCGACCGATCATCCATTCGGACCGGGTGATGATGCGTCGCATCATGGCGGCGAAGGACAGGGATAGCCCGATCGTCCAGGCCGACAGCGACCCCCTGATCCAGAGCATTCGCCTGCATCCTCCGGCGCCCGGCAAGGCCGATTTCGTCCAGGTTGGCGACCGCACCTACCTCGTCATGGTGACGCCGCTCGAAACCGCACTGCTGCTGTCGGGCACCCGCGCGGTGGTGGCCGCGCCGCTCGACGAGCTCATGGCCGAAGCCAACCGCACGCTGGTGCAGGGGCTGGCGATTTCCGGTGCCGTGGTCACGCTTGCCGTGCTCGCCTCGCTGGTGCTCGCTCACCTGATCACCAAGGGCCTGAACCAGCTGACCGCCAGCGCCAACCGGCTGCAGGATCTCGACTTCACCACGCCGATCGACGTGTCGTCGCATGTCAGCGAAATCTCCACCCTCGGCGGTGCGATGAACAGGGCCCGCGACGCGATCTTCACCTTCGCGCTCTATGTGCCGAAGGAACTGGTGCGCAAGGGCATCGAGTCTGGCCACTTCTCCGGCCGCTCCGCCTGGCGCCAGGAAGTGACTGCACTTTTCACCGACATCTACGACTTCACCACGCTCAGCGAGCGGCATTCGCCCGAAGAGGTCGTGGCAATGCTGTCGGAGTATTTCGACATCTTCAGCGAGACGGTCGGCGAACACGACGGCACGATCATTCAGTTCCTCGGCGATTCGGTGTTTGCGATGTGGAATGCGCCGGCGCCGGACGACAGACACGCGGAGAATGCCTGTCGTTGCGCGCTCGCCGTGCAGCAAAGACTTCAAGTCTTCAACGAGGCGCAGCGCGCCAAGGGACTGCCCGAATTCAGGACCCGCTTCGGCATCCACACCGGCACCGCCGTCGTCGGCAATGTCGGCGCCCGGGAGCGGCTGCAATATACGGCCATGGGCGACACCGTGAACGTCGCCTCGCGCCTTGAAGGCATGAACAAGAACTACGACACGACAATCATGGCCAGTGGCGCCGTCGTCGCCCAGGCCGGCAAGGCCATCCACTTCCGGCCGCTCGGCACGGCGCAGGCCAAGGGCCGCGCAACGGCACTCGAGATCTATGAAGTGCTCGGCGCGGAACCGGAGGAAGAGGCAACCGAGACGACGACGCCGGGCACCCCGGACGGCAGCCTGAGTGCGAACAACGCCTAGAGCGGGCCGTCGTGCTCAGGGACCAACGCTGCGGCGCGGCCGCGTGACCCAGCGGATGCCGGCGACCACGGCAAAGGCCAGCAGCGGCCAGACGGCCCAGAACACCCCGTTCCACGTCAGGACGTTGATGGTCAGAAGCACCAGCCCGGCAAGCGCCAGCATGCCGATGCCGCGATCGATGCCCGGGTTGCGCTTCAACCAGCCAAGCCCCCAGAGAATGCCGAGGCCGAGCGCCGGCCAGACGGACCAGAGGGTCCCGTCCCAGGTCAGAAGATTGAGCGCGACCAGTCCCGCGGCGATGACCGCAAGCGTCGGCAGCGACCCGCGTCTGGCCGCAGCGATTGCTCCTTCGCGGCCGGTTGGCCCGGTCTCGGCGCGCGCAGTCGACGCTGTAGATGAACCGGCGGCACGGCCGAAGCCCGAAAGGCCGATCCCCGGGCGCGTGTCGGCCGCGCCGATCCGCACGGCATAGCTCGGAACGCCGCCGTCGATGTTCTTGACCTCGAGCGCTCCGAGAAAATCGAAGCCGACCGCGACCTTGTTGCGCACCTGATCATAGACGGTGTTGGAGATGACGATCCCGCCCGCGGGCGCCGATGCCTGCAGGCGCGCGGCGACGTTGACGCCGTCGCCATAGAGGTCGTCCCCTTCGGCAATGACGTCGCCAAGATTGATACCGATGCGAAACAGCATCTGCTCGTCGACAGGGCACTTGGCGTTACAGCCCGCCAGCTCGTTCTGCACGTCGATGGCGGTGCGCAGCGCCTCGACCACGCTTGGAAACTCGGCGATCAGACCATCGCCCCAGGTGTTGACCACCCGGCCGTGGTGCGTCTCGATCAGCCGCCCCATGGCATCGCGATGCTGCTTCAAGGTGGCGAGCGTGCCTTCCTCGTCGGCACGCATCAACCGCGTATAGTCCTGCACATCCGCAGAGAAGATCGTCGTCAGCTTGCGGCGCGTCTCAGACATCGCCCTATCCTCGCTCAAGAACCGCCACTGCGGCGGATGTTTGTCCGACGCCACGCCAGAGATGGTGCGTCGCGCGTCTCCCTCAGCTCGCGAACGCCTCTCAGGCGGCGCAAGCACGTTTCGCACCGTTCGCCATGGCGGCATATGCCAAGCGTCCGGCTCGATTTCCTCGCGGATAGAATATCAATGCTGTCGTCGAAAGCTTCAAGTCGCAACGGGCGAAATACCGTCGCCGCGCAACCGATGCGCTTCAAATCGATGCCGGATTGCGCGGAAATTCGCGGCCAAAACCGCGTGGAACCAGAAACGAAAAAACCCCGGCGAACCGGGGTTTTTCAAAACCAAGTCAAAGACTTGGCTTGGGAATTTGGTGCCCAGAAGAGGACTCGAACCTCCACACCCTTTCGAGTACCAGCACCTGAAGCTGGCGCGTCTACCAATT
>NZ_DASYGZ010000018.1:0-3692 GCF_035999135.1 Ensifer sp.
GCGGCATGAAGGTGACCGCGGAAAGTACGGGCCAATCGGTCATCAGAAGGAACTCCTGAACATCATCCAAGTAACGAGCGCGGCAATGCCGATCAGCATCGCGAACGCGTAGTGATAGAGGTAACCAGTCTGCAGGCGGACGACGCGGTCAGTGACGTTCATCACCCGTGCAGCGATGCCGTTCGGGCCGTAGCCGTCGATCACGCGGCCATCGCCTTCCTTCCACAGGAACGTACCGAGCCACTTGGCCGGACGGACGAACAGGAAGTCGTAGAGCTCGTCGAAGTACCACTTGTTGAGCAGGAACTGATAGAGGCCACGGTGCTGTTCGGCGAGATACTTCGGCAGCTCCGGACGGCGGATATACATGTACCAGGCGGTGAAGAGGCCGAGCGCCATGGCGCAGAACGGGCTCCACTTAACCCACTTCGGCACGTCGTGGTAGGTCTCGAGAACTTCGTTTTCCGCCGAGGTGAACAGCGCACCCTTCCAGAACTCGGCATAGTGGTGGCCGAAGAAGTAGTCGTGGAAGATGAAGCCCGCGACGAGCGCGCCGATGCCGAGGATATAGAGCGGCACCAGCATCACCTGGGGCGACTCATGAACGTGATGCATGACATCCGAGGAAGCGCGTGGCTTGCCGTGGAATGTCATGAAGGTCAGACGCCACGAATAGAAGCTGGTGAAGAGTGCTGCGACGACCAGCAGTGCATAGGCAAAGCCGGAAACCGAGCTGTGGGCGGCGTAGGCGGATTCGATGATCGCGTCCTTCGAGAAGAAGCCCGCGGTACCGATGACCGTGCCCGGAATGCCGACGCCCGTCAGCGCGATCGTGCCGATGAACATCATCCAGTAGGTGACCGGAATGTGTTTGCGGAGACCGCCCATGTAGCGCATGTCCTGTTCGCCATCGACGGCGTGGATCACGGAACCCGCGCCCAAGAACAGCAGCGCCTTGAAGAAGGCGTGTGTGAACAGGTGGAAGATCGCCGCGCCATAGGCGCCGACGCCGAGCGCCACGAACATGTAGCCAAGCTGCGAGCAGGTCGAATAGGCGATGACGCGCTTGATGTCGTTCTGGACGAGACCGACGGTCGCCGCGAAGAAGGCGGTGATCGCACCGACGATGGTGACAACGGTCAGCGCATCCGGCGACAGTTCGAAGATCGGCGACATGCGGGCGACCAGGAACACGCCAGCCGTGACCATGGTTGCGGCATGGATCAGCGCCGAAACCGGGGTCGGGCCTTCCATGGCGTCCGGAAGCCAGGTGTGCAGCAGGAACTGCGCCGACTTGCCCATGGCGCCCATGAAGAGCAGCAGAGATGCCGCGGTGATTGCGTCAGCCTTGTCGAGGTGCATGCCGAAGAGCGTGATGACCGCTTCCCCAGCGCCAGCACCTTCGGCCGGCAGGTAGGTCTTGGCAGCGGCAAAGATCGTTTCGAGGTTGACCGAGCCGAACAGCACGAAGACGAGGAAGATGCCAAGCGCAAAACCGAAGTCGCCGACGCGGTTGACAATGAAGGCCTTCATCGCGGCCGCGGTCGCCGACGGCTTCTTGTACCAGAAGCCGATGAGCAGGTAGGACGCGAGACCCACGCCTTCCCAGCCGAAGAACATCTGCACCAGGTTGTCCGACGTGATGAGCATGAGCATCGCGAAGGTGAACAGCGACAGATAGGCAAAGAAGCGCGGACGATGCGGATCGTGGTGCATGTAGCCGATCGAATAGACATGCACGAGCGTCGACACGGTGTTGACGACGACGAACATGACCGACGTCAGCGTGTCGACGCGGAACGCCCATTCGACGTCGAAGCTGCCGGACTGGATCCAGCGCAGCACCGAAACCTTGATCATTTCCTGGTGGCCCATGGCGACGTCGAAGAAGACGTACCAGGAGAGCGCAGCGGCGATGATCATCAGACCGCTGGTGACATATTCCGATGCCTTGGCGCCGATCGAATTCCCGAAGAGGCCGGCGATCAGAAAGCCGATCAAAGGCAGGAAAACGATAGCCTTGATGATGGTATCCATAGCCCAATCAGCCCTTCATCATGTTGACGTCTTCAACAGCGATCGAGCCGCGGTTGCGGTAGAAGACGACGAGAATTGCAAGTCCGATGGCCGCTTCCGCAGCCGCGACGGTCAGGATGAACAGGGCAAAGACCTGGCCTGTGATATCATTCAGGAACGCCGAGAAGGCGACCATGTTGATGTTGACCGCAAGAAGAATGAGTTCGACCGACATCAGGATGACGATGACGTTCTTGCGGTTCAGGAAGATGCCGAAGACGCCCAGCGTGAACAGGATGGCGCTGACGGTGAGATAGTGGGAAATTCCGATTTCCATTTTATGTTCCTCGATCTCGCGTCCGACTTAGATGCCCTGGCCAGGCTTGACCGTGACCACCTCGACGGCGGTCTCGGGCGTGCGGGCAACCTGTTGCGGGATATTCTGGCGCTTGACATTGTCGCGGTGGCGGAGCGTCAGCACGATGGCGCCGATCATGGCGACGAGCAGCACAAGGCCAGCGATCTGGAAGAAGTAGACGTAGTGGGTATAGAGCACGTCGCCGAGGGCCGCCGTGTTCGTCCGCTCGGTGATGGCCGGGATCGGCATCGAGACCGACTTGGCGATCTCCGGCGAGAACGTTGCGCCACCGACCACGATGATGAGCTCGGCTGCAAGGATCAGGCCGATCAGCGCGCCGACCGGCGCGTATTCGAGCACGCCCGCACGCAGTTCGGCAAAATCGATGTCGAGCATCATGACGACGAACAGGAACAGCACCGCGACCGCGCCGACGTAGACGACCAGCAGGATCATCGCGAGGAATTCGGCGCCGGTCAGCAGGAAAAGACCCGCCGAATTAAAGAAGGTCAGGATCAGGAACAGAACCGAATAAACCGGGTTCCTGGCCGCAATGACCATAAATGCCGACGCCACCGCGATGAAGGCAAAGAGATAGAAAAAAAGAACCTGCAGACCCATGATCGGTGCCTTCTTCGTCTTGCACGGCGTGAGGCGCTGCGGCCCCACTCCACAGGCAAAGCCGGACGCGCGTCCGGCCGTTGCCCAAACCTATGTCACATGCACCGCCCTCCCCGGGGCGGCACTCCGCAAGTGGCCTCAGCGATAAGGCGAGTCCATTGCGATGTTGCGTGCGATTTCACGTTCCCAGCGGTCGCCGTTGGCAAGGAGCTTGTCCTTGTCGTAGTACAGCTCTTCGCGCGTCTCGGTCGCGAACTCGAAGTTCGGGCCTTCGACGATCGCGTCGACCGGACATGCTTCCTGGCAGAAACCGCAATAGATGCATTTCACCATGTCGATGTCGTAGCGAACCGTGCGACGCGTGCCGTCGTTGCGGCGCGGGCCGGCCTCGATGGTGATGGCCTGTGCAGGACAGATCGCCTCGCACAGCTTGCAGGCGATGCAACGCTCTTCACCGTTGGGATAACGGCGAAGCGCATGCTCACCGCGGAAGCGCGGGCTGACCGGACCCTTTTCGAAGGGGTAATTCAACGTCGCCTTCGGCTTGAAGAAGTACCGCATCGACAGAAAGAACGCGCCGACGAATTCCTTGAGGAACAGCGAGCTGACGGCTTGCGAAAGACCGGCCATCATTTACCTCCAGAGTTGCCGGCCTGGGAGCGGCCGGCGGTATGCTGCCAAGCGTGAGCCATCATCA
>NZ_DASYGZ010000030.1:0-4013 GCF_035999135.1 Ensifer sp.
ACCGCCCGCCCGACCGGTTCACTTGCAGTTGTCCTTGGTGAAGAGCGTGGCACCGTAGTAGACGATGTCCTTGCCGTTGGTGACTTCCTTCGGATGGTCACCGTCGAGCATCACCCGCTTGGCATAGGTCGCAAGGTTCACGCCCCATTCCTCGAACTGCTGCCGGCCCGTCGCGACGAACATCGAGTTCGGCTCACAGATCGCCTTGATCGCTTCCGGGTGCCCGTCCATGCCCGAGACCGGTACGTTCAGCCCGGCGCCCTGCAGCGCGGTGATCGCCGCTTGCGCCGGCTCGTCCCAGGGTGTCCAGACGGCGTTGATCTCTTCGCCATAGCGCGTGGCGAAGTCCTGCACGGCGTTCAGTGTTTCCTGGTAGAAGTTGGCGACGTCGAAATTGTATTCGCCGATGACCTTGATGTCGGGATATTCCTTCAAGATCGCTCGCAGCGTGTCGGTGCGCTCGCGCACCGGCTTGATCTTGTCGGTGGTGATGATGATGAGGTTGCCCTTGCCCTTCATCTGGCTGATCAGGCTCAGCGACACCTCGGCGGACATCTGCCAGTTGTTGGTGGTGATGTCTGCGGTCGAGCCGGGGATCCAGCCGGAGTCGACCGTGTAAACAGGAATGTGCGCCGATTCTGCGCCCTTGAGGGCGTTGCTGGAGGCGCGCAGGTCTGCGTAGGTGACGTAGATGACGTCGACGCCGCGGTTGACCGCATCCTCGATGTTGTTGGCGACTTTCTCTGCAGATCCCGCAGAGTCGAGATAGGTGACTTCCCAATCATCGATGTTGTTGTCCGTCAGGTACTTCTTGAAGCCGTCCTGGGTGCGCTGTTCCGCCTGAAAGGCGGCATTGCCCTGCACCCAGCCGATCTTGACCGGTTTGGCGAGCGCCGGTGACGCGGCCAACAAGGCGATGATCGCGGCGCTGGTGAATTTCAGAACTGTCGACATGATTTCTCCTCCCACTCTGTCGTCAGATTGATAGAAAGCCGCCGTCGATATTCAGATCGACGCCGGTGCAGTAACTCGCCGCCTCGCTCGCGAGGAAAACCGCCGGCCCGCCCACTTCGTGTGGCTGCCCCATGCGTTTCATCGGCGTCATCTCGGCGAACTTGCGGACGTTTTCGGCCACTTCCGGCCGGCTGTTCATGGGCGTTGCCATGAAGCCTGGGCTGAGGCAGTTGACGCGCACGCCCCGCCCGGCCCATTCGGCCGCGAGGCTCTTCGTCAGGCGGATCACCGCCGCCTTCGTCGCGTCGTAGTGCGCCTGCTCCAGGCCGGGTATGGCGGTGGAGCCGCAGATCGACGCCATGTTGAGAATGGAGCCGCGGCCACGCTCCAGCATGCGACGACCCTCGACCTGGCAGGACCAGAAAAGCCCGTTGAGGTTGATCTCCATCATCCGCAGAAACTGCGGCTGCGGCATCGTCTCGGCCGCACTGACATTGGCGATGCCGGCGCTGTTGACGGCGATGTCGATCTCGCCCAACTCCCGCTCGGCCCGATCGAATGCGGCCTCGATCGAGCTGCGATCGGTGACGTCACCGTCAAGCGCCAGCACTTTCCTGCCGGTCGCGGAGATGGCTGCCAGCGTCTCGTCCTGGCCAGCGGCATCCGGCAGATCGAAGCAGGCGAGATCGGCACCGGCTTCGGCAAGCGCTATTGCGATTGCCTGCCCGAGGCCACTTCCGGCGCCGGTGACGAAGGCACGCTTGCCGCCAAGATCAAATCTGTTCACCTGCACCTCCCGAAACCTGCTGATTTTATTGATAAACCGATTGGCTCTTGCGATTGAGGACGTTGCCCTGAATTCACTTTTCAGCGCCGCTGAAGAAGGCTCAGAGAATGGCCCGGATCGTGCCGCCCTCCGCGCGCATCGCCATGCCGTTGAGGTGCGAGCTTGCCGCCAGATGCACGACGCTGCGCGCCACTTCGTCCGGTTCGATCATTCGCCTGATGAGCGAGGTCGGTTCGGTTTCGTCGAAGTAGTCGGAGACAACCGCCTCGCGGGTCGTGCCTTTCTCATCGGCAATTTCCTGGTGGTAGCGGCGCACCGCTTCGGTGTTGGTCGGGCCCGGCAGGATGGTGTTGACCCTCACCCGGGTGCCTTTCGTCAGCTCGGCAAGCGCACGCGACAGACCGAGCAGGCAAGTCTTCATGGCGCCGTAATGGGCCATCCACGGCTGCGGTTTGACGGCGCTTTCGCTGCTGATGAAGACGATGCTGCCTTCGCCGCGCTCCAGCATGTCCTTCATCACCAGCCGCGACATGCGCACGCCGGTCATGACGTTCACGTCGAAATAGCGAAACCAGTGCTCGTCCGTCGTCTCGAAGAAATCGCGAACTTCGAAGACACCAATGCTGTTGATCAGGATATCGACGGGGCGATGGGAAGAGGCGAAGGCATAGAGCCGCTCGGCCTCACCGGCAGCGGTCAGGTCTCCGGCGGTCCCCCGGCAACGCTTGCCAAGGACCGCGACGGCATCTTCAACTTCAGCGGCACTGATGCCGCTGACCGTGACATCCGCTCCCTCAGCGAGAAAGAGCGAGGCAATGGCGCGCCCGATGCCCGTGGCGCCACCCGTTATCAACACGTGCTTGCCGGCAAGACCATAATCCATTTCAAAAAACTCCATGCGTCGTCGTTCGGTGGCCAGAAAAGACGCACCGTCGGAAATGAGGGTGATGTGGAACGCGATCAGGCGGCGCCGCGCAGCCTTGGGTATTCGGTCCTGCAGAGCTCTGCGCTGCGGCTCAGGCGCTTCACGCGCTGCAGGAGAAAATCGATGAACTCGGCCGTGCGCAGAGGCAGGCGGTGTCTCGGTTCAGACAGAAGATGGATGATTTCGGGGTCGCAGTCGAAGTCCCTGAGAACCGCGACCAGCGTTCCCTCTTCCAGTTCGCGCGCGACATCCCAGGACGACACGCGAATTAGACCTTGGCCGGCTTTGGCGAGGTCGATCAGCGCCTGCCTGTCGGAGACGATGCGGTTGCCGCTGACGCGAACGAGCGTCGGTTCGCCATCGACGGCAAAACCCCATTTGTCCGCAGCCATCCTGCCGTCGAGATAGACGAGACAGTTATGTGCAGCGAGATCGGTCGGCACGTCCGGTGCCCCGACACGCGCCAGATACTCAGGCGCGGCACAGATGACCATCGGGTTTTCGCCGAGCTTGCGGGTGGTCAGTGCGCTGTCGGGCACTGCGCCAAAGCGAACGACGATATCGCAATCGTCATCGACCAGACTTACGTCCTCGTCACCAAGGATGAGGCGGAAGCCGATTTCCGGATGCGCGGCGCCGAATTCGCTGGTCAAGGGGATCAGATACTTCCGCCCGAATTCCGTTGGTGCTGCGATCGTCACCGTTCCGTTCGGGTTCTTCCTGCGCGCCCGCATCGTCTTGTCGAGCCGCTCGAAATCCTCAAGGATCGTCTGCGACGTTTCGAACAGGTAGCGTCCCTCCTCCGTCAGGCACAGTGAACGGGTGGTGCGCTTCAACAGCGCCACCCCGAAGTGGCACTCGAGCGCCTTCAGCCGTCCGCTCATCGTTGCCGGCGACAGGCCAAGCTTCGAGGCTGCCAGAGAAAAGCTGTTCGATTTGACGATTTCCGAGAAGACGCGGAGGTCCTGGATGCTGTTCATCGCGTCACCTCCAACTCGGGCAGGAACTGCCCGAGATTACCGATACTGGCGGCAAGGCCGGCGACAAACACTTCGACGCGCGCGCGGATAATCGGATCGAGGTCGTCCGGGATATTGTTGCGGTAGACGTATTTCCGCACGCCCATGTAGAAGAAGCTGGAGTGAAAACCCCAGACGATTTCCAGCACAAGCTCGTCTGCTTTCGGGCCTTTCGGAACCTCGAAACCTGCTTCAGCCGCGATTTCGGCGAAGATCAGCGGAAAGGTCGTTTCATGCAGCAGACCGAGATATTTCTGGGTGATCTGCGGGTCTTCCAGCGCCGACGCGATGAAGATCCGGATCCAGCGCTCGTCGAGGATCGCGGCCG
>NZ_DASYGZ010000049.1:0-77998 GCF_035999135.1 Ensifer sp.
AACAGCTTCCGGCGCGGTGGGAGGGCAACTTCGGCCTCATGATCTTGTCACCGCACGCCGTACGAAGCGGATCATGCGGCTGGCCAAATCAGCAAACAATCGGCACAATCATATTTATTCATATAGTAATTGAATGAATGGTCGGCATGGACATTACACTCAAGCAGCTTCGAGCCTTCGTCACCGTCGCCAATCTCGGGCAGTTCACCCTGGCCGCCGACAGGCTCGGCTCCTCGCAGTCGGCGGTGAGCACGCTGGTGCGACAGCTGGAGCAGAATCTGAAGCTGCGCCTGTTCGACAGGCATACGCGTCTGCTGCGGCTGACGCAGGCAGGCATGGACATCCTGCCGGTTGCCGCCCGTGCCGTCGCCGACATCGACGGCATGGTGGAAAGCTCGCGCGAACTGAATGCGCTGAGGCGTGGCAAGGTCTCGATTGCGGCCGGCACCGTGCAGGCGGCATTGATGCTGCCCCAGCTCGTCAACGCCTTCACCCGGCTCTATCCCGACATAACCGTCGCGCTCCATGATGTCGCGGAGATCGCCGTCCTGGAACAGGTGACCAACAGTTCGGTGGACCTCGGCATCGGCACCGTGCCGGAGGACGACACCGAATTGATGGGTACCCGGCTGACGACCGACGAATTCCTCATCGTCCTTCATCCGGAAGACCCGCTCGTCAGGCAGCGTGAAGTTCGTTGGACCGATCTGGTCGACCGCAAGCTGATCGGTCCGCACCGCGGCAACCCGATCAGGGACCGCCTCGAAGGCGAGCTGGCGCGCAATGGCATCGTGCTGCCGTTCGACAAGGCGATGCAGGAGGTGGCCTTGCCACTGACGATTATCGGTATGGTCGAGGGCGGGCTAGGCGTGGCGATCATGACGTCGGCCGTCACGCGGCTTGCGACCTCGATGGGCCTCGTCGTGCGCACGCCGACCGAGCCGCACATCAAGCGCGAAGTCAGCCTGATCCAGAAACGCACGCGCTCGCTGTCTCCCGCTGCCCGTCGGTTTCGCGACTTCCTGCTGAAATCCGTGCACTAGCAGGTTGCGCAGAAGGACAGGCTTCTTCCAGACTTTCCGCCTCGCTGTTTGACCACACGCAAGTTCCGGCGTTATCTGGGCGCGCTGCTGGACCGCGAAACCGCGGGCAGGCAGGGCGCAGCGTTCGCTGCGCGCGACGGGCTTTCGCCCGGCCGCCGCTCCCCGCTCAAGCCAAACCAGGAGCAGTCATGGCCCATTCCCTGAAAAGCAGCACCGAAGCGGCACGGCCGAACCGGCCCGACCTTTCCACCGACGCCATCCGCAGCACAAAGGAAGATCTGGCGGCCTGCTTCCGCATGGCGGCGCGCAACGGCTTCGAAGAAGGCATCTGCAACCATTTCTCGGCTGTCGTGCCCGGCCATGAAGACCTCTTCATCGTCAACCCCTACGGCTATGCCTTTCGCGAACTGACGGCATCAAAGCTGCTGGTTTGCGATTTCAACGGCACCGTCATCGACGGGGACGGCGAGCCGGAGGCGACCGCTTTCTACATCCATGCCGAAATCCACCGTCGGCTGCCGCGCGCAAGAGTCGCCTTCCATACGCACATGCCCTATGCGACCGCCTTGTCCATGACCGAGGGCGCGCCCTTGATCTGGGCCGGCCAGACGGCGCTGAAATTTTACGGTCGCACTGCTGTCGACGAAAACTACAACGGCCTTGCCCTTGACCATCGGGAAGGCGCCCGCATTGCGGCCGCCGCAGGCGATGCCGACATCGTCTTCCTGAAACACCACGGCGTGCTGGTCCTGGCGCCGACAGTCTCCGAAGCCTGGGACGACCTATACTATCTGGAACGGGCAGCCGAAGTGCAGGTGCTTGCGATGTCCACCGGCCGGGAAGTGCTGCCGGTCGCCCCGGAGATCGCCGAGGCCGCCTACCGGCAGATGCGCGAGGGTGATCCTCAGTCGGCACGGGCACATCTTGCCGCCATCCGCCGGCAACTCGACGCCGAGGAGCCGCAATACCGGCACTGAATGGAAGCGGGCCGATGCCAAAAGCCGATCGTATCGGCCCGTGTCAGATGACCAGCCAACCGGTTGATCAGACGTCTCTTTCCGTCAGGTTGACTATGCCCGAGCGCTGCCCTGCCATCGGCGATTATTGCGATCTATTTATCAAACAATTGAAATAATGAATTTGTTTGAATTAAAAGCGCGTGCTTAGTTTTCCACCATAACAACAAGGTGGGAACGACATGGTACGTGAAAATCCAGCTGCGTTGCTCGCAAGGCTGATCCCCGGTCAGTCCTTTGCCCTTACGGGCGGAACCGTCATCAACGATGACGGCTCGCAGTCGGCAAGCGACATCATCGTCGGCGCCGACGGGCGTATCACGGTCGTCGAGCCCTTTCTCGACACCGGTTCCTGCGGCGCCTGCATCGACATCTCAGGCATGCTCGTTTCGCCGGGCTTCGTCGACGTGCACCAGCATCTCGACAAGACAGGGGTGCTGCGGTTTACGCCCAATCCCTCCGGCACGCTCCAGGGCGCCCGCGAAGCATTCGCCAAATACGCCCGCACCGCCGGCCCCGACGACATTCACAAGCGCGCGACGCGTACGATCGGGCGATGTCTTTCCCGCGGCACGACCGCGATCCGCAGCCACATCAACGTCGACAAGGATGCCGGCTTCCATGGCATCGAGACGCTGGCCGCCATTCGCGATGCCGAAAAGCACCGCATCACGCTTCAGCTCGTCGCCTTCATGACGCCGCATCCCGGCCAGGACTTCGAGTGGCTCGGCAACAACATCGACGGGGCCGTTGCACTTGCGGACGCTGTCGGCGGAACGCCCGCCGTTTCCGAGGATCCGCCGCGCTACCTCGACATGCTGTTTTCCGCCGCGGTGAAATCCGGCAAGCCTGTCGACCTGCATCTCGACGAACACCTCAATGCGGGCGTGCATCTCATCGACGCCGCACTCGATCGCGTCGAGCGTTTCGGCATGCAGGGGCGCACCGTCTTCAGCCACGTTTCCGTGCTGAGCGCCCTGCCGCGCCGCGATTTCCAACGGATCGCCGAGCGTCTGAGCAAACTGGACGTCGGCGTCGTGACGCTGCCGGCCGCAAACCTCTATCTGCAGGGCCGCGACTACGATGTTCTGCCGCCGCGCGGACTGACGCGTGTCGCCGAACTCCATCGCGCCGGCATCACCATCGCCACGGCATCGGACAACATCCAGGATCCGTTCGTTCCGACCGGCTCGGGCGACATGCTGGAAATCGCCCGCTGGACTTTGCTTGCCGGCCACCTGCGCGGCGATGAACTCGCGGCCGCGCACACGATGATCACGGCCGCCCCTGCCCGACTGATGGGGCTTGCCAAGGACTACGGCTTCAAGCCCGGCGCGCGCGCCGACTTCGTGATTACCGACTGCATCGATACCGACACGCTGGTTGCCGGCGGTCCGGATCGGGCTTTCGTCTTTGCGAACGGGCGCCTCGTCTCGCAGAGCACGACTGAAAATATCCGCCTGAAGGAGGACGCATAAAAGGGGAACGGCTGCTCCGGGGGGATTGGAACTGCAATCTAATGGGAGGAATGAAATGATTATTGAAATTTCGCGTCGTTCACTGCTTGCGTCCACACTCGGACTGGCCCTTGCCGGAACCCTCTGGCTGGACCACGCGCGGGCCGAAGACTTCAAGATGGGCCTGCTGGTGCCCGGTAGCGTTTCCGAAGAGGGATGGAATCGGATCGGCTACAATGCGCTCAAGGGCGTGGAAGAGCAGCTTGGCGCCAAGATCAGCTATGTCGAGCTGCAGCAGAACCCGGCCTCGTTCGAGAAGGCGTTTCGCGACTACGCGAGCCAGGGCTACAAGGTCATTCTCGGGCACGGCTTTGAATTCCAGGACGCCGCACGGGACGTCGCAATCGACTACCCGGACACCTATTTCCTGATCTCGTCGAGCGCCATCCACGAAGGCAACGTCATCGGTCTCAACACCGATACCAGCCAGCCCTTCTACCTGATGGGCGTGATCGCCGCGAAAATGGGCGGCAAGGCGGGCCTGGTCGGCGGCATGGAAATCCCGCCGATCCAGCAGGCTTTCGCCGGCTTCAAGAACGGCGCCAAGAGCATCAATCCGAATTTCCCGATCAGCGAAGCCTATATCGGCAACTTCACCGATACGACGGCCGCCAAGGAAGCGGCGCTCAGCATGATCTCGCAAGGGGCTGACTTCGTCGTGCCGAACGCTTCGGGCGCAACCGTCGGCGGCTACCAGGCGATTGCCGAATCCGGCCCGGATGTGCGCTCCTTCTCGATCTTCAGCGACTTTACCGAGGTTGCGCCCAACAACATCCTGGGGCTCTACGTCGCCGACTATGCTCAAGGCGTGGTCGAGGTGGTTCGCGCGATCAAGGAAGGCCACCCGCCGACGGAGAACGTGGTTTTCGGCCTGAAGGATCCGAAGGTCATCTCGTTTACCTTCCGCGATGACGGCCCGGTCTCCGTGCCGGAGGATATCCGCGCTGAGGTCAAGGCGATCAGCGCCAAGATCGCCGCCGGCGAGATCAAGACCGGCGCAGAATAGCTGCCTCCACGCTGCGGCAGGACATCCGGCCGCAGCCCTTCCCGCGTCACACCAATATCCGGACACACCCATGGCTGAGATAAACCAGGGAGTGCGTGAGACCGTGAATTCTCAAGCAGCCCAAGCTTTCTACAGGACACTCTCGCAGGCTGCGATCAGCGCCCTGACACCCATCGCGGCGGTTCTCGTCGCCCTCGCCTTCGGCGCTCTCCTGCTCTGGCTCAACGGCTTCAACGGCAGCGACGTCGTCACCGTCATGGTCTTCGGCTCGTTCCAGGACATCCGCTCGGTCGGAGAAATTCTCCTGAAGGCGACACCGCTGATCCTGATCGGCGCGGGGCTCTGTGTCGCCTTCCGCTGTTCGATCTGGAACATCGGCGCCGAAGGCCAGCTCTATGTCGGCGCGATCGCCGCAACCCTTGTCGGCACCAGCATCGACGGTCTTTCCGTCTGGGTGCACGCGCCGCTCGTGATGCTGGCGGGAGCACTGGCAGGTGCCGCCTGGGCCGGCATTGCCGGCTATCTGAAGGTGCGCTTCCAGGCGAGCGAGATCGTCACCACGATCATGCTCAACTACATCGCCCTCATTCTGACGAGCTATCTCGTCACCGGTCCGATGCGCGACGCGAGTGCTGCCTATCCGCAATCGGCAAGGCTGGTGCGCGAAGCCTGGACGCCACGCCTGGTCACCGACCTCAGGCTGCACATCGGCATCCTCGTCGCGGTGGTCTTGGCCGTTGCGCTCTACATTTTCTTGCGAAGAAGCAGCCGCGGCTTTGCGTTGCGCGTCGTCGGTCTCAACCCGCATGCCGCCCGCTATGCCGGCATGAACGTCGCCCGAAACATAATGATCGCAATGTGCATCAGCGGCGCGATGGCGGGCCTTGCCGGCGCCTTCGAGGTGGCGGGCGTCACGCGCCGGCTCTACCAGAACATTTCTCCGGGTTATGGCTTCGAGGGCATCGCGGTGGCGCTCCTGGCGGGCAACAATCCGTTGGCGGCGATCCTGTCGGGCGGGCTTTTCGCGACGCTTCGCTCGGGCTCGGAAGTCCTCCAGATCACATCGCAGGTCCCGCAGGTCCTGGTGCTGGTCATTCAGGGCATCGTCATCCTCTCGGTCGTCGCCTTCGCAAAACTGCGCGACATCCTCAGGACTGTGGCTTGAAAGCATGGAAACTCCCGCGAGGCGCAGGCCGCCCGCGGGAAAACAAAACCTTTGGCGATATTCCTGGAGGGTCGACCCCATGGACGACATGACTTCTCTCACCTTTCTTGCAGCGCTCGTCGGCGCCGCCTGGAGGCTTGCCACGCCCCTGATATTCGCCTCGATCGGCGAGGTCTTTTCCGAGCGCGCGGGCGTGCTCAACATCGGGCTCGAAGGCACGATGCTCGTCGGCGCCTTCTGCGGTTTCGCGGCGGCCTCGGCCACCGGCAACATTCCGCTCGGGCTTTCGGCCGGCGTTGCCGGCGGCATGCTGTTCGGGCTCGTCTTCGCCTTCTTCACGATCACCATCAAGGCGGACCAGATCGTGGTCGGCGCGGCCCTCAACCTGCTCGGCATGGGCCTGACGGCCTTCCTCTTCCGCACCTATTACGTTTCGACCGGCAAGGGCATCGAGATAGCCCAGCCGGTCCACATCCCGTGGCTGAGCGACCTGCCCTTCCTCGGCGAGGCCTTCTTCCGCCAGAACCTGATCGTTTACTCGACGATACTCGTCGCCATTGTCGCCACCCTGGTGCTCTATCGCACCTCCTTCGGCCTGACGCTTCGCGCCGTCGGCGAGCACCCGAAGGCCGTCGACGTCGCCGGTCGCAGCGTCGTTGGCTACCGCTATGCCGCCGTGCTCGTCGGCACCGGTCTTGCCGGGCTCGGTGGCGCGTTCCTGACGCTCGGCCATTCCAACCAGTTCGTCGAAGGCATCACCTCCGGCCGCGGCTTCATCGCCCTTGCCGTCGTGGTCTTTGCCCGCTGGTCGCCAATCGGCGCCTTCTTCGTCTCGCTGCTGTTCGGCCTCTTCTACGCCCTGCAGCTCATGCTCCAGGCGCAGGCATCCATCGTCGTGCCCTACCAGGTGCTGCAGGCGCTTCCCTACATCATGACGATCGTCACTCTGGTCGCCTTCCGCGGCAAGGGTGCCGCACCCAGCAAGCTTGGCCAGCCCTACGAGATGAGGTGATCGACATGTCGACACAACCGTTCCTGCGCATCGACAATATCCGCAAACGTTTCGGCCCGATCGTCGCCAGCGACGGCGTTACGCTCGAGATCGAGGAAGGCGAGATCCATTCGCTGCTCGGCGAAAACGGCGCCGGCAAGAGCGTGCTGATGAGCATGATCTGCGGCATGGTCCGGCCGGACGAGGGCGAGATCGTCTACAAGGGGCAATCGGTGCGCTTCGCAAGCCCGCGCGACGCGATCCGCCAGCGCATCGGCATGGTGCACCAGCACTTCATGCTGGTGCCGAATCTCACCGTTGCGGAAAACTACATCCTCGGCCAGGGTTCGGCGTTCGGCGTCATCTCCGACATGGCCACGGTCCACCGGAAGATCCGTGCACTGTCCGAGCGCTACGCCCTCGACGTGCGTCCGGACGCAATCGTCGAAGACCTCTCGGTCGGCGAGCAGCAGCGGGTGGAAATCCTGAAGGTACTGTTCCACGGCATCGACCTGCTCATTCTCGACGAACCGACCGCCGTTCTCACCCCGCAAGAGACCGACCGTCTCCTTTCGCTGATGGGCGATCTCGTGAAGGATGGAAAGACCGTCGTCTTCATCTCGCACAAGCTGGACGAGGTGATGCGGGTCAGCAATCGCATCAGCGTCATGCGTGACGGGCGCGTCGTCAATACGGTCAAGGTCGGAGAGACGAATGCGCGTGAGCTCGCGCGCATGATGGTCGGCCGCGACGTTCGCATGGAGCTGCCGCGCAGCCCCAAGCCTCCCGGTCGGACCGTACTTTCGGTGGAAAACCTGACCTGCCGCGCCGAGACCGGACTTCCGGCCGTGCGCGACGTAAGCCTCCACGTACGCGCCGGCGAAATCGTCGGCATCGCCGGCGTATCCGGAAACGGCCAGACGGAACTCGCGCTCGCGCTGTCCGGTCTGCTGCCTGTTGATTCCGGGCGCGTCGTTCTCAACGGAAACGACATAACCGGGCTGGACCCGGCCGAGATCAATGCCAGGCGATTCTCCCATATTCCGGAAGACCGCCACAAGCACGGCATCGTGCTGCCGCTGTCGCTGAGCGAAAACACCATTCTCCAACGCTACGACCAAAAGCCGTTCGCGACGGGCCGCATGCTCAACCGCAGGGTCATTGGCGAGCACACCCGCGACCTGATCAAACGGTTCCGCGTCAAGAGCCGGGACGAGAACCAGCCGATCGCAGCACTTTCAGGCGGGAACCAGCAAAAGCTCGTTGTTGCGCGGGAGCTGGCACGCGATCCGGATTTCATCCTCGTCAATCAGCTGGCGCGCGGCATCGATATCGGCGCAATGGAGTTCGTGATGGAGGAGATGCTGCGCCAGCGCGACAGCGGCCGCGCCATTCTGCTGATCTCCACGGAACTCGAGGAGCTGTTTGCGATCTGCGATCGCATCCTCGTGATGTTCCACGGCGAAATCCTTGGCGAATTGCCGCCGGACCGCGCCCGTCTCGATGAACTCGGCCTGCTGATGGCCGGCAACACGGATCAACCGGCACTTGCGGGGTAGACAAGCCGAGGTCTGGCGGCTTTGATGGCAGCGGGATAACGGGAGGCCGCGCGTACATGAACATAACCCTGCGGCAACTCAGGGCCTTCATCGCGGTGGCGGAACTCGGGCAGTTCAACATCGCCGCTCGCAACCTTCATCTCACCCAGTCTGCCGTCAGCATCCTCATCCGGGATCTGGAACAGGAGATCGGTGCGCGCCTCTTTGACCGGCACACGCGCATGGTCTCCCTGACGCTCGTCGGCCAGGAATTCCTGCCCCAAGCACGTAAGATCCTCAAGGACCTCGAGCTTGCCGTTGGCGACGTGCGCGACAATGCATCCCTGAAGCGCGGCCAGGTGACGATCGCCGCTGCGATCGTGCTTGCGGCAACGGTGGTGCCGCCGATCATCGCCAGATTCCTGAGCAAGTATCCGGAGATCTCCGTCAACATTCGCGACATGCCCGAGGAGCAGATAACGCCTGCGCTCAAGCGCCACGAGGTCGACATCGCCGTCGGCACCCTTTCGGAGGAAGATCCCGAGATTGCCGCCACCCCGCTCTTACGCGACAAGCTGATGCTCGTCTGCCGTGAGGATCACCGGTTTGCAAAGCGCAAATCCGTGCGCTGGGCCGAACTCAAGGACGAGACGCTGATCACGCTTGCCGCCTCCAACCCGCTGCGCAATATCGTCGAGCACAACCTCATTCGCGTCGTGCCGAACTACAGGCCGAAATACGAAGTCCGCTTTTCGACGACGGCGATCAGCATGATTGCTGCCGGAATGGGCGTTTCGGTGCTGCCGGAGAATTCCGGACAGCTCGCCTCGGCCGTCGGGGTGACAACGGTCGACCTCATCGACCCCATCGTCATGCGCGATGTCTCCTTGCTTCAACGGCGCCACCACAGCCTTTCGCCTGCCGCCGAGCATCTGAAAGCGGCCTTCATCGCCAGTGTCGCGAAGAAAGTCTGAGACTCCCGGAGACACCGTCACCCCTCTTGGCGCCGCCCGTGCGCCTCACCTGTCGCACCATCAGCTGACACCAGCTGCCGGGTTCGTTTCGGACACATGCGCCTGTTCGCTGACCAAAGCACCGACGCAAGCGGGACGGAAAATCCGGGTTCTCCGTCAGAGCGCATATTTCCCTTATCGTTATATTTCTTGAAACATAACGATAAGTAGGCTTACCTGTGATCAGACGGTTCGCTGGCGGAGATACAAAGCGTATGGCTGCCGCCACGAAGTGCCAGCACTGCCTCTAGCTCGGAACGCCCATGCCCACATTGCCGCGTCTCAAATCACACGGTGTCCCGCTGCCCGTCACAGCCTTGCCCTTCACCGCACCGCTGGATGGCCCCGCGCCCAGGATCAGTGCCCATCGCTTGCGGACCTGGGACATTGCCTCGACATTTCATTGCTCGATCATCGGCACCTGCCTGACCGCAGGAGAACTACGCCAGGTCCTGATCAGAGCCGGGCAGGATGACGTGCGCGTTGCCACGGACCATAGCCTGCACGGCCGAGGCGTGTGGCTTGCCGGTCAACGGGATCAGGCGGCAAAGCTGCTCAACAAGGCGCTCGACAAGCGCCACGAGAGCAGCATCAAGCGCATTCCCCGGCACGCCGATGAAGACGAACTTCGCACCATCTGGCGCAGTTCCTTCGAGCGCGGCGACATCGCCGGCCCCTACTGGGCGCTGATGAGCCATCCGGGAACATCGCCCGCCCTGATGCGCGAGATCTTCGGGGAAGTGCATATGCTGTCGCACCTTGTCGGCAGCGCAAGTCGTCTCGACATCGCACGACTGACCCGGCTTGAAAAGGAACTTGAACAGGAACGCGAAAGAACCGCCCGGCAGGAGACGCGTCTGAAGGCGGCCGCCGATGAGCGCATTGCCTTGCAACAACGCCTCCGGCAGTTGGAGGAAAGAGCGATCCACGCCGAAGCAATCGTCGCGTCCGTCGCACCCTTGCCACGCATCGCAAGAAGCACGCGGGGTCTATCCGCAGGCAACGAAGCCGACATGATGCGAAACGAAGCCTTCGCCCAGCGCCTTGCCGCGTCGGAGGAGAAATCCGAAGGCCTGCAGCGGGAGCTGGAGCAAATGCAGGATCTGCGTTATGCGGTCCTGCGCGAAAACGAAGCGCTCGAGGCTGCAATAACGGCTCAGCTCCGGGACGATAGCAACACGCCGCCCGCACAGCTCAGTGGCCCCGTGCTCTATGTCGGCGGCCGACGCAATCTGTTTGATCATCTTCGCGCCTACGCAAGACTGCGCAACATCGACCTCCTCCTCCACGACGGCGGCATGGAAGACAGCACGACGCTTTTGCCGGCCCTCGTCGGACAGGCAGCGACGATCCTCTTTCCGGTCGATCACATCAGTCACGCGGCAGTGGGCCTGGTCAAACGTCTTTGCCGCGAGCAGCAAAAACAATACCTGCCGCTCCGCTCCGCCGGGCTCGCCAGCTTCCTCACCGCCATCACCGGCGCCGGCGGCGCCTATGGACGCCTCTAGCCCGGTGATCTGCAAGCGGACGGCGGGCGCCAGCGCCTCGTTCAACAGCGCCTCGTTCAGCGGACGATGAGGAACAACCCGCTGACAATGGCAAAGCCCAGAACGGCGATCCGCAGACCGCGACCGCCGATGCGGGTGTGGGCGTGTCTTGAAACCGCACTTCCAAGCAGAACCGCCGGCGTCAGGTAAAGGGCGACGAGCAGTTGCTCGGACCCGACGCGTCCGGATATCGCCAGTACGACGAGGGACATGACCTCGCCGACGAAGAAGCAGAGGGCGACCGTTGCCCTCAACACCGGAGCCTTGGCGTGCTGGTAGAGCAGCGCCAGCGGCGGACCGCCGATGCCCGTCGCGGTTTCGGTGACACCCGTGAACAATCCCACCCCGAGCGCACTCGGCCTGTTTGGCGTGAAGGGCGGTGCAACGAGAGCGGCGACGGCAGCGACGACGGTGAACACACCGACGGCAAGATCCAGTTGATCGATCGAAAGCGCTGCCAGCAGCCAGAGGCCCGCGAAGGTGCCCGCGAAGCGTCCGATGGTGATCCAGGTCGCGCCCGACCAGTCGACATGGGCACGCTCGCGCGCCGCCACGTGCAGATTGAGCGGCAGCATCAGCAGAAGCAGCGTCACCGGCAAAAGATCGGGCTTCAGCATCCCGACGATCGGCGCAACGATCAGGGCAAAGCCGATGCCGAGCGCCCCTTGAATGAAGGCCGAAACGAATGTCACCGCGGCCAGAACAGCAAGAAGACCAAGGCTCATCGGTATTGTCCAAGGCTGCGATGTGCTTCGGAGAGCGGATGTATGCGCTGGATCGGCGCTTCGGCAATGGCGGCAGCCGTTTCGACGCGCACCTCTTCAAGTAGCGCCCGGGCGTCCCAATCGATCGGCCAGCCTTGCCACAGCCGAAGCTCGCCGTTGGTAAACACCGCGTCGATCTGATCGCGATTGCCATAGCGGACGAGCTCCCACATCAGATCGTGCGAGGGCGTGAATTCGGGCCGGTCGAGATCGACCAGAAGAAAATCGGCGGCAAGACCCTCGGTGATCGAGCCGGTCACACCGGACAGGCCCGCGGCGTCCGCGGCGCCAGACGTTGCCCGGTCGAGCCAGAGCCAGCCGCCGCCGCAGGAGGAATCCCCCGTTGCAAGACCAAAGCCCGCACGCTGGAGACCTTCGGCCGCGTCCATCAGGCGGAACCCATCGGCGCGGGTTCCGTCCGTTCCGAGCCCGAACCGCATGCCAAGTGCTGCCATCTGCAAGGCTGGTGCAACCGCGTTTCCCTTCCAGAGCGTGGCAACGGGGTTATAGGCGGCGGCCGTGCCGGTTTCCCGCAAGAGATTGAGTTCATGCGGCGTGACGAGCGTCGAGTGCGCCAGAAGGACCTGGGGGCCAAGGACGCCCAGATGCGCCAGGTGCTCGATCGGTCGCAGTCCGCGTGCTGCCAACGAGCGCTCGACGGCAACGAGATGTTCGTTGACATGGGTCTGGAACACGACCCCGGACGCGGCTGCCATTTCGGAAACGGCTTTGAGCATTCCATCTGTGGCCGCCTCCGGGATCGAAATCGCCAGTGAGGGGTGGATCAGCGGGTCGCGTTTGTGGGCGCAGACGTGCTCTTCGGCCTGACGCAGGATGGCGTCGGGTTCGGCGATCTGCGCAGTTCCCGAAAGATCGTTGCAGATAAAACCGACAACGCCGCGAAGCCCCACCTCCCCTGCAGCCTGCACCAGGGCGCCGACATGACCCTTTGAGCGCGTACCGGCATCGACGGCGGTGGTAAATCCGCCGCGCAACGCTTCGAGTGCGGCAAGCTTTGCCGAGAGATAGACCATACGCTCGTCAAGACTGCCCTCCAGCGGCACCCAGATCCGCCGGAAGATTTCCGACGGTTCGCCAAAGACGAGCGCCTTGCCGAGCGACTGGGTCAGGTGGGTATGGGTATCGACGAAACCGGGCATCAGAAGATGGCTGGGCAGGTCGATCGCCGCGATCTGAGGAAAATCCCGGGCGATCGCTTCCACGGTATCGATCCGGTGAAAGGCGCCATCGCGCACGACGATGGCCTTTCCGGTGCGCGGGCCTTCCGGCAGGAGAACCTGCCCCGGGCGCAGCACGACGTCGCCGGTTGCCGACAGTTGTTGGCGGATTGCACTCACTCGTTTGCTCCTTGAGGGGTGGATTGCAGGGATGGCGGCGCCATTGCGGGCCGCTTGCCGGCACCCAGATGCGAAAAGATCGCGTTGACGACGACGGCAGTGATCGTGCCTGCGGCCAGCCCGTTGCCGAGGATCATCTGCGTCCATTGTGGGAACTGGCTGTAGACACCGGGCACGAGGATCGGCAGCAAGCCCATCGACAGGGCGGCGGCGAGCGTGAACATGGAGCCATGTTCACGCAGGTCGACGCGACGCAGGAGGTCGATGCCGATGACGCCGATAATCGAAAAGACGATAACGGCCGTGCCGCCGACGACGGCTTCAGGCAATGCCGTGGCCATCCGGCCAATCGGGGCGAAGAGCGCGATCAGAACGAGAATGGCGCCTGCCATCGCGGTCACATAACGAGACTTGACCCCGGTCGCGCGCACGATGCCGACGTTCTCGCCGCTGGTGATGATCAGCGACGTGCCGAACAGGCCACCGACAAGCGACATCAGCGCATCGCCGCGGATGGTCGACGGCACGATTGCGTGGGCATCTCCCCGGCGACCGACGATTTCAGCCGTCGCGATCGTCTGGCCGGTCGCCTCCGCCATGGAAATGATCGAGAACACGATCAGCGGGATGGCAGCGACGAGGTCGAACTTCGGCATGCCGAAGGGGAACAGTTGCGGCACGGCGATAACCGGCCCCGTAAACACGCCGGACAGATCCATGTGGCCGATGGCAAGCGCGACGAGCGCACCGCCGATTAAACCGAGCATGACGGCAAGCCGCTGGAGCGTTCCGGAGAAGACCCGCGCGGCAGCGACCGTAAGGATAATGGTGATCAGCGCCAGCCCAACCTCGACGGGTGCCGCGAAACCTTCGCTTCCGGGCTTTCCGGTGATGGTCACGCCATAGATGCGCACCAGATTGACGGAGACCAGCAACAACATCGTCCCAACCACGATCGGCGGAAAGTAGCGCAGCAGCCTGCGAAAGACCGGCAGTGCCAGAAGGTAAAAGAGAGCCGTTACGATGACGGCGCCGACGGCAGTCTGGACGTCCGTCTGCTGGGCGATCGCGAGAAAAATGGCAATCGGCGCACCGCCCGGCACCATGACGAAAGGCAGGCGTGCGCCAAACCCCTTAGGCCCGAAGCTTTGAAGCATTGAGCCGAGCCCACAGACAAAAAAGGTCGCGCTGATGAGCGAGACTGTCACCGCGTCCGAAAACCCGAGCGCCTTGCTGACAAGAAAGACGGCGGTGATGGGAGACGCGGCCATCACCAGCACATGTTGAAGACCGAACAGGAACAGGCTGCGCAGCGGCAGTCTTTCATCGACCGGTTCGACCACTCCATTCACTTCACTCTGCACTTTTCCTCCTCCCGGCCTCCTCAAGCCGTCATGCAAATCGTTTTGCATGCGCATCCATTAACACGGAATTGCACCTTTGCAAATCGTTTTGCGTCCATGCGATCGGCGTGATAGGAGAGGTTCATCGGAGGGCTGATGGGAAAACCTACTATCGCCGACCTTGCCAAAGCGGCTGGAGTGTCGGTCACAACTGTTTCGCACGCCTTCAGCGGCCGGCGTTACGTCGAGCCGGAAACGCGCAAGCGCATCGAGATGCTGGCGCAGGACATGGGCTATCGTCCCAATCACCGTGCGCAGCGTTTGCGCACCGGCAGAGCCGGGTCGATCGCGCTGGTCTCATCGATGCCCTTTGCGGTGGCGGCCGGACCGTCGAGGCTGGGCTTCCTCATGGAAATTGCTGCTGCCGCCGCGGTCACGGCTTTTGCCAGAGGCATTTCCCTTTGCCTCGTCCCTCCGCTCGGTCCCCGCGACCGCCTTGACGCGCTCGAAGTGGACGGCGCCATCGTCGTCGAGCCGGAACGGGACGACCCCGTGCTCGATTTCTTTTCGTCCCGCGGGACCGACGTCGTGTGCATCGGGCGCGCGCCCGGCCGGGACGATCTTCCGTTCGTGGACTTGCAGAGCGCGGCAACGGCGCATCTGCTGCTCGATCACCTGCTTGCGGGCGATGGTCGCCTCGGCTTGATAACGGGTGTGCAGAGGCGCAATTCCTATATCGAGATGGAGGCCGACTACGCGCAGCGCATGGCCGAACGTGGCGTTGCGCCGCTCGCCATTCGCGTCGATGAACAGGGGGGCGAACAAGCGGCGGCAGTGGCAGCGGAAGGTCTGCTGCGCGACAATCCCTCCATCTCGGCTCTTTGCGTGCCGGTCGACGCCTTTGCGACCGGCGTTCTCAGCGCGGCCCACGCCGCCGGGCGTCGGATCCCGCACGATCTGCGGATCGCGACCCGCTATGACGGCATGCGCGCCAAGCTTGCCACCCCTCCCCTGACCGCAGTTGATCTGCACCTTGGCGAGGTGGCGGCGGCTGCAGTCGACCTGCTCCTTTCACGACTGGAGCAGGTGAACGTTGAGCCCGGCAACCTCCCGCCACCAAGCCTGATCCTGCGACCCTCTTCACTGATTTCACGTAGAAATGACTGAAGAAACGGTCCGCCGAGACGCTGGGAAGCGCCAGCCTGGCAGGCTTCGGCTGAAGCGCGAGGATGCCAACGGCGGGCCCGGCTCCGCAGGATATGCGCGATCGACAATGCGGGCGATAGCGCCGGCCAAACTGAGCGTCGTGTAGACCCTATAAAATTTATTGGTCTGAATAGATTTTCAGCAAACCCGACCGCTCTTTCAACTGGATACTTGCGCATTAACTAAAAAAGGATCACTTTACTTGCTTTTTATGGGGAGGGTGGACCCATGGCCAGCAATACGGAGTCAATGCGGCAAGCTTGGGCGAAATACGAATGCAAAAGGAGGGAAATGACCGAGATTTCCTTCGGCCCGGACTTGATATTGGTTGCGCCTCCAACTGTGGAAGCCTGGAAAGCGCTGGAGCGAGTTCTTCAAGCGTTCGATTATGACATCAGAATTGAGGACACCGACAGTTACAATTGTCGCGAAATAAAGGGCGGAGGCGGGAAAAGCTTGCACTCCTACGGGATTGCACTTGACATAAACTGGCACACAAATCCGTTCCTCGATCATAAAGGCGAGCGCCCGCCGCGTTTCTCCAACAAAGCCTCGCAAAGCGCGCGCGCAGCCGATGTGCGGTTGGGCAAGGCCGATACGGACATGACGCGCGAGATGGTCGACGCCACGCTGGCGATCCGCACGGCCGGCCCAAATCCTCGGCAGGTGTTCGCGTGGGGCGGCGACTGGAACACGATCAAGGACTCCATGCATTTCCAGATCCAGGTCACGCCCGACGACCTTTCTCACGGCATAGACTGGAACACCGTCAAAGGTGGGCGACCGGATCTTCATGACGAGGACGTCGAAGACCGGTTCGGTGGCGGACCCTTGCCGGAAGAGCGGTGGACGGGGTTTCCCTGGCAGGAACCGCTCATGAACGACTTTGCCGCCGCCTCGCAAGAAACGCTCGCGCTACAGGAGGGCGACAGTGGACCGATGGTCAAGGCACTGCAGGCGGGGCTGGCCGCGCTCAACTACCAGCTCGGAGATATCGACGGCGACTTCGGAACCTTGACCCGGGATGCGCTCCTCTCGTTTCAGGCGAACAACGGGCTGCCGACGACGGGCGTGGCTGACGCCGAAACGATCGCCACGCTGGGCAAGGGCCGGCCGCGCGTTCTGACGATGAAGCGCATGACCGCAACCGAGCACGATCTTGAAGAACGCGGCTCGAAGATCATTCGTGCGACCGGCTGGAACCGTTGGCTCGGCATCGGCACGGGCATCCTCGGAGCGCTCGGGTTGTCCGACAGCCAGATGCATTTCGTCACCCGGATCGGCGATGCCTTGAAGGAATCTGCCGGCGCGACGAATGGTGCGGTCACTTCCGAGGCGATCACGGCGACGGTGCAAAAAGTACTGGCTCAATCCGGATCCAATCCGGCCGATGCCGCCAAGGGCATACAGGATGCAATCACGGCGCTCGTCGCCGGTGCGCAGGCCAGTGCCTTGCCGCAAAACAGCGGCGGCGCGTTTCTCGAGCCGGTCATCTCCCTTGCGCAGGGCCTGCTTGGCTCCGGCGGCGCCGGTCCCTGGGCAATGCTGATCGGCGCCGGCGTGTTCATATGGCGCAATGCAAAGACCTCGGCGAGCGCGCGCCTGGCGGACCACCGAACCGGCGCAAACGTGAGCAGGTGACGCGATGTTCGACACCACCTCACGCCAAGAGATTATCGCCGCCGCGCAGCGCAATGGTCTCAATCCCGCCGCGCTCCTGGCCGTCGCGCTGGTCGAGAGCGCCGGCACGCCCTTCTGCATGATCCGTGGCCGCAAGGAACCGCTGATCCGGTTCGAAGGGCACTATTTCGATCGAATCCTGCGTGCCCGCAGCAGCGCCAAGCTTGCGGTCGCGAGAAGCCAGGGATTGGCCAACTCCAAAGCCGGCGCCGTCAAAAATCCGAAAAGCCAGGAAGACCGTTATCAGATGCTCGCCCGAGCCAAGGCGATTGACGAGGATGCCGCGATCCAAAGCGTGTCCTGGGGGCTCGGACAGGTCATGGGTCAGAACTTCGCGGATCTCGGCTTTCCGAGCGCCGCTTCGCTGGAAACAACGGCGCGTTCCGGCGTGTCCGGCCAGATCGAGCTCATGATCCGCTTCATCCGCAAGAACGGATTGACGCGGGCGCTGAACGGACAGGACTGGCACGCGTTTGCCAGACGCTACAACGGCGCAAACTATGCGGCGAACGGCTACCACACCAAGATGCGCGACGCCTATGCGGCCTTCCGCAGTCAGGGTGTGGGAACCTCCGCCACGGGTGGCGCGGGAGAGGCTCTTGGACTGCTGGAAGACGTCGCGCCTGTTATGGGCGTGCGGGAAATGCAGGTGACGCTGAAGAACCTCGGCTACGACCCCGGCGACATCGACGGCGATTGGGGGACCGATACGTCCACGGCCCTTCGTGCCTTCCAGGAACGCAACGGCTTGCCGCCGACGGGCGAGCGCAGCGACGTGACCCTCCGCCTGTTGAAGACGGGCGGACGACCCTTGATCGACCCGCAACGGGCGGTGGAGACCGAGGATGATCTGGCCAAGAAAGGGTCGCAGACGATCAAGCTCTCCAAACGTGGCCGGCTCTATGGCATCCTCGGGATGATTTCCGGTGCGCTCGGCTTTACCGGAACGCAGGGCGGGCTGGACGGGCTGGGCGCGGCGGTCAACAAGCTCGCGGTCGATCCGAACGGCGAGGCGAGCGCATCTTTCCTGCCTTTGCTGCTGAAGCTGCTCGGAACAACTTTCGGCGCGTCGGGCGGCGGTCTCTGGGTCGTTCTCGGTGCACTGGCATTCATGTTTTATCGCAACAGCGGTCAGATAGCGCAGCGCCGCGTCGAGGAGCATCAGCGGGGGTGGAACATCCGTCTCTAGCGTGTCCGGCGCTTCGATCGGGAGGCTTGCCGGTCGGACAGTTCCCAAGCCAACGGTTCGTCACTGGGAAAGGAATTCCGTGATGTGTCTAACAAAACCGCTGTCCATCCTGGGTGCTATGGCGCTCAGCCTCGCTGCCGGCATTGCGCCAAACGGTGCCGATGCCGCGTCGTGCGGTTTCGCGCTCGCATTCACGCAAAGCGACGAAGGTGGGGCCAAGTCCGTGAAAGTCTACGAGGCCACGGCTGACAAAGCCGGCAGCCAGCGGCCCTTCGCCTTTGTTGTCCCCCATGTGAAGGTGAACACCGACGGCACCCGCATCTCCTACAAATCGGACGATCCGCGCGGGCAGAACGGTGCCATCAACGACATCAGGAACGCCTTTCGAAACCACAAGCGGCCGATCTCCGACTTTGAAGCCATCCGCGACGCCGGCTGGAAGCCTATCGACAAAGTCTGGCAGGTGCTGAGCCCGAACATCATCGAGAAGGACAACAGACCGGGAAAGGTCGGCATGCCCTGCATGGATGAAAACGGCTACCTGGTGTCGATGACCGCCGATACCGCCGTCAACGGCGGCTTCAACAGGGTGGGAGATTGCGATCAGAAAAAGTGGATCGATGCCCTGACCGTACCTGCCCTGGTCCTGCCCGGCGGTTCGCCCTTCCAGAAAGATGGCGCCGGCAAGCGGAGCGCCGTCGTCGCGATGACGGTTGGCGAAGGGCAGCAGGTTGCACTGGGCATGGTGGGCGATACCGGGCCCGGAGATGAGATCGGTGAAGCCAGCGTTGAAATGAACCGCATCCTCAACGGCTTGCCGCCGGGAACGATCCCGAATAGTCGCGCCGACGCCAAGGCGAGGTTCCAGGCCGGACGGACCGTGTTCCTGGTGTTTCCCGGTGACGACAACCGCGTGCCTCGTCCGATCAATGCCGAAACCGTCAAGGCTTTCACTGAAAGCCGGTTCAAAGCATGGGGTGGCAAGGATCGGCTGACCGGTTGTCTTTCCGAACTTCAATGAGCAGGGCCGTGCGGCAAGAGATGCCTCGTTTGCGGTGCCAACGCAGACACGAACACGTTGAGATCGCGGAGTTCACCGTCGACGTGGACGACCCGTGAGCGGAGGGAAGGACAGACGTCCATGCGCAAGTTGCTGGCTGTCATCGCGATCGTTGCCGTAACACTTGCGGCGGCCCTCTATCTGCTCCTGAGGTTTGCGACAGGTCCGATTTCAGACGGGATCCTTGCCAATGCGGTGGGGCCGGAGGATTTTGAGCTTCCGCCGACCTATTTTCCGGTCGGCTATACCGGCGAGGACGTTCAGGTGGTCGGCGGGATGGCGGCGGGCCTGGACTGCAGCCTGCCCCCCGGGGTCGGACCGGTTGCCTTTCCACGTGGGTCGGGGGAAGCAAACATCTCTCTTCAAATGCGACAGGCATGCGTCAATCACGACTACTGCTATCGCCACGGCAACGCCACCTACGGACTGTCCCAGGCTGAATGCGATTTCGCGCTCCAGGAGCAGGCTTTTCGTCTGTGTTCGCAGATCAATGTAGCGAAAGGCATACCAGAATGCGAAACGGAAGCGCGCAAGGTGACGCTCGGCGTCCGGGTCGGCGGAGCCGGAAGCTTCCGACGCGCCGATGCCCTGGATCGCGCCTCCACCTATTTCGAGTACGATCCGAACCCCACGACGGCGGAAGAGTTCATGATCGTGCGGGTCGCTGACGCGCCGCTGATGGACGCAGCGTCTGACTTCGAGCCAAAGGCGCTCTACCGGTTTCAGGTGCGACAAGGCGGCGCTCTACTTCGGGTCGTCGCGTTTCGCAAGACAGGCGGCACCGCCTGCGCCGAGTTCGCGTTTTCCGGCCGCTTCGGTTCCATTACCTCCGTCCCGGTCGTCAATCGTGCTGGGGGCGGCGGGCCGGACTGGTTGCTGTGGTGGCGACGCGACCGGGAAGACAACACCGGCGGAATCCTTGATGGCATCGCGCCGGCCAGAGCAACACTCGGCGATTGGCGGGCGCTCGGCGCATCGCCTGAATTCGGCAACCCTTCATGCAGCCTGAGCATCCCCGAGACGGACACCGCAATCGCAACACAGAAGGCGGTTGTCGCCAGCCTCCACTACGACAATCGCTTCGGTCTACGCGGCGATGGCCTTGTGCCCGAGTTTCATCCAGCGCAATCGGAGCAGTCGTCCGCCAGGGCCGGAGAACTGGTACTTCTCGGCCTCACGTCCCATACATGCAGCGGCCCGAACGCCGCAAACAAGTCGACATGCGTTGGCCGACTTTCGCTCGATACGTCGTTGGGAATTGCGTCCTTCGAGCCGTTCCGGACGCTCGACGCCAACTGCACGAATGGCCATAAGGGATGCGACCAATACCGCAATTTCGCCGCGCATCCCCTCGTCCTGACACGCGAGGGCGTTGCCGGACTGGCATGGCTGCGCCGCGGGTTCTCGACGACTTTCCCGTATAGCGACGGCGCCACGTTGCGATGGGCGCCTGCGCGCAATGCCGTGAACGAAAAACCGAACTACGTCGATTGGGACGTCAACCTTGCAGAGCGCGAGGAGCCGGTCGCGCTTTCGTCTGCGGGCGAGGTCGCCGCGTTGGTCTCGCTCAGCAAGAGTTCGGCCTGCGGTGAGGGTCACGCTGTCGCGCTGTTCCCGCTCGAAGCAGAAGGCCGCCCCGTCCGCCGCATCGACAAGTGCATCGCAGAGCTCACCGACCAGTGGGTCACCCGCCCCTATTTTGTGGTCGATCAGCGAAAGATCGTGTTTGTACAGGGGGCGTTCCAGGGTGACGCTGCTGCCACGGAAAGGCCGTTCACAGTCACGTCGCTGACCGTCGATCTTGACGGTCTTGCGGTATCGGGGCCGACGCCACCGCGCGAGGCCTTCCGCGCCCGCATCTGCAAGTCCGAGAGAGGCGACGCAACGGACTATCTCGCGCTTTCGGATTGCGGAAGCGGAGGATCGCGATTTGGCCGGATTCGTGCGGATGCCGACGTTGCAAAAACGCTCGCCCGCCTGGCAAACAGGACCGCGATCATGCCGGCGGCGATCAAGGCCGATGGCAGCACCAGCCTGGTGATTGCGACACCTGCCGAATTCGGCGCCGTCGTTGCCCTCGACGTGGCGAACGACCGCATGGCGGCGACCCGGTCGCACGACTGAGTCGGACGCATATACCCGTGTTCAGCGCTGCGACCTGTTCAGCGGATAACGGATTGCCCCAAAAAAGAACCGCGCCGGAAACGATAAGTTGTAAAAATAGGGCCAAAATGCGACGCGTGCCCATGGCGTCCAGACCCGAAACAACTTATGGGTCCAGTCTGCAGTTACAGGTTGATGCCCGATTTCCCCTCAACAAAGCGAATATGAAGCGCGTTGTCGGCGTGTCTTGTCGTGGCCATCAAGAAATGAGCTTTGAATTTCGTTCGGCACGCATTGCCGCACGACGCAATTTAAACTGGAAATTTCAGCTTTCTATACATGCATTCTCTAAGCTGATTTCGACGATGTGGTTGGGGGACTACAAAAGTGCGGGCATGGGGTGTTGGAACGTGGAATGGCCTTGGCTCTCAGCCGCGGCTCGGCCGAGAAACATGCTTGAAAGCATGGTCTGCAGCATGCGAGGCGATAACGGGCGCCGTGCTGCCGGGCGTTTTCGGGTTCGTTCGTGCCGGTGCTATAGCGATAACGCTCTGGCTGGCGAGCGCTCTGGCGGCGCAGGCCGCCGGCAACTGCAATTTCAACGTTGCCTTTAACGCGGTTGGCGACAGCGTAACGTTCAATACCAACGCCTGCGAGACGACGTCGTTAGGTGCCTACAGCAGTTTCTACAACACGCCGACGCCACTCAACAAGCCAGGCGGGGGCTTCAATTGGGGCCTCGGCGCAGCCGACAACGGGGATCCCCTCGCAGAAGAGGAAAACGGCGTAAACGGCGGGCGGTATCGGTTTTTGTTCACTAACGCCTCCTCGAGCCTGACAATAACTCTTGTGACCGCGCCCTCCCAGAGCACGGACACCTATAACGGCTACATGTACACTGGCACCAACAACGACCCGAATCCGATAGCCAATACGCCCGCATCGCTGAACATCACCTATACCGGCATGCCGACCGTTACGGCGGTTACGCCGAGTTCGGGCCCGACGGGCGGCGGAACGTCGGTGACCATCACCGGCACCGGCTTTACCGGCGCAACGGCGGTCGCATTCGGCGCCACGCCGGCGACCGGATACACCATCGTCAGCAGCAGCCAGATCAACGCGACTGCACCGTCAGGCTCGGCGGGCACGGTGGACATCACCGTCACCACTGCCAACGGGACAAGCGCCATCAGCGCGTCTGATCGATACACCTACGTCGCGGCACCGACCGTGACCGCAGTGTCGCCGACGGCAGGCCCGACAGCGGGCGGGACGTCGGTCGTCATCACCGGCACCGGGTTCTTGGCGGCCAGTCCGACGGGTGCGGTGAAATTCGGCGGGGCGAACGCTACCTATACGATCAACAACAACACGCAGATCACCGCGACGGCTCCGGCCAATGCGGCCGGCACCTATGACATCACCGTCACCACGCCCGGCGGCACGAGCGCCACCAGCGCGGCAGACCAGTACACCTATGTCGCAGCACCGACCGTGACCTCGGTGTCGCCGAACACGGGCACGACGGGCGGCGGCACGACGGTGACCATCACCGGCACCGGCCTCAGCGGCGCAACGGCGGTGACATTCGGCGGCTCGCCGGCGATCGGCTATACCGTCAACAGCGGCACCCAGATCACAGCCACCGCACCGTCAGGCTCGGCGGGCACGGTCGACATCCGCGTCACCACTGTCGGCGGGACAAGCGCAATCAGCGCATCCGACCAGTTCACCTATGTGGCGGCGCCGGCCGTGACCGCAGTGTCGCCAATCGCAGGCCCGACGGGCGGCGGGATGACGGTGGTCATATCAGGCTCCGGCTTCGCGGCAGCCAACGGGACGGGCGCGGTGAAATTCGGCGCGGCGAACGCGACCTATACGATCAACAGCAACACGCAGATCACGGCGACATCGCCGGCCAATTCGGCCGGCACCTATGACGTTACCGTCACCACGCCGGGCGGCACAAGCGCCACCAGCATGGCCGACCAGTTCACCTATGTGGCGGCGCCGACCGTGACCGCGGTGTCGCCGAACGCAGGTCCGACGGCGGGCGGGACAACGGTGGTCATCATCGGCACCGGCTTCTCGGCGGCCAACGGGACGGGTGCTGTGAAGTTCGGGGCGACGAACGCGACCTATACGATCAACAGCAACACGCAGATCACCGCGACCGCGCCGGCCAATTCAGCGGGCACCTATGACATCACCGTGACCACGCCCGGCGGCACGAGCGCCACCAACGCATCCGACCAGTACACCTATGTCGCGGCGCCGACGGTGACTGCGATATCGCCGACCTCGGGTCCGACGGCAGGCGGAGCGACGGTGGTCATTACGGGCACCGGCTTTGCCACCGCAACGGCGGTGTCGTTCGGCGGTTCGCCGGCAACCGGATTCACCGTCAACAGCAACACGCAGATCACCGCGACCGCACCGGCGGGTGCTGCGGGCACCGTCGACATCACCGTTACGACAATCGGCGGCACCAGCGCCACCAGCGCGTCCGATCAGTATCTCTACGTCGCGCCGCCGGTAGCGAGCAGCTTCACCTACGGCACAATCGTTGCCTACAATAGTTCCAGCGTGTCGATCGACCTGTCCACAAACGCGAGCAACAGTCCGACGAGCTACGCGGTCGGCTCCGCGACCACGGCGCAAGGCGGGTCGGTCAGCGTCGACAGCAGCGGACAAGCCACCTACACCCCGCCTGTCGGCTACCGCAATGCCAATGACAGCTTCACCTTCACGGCGACCAACCTCGGCGGCACGTCGAGCCCCGCAACCGTCACCGTGACGGTCGGCAATCCGACGATTGCGATGTCGCTGCCTTCGGCAACGGCCATCGTCGAAAGGGCCTACAACACCGGCGGCGCCGCGGTAACGTTCTCGGGCGCCAACGCACCCTATACGGTCAACAGCATCAGCGGCCTGCCCGCGGGCCTCACCGACAGCGGCGGCGGTGTCATCAGCGGCACGCCAGCGGTCAACGGCGTCTTCACGGTGACCGTCAACGTCACCGACAGTTCATTGGGAGCTGGTCCCTACAACGCCAATACGACGGCGACGCTGACGGTTTCGCTGCCGCCGGCGCCGGTGGCCTCGTCCTTCGCCATCTCCGGCTTGACCTATAACGCGGGTTCGGCCTCGGTCACGACCTTCAGCGCCGCCCCGCATGCCACCGAAAGCCCGACCGGCTATCAGGTCGGCGCTTCATCCTATGGCGCAACGGTCAGCGTCGATAGCGCCGGGCTCATGAGCTACACGCCGCCGGTCGGTTTCCGCGGCACCGACACCTTCAACTACGTCGCGACTAACGCGGGCGGCACCTCCAATGTCAGTCAGGTCTTCGTGACGGTAGACGATCCCGTTTTCTCGGTCACGCTGCCATCGGCCACGGCCACCGTCGAAAGGGCCTACAACCCCGGCAACGCCACGGTGACGGTCTCCGGCGGCAACGCACCCTACACGGTCAACAGCATCAGTGGCCTGCCCGCGGGCCTGGTCGACAGCGGCGGCGGTGTCATCAGCGGCACGCCGGCGGTCAACGGCGTCTTCACGGTGTCGGTCAACATCACCGACAGTTCTGGCGGGAACGGTTCCCACACCGCCATTGCGACGGCAACGCTGACAGTCGCCCTGCCGCCGGCGCCTGTGGCCTCATCCTTCTCCATCTCCGGTTTGGCCTACAACACCGGCTCGGCATCGGCTACGACCTTCAGTGCTGCCACGCATGCCACCGAAAGCCCGACCGGCTATCAGGTCGGCGCTTCGTCCTATGGCGCAACGGTCAGCGTCGATAGCGCCGGGCTCATGAGCTACACGCCGCCGGTCGGCTTCCGCGGCACGGACACCTTCAACTACGTCGCGACCAACGCGGGCGGCACCTCCAATGTCGGCCAGGTCTTCGTGTCGGTGAACGATCCCGTCTTCTCGGTCACGCTGCCGGCCGCCACCGGCACGGTGGGCGATGTCTACAACAGCGGCGGGTTCGCCGTCAGCATCAGCGGCGGTAACCCTCCCTATAACAATTTCTCGGCAAGCGGACTGCCGGACGGCCTGTCGATGGACAGTGCGGGCGTCATCTCCGGCACGCCGACTGCGGCGGGCAACGCCACGGTCGTGATCACCGCCACCGACAGTTCGGGCGGGAATGGCAGCTTTACCAGCACGGCCTCGGCGAACATCAACATTGCCGTGCCGACCATCGTCATCAATCCCACGACGCTGTCGAACGCTGCAATCGGCGTGCCTTACGGCGCGACGCTCAGCAACACGGGCGGTCTCGCCCCGGTCACCTTCGCAGTCACCGCCGGCTCGTTGCCGCCCGGTCTGACGCTGGCGACCGATGGCACGGTTTCGGGCACGCCGACCGGCGGCGGCACCTACAACTTCACCGTCACCGCGACCGACAGCGCAACGGCGACGGGACCCTACTCGGGCGCGCGCGCCTACGCCTTGACCGTCGACGCCGCAACGATCACCCTGTCGCCCGCGGCAGGCGCCTTGCCCGGCGGGACGACGGGGGCTGCGTACAGCCAGTCCTTCAGCGCTACCGGCGGAACCGGCCCCTATAGCTATGCGGTCGTCACGGGGGCGCTTCCGGCTGGTCTGACCTTGAACAGCACTGGCGTGCTGTCAGGCACTCCGACGGAGGGGGGATCGTTCACGTTTGCAATCGAGGCAACGGACAGCTCGACCGGAGCGGGACCTTATCTGCGCTCGCAAACCTATAGTCTGACGATCGGAGCTCCGACGATCGCGGTTGCACCGTCCACCCTGCCAGATGCCACCACCGGCATCGCCTATAGCGAGATCGTCACGGCGTCCGGCGGCATTGGCCCCTACAGCTACGCCATCACATCCGGAACGCTTCCGACTGGTCTGACCTTGAACACTGCGGGCGTGCTGTCGGGCACTCCGACGGCCGGAGGCACATTCACCTTCACGGTCAGCGCAACGGACAGCTCGGCCGGAACCGGACCCTTCACAGGCGCGCAGGCCTACACTTTCACAGTCGCGGCTCCGACAATCGCGGTCGCACCGTCCACCCTGCCGGACACCGCCACCGGCGTGGCCTACAACCAAACTGTGACGGCATCCGGTGGCATCGGCCCCTACAGCTATTCCGTCACAGCCGGCGCGCTTCCGGCCGGCCTCACCTTGAGCACTGCGGGCGTGCTGACTGGCACCCCGACGGCTGGGGGGACGTTCAACATTACCATCACCGCGACGGACAGCTCGACCGGAGCCGGGCCCTACACCGGCGCGCAAGCCTATACCTTGACGGTCACGGCTCCGACGATTGCGGTCGCACCGTCGTCCCTGCCGAACGCCGCCATCGGCGTCGCCTATAGCGAAACCGTGACTGCGTCCGGCGGTATTGGCCCCTACAGCTATTCCGTCACATCAGGCACGCTTCCGGCTGGACTGACCTTGAGCACCGCGGGCGTGCTGACAGGCACCCCGACGGCTGGAGGGACGTTCAACTTCACCGCCAGCGCGACGGACAGCTCGACCGGAGTCGGGCCCTATACCGGCGCGCAAGCCTATACCTTGACGATCGCGGCTCCGACGATCGCGGTCGCACCGTCGACCCTGCCGAACGCTGCCATCGGTGCAGCCTACAGCCAAGCCATCACGGCATCCGGCGGTATTGGACCCTATAGCTATTCCGTCACGTCCGGCACGCTTCCGGCCGGTCTCAGCCTCAGCCCTGCCGGCGTTCTCTCCGGCGTGCCGACGGAGGTCGGAACCTCCAACATCACGATCAGCGCCACCGATGCGGCGACCGGCACCGGTCCCTTCTCGGGCGCGCAAAGCTACGCCCTTGTCGTCGACCAGGTCCTGCCAATTGCTAACGCTGTCACCGCCACGGTCGCGGCCAACTCCACGGCCAACGGGATCACGCTAGCGATCACCGGGGGCGCAGCCGACAGCGTTGCCGTTGCAAGTTCTGCCGCCAACGGCATAGCGACCGCTTCGGGCACAACCATCACCTACACGCCAACGGCCGGTTACTCCGGAACGGACAGCTTCACCTACACCGCCACGAATGCGGCCGGGACCTCGTCGCCAGCAACCGTCACCGTGACGGTGACGGCGCCGACCCTCAGCTTCTCGCCTGCGGCAGGAGGACTTGCGGATGGAACGAAGGGCGCGAGCTATTCGCAAGCGCTCTCCGCATCCGGCGGCACCGCGCCCTATGCCTATACCGTGACGACGGGTGCACTTCCGGCTGGACTTGCGCTCGACGGCGCAACCGGCCGTGTTAGCGGCACGCCCACGGCAACGGGCAGCTTCGGCTTCACCGTCACGGCAACCGACGCCTATGGCGCTACGGGCTCGGCGACCTATTCGCTCGCCATCCGGGCGATGGCCGCCTTCACCTTCACGCCCGCGCCCGGCAACCTCGGCGATGCGATGGCTGGCGAAGACTATCGCCAGCAGATCGCGGCGACCGGCGGCACGGCACCGCTCCTCTATCGCATCGGATCCGGCACCCTGCCCGGCGGCATGGTGCTCAACGTCTCGACCGGCGAGCTGACCGGTCCGCTCGATGCCGCAAGCCAAGGCAACTACACCTTCGCCGTGGTGGTCGAGGACAACAACGGCGCGACCGGTTCTGCGACCTACAGCATGACGGTCAAGTCGCGCGGAACGACCGTCACCGACCAGGTGGTGAACGTGCCGGCCGGCACGAGCCCGCCCGACGTCTATCTGAACCGCGGTGCGACCGGCGGGCCGTTTACGGCCGCCGAAGTGGCCTTCGTCGAGCCTCCGAACGCCGGAACCGCAACGATCATCCAGGGACGGCTTGCCCAGGCAGGTCCGGTCGCAGGTCCGGTCGGCTGGTACCTGCAGTTCACGCCCAATCCGGCGTTTTCCGGCGCAGCCAAGGTCGGCTTCCGCCTGACGAGTTCGCTTGGATCGTCGAACGTCGGCACCGTGACCTACAATCTCGCCTATGTCGCGGCCGACGTGGCCGAGGACATCAACGCACTTGTCAGCGGTTTTGTTGAAACACGACAGGGCCTGATCGCCAACGGCATCTATGTTCCAGGGCTCCTCGAGCGCCGGCAGATGCAACACGCGACAGATGCGGTCACCGCGCGCATGACGCCGTCCGAGGACGGCATGACGGCGACGATTTCGACCAGCCTCGCACAGCTCGATGCCGCGCGGGACAATGCGGATGGAATCTCGGGCGCTGCGTTGCCGCCCTTCAACATCTGGATCGACGGCACGTTCCTTGCGCACAAGCGGGACCAGAACGACGGCAAGTGGGGCAACTTCGCGATGCTCAATCTCGGCGCCGATTATCTGCTGTCTGAGCGCGCGCTCGTCGGCCTGTCGCTCCACTACGACCGGATGACCGATCCGAGCGACGCGGATGCGGAACTGACGGGCAATGGCTGGCTCGCCGGTCCCTATGCCTCGTTCGAAATCGGCAAAGGCGTCTACTGGGATACGAGCCTGCTTTACGGCGGTTCGGCGAACGATATCGACACCGCGTTCTGGGACGGCGATTTCGACACGACACGCTGGATGATCGATAGCGCAATCAAGGGAGAGTGGCAGATCGACGACGCGACGGTCCTGACCCCGAAGCTCCGTGCGGTCTATTTCAACGAAAAGGTCGATGACTATTCGGTGCGCAACGACGCAGGCGACGAGGTGACGATCGACGGGTTCGACGTCGAGCAGTTCCGCGTCAGCCTCGGCGCCGAAATCGCCCGTTCCTTCACCCTGGAAAACGGATCGGCACTCACACCCAAGGTGGGCGTGACCGCGGGTTATTCGGGCCAGGACGGCTCGGGGCTCTTCGCATCGATCACGGCCGGCCTCTCGCTTGAAACGGCCGACTTCTGGATGCTTTCGGCCGACCTCCTCTTCGACATCGAAGGCGACGGCGAAAAAGCCATCGGCGGAAAGGTGCGGGCCGGAAAGCAGTTCTGACCCAATCGGATCGCCGGTCGAAGGACTGTCGAGTCCGGGCATGCCGCTCCCTATTGGAAAGCGGCATGCCTTCGGGATCGGCGATAATCACTTGCACTCGGTCGACGGAGATCGACCGAACATGCCCTTGCCAAGGCGGCAGAGACAGCCGGAAGGCGATGCTTCGCAGACGCTTCGCGTCCGCAGACCGCAAGTCGCAAATTCCGCCGCGCGAATGACACCGGTGGCCGCCGGGACCACCGGTGTCAAAGATACCCGCCCCCATGCCCGGCAAGCAACGAGCGCACGTCGCTTCGCTTCGGCGAGATCAACAGCAAGCGTCGATCGCGTCCGCTGCTTCGAGGGGCACCGTTTCCTGTGCTGTCCGGGCATCAGGCTGCACCATCAGTAGTCCCAGAAGACCGGCACCCAACGAAAATGGTCCCCGTCGACCGCGACGTGACCAACGGAGGGGAACGGCAGATGGGTGGCAACGAGCGACGCTCCGGTCTCTGCCAGCTCCTTCAAGAGGAGGACCCGGACACGCGCTGCTTCCTCCGGGTCATGCTCGAAACCGTTGTGCCAATCAGGATGCTCGAATCCGACAGCGAACACCGCGTCGCCGGCGAACATCAGCCGGTCTCCGCCTGATGCCACGCGAACCACGCAGTGTCCGGGCGTGTGCCCGCCGGTGCGGTGGAGCTTGACCCCCGGCGCCACCTCGTACTCGTCTTCGAACAGCCGCAGGTGGTTGCCATACTCGGTCGCAAACCGCTTGGCGGCAGAGCGAAGCGCATCCGGAAATCCCGGTGGCATGGAAACGTGCGAGAAGTCGGGCGCCTGCCAGAATTCGACTTCGGCGGCCGCGACGTGGATCCGCAGATCCGACCTCAGTTGATCCTTCACGCCGTCGACAAGGAGCCCGCCGATGTGGTCCATGTGCATGTGGGTGAGCACCACGTCGGTTACCGACCCGAGATCAATGCCGGCCGCGGCCAGTCGCTTGATCAGCTGTCCGGCCCGCGGCAAGTTCAGGTCGGGGTCCAGCCCAAGTCCCGCGTCGATGAGTATCGTCTGGTCGCCGCTGCGCACCACGACAACGTTCAGCGCCCAGTCGAAGGCGTCCTGCGGCAGGAACATGTCGGTCAGCCATTCCGCCCGCACGGCCGGGTCGGCATTGTGCCCCAACATCTTGGTTGGCAGCGGCAGCACGCCGTCGCTGATCACCAGCACCTCAATATCACCGACCTGCACGGCATAGCGCGACGGAACCAGTTCTTCCGGGCGCCTGCCCCCTTGGCGAGGGGCGTTGCCACTGCTTTGCTCTTGATACATTTTTCTCTCCTGTGATCGCCGTCCTGGCGGGTGCCTTGTGAAGCGGTACGGGGTGAAGCGGTACGTGCGCCAATCGGCAAACGACGTCCGTGGAGAAGATTGCGCCGTCCCGACCGGCACCGCCACCGAACGGAAGCGCCGGTCCGATACGTCAAACGTCCAGGTCAGATCTGTTTTTGGGATAGGTTAGGTTCGACCAGAATCCTGGGACGACGCCACGATCAGCGAGCAGTTGCTCAAGGTGCGGTGATGATCGCGCCGTTCACGGCAACGCCCTGCGAGCCGCCACCGGGAGCTACTCTGCGGACAGCCTATCCTGAACCTTGGCATAGATGCCTCCGGACCGCTTTCACTGTAAATGAAGCGCCAAGAGGGAGTGCCCGCTGATTGATGCGACGCGAAGGGAAAGCCTTCAAGGCGTCATGGCCAATCAGGCTCCACGGTGCGCCGCACGAATACGCATCCGCGTGGAACACGCATGCCGGCGGCAACAGCCGGCTCTGCTTTTTTTACAGCTGTCTTCAACAGGGACGAGGAGAAGTGTCTTGTCTAGGAACATCGTGATCATTGGCTCCGGCTTCGCAGGAACGATGGCGGCGCTTGGCGCTTCCCGGCTGCGCCATGAAAAGGGCGTCCCGCCGGGTGAACTGGCGATCACTGTGGTGTCGCCGACGCCGGAACTGGTCATTCGCCCGCGACTTTATGAGCGCAATCCCGAACAGATGGTCGCGCCGCTTACCGAGTTGTTCGCCGCGACCGACATCAAGCACCACGAGGGCAGTGTCGAGACGATCGACAATGCAGCATCGACGATCACGGTGGCGGCGGCGGACGGTACCTCGACCACCCTGCCCTTTGACCGGCTGGTTCTCGCGGCCGGGAGCGATGGCTTCACTCCACCGATCCCGGGTCTTGCCGAGTTCGGCTTCGCCGCCACGCAACTGGCCGAAGCGGTGGCGCTCGATCGCCACCTGCATGCCCTGGCCGAGAGGCCGTCGACGCCGGCCCGCAATACAGTGGTGGTCGGTGGCGCCGGTTTCACCGGGCTCGAATTCGCCACCGAAATACCGGGCCGCTTGCGCGAAATACTCGGCGCGGATGCGGACATTCGCGTCATCATCGTCGACCGGTCGGAACATGTCGCGCCGGCCATGGGCAGCGAGCCCCGGCCCTTCATCGAGGAGCGTCTGCTGGCACTTGGCGTGGAGACCCGGATGAATGTCGGCATTGCTGCCCTCGACGCAAACGGCGTGACGCTCGCAAACGGCGAGCGGATCGAGACCTCCACCGTGATCTGGTCCGCCGGCATGCGCGCGTCACCGCTGACCACGCAGCTGTCCGCCGAACGCGACAATCTGGGCCGGGTCATCGTCGAACCGGATCTGCGCGTGCCGGGACACGCCCGTGTCTTTGCGACGGGCGATACGGCCAAGGCGCGAACCGACACCGCGGGCAACTATGCTGCGATGTCGTGCCAGCACGCACGCCGCCTGGGGTCTTTTGCCGGACACAATGCCGCCGCCGATCTCCTTGGTGAGCAGACCCTTCCCTACGATCAGCCCGTCTACGTCACCTGCCTCGACCTTGGCCCTGACCATGCGATCTTTACGCGCGGCTGGGACTCCAAGGTCGAGATCACCGGTGCGAACGCCAAGGCGGTCAAGAAGGAAATCAACGAGGTGTGGATCTACCCTCCGGCCGCGGAACGCACGACCGCTTACGAGAACGTGCTCGCCGCTCGCACGATCGATTTTTAGCAGCGACGCTACATGGAGACGGAACGAGGCAGCAGGGGCAGCAGCTCCTGCTGCCTTGCTGTTTGGCTGAACAAGACACCAGCCGCGAATGCGCAACGGGTGACTTGGCGATCCGCGTCCGACGTCACGTAACGAACGATCTGTCGGTCACACCGCCACGACCCGTCATAGCCGGTCGGCGACAATCCAGCGGCCACGACTTGAAGCAAATCTGCTCCGGTGCTCCCCGGACGTGCCGCCGGGGCTGCGCCGTTTGCCCGTCCTCCATACAGTTTCGCGCGCGATCCGAACCCAACATCGTAGCGCCGATGTTCTGCACACGGCGACGCAGACGGGGTACTTGCGATGTCATCACACGAAGTCAGACCTTCTCCTCAGCCCAATGCCCGACCGGCGTTGGACGTTTCGGAATACTGCAGGCGAGCCGGCATTGGCGAGGCAGAAGAGAGGCGGTTGATTACGTTGCTCGGGCGTTACGCCTCCCGCCACGAGCTACAGATGAACCTGCGCTGGCCTTTGCGCGCCCGCTAGCGCAGCGAGAGCAATTTGAATGGTGCACCTGATGCCCGATGGCTCGCGATCATAGCCGGCGTCCCCAGCCTCGCCTATCGATCGGCGCGTTCTTCTAAACCATCGCATCACCCGACGCAGACTTCGGTTCGATAGCCTGGCAGGCGAATCCGCCGCATTCTCAATGGCGTGTTCGGCCGGGCTTTACGGGCGCGCCGCGAGTTTGACGCCTCGGCCGCGGCGGATTTCCGGAGACGGCGTCCCCGCCGGCGGCCCGCGGACATGACAATCCCTCTCAAAGGAACAGAGACGATGACCATTGTAACCACCAAGGACGGTACGGAAATCTACTACAAGGACTGGGGAGCCAAGAGCGCCCAACCGATCGTCTTCCACCACGGATGGCCCCTGAGCGGCGACGATTGGGATACGCAGATGCTCTATTTTCTCGACAAGGGCTACCGCGTGATCGCCCACGACCGACGCGGCCATGGCCGCTCGGCGCAGGTGAGCGACGGCCACGATATGGACCACTATGCCGCGGACGCCGCCGCTGTCGTGGAGCATCTCGACCTGCGCAATGCCGTCCATATCGGCCACTCCACCGGCGGTGGCGAGGCCGCCCGCTATGTCGCGCGGTACGGTCAGCCGCAAGGCCGCGTCGCGAAACTCGTTCTGATCGGCGCCGTTCCGCCCATCATGGTGAAGACCCCGGCCAATCCCGGCGGGCTGCCGATCGACGTGTTCGACGGATTGCGCGCGGCGCTTGCCGGCAATCGAGCACACTTCTACCGCGATTTCGCGAGCGGTCCTTTCTACGGCTACAACCGGCCGGAGGCCAAACCCGTTTCAGCTGTCGTCGATAACTGGTGGCGGCAAGCCATGATGGGTGGGGCCAAGGCACAATTCGAGGGCATCAAAGCCTTCTCGGAGACGGACTTTACCGAGGATCTGAAGGCGATCAACGTGCCGACTCTGGTGATGCACGGCGACGACGACCAGATCGTTCCGATCGCCGACTCTGCCCTCCTCACCGCAAAGATCCTCAAGAACGGAACCTTGAAGATCTACGAGAAACTCCCGCACGGCATGTGCACGACACATGCCGGAACGATCAATCCTGACCTGCTCGCCTTCGTCCGTTCCTAGGCTCCCGTCGTCCCCTGGCGAGAGCCCGATCGCCGGCCGCGCCCCTTCGGCCGGCGATCAACCACCAAGCCAGACGTTCGGGACGAAGCGACCAAGTGGGCGGCAGATGCGGCCAAGCGATGCCAAAGACGGCCGGTCCACGGCAAAGGACTACAACTGAGCTTTGAAGCGTCGGCCTTCTGCCCGGCCCTACGCCACCGACTGCGTCACAGCGCCCTCGCGGATAGAGACGGGAAGCGTTTCCCAGGAACGGATCAGCTCGCCGATCGAGGCTACTTCCATTTTGCGCATGGCATTGCCGCGATGCAGCTTGACCGTGACTTCGCTGATGCCAAGGTCGTAAGCGACCTGCTTGTTGAACCGTCCACGCGCGACTTCGCGCAGAACCTGGCGCTCGCGCTGCGTCAGCGTCAAAAACAGCTCGACATTCCGCTTGACCACTGCAGCCTTCGCGCGCTGCTCTGCGTCGATGGCAATGCCCGCGGCCACGGCGTCAAGCAGCGTTTGATCACGCGCAGGCTTGGTGAGAAAATCGACGGCGCCGGCCTTCATGGCCTGAACGGACATGGGAATGTCGCCATGCCCGGTGAGAAAGATGATCGGTTTGGGGTTTCCCGCCCGGGCCAGGTGATGCTGCAGATCCAGACCGCTTGCTCCCGGCATGCGCACATCGAGAACGAGGCAGCCTGGACGGTCCAGGACGTCCGCATCGAGCAATTCACGGATCGACGCAAATGAGACCGGTCGCAACCCCGCCGACAGGATCAGCTCTTCGAGCGCCTCCCGAACGGATGCGTCGTCATCGACGATGATGACGAGAGGAAGTTCCCGTTCATGTGCCCGTTGCGATGACATGGACATCGACGTTCGCATGAGTGGCTGTTCAGCTTTCATCATCTTTCTCCTTTTTCTCCATCCGACAAGGCGCTGCCGACGGCGGCGAGAAGCGCTGGTCCATCAAAAGGTTTGCAGAAAAGCCGGCCAACGCCGCCGGCGCGCAGTCGATCCGCGATCTCATGACGGCCGGTAATCAGGAAGACCGGAAGCTCCGGGCGATCCTTCACAACCAGATCGCGAAGTTCAAGGCCGTTCAGCCCGGGCATTCCGATGTCGGTGATGAGGACGTCCAGATCCGACAGCCCATGGACGAGCAGCGCTTCCGCCGAGGGAAAACTGCACACGACATGTCCGGCCGACTCCAGAAGATCTTCCAGGGATTCAAGCAATCTCGGATCGTCGTCGACGACCGCCACGACAGGGCTTTTCTTGCTCACGATCCGTTCCCTCCTGTCCTGCGCGAATGCGTGATCGGGATCTCCAGGCGCTCTGCCAAGCGCACGAGATCAGCGAACGAAGCGGCCGCCATTTTCTGCATCACGTTCCTTCTGTGAACTTCGAGGGTGACCTCGCTGATCCCGAGTTCGGCGGCGGCCTGCTTGTTGAGCAGGCCACTCACGACCAGCGGCAGCACTTCACGTTCGCGTTGCGTGAGTTCGAGATAGCGACGCCTGACGGCGTTGAGATCGGCACGGTCCGCCCTCGCCTTCCGGTCCTGATCAAGCGCCGTTGCGATCGCGGCCATAACATCCGCATCGCTGAAAGGCTTGGTGAGGAAATCCACGGCACCGCGCTTGATTGCCCGCACGGATGACGGGATATCGCCGTGTCCCGTGATGAACACGATCGGCGGATGGTCTCCTTCGCCGATCTGGCGCTGCAGATCGAAGCCATTGATATCCGGCAACTCGACATCGAGGATCAGGCAAGCGGGCAGGTCTGGCTGCTTGAAACGGATGTAGTCCCCGGCCGATGCAAACGCCTTGGCGCGAATGCCGTGCGAGGCAAGCAGCTCGCCCAGCGCCTCGCGAATTCGGTGATCGTCGTCGACGATGAAGACGATATGATCTTCTGTCATGCCGCAACCTTCGCTTCTGCAGGCAGGGTGAAGATGAACGTCGCGCCATGCGGTTCGTTGCTCTCCGCCCAGAGCCGTCCATCGTGGGCTTCGACGATGGAACGGCAGACCGCCAGCCCCATGCCCATGCCATGCTCCTTGGTTGTGAAGAACGGCTCGAAAATCTTCTCGGGAAACGCGATCCCCGGTCCGCTATCGCTGATCTCCGCCCGGATCGTATCTCCCGCGCGATGCACGCGCAGGCCAAGCAGGCGTGCGTCGCTCGTCGCATCCATGGCTTCGATGCCGTTGCGCATCAAGTTGACGAGAACCTGCAGGATCTGGACCCGATCGATCGAGACAAGGGGAAGACCGCTCTCGATGTCCGTGCTGACGCGAACGCCGCGCCGCACGATTTCGTCGGCCGCAAGACCCAGCCCCTCGGCCACGACACTGCCCAGTTCCGCCCCGCTTCTCGTCCCCGTCGAGCGCTTGAACAGCGCCCGAATGCGGCTCACGACATCGGCAGCCGAGTTTGCATCGCGAATGATGCGTTCCGCCGTGATCTTCGCACGCGTCAGGTTCGGGGGTGTATCCATCAGCCAGCGGTGACAGGCATGCGAATTGGCGACGATCGCCGCAAGCGGCTGATTGACCTCATGGGCGATCGAAGCCGAGAGTTCCGCAAGGCTCGCCGCCTGGCTCGCACGCGACAGCCGCTCCTGCGCCTGTCGCAGCTTTTCCTGCGCCTGAACCTCGCCATCGATGTCGAGACAGACGACATTCCACTGCACCGTAGCCCCTTCCGCGTCGTACATGGGGGCGGCGCGCGTCTCCACCCAGCGATACTCCCCGTCGAAGCGTCGCAGGCGATGCCTGCGGGCATAGGGCTCGCCGGTCGACAGCGAGTGGGCATAGTTCGTCTTGACGCCCTCCAGATCGTCGGGATGAACGCCGGCGTCGAGCGTCCCGGCCAACCGGGATTTTCCGGTTCCGTCCAATGCATCGAGGTTGTACCCCAGAAATTCTCGGAGTCGCTGATTGCGATAAATCGGCTCACCGTCCGGTGCAGCGCAGTCGACCATCGCCGGCAACGTCTCGACGACCTGCCAGAGGAAACGCTCCCTCTCGCTGAGTGCTGCTTCCGCCCGTTTGCGCTCGGTCAGGTCGAGAATATAGGCCACCCCTTGCGTGGACTGCCCCTCGAAGCAGGCGGCCCCGATCAGGACAGGCACCCGGCTGCCGTCTTTCCTGAAGTACTCCTTCTCGCGGGCCTGCATCTTGCCCGTCGCCATCAGTTCTTCAGCCTCGTCGCGGGCATGCACTTTCTGCCATTCGGAAGGGGTCATATCAAACCAACGAAGTCCCGCCTGCAGGTCCTTGCGCTCGTATTGGATCATCCGGAGAAACGCGTCGTTGGCCTCGAGAATGCGTCCGTCGAGGTCCCAGAACACGATCCCGATAATATCGGAATCGATCAATCGCCGGATCTTGCCTTCTCGCTCCTCCAGCTCGCGGTAAAGGCGCACCTGCTCGTCGATGTCGATCGAGACCGAATACCACTGCGCGATCGTTCCATCCGGATTGTGCAGCGGCTCGGCGCGGGTCTCAATCCAATGATACACCCCGTCGATGCCACGCATGCGATACTTCAGGCTATAGGCCTGGCCGGTGGCGACCCCGCGGCGGATCGCGGCCTCAACTTCCGTCGCCTCATCCGGGTGGACATAGTTCTTGACGGCCGGCTCCAGGCGGTCCCCGTCGATGGCGTTTATCTCCTCCAGGCTCACCCCGAGGAAGTCCGTCAACCGCTTGTTGAAGAAGACGGGTTTTCCTTCGGGGGTCAGGCGCCTGATATAGGCGGGAACCATGTCGACAAGCTGCGACAGCTCCCGTTCGCGTTCGCTCAATGCAAACAAAGCTGCCTGGTATTGCCGGGATATCGCAGCGACAATGACCGCAGAAACTGCCGATACCGCCAGGAAGAGATACAGCATGATCTGCCTGAGTGTCTGGGATCCGGGGTCGCCGGCAAGCTGGGTTTTGCCGGAGATTGCAAACACGGCCGCAATCATCGCGATGAGAGCAAGGCTGGCGGCGGCCCCCCTGAACTCGAACCGCACGGCGGCCCACAGGAGCGGAGGCATGATCAGATAGGCAAAGGGAAGGTAATCGCCGAGGGAGAAAACCGCGATGCTCAGCAACGCGAGCCCTACGGCCGACGCTTCCATCCAGCGGGGTTGCGAAAGACGGGTTCCGCTTCGCCAATCCTGGAACAGCGCCAATTGAAGAGGCGCGGCGATCAGGACCCCGGAGGCGTTTCCGAGCCAAAATAGCGGGAAAGCCGTTGAAAAAGATTGCATGCCGAACCAGGCAAGTGTCGCGCCGGCAACCGTCGCACCGACGACCGGTGCGATTGCGGCACCCAGCGCGATGAGCCCGAGCATCTCCTGCAAGGAATCCAGCCTCGTCACCCGCACGAAGCGGGTGACGAGCCATGCACCGACCAGGGCTTCGAGCGCGTTGCCGGCAAAGATCAGGATGGCGACAAGCAGCGGATTGTGGAACCACAACAAGTTGCCAAGCAGTTCCGCCAGAAGGCCGGCCAGCACCCATTGTGGCCAGCTGCGTCGTGGAGCCAAGCAGAGCGTAGCAATGAAAAGCCCGCTTGGAAGCCAGATCGAGATCCCCGTCTCAGGTATGATCGCCAAGGCCTGGGCGAAACCACAGCCCAGGACGTAGGCGGCAAAGAAGATCGCCAGGTGGGAGAGTGCGGGGCGATCCGACCAAACGCGCATGGGTGTCTCCTGCCTAGTCTCGCGTCATCGTCATCGATCTGCGGGCTGGTGATCTTTTTCCTACCTTAGCAACGGTGTCTCTTCGCCGCATCCTATGGAAAACCATGAGATGCGGTCTCAAGAAGATTGCTCGTTACAAGAAAGCGGGCGCAGGGGAATTCTCCAGAGACGAATGGAATAGCCGGACGCGATCAACGCCACACGGCGAGGCCCTGGTGTCGATATCATCCGGTGGCAACCGACGCAGCGTTGGCGCGCTTAGCGAGCCCGACCTTGATCGCCACCAGCACGGGTGCGGCAAAGAGAAAGAGAAGCGCGACGGCGGCGAAGGCCGTGTCGAAGGCGATGACGGTCGACTGGCCAGTCACGGTCCGGCCGAGCATGCTCGTTGCTGCCCGGCCGGCCGCAACAGCGTCGAGGCCCTTCGCACCGAACATGGCCGTCGTGACGGCCAGCCGATCGACGACGGCCGGCGCTCCCGCCGTTATGCTGGCGCCAAGAACGGCCGTGTTTGCGGCCACGGCGTGGTCGATCAGTGTCTGCAGCCCTGCCACTCCCATGAGGCCTCCGAGCTGACGGCCGCTGTTGAAAAGGCCGATCCCTGCAGCAAGGTTGCGCTCGTCGAGCCTGCCGAAGGCGATCAGCGTGATCGAAAGAAACAGGAAGCCGAGGCCTGCCCCGCGCAACAGGATCGCCGCCATCATGTCCTGCGCGCCGCTCTCGCTGCTCGAGCCGGACAGCATCCACATCGCCGTCATGATCATCAGGATGCCGAAAGGCACGGTGGCAAAGGGCGGGACGCCGAAGACCTGCACGAGAATGGCCGTAACAAGCAGGGCCGTGACGAACATCGCGCTGCTCGGCAGCAGAAGTTGACCGGCGTCGGTGGCCGTGAAGGCGAGCACGGAAACGGCAAAAGACGGGATCAGGAAGGCGCTGCCGAACAGCGCGGCTCCGGCAACGAAGCTCACGATGAAGGCGAAGGAAAAATCCGCCGACGCAAACAGAGAGACATCGATCAGACCGCGGCCTGCGGCCACGACCTCGCGACCGAGAAACGCCAGCAACGCGACGGCAGCGATCACCGCCAGCCACAGGAGGTGCGGTTGCTCGAACCAGTCCCAACGGCTGCCCTGGCTGAAGACATAGGTGAGGCAGAAGAGGGTGACGGCGAGAAGGGCGAAGCCGATCCAGTCGAAAGGACGGCGCGAGGCTCTCGCCGGGATCGGGTCGTCCGCGGCGATCAGGAGCCCCGCTGCCGCCAGCGCGACGGGAACGACGCAGAAGAAGATCCAGGCCCAGGAATGGTTGTCGAGCAGCCAGCCCTCGATTGCGGGCGCAACCGTCGCGGGAGCGACGACGGAGCCGATGGCGAACAGGCATTGCAGGGACGGCTGGCGGGACGCCGGATAGGCGAGAAAGATCGCCGCCTGGCCCGTGACAAGCAGGATGCCGCCCGAAAAACCCTGCACGAGCCGAAGCGCGACCAGCAGGTCCAGACGTGTGGTCACCGTGGCGATGGCGCAGGCGGCCGCCATCACGAGAACCGAGCCAAGGATCAGGCTGCGTGGGCTGATCCGTTCCATCAACCCGGCTGCCGCCATGAACCCAATCAGCTTGAGCGCGGTATAGCCGATGTCCAGCCAAGCGAACTCGTCGGGCGTGGCATAGGTGTCGCCGATCATGTCGGCGCGACCGAGGGCGAGCACGGTGCTGGCGATCGCCTCGGTCAGGGCGGCCAGAACGATGCCGGTGACGAAGAACGGCCCTGCCATCGAACGGCCGCGATCAGGCACTGCCGCAAACACAGTGGTCATGACCTGCGTCCGAGGTCGACTTCGACACGGGCGGAAAGGCCGGGCACGAGGCGGCCGGGCAGCGGATTGCCGGTAAAGCGAATCTTGACGGGAACACGCTGGACGACGCGAACAAAGTTGCCGGTCGCATTGTCGGCGGGAATAAGGCTGAAGGCCGAGCCGCTTCCGGGCGCAAAACTGTCGACGACGCCCTCCAGCGTCTCGTGCGGGTAGCCGTCGACCGTGATGCGAACGCTCTGGCCCGGCCGGATGTGCTCAAGCTGCGTTTCCTTGAAGTTCGCCACCAGCCAGACATCATGGATCGGAACGACATCAAGCTGCGACACGCCCGGTGCGACGAACCGGCCGACGCGAACCTGGCGGTTGCCCACCACGCCGCCGACCGGCGCACGAACGACGGTGCTGTCGAGATCGATCTGGGCAAGATCACCAGCCGCCCTGGCCTGCGCCACGGCAGCGACCGCGGCCTGACGCTGGGCGGCGAGCACGGCGGTGCGTTGCTGCTGCGCCTTGACCGTTGCCGAGGCCGCAGAGAGGTTCGCCTCGGCCCGCGCCCGCGCGGAATCGCTTTCGTCGACATCGGACTGGCTTACGGCATTGCTGCGAATGAGATGTCGCCGCCGCTCGGACGCCTTGTTTGCGAGATCCAGTTCGGCCGTCGCCGCAAGACGCTGGGCTTCGGCCTGCCGGATGAGGCTGTCCTGAAGCAGCACCTCGGCATCGACATTGGCAAGCCGGGCATTGGCCGCCTCGACATTTGCCACGGCCTGGGCAAGGCGGGCGCGATAATCCCGATCGTCGATCCGAAACAGGATGTCGCCCGCCTCGACCGCCTGGTTGTCAAGAACCTCCACGTGCGTGACATAGCCGGAGATCTTCGGCGCAAGTGCGGTGACGTCACCCCGCACATAGGCGTTGTCGGTTGACGCGGTATCGCCCGAACGGGCCCAAACCCATCCGCCGGCCGCGGTCACCACCGCTGCAAGGCACACAAGCAAGCCGGCGATCTTCTTGCCCGTCTTCGGCTTCGCAACAGGGTTGATGATGGTGACGACCTCGCCCTGAAGAGGGTCCACGTCGCGGTTCCCGCCATCTTGCGGGCCAAGCAGCACGGATCCGCCGCTGGAAGAAACGTTCGGCTTTGATTTCCGGTCGGTTGCCATGGGGCCTCGAATATTATCAATCATTGGCAGAGCCAGGTCGCCATCGGCCACATGCCCGGCCGGCACCTAGCGGCTGCAAGGTCGCCATCAGCCGCTTGCTCGCGATCTGCGGCGGAGTCTAGGCTGGCCCTCGCCGATCCGCCATTACACCGTCGCATAGGGTGTCTACACCGACCGCATGATGCGAGCTGTCCGGGAAACCATCGGTGTTTCAACGGCGTGCTCGAACGGCCGCACCCGCCGGCTTGTTCCTGCCAAACACGTCACGTTCGATGGTCGAGCGGCACACCTATGCTCGCAACGAGTCTGGATCTGATTACCGAACCAGCGCCTGCGCGAGGCATGCGCGTGAAGGGAGCGGCCGTAGACTTCCGACAAGACAACGATTCCGGTCGTTCAAGGTCGCGCAACTTGTCATGATCGACTCGCTGACCGCCCCGATGATAAGATCGCGGGGTGCGGAACTGCGCTCCAGCCGACGCCGGCGCACAGGTGCCCGTAGACCCCATCGGAGCCACAAGGCTGGCAGGTCTCAATTCGTCGATGCCAACGGCTGAATCTTCCGTTGCGGGATGCGAGGGTGGTCGTCATGGAGAGAGAAGATCGTGGCTGCCTCCCATCCTGAGACGTCCCAAATCCACATGTCTCTGGCGATCGGTGCGATTGCGGCCCAGGTCATCGGCGGGCTCGTTCTGCAGCTGTCGCCTTTCATGATCGGCGGCATCATCGACGGGCTGTCCCTATCCGAGCGCGACGCCGGCCTAATCGTTTCCGTCGAGTTTGTCTTGCTCGCGGTCACCGCGATCATCGTGGCGCCCATCCTGCCCCGGCTCGTCTATCGACGCGTCGGATTCCTTGCCGTGGGGTTGGTACTCCTTGCCCAGGGGGCGTCGATCTTCAGTACCTCGTGGGCGTCGCTCATTGTTCTGCGTGGCCTGGCCGGCATCGGCGAAGGCCTGCTTTACGCGGTGTCCCTTTCCATTGTCGCCTCCCAGTTCCGCAACCCGGACCGGGTTTATGGATACTTCCAGATCGTCTGGGCGCTGGGCAGCGTTGCCCTGTTCCCGGTTGCCGGTGAGCTCACTGTCGCCTTCGCGCATCGCGGTATCCTCGCGCTTGCTGCAGGTCTGACGCTCGCAATTGCGCCTCTGCTGCTGCTGCTTCGGCATATCCGCACAGAGCCGGGCGCCCGCGCTGCCGCGGAAAAGGCTGACACCTCTCCGCTACGCGGCATCATGACATTTGCGGCGATCGCCCTGTACCTCACCGCATCCGCCGCAATCTACGCGTTTAGCGCACCGCTTGGTGAACGGGCGGGGCTCGACGCGCGCGCCGTCGGCTACGCCCTGACGATCATGACGCTGGTGGGCCTTGTGGGCGCGGGCGTCGCCACGACGCTCAACATTCGCTGGGGACGGACAATTCCCATAACGGGCTTCTGCGTCGCCTTCATACTGATCTCGCTGACGCTATGTCTCTCGCGCAATCCGACCGCCTATGTCGTCGCCCTCGTCGGATCGGGCGTCGTCTACTACTTCTCGATTCCGTATCTGTTCGGCATGGCCGCGGCACTCGACCGAAACGGCCGCTGGGCGGCCGCGGCGGGATCGGCCTATCTAATCGGTTTCGCCGCCGGTCCGGTGGTTGGCGGCGCCGTGATCGAGGCCGCAGGATATGGTGCGCTCGCCGCGCTCTGCATCGTTCTGACCATCGCGGCCTGGGGACTTACCCTTCTCGTCAACCGCGGACTTGAAGAACGACCACAGGGCTCGCCCGCCGATAACGTCCTGGCATGACCCTAAGCTCCACGGTTTCGGCCTGGTCGGCCCCCTTTCGCGACCGAGGCCGCGCATGCGTGCCGCCATTCCACCATCACGCTTGGGAAACGCCCGCGGAGTGAGCCCTCTCAAGCCCACCGACATCGCCCGCCTGCGCCTCGATAACCGCACATGGAAGCGTGAATGCCACGGTCGCTCCCCCTGTCCGGTTGTTCGCGGTCCAGAGGCGTCCGCCGTGTGTCTCGACAATCGAACGGCAGATCGCAAGCCCCATCCCCATCCCGTTCCGTTTCGTCGTGAAGAACGGCTCGAACGCACGCTCGGTGTCGGCGAAACCCATCCCGGCATCGCGTACCTCTATGCGAACGGCGCCAGGCTCGTCTTGGCGAGAGCGTATCTGAAGCACCCTTGTCACATCGGCGACAGTGTCCATCGACTCGATCCCGTTCCGTATCAGGTTCACGAGCACCTGCTGGACCTGGATTCTGTCGAGCACGACGGGCGGCAGGCCGGACTCGAGATTGAGCTTGATGCGCGTGCCTTTTGCCGTGGACTCGCCGGCCATCAGACGGCAGACCTCATTGATCAGGCGATTGATGTCGTCCGGCAGCCTCACGTTCTCCGCCTGGCTGAAGAGGGCGCGAATATGCCGTACGACGTCGGAAGCCGAATTGGCGTCGCGGGTGATCCGCTCGGTCGTGACCTTTGCTCGGTCGACGTTTGGAGGCTCGGCCGACAGCCAGCGGTGGCAGGCCTGTGAGTTGGCGACGATAGCCGCCAGCGGCTGGTTCACCTCATGCGCGATGGATGCCGAAAGCTCCGCCAGGCTCGCGGCCTGTGTCGCACGCGCAAGCTTGTCGGAAGCCCGACGCAACCCCTCTTCCGCGTGCACCTGGTCATCGATATCGTGACAAAGGCCAAACCACTGCACGATACCTCCGTCCTCATCTCGCATCGGCACCGCACGGCCAGACATCCAGCGATATACGCCGTCGTGCCGGCGCATTCGGTAATTCATGGAAAATGGTTCGCCCGTCCGCAGGCAGCGTTCGAAGACGTCCCAGACCTCATCCGCGTCATCCGGATGAAACATCTTGCTGAACACGTCATCCAGCTGTTGCCTGTCTTCCATGTTCAAGCCGAAAAACTCCGCCATGTGCCTGTTGGCCAGCGTCGTCTCGCCTTCCGGCGTCACGCGCCAGAGGTGGCTGGGGATCATATCCACGAGCGTCGACAATTCGCGCTCCCGATCGTGCAGGGCCTGCTGCCCACGCATTTCATCATCGATATCGATGGAAACGCCGTACCATTCGGCGATGGTTCCGTCGTCGTCGCGTCGAGGTTCCACCCGGCATTCCGCCCAACGATAGTCTCCGCCCTTCTCGCGCCAGCGAAACCGCATAACTGAGGGATTTCCGGTTTCGAAGCTGTGCCGCAAGGCCTCCAGCATACCGGGAGCGTCGTCGGGATGGGCAAGTTCCTGAACCAGTCGCTCGATACGTTTGGCCTGGGCAGGTTCGAAATTCGGTATCGCTCGGAAATGGTCCTGGTACCGCTTGTTGAAATACAACGTGTCACCTGTGGCCGTCGCGCTCCAGATCCGGACAGGAAGCGTATCGATCATCCGATGCAGCTGCCGTTCCCGCTGGCCCAACGCGAGCAGCGCCTGGTGGTGCTGCCTCGAGATGGCGGCCACGATGAGCACGGAAAATGCCGAGATGACCAGAAACAATTGCAGCATCACCTGCTCTTGCCGCTGCGTCTCCGGATCACCGACAAACTGGCTGGCGCCGGAAATGGTGAAGACCACGGTGATCAGGGCGAGAAGCGCCAACGAAATCGCCGCACCTCTGAACTCAAAGCGTACTGCGGCCCAGAGCAGCGGCGGCATGACGACGTAGGCAGAGGCCAGGTGACCGCTCAAGGACAGGGCGGAGACACCGAGAAAGATCATTCCGAGGACGCATGCTTCGATCCAGCGCGCATCCTGGAGGCGTGTGTGGACCCGCCAGTTCTGGAACACAACGAGCGCAAGCGGCATGACGATCAGCACCCCGGTAGCGTCTCCGAGCCAGAACAGCGGCCAGGCTGCGGTGAACGACTGCGTGCCAAACCAGGCAAGTGTCGCACTTCCGACTGTGGCACTTGCGACTGGTGCAATTCCGGCGCCAAGGGCTACGAGGGCCAGCACCTCCTGCAAGGATTCCAGCCGAACCGTCTGCCCGCAGGCCCTTGTTATGAGCCATGCGCCAACCACGGCTTCAAGGGCGTTGCCGGCATTGATCATGATGGCGACAGGCAGCGGGTTGTGGAACCATAAGACATTGGCGAACAGTTCCGACAGAAGGCCACCCACGACCCACCACGGCCAACTGCGCCTTGCGGTAAAGACAAGCGTCGCCATGAAGAGCCCGCTCGGGGGCCAGATCGAGATACCGGTTCCCGGCACGATTGCAAGCGCCTGCGCGAAGCCACACCCGAGGACATAGGCGGCAAAGAACGCCGCGAAGTGCCAGAATTGCGGAGGATGCGACAGGACGCGCGTCATTGCCTTCTCCTCCTGCCGGACAACGACAGTCTCGAACAGGCAGCGCTGGGTATGGCATCTACCATCATCATCTGGGCTTACCGTTGGGGTGCACGTCAGCGCAGCTTACCACAAATTGGTCCAGCTCGACCCTTGCCGGCACCTGTGCCGCGCGCACTCCGCCTCGATCTTCCGGGATAGAGCCAGTGGGGTTGCGCGGAGGTCGCCGTCGACCTTCGAATTCCTGCGTGCTTTGTCCTTCGACCGCCGCCCCCCCCCGAGCGTGGCTCCCGACGACATCATGCGCAAGGAGCCGCTTTTGGGGCAAGGCGCGTCATCGGCGGTCAATCTTGGGACAAAGACCGCGGAGCCTCGCGGGCATGCGATATCCTCCAGAAAGGTCGCTTGACTTCGACGAGTTGACGTCGGGGATCGCCGGCTTTCGCCCGGTCGCGAATGAGCGCCACGAGGTCCGCCCTGACGGCCGGGTCGGAAAAGTAGCTGTGGCCGATGAAGCTGGTGCCCCCGTCGAACTCGATGAAGTCGACCAGTCTGCCCATCTGGGACGCTCCCCATCTGGATGCCGCCTCGCGCCTGTCCTTCGGTAGTTTTTCGACATCGAGCTGGCCCAGCCGCAGGACGCTGCCGGATAGAAGCGTCGATGCACTCAGGGCCTTGTCCCCGGGCGAAGAGTAAACGGTCAGGTGCATGGCGCCCTGGGGCGGTAACCGGCTTGGCCTTGCTTCACCGCCAAAGGCGAGGTCCGGGTCCGATACCCATGCGAACAACTTGGATGACGCAACATCCAGATCAATGTCAGGCGCGAAAAATACCGCGTTGGCGATCTTGTAGCGCTGCCAAAGCGAGGATCGGCTAACATAGGCTTCGATGGCGAGTTGCTGAACGACGCTCGCGAGCACATCGGTTCCGCGGCTATGGGCCAAGAGGTGAACCCGCTCGACGCCTTTGGCCTCGGCGATGATGCGAATAGCCTTCTTGAAGTCGGCAACTGCAAACTCGCTCGACTCGCGGTCAATGTTGTAGCCAAAGAACGAGCCGCCCTTGCCGCCGGCAGGCCATGTCATGACGATGCAGGCAAACTGGTTCTGCAGCGATCTGCAAATCTCGGCCGTGGTGCGCGCCGCATCGTCGAAGCTGTTGTTGTATCCGTGGATAAAGACCACGACCTCCTTGCGTTTGGCTGTCGCCATATGACGCGCGACTTCGGCCCGTAGCAAGGTGGCCGCCTGCCCATGCGCTGCAACCGCCGCCGGCGTGCGGCGCAGCCCGGCGGTTGACCCCACGACGCCGTATGGCGTCGCCGGAAACCGCCCCAATTCGAATTTTCGACCGACACTGAACTCCTTTTTGCCGTTGGGGGAACTGCCGGTCGGCACGATCGATACAGTGCCGAAGCCGAGGAATATGGCCCTTTCGGCGCCATAGGACAGCGTACCGTCCGAACCTGTGACAGGTGCCCGGTCGGTCACGTAGAGCAGATCGAAGGCTCCGGAACTCTTGCGCGGCCGAACCTCCCGAGTGTGCTCCATTAGCGACGGCGCTAGAGCGCGATCGGTCGCGACCTCGTGCTGTGCGATACAGCCGGTGAGGATGCCAAGCAGGAGCAGCCCACCGATTGTGCGATAAAATCGGCTTGTCTGCCACTCGGCCTTGTACCCACGGCGAGCAGAGGCTGCACTCACGACGCGGCCAGTCGGCACGCAACGGATGGCGTTGTCGCCGCTTTGCCCAGGTGACAATCGTTGCTTGATGATTGCGTCGCGGTATCCGCGGGACCGCAAGGATCGTGGGCGAGGTTGTAAGATCGAGCGCAGTCGCCGCCACGGGCCATTGCCAGCGTCTCGTCGACAAGGCGGCGGATCATTCTCGCGCAGCGGCCGCACCTGGCGGTACAACCGAGACAACCATAGACTTGGCTGATCGAACTCGGCTGCCCCGCCTCGACGGCGGAGCGGACGTCCCGATCGCTCAACACATTGCACGAACAGACGATCATGGCGTCTTCCTTCTCGAAGGCGATCTCATCCGGGGCAAATTCAGTCTGATAACGAAGGTCGGTACTCCCAGGGCCCTGGAACCCAGAGGAAGCGGTCGCGGTCGCCGAGGAGATTGCGCCCGATCGACCGAGCCGAGTACTGAACGGAAGCGTCGGTCGAGCGATGCCAAGGTTTAGGAAGCCCCCTGTCAGGAGCATGGACAATCTCCCGCCAAGGTCTGATGGCGCCGATACGATGGTGACCTTCAAGCCATCAAGGTCGCGCGGCACCCCGCGTTCTGGCAAGCGCATGCTGTGGGAGACGGCAAGCGCGATCAGGGAGGCGAGAACCAGGATCGGTCAGCGGAGGCGCGCCCCGCGCTCCGTATCCGAGAGGATCGGCAACCCTGCCGATCCCCGTGCACGCTTCGTCTGCCTAGAGGTACCAATCGGCGTCCAGCGAGTATGCCTCGATATAGTCGATCTTCATCTCAGCCCCATCGACGAAGTCGCTATCCGGCGTGCCGGCCATCCCACCGACGGCGAGATTGACAAGCATGTACATCGGCTCATGCATGTCAGCGGGCGTGTCTGTGCGCGCGATCTCGGCATCGTCGAAATACCAGACGATCTCGTCTTGCGTCCAAAGCACGCCGTATTCGTGGAACCCTTCGGTATCTGCGACCTCAACCGCGTCGCGGCTCATTGTGTGCGATCCGTTTTCATTGGAGTGGGCCGTGGTGATGACGGTGTTTTCGTCCTGACCGCGCATTTCCACGACGTCGAGTTCCGGTGGCCAGGAGCCGTCCGCAGGCAGCAGCCAGAAGGCAGGCCAGGCACCTTGATCGTCCGGCATGTCGGCCCGCATCTCGAAATATCCGTAGGTCTGGGCGAACGACGAATAGGTCGTCAGCATGCCGGATGTGTAATCATAGCCATTGATCTCCGCCTGGACCGATCCCGAGGCCTGCTCTGCAGTGATCGTCAGCACACCGTCTTCCACTGAAAACGGGTTGGCGGACGCCGTCGGTTGGTAGCTCGGGTTGATGTACCACTGCAGTTCGCCGTTGCCGGTCAGCGTTGCCCCCTTTTCCGGAGCCCACCAGTATTTCGCGTCCCAGGCGCCACCAGCGCCGCCTGTTAACCGAAGCGTGTCGAAATCGTCGGAGAACGTCCGCGTCAAGCCGGACCGGTCGAGACCCAACTTGAACTGGTCCTGATGCAGCTCGTCGGCCGTGGTATCGGCAAGCATGAGACTTTCGCTGTTGCCGAGATCGAGGCGGAGATCATCGCCCTCCTGAACCGCGCTGGCGAGAACCTGCTGGAACGAGGAGAGCCCGTAGCCTTGAAGGCGAACGGTGTCATTCGAACTGAAATCGGCGATGAGATCGCTGCCATTTCCACGCTCGAACGCAAAGGTATCGGCACCGCCGCCGCCGATCAGCACGTCATCGCCTGAACGACCATCGATTGTCTGGCTGCCCGAACCACCGGTCATGATATTGTCGGCACCGTTGCCGAATGCGTGCCGGTCGCTTCCGGTAACGGACAGGTTCTCGACGTTTTCCGGAAGGGTGTAGCTCATCCACGTATTGATCGTGTCGATTCCTTCGCCGGGAGCCTCGTCCACCCGGTTTGTCGATGAATAGAGGTAATAGATGTCATCACCCGTGCCGCCGATCATCGTCACATCGACGGAACTGTCACCCCAGAGGGAATCGTTGCCGGGCGTACCGTGAAGGGTCGGGCCGGATCCGGTCGCGGAAAACCATGCCGTCGAGCTTCCGCTGTAATAAACGGGTTGTCCCAGGGCGTTCATGGCCATTCTGCTCATCGAGAAGTCTCCTTCTTGAGTCAGCGCCCCTGCCCAATGACCTCCCTTTAGCATTTCCGGCTGTGGCCTGTCGCCCACACGATATTGGGGGCTCTGGCCACCCGCAGGCCTCCTCTATGACGATGCTGAACGACGCAGGCCGGCAAGTCACGGTTCCTCAAATGCCGGCGCATGCAACGGCACTGCGCCCGAGCCAGTTCCGCGCGCCGCGCCTCGGCGGTCGAAAATCACCGGGCTGGTACATGCGTGATTGCCGCCAAGGCCCGCGATGGATATGGTTCCGCGGTAAACGCAAAAACACTCATCTGACGAGGACGACCATGGCAACCGGCACTGTTAAATTCTTCAACCAGGACAAGGGTTTTGGTTTCATCACGCCCGATAGCGGTGGACCGGACGTCTTTGTCCATGTGTCGGCCCTCGACGGCGCAACCTCACTGCGCGACGGCCAGAAGGTCAGCTACGAGCTTGGCCAGGACCGCAAGACCGGAAAATCGAAGGCCGAAAACGTCAGGTCAGCCTGAGCGTCGCCTCCTACTTTTCGGGAATTCGCTTCGTGCATTCCTCACCTGCCCGGTCGCGCCAGCGACCGGGCAATTCCGATGATGCCGTCGCGCGACGCCGTCGGATCCGCCTTGTTCCAGGCAACCCCAAGCCCGATCGTCAGGTCGACACCACGCACGGGCTGCCATCTGGACACCGCATGGGGACGACCTCTGTAAGGATCGTTTGCGGTTGGCGTCGCGGAAGCGTTGCATGCCGCGAGACGTTGGAATTCATGCAAGCGTTGACCTGAAAGCGCCACCGTCGAGCAGGATGTTCTGGCCGACGATGTAGCCCGCGTACTGGCTGCAAAGGAATGCTGCGGCAGCGCCGAACTCCTCGATCGTGCCGAAGCGCCCGGTCGGATTTTCCGCATGAGCCTGCTGCCGCGCCTGATCGATGGAGATGCCCTGCAACTCTACCCTTCGCTGGAGAAGCACGGCGACACGATCGGTCTCATGCGACCCCGGCAGGAGATTGTTGATCGTTACGCCATGTTTCGCGACCTGCCTTGCCGTCCCCGCGACGAAGCCGGTCAGCCCGCTGCGCGACGCATTGGACAGCCCCAGCTCCGGGATCGGTGACTTTACCGACGCGGAGGTGATGTTGACCACGCGCCCCCAGCCCCTATCCATCATCCCGGGCAGAACCGCCTTCATCAGCAAGATCGGGGTCAGCATGTTGGCGTTCAATGCGCTCAGCCATTCATCCGTCTCCCAATCCGACCATAGCCCAGGCGGCGGTCCCCCTGCATTGGTGACGAGGATGTCGGCTCTCGGTTCCGCTTCCAGAAGCTTCTGCCGTCCGTCCACGGTCGTCACATCGGCTGCCACGGCATGGACCTCGGCACCTGTCAGCTTGCGAATCTCGCTTGCGCTGGACTCCAGCGTTTCAAGGCTACGACCGTTCAGGGTAACGATCACGCCAGCCTCCGCAAGCTTCTGCGCCACGCCTTTGCCCAGCCCTTTCGAGCTCGCGCAGACGATCGCGCGCTTGCCCCCTATTCCCAGATCCATGGCAGTTCCCTCCCTCTATCGGATCGCTTCTTTTGCGATGTGTTCAACCGCATCGACGAGGTCATCGACCTCCCCCGCAGTATTGAAGTAGCTGACCGAGGCTCGTGCTATTTCCTGTAGTCCGCGCGCGGTCATGTCGAAGGGCGTGTAGGGTACGCCGTTTGCACCGATCGAGAAGCTCTTTTCGGCCAGCCTGCTTCTGACAACCGATGCCGGAATTCCCGCCACGGTGAAAGAAACAAGGCCCGACTGTTTCGCGCCGAGGTCGCGGACCTCGACCCCCGGAATGCGTTTCAACCCCTTCCGAAGCTGGGTTGCGAGGAGGGCGATGCGGGCCTGGATTGCCTCGACGCCCAACTCTGAAGCCAGCGCGATCGCCTCGCCGAGCCCCAGGAGCAGTGATATGGGCGCTTCGGAGGTTTCGAACAGGCGAGCGTCTTTTCTCAGCTCGACTTTACCGTTCACGAGAGGGCCGGAGCTCACATCCACGAAAGCGGGATTGAGCGTCTCAAGGAACTTGGAGCGAACATATGCGAGAGCCGTTCCGCGCGGCCCTCTCAGGTATTTCCTGCCCGCCGCCTTGAGGACATCGCAACCGATCCTCGACACATCGACAGGGATCTGACCAAGTGCCTGCCCGGCGTCCACGAAGTACGGGATGCAAGCTGCGTTGGCGACCCGCCCGATGGCTTCGGCGTCGTTTATCAGTCCCCCATTGGCAGGAAGCCACGTCAGCGAGATCAGGCGCACCTTGTCGTCGATCATTGCGGAAAGGGCGTTCGCATCGACACTGCCGTCCTCGCTGCAGGGAATGGTCTCGATGCTTGCCCCGGCATGGGCTGCCGCACGCTGCATAGAGGCGACATTGCCGCCCCACTCCTGTCGGCCAATGAGAATGCGGTCGCCCGATCTCAGCGGTGGTAAGGCGGCGAACACGCTCCCCCATAGGGCAGACCCCGATCCACCGAACGCAACCTCGCCGTCCTCGGCACCGATCAATCTGGCAGCGTTGCTACGAAGCATCGCGACCTCGTCCGCAACCAATGCGGCAGCTTCCATCGGACCTCTCCTCGATTCCAGCATCAAGTGGTCGATAATGGCTTCGGTGACGCGCCTTGGCGGGAGCGAAGCTCCGGCGTGATTGAAGTGCCTCCGCTCGGCGCAGCCGGGCGTGTCGTTGCGCAGGCTGTCGATTTTTGCGTCGCTCAGCACCGGGTTTCCTCCAGTTCGACAACCGCATCGATCTCGACGGCTGCCCCCGCGGGAAGCGAACTGACACCGATGGCGGCCCTCGTGTGCTGCCCGGCTTCGCCGAACACCGCAACCATCAGGTCGGAGGCACCGTTTGCAATCTTCGACTGATCCTTGAATGCGCTCGTCGCCGCGACGAAGACGCCGAGCTTGACGATGCGACGGACCGACGACAGCGAACCGTCCGTTTGGGCGGCGATCTGTCCGAGAAGGTTGAGGGCGGCGATACGCGCCGCTTGCACCCCCTTCTCGGGAGAGATGTCCGCACCCAGGGTGCCTGCAATGATCTCACCATCCGGCGCCCTGCTGATCTGGCCGGAGATGAACAGGAGGTTGCCCGTGCGGACAACCGAAATGTAGTTCGCCGCCGGAGACGTCGGTGCGGGGAGTTCCAGGTCAAGAGCAGCCAGCTTGTCGCGGATGGATATCGTCATCGCTTTCTCCTTTTCTTTCTTGCTTCATGGAAGAAATCCGAGGAGCCCGCCAATTCAAAGCTTTGCGCCCTGTGATCGAATTCGTTAATGTCAGCCGTTATTCATCCGCGAGGCATCGGCACGTTGCGCAGCTCCCCATTCCTCCCACCCCTCTCCGCGGCCAGGGTCTTTCAGGTGGTGGCAAATCGAGGGAGCTTCCGATTGGCCGGCGAAGAGCTGCTCATTACGCAAAGCGCGGTGAGCCACCACATCAAGCAGCTCGAGAGTGCTCTCGGTACTCCGCTCTTTCGACGCAAGAGCAAGAGCATCGAGCTGACCGAGGCCGGCACGATGTTTCTTGCCACCGTCGACGAGGCCTTCGCTGTGCTGTCGGAGGGCACCGCGAGGGTGCGCTCGCGATCCGGGCAGACCAGCCTGCGTGTGAGCCTGCTCCCTTCCTTCGCTGCGAACTGGCTGATCAACAGACTTGGCGGGTTTCTCAAGAGCCACCCGGCGATCGAACTCGAGTTGGATCCGACCCTGCGCATTGTCGATGTCGGGCGCGGAGAAGCGGATGTCGCGATCCGTTTTGGCGATTTTGGCGCGAGCAAACAGTCCTGCCTGCACCTCGCGGACGAAGATCTGTCTCCGGTGTTGAGCCCCGCGCTTTACGGAGACGGCTCCCGGTTTCAATCCCACCTGGATCTTCTCGACCATGAGATACTGCAGGCCAAGAGCGGCCTCGAGTGGCAGCTGTGGTCGCAGGCAGCCGGATTTCCGCTGGAGAAAGCCAAACAGACCCGACTGACTGACTATAACATCGTGTTGCAAGCGGCCCTCGATGGTCAGGGTGTCGCCATGGGGCGCGGCCTTCTTGTTCGGGAGCATATTCGTGCCGGGCGGCTGGTCAGGCCCTTGTCAGCGTCAGTGAGGTCACAGAGAGCAGCGTATTGGGCAGCCTTCGATCCGCTCTCGAAGAAACGTCCCGCGATAGAGGCGTTTGTCGGCTGGTTGAAAAGCGAGATGGCCCTATCGGCCTAGAGTACGTGCGGTCGGTTTGATCGATGCGATCGCCGTCCCACCTGCAAGATCGGCGGGCGGATGCAGACGAATGGACGCACCGCCAGCGACTGGGCAGCTGCCGCCTCACCCCGGCGGCATGGAATGGAGTTGCCACGCCGCCAGGGTGAACGCCGGTTGATTTTCACACTGCCTGGTCGGAGTAGGCAATGCCCGACGCCAGCCAATCACTGATCTGGTTGTCCGAATAACCATATTCGTTCTTCCCAGCTGACCTGGGAGCTGCCTCGCGGCATGAACAGTCAAGGAACGATTTCGATCTTGATCGCATCAACGATCTTCTCCAAGCCTTCCGACTTGACCCATTTGCGACCAATCTTCGTGAAGATGTTCCCATAGAGGTTGCCGACGATATGTTCGTAGATGTGCGCGGTACGACTATCGCTGCATCGGATGATGATGTGACCCAAACTCGTTGAATTCTCGAGAACGAGTTGAGCCTGACGCAAGAACTGATCGATCTTGTCGGCGAAGCCGCGCCAGTGTCCGGACTTCTCAAGCTCTTTGAAAAAGACATCGTCATATTGGTTCTTCGATTTCTTCAAGATATCGGCGATCTCGGTGACCTCTTTCGAGTGTTTGTAATCGACGAGGTTGAGGGTCTCGGGTGAGCCTTTGCTTACCTCCAGATCATCGATCCTGACCTCGCGGCCGTCTTTTAGCTTGGCAGACTGCTCGTAATTCTTTCCGGTTTTCTTGACTTGGTATTTGCCCCAGGGCTTGTACTGGTCGCCCTGTCCCATTTCCCTCCGTGTGAATCCAACCTCCTTGTAGGCTTTTGTTTTCTCGGCTGCCGACAGGCCTTTCGGACCTGGACCTCCCTTCGACTTGGGTTTTGGACGCCGCCCCGCTCTCTCCCCGCCGCTTCCGGCGCCCGGGACGGCTCCCGGCATACTGGGGATCTGGGACTTCGGCGTTGCCGGCGCCGGGCTGCCTGCAGCCCTTGACGCCATCGTCGGGGCGTCCTGCACCTTTGCCGCTTTCTGCGAAATTGCCTTCTGGATGTCTGCAATCTGGTCGCCTGAAAGAACACGGCTCAGTTCCTGAACTGCCTTGTCTTGCGCCTTGCTCGCAGAAAGAACGCCGCTACCCACCTTTTCTGCCTCTTTTGCGGCGGTTCGCAGGGCAGTCTCATTGAGGCTTGCGACATTCTTGATGATCTGGATCGCTTCAGCGGGGGCCGCCTTCGAGACGGCAACCACCATGGCGATCGGAAGTAATGCTTTGACAGCAGCCTTGCTGCCGCGTTGGGCGACCCTGAGGCCCGCGCGGATTGCTTTCCACGCGGCACCGGCTCCAGGCAACACGGCCAGTGCCACGTTGAGGCACCGCGCCCAATCCGGAATTTTGTCGCCGGTTATGAGGTCTCGTCCCGTATAGGCCTCTATGAGACCCTTGATGTTCCCAATCACCGGCATGAAGTCGAGGGCGAGGCTGAGCGCTGTACCAAAGCAGTTGATGAAGTTTTCAGGTTTCAGGCATTCCTGTGCAGCCGAGAGGAAGAAGTCGAACGTGATCTGCGTGCGGGGCATCATGCCCACATTGTAGCCGCGGGTGTCGATCGTTCCGGGGAAACGAGACGGAGGCGGGTTCAGCGCTCTTAGCCGATCCTCCAGGACTTGTTCGGACAGGTTGACCCCGCTGTCCAACTGCTCACGCGCATAGGCAACGACGATCTCGAAGTCCTTTTTGGTAAGGCCGGCATCCAGCAGCAGTTTCTTGAACGCCGCTTCCTGGTTACGCCGCTCTGCCTCAATCAATTGCTGGGAAGGAAGCAAGGCGCGAAGCTGCTCGTCTCGATGAAGTCTGCCCGCTTCGGGAAGCGCTTGCCTGAACCTCTCCAGTTCCGACGACGGCCTGCTCACTCCCGGAGCACGGCACATGCGGTCCTCCGTGAGCGGAGTTGAGCACATTCTGTCGTTGAGCTCGTCGCCCATCGCCGGGCTCCTCCGATTGCCGTCCCTTCACGTGTCGCTTCGATCCGACGCACAATTGCGCAAGTGTTCAAAGTGCCATCCCTTGGCACAGCCGAAATGCGCTAATTGTCATCCGTGGGAAGTATGACGCTCGGACCTTCCACGACGACTTTCTTCTCGACCTCCGGATCCTCGAGCTCGCCGCCGAGCACGCGGGCGGCGTACCGGACATTCTCCAGCTCGATTTTCCGGACCTCGGCCTGAGCCCGCTTCACATCGACCGCCCGGTGACGGGCCTTGAATTCCTCTATGAGCGAATGTGTCGCGGGGAGGGCTTCGATAAACAGCGACCCCGACGGGACCGTGACCATATCGTCGGCGCGTCGACTGGCTGTCAGCAGCCTCTTGAACTGCGCCTGGAGCTGGTCCTTGATCTGATTGAATTCGGCGTCGTCCAGTTGATCGCGCAGGCAACAAACATAATCGGAAAAGTCTTCGAGCGACCAGTTGCCGAGATCGTCCGGATCCACCAGGGCATTGAAGGCATGGTCGATGTACGGCGCCATCATGAAATCGGTCAAAGCATTGGATTCTTTCAATGGGAATACGGCGTAGTTGCCCTTGAACCCGAGAAGTCCCTCCAGGTCGGCGACCTGAGACAGCGCCACATAGTGCAGTTGCTGATCGAAATCGGGGTGCAGCTCATACTTCGTCTCGACTTCGTATGTGCGCACCGGAGATGGGCCGAAGCTTGGAAGCGTCCTGTGCGCCATCGCCGCCATCATGTCCGCGCGCGGCGCGCTGAAGTCGACACGGATAGACTTGCGCCTTTTGCGCAAGACCGGCGTTTTCGTGTTGTGCAGACGGAAGAAGCGCTGATCCGGGGGCTCATGACCCCATATAGCTTGCATATAGAAAAGGATGTTCTGTTTGACATGTATGCGCAGCCTGGCGATTTGGGTCAGGTGATTGACATGCTCCCTGAACGCCTCGGAATAGGCACTGACCAGCGTATTCAGCGCTTCGGTTTCCTTCCCGATCTGCCCGGCAACGTCATTGATATCGTCCGTGACGCCCTGGAGGGCATCTTCGACCGCAGCCTTGTCCTTGCGAAACTCCGAAAACAACGGATGGCCGAGTTCATCCAGGAATGACGACGTCTTCAGCAGCCGAAGATACTCCTTCAGGGCCATCATTCTGATTTGGAGGCGTTCCTGGATGGCTCGGAGCGACTGCGTCTTCTCGTTCTGTGCCTTCAGGCTGAGCTTCATTTGCGCGAGCGCCACATCGTCGCCCGCGATGTTCTCGGTCAGATATTCCAGAGCCGGGAGAAACGAATCGTCCAGAAGCACGCGCCGCAGGATCCAGTCGTAGGTCATCAGCCAATCGTTATCGATCTCGTCTGGCCTTGGCACTTCCTGAGCGACGAGAATAACCGGCGTTATCTTGTGAAGGCTCTCTATGACCCGGAAACGGCGTTGCAGCTCGTAGAACAGAAACGTTACGGCGATCTCGTCATTCGGGTTGGTGATCTCTGTCGTCTCCACCGTTTCGAGATCCTCGGTTTCTTCCGTGACCACTTCAGTGGAACGCTCATTCTTGTAATCCTGTGCCGATTTGGTGACGGCTTCGTGGAAGGACTTCTTGATGTCATCCGACGACTTGCTGGCGTCCCGGGTAAAGCTGCTCGTTACCGTATTGTCCGTGCTTCCAAGTCCTGGGACCTTGACGCTGAATGTATGCTGGGTGGTCAGGTTGAAGTTGGTCCTGACTGAAGCACGGCGCACGATCTCCTCTTCGGCACGCGCCGTCAGCGTGGTTTCCTCGCGCCAGCTCCGAACATTGTTCTCCACTTCCTTCTGGTAGCGCTTTTTGTGCAGCTTCCTGGTGACGCTGATTTTCTGGACCTGTTTCGGGGCAAGCGTGATGGTTCTGACCAGTTCGCCCGCCTGGTACGCCTGCGGTCTCCACTCTTGATTGTAGGTCAGGAGAATGCCGAAGTTGATGCTGCGCTCCTTCTGGTTCGCGGCGTAAATCGTAAAATTGAAAGGCTCCTTTATCCTCTGCTCCAGGTCCTGGAGAACCTGGGGCAGTTCGTCGGCCACCCCGATTGATCCAAGGCGATGGTCACGGGCATCGCCCCACGACGTGTCGGTGACCCTCGTGCCACCCGACCAGCTCGAACTATCGCCGCCATCAGCGCCGTCACGATGGTCCCTGACCGTTCTGGCGACGCGCCTGCCCAACTTCACGAAGCCGCGGCCGACATTGCCTGTGAAATTGAACGCGCCTGGATCCGCGCCCAAGGCGACGATCCTGTCGAAGGCATCTTCGGCGAGATCGACCACTTTCTGATCGATCACCTCCTGCCAGACATGCTCGAACGCAATCTGAAGATTGTGAAAATCGAAATAGGCAGGCGTGTCCGCCGGGCTTCGTTCCAGCGACAGCTGTTTTATCTGCCTCTCGACTTCGATCTTGTCCGATCGGGGCGTGAGGCCGTTGACCACCTGCTCCTCCGGGGAGGTCAAGGTGCTCATCAGATGCGACAGGTGCCGCTTTATATCGCTTTTGGTGATCTCGTCGTCGTCCGGGATAATCGCACCGGTCCCGTCCGCGTCGTCGCCTGTGCCCTCATCTGAACTACTCGTTGCAACGTTCAAAAGCGCAGCGGCTCGCCTTTGCCTTTGCGACAAGTCGCGACAAACCTTGACCAGAGGGTCTTCTCGGATCAGGGCCGCGTTTCCGTTCTGGGTATCGACCGACGGTGAAGGTCCCAGAACCTTCGCCATATCCATCTCATCAATGAAGCCGTCCGCGTCGCGAAACGGCTCGAGCTCTTGCCTCTGGTCATCGGACAGGCTGACAAAACCGCGGCGCGGCGCCCGGGCGGCCGGGTCGTTGACGACGGTCCTGATCGCATCCGCCATCACGGCAACGCTTTTGTCGAGAACGCTCTGACCTGGCAGAACCAGCCGTTCAGGGTTCACCAGGTTTTCGGTCACGGAAGAGAGATCTTTGATCAACTGCGGCTTGACGTCGTTATGGAAGACCTCAAGTCGCGCCGCGTCTAATTCCAATTGCTTTCGCGTCAGATCCGCCAAGCCTGAGCGCATAGCCTCGCGTCGCCCTTCGAGGGCAGCCAGCCTGACGAGAACACTTTCGGACGGCTCGTTGTCCGTGAGCTTCAGGGTCGGCAGCGGGATACCGGCCTTTGTCAACTGATCAGAGGAAAGGCGGATCAGGAACGTCTCGAAGCGCCCCGCATTCTGGCGTACGGCCAGGGAGAAATGAAGAATACGGGCGTTCGGATCCTGGCCGGTTTCCTCCGGCGCCACCACCATGAGCAAAAGGTCCGGCCGTTTCTCCTGTTCATCCCGAATCCTGAATTCGGCATCTTCGAACTTGTACCCGAATTCGCCGGCAGCATTCGTCGCGACGGAACAGATGCGATCGCCAAGCGCCGACAGCCCTGCCGAGCCGGCCGTCCGTTCAACGCCGGTAAACGAGGCACCGTCGAGTGCCAATTCCTCGGGCCGCGTGTCGGGATCGAGATCATAGACGACCACGAGCAGATCCGGTACGCCGAGGCCGCTTTCCTTATGTGTAATCTTGCCTGTGATCTCGTTCATGGCAGTACCTCCAGGCTCGGGTCGGTTAGGCCAACGACGAGCGTGCTACACCGAAGAGAGAGGTCGACTATGGAACCGCATGAGGTATTTGCAGATCGGCTTTGGAGGACAGGATACCATCGAACCGATAACCAGCACCCATTGAAATCTACGGCTATTAGTGGCCGACACCGCGCGTTCGCACCGTACCTATGCGGGCTGTCGCCTTATGGCCGGTGGTGAAACGCAGTCCGACCTTCGTCTACGGCATGAATTGCCGCTTGTTCGTCGCCCTGAAAGGGTGCTCGAGGCGGTGAGCGCAGTGGTTCAGATAAGAGCGGTGCCAGCGGCTAGTCCGACACCATGTATCAAGTCGAGACGCAGCCGTAGGGCTCATTAAGCCAAGTCGGTAACGCCCGTCACTGTCATGCCGCACATTCTTGCCATTGTGCATCCCTCCCCTAGATGGCCAGAGCATGGATACGAGACGAGCATCAGGCGTTTCACGCGCAAGCGAGCTTTCGGCGCGAACAGCCTCCCAACGTTTGCCCCCGACGGTCGTCAACGAAGTCGATCGCCTTCTTGCGGGACGCACACGCGACATTCGCTTGAACGCGGAACTTGCCCGGCGCTTCCGTGCGCGCTCATGGCCGCAGGCGTCGAAGATCATCCGCGCCTGGATGATCTGGGTGGTCGTGCTCGATCTCCTGACCCTTGCCGTCAATGCGGGCTTGCTGCCGAGCGAGACCGTCAGGTCCATGCTTCTGCCGGCGTCCCTCCTGCCGCCTGCCGCAATCGTCACGGCGATCGTGTTCCTGAAGCCGCGCGGGATCTGGCTGGAAGGTATTGCGCTCCACGCAGGCGTGTTCCTGATCCTGCTTTCGGTCGCCCTGGTCGGCGTCAACACGGGTGGCGAATACTATGAGCGACACCTGACGATCATGCTTTTTGTCGCGGTCACCGCGATCATCATATTTCCCGTCCCGCTCGAGTGGTCGATTGCAATCGCCGTCTTCGCGCTTGGGCTCTATCTTGTCTTCCAGATGCAAAACCCCGCAATCACCACTGAGAACGCTCTGGCAGGTGCGCTCTTTTTCGCAAGCGGCGTGGTCGCAACCGTTGTTGCGCGCAGGACTGCAGGCATCCTTGCGCACAAGACCTTCCTGCTCGAACTGCGCGATCGGTCTCGCCTCACCGAGCTGACGGACGCAAATTCACGGCTCGAGCTGCTTGCCCGAACGGACCCGCTCACCGGTATCGCGAACCGGCGCTGGATGATGGAAACGCTCAGTCGCGTATGGAGCGACGAGATCGCGCAAAGCCAGGGTGCCGCAATTCTGATGTGCGATATAGACCACTTCAAACAGCTCAACGACAGCCTCGGCCACGCCGAGGGCGATCGCTGCCTGGTAAAGGTCTCCGGCATTATCCAGAGCAGCTCGCGTGACGATCGCGACCAGGTCGCGCGTTATGGCGGCGAAGAATTTCTCATCCTTCTTCGCGACGCCAATCAGGAGGATGCCGTGTCGGTGGCGGAGCGAATTCGACGTCGCGTTGAGGCCGCGTCATTGCCAAATCCGAGGTCAAGCGTTGGCGCCTATGTCACAGTGAGCATCGGACCGGCAGTGCTGGACCAAGGCGGTGCGACCGTATCTTCAGAAGGCTTGCAGCGGCAGGCGGACGAAGCCCTCTACGAGGCAAAGAAAAATGGACGCAACCAGGTGATCGTCTATGGGCCGTCCCTCCAAGTGGCCTCAAAATGAGCGCTCGAGTAAACTCGCGCACGCCAGCATCCGCCCTCGAGCCAGTGCAGCAAACCTTGGTATGAAAGGGGCCCTGGCGCCGAACGATGGGCAGTGCCGATGTAGCCGACATCACATGAAGAGCGCTCGCTGGGCAGGCTGGTTTGCACATCTGCCCATAATGTACGTTCCTCGCATCGACAGGATTTTGCATTGAAGACCCGCAAGCCGCTTATCCTCACCGCCCGGATTGCGAAGGCAGACCTTGAACCGTTCAATCGCCTTCGGACGGCACATTTTCCCCCGGACCGAAACTTTCTTGGGGCACACCTGACGATGTTTCATCGGCTGCCGGGCGAATACTGCGAGCGGATCGTCGAAGCGTTGCTGGCGGCGGCCGAGAGGCGTGGCCAAATCCGAGCGGAGGTTGCCGGTGTGCGCCATCTCGGCGCAGGCGTTGCGTTCACGATCAGCAGCCCTGCGCTCGACCAGCTTTATGGAGACCTGAGATCCACTTTCATGCCATGGCTCGGCGGTCAGGATTTGCAGCGCTGGCAGCCCCATATCACCGTGCAAAACAAGGTTTCGCGATCAGCCGCAGATAGTTTGCATCAGCAACTGACATTCGACTTCAAGCCGCGGCCGGTGACGCTGGAAGGGCTGGATCTCTGGCAGTATCTGGGTGGGCCCTGGCAGCTCGAACGGACGGTCAGTTTCGAAACAGTGTCCGATCGTTATGCGGCGCGATAGTGGCTGCTCGGTTTCCCGTGCGGCACGAGCCGTCTCACTCCGCCCTTAGAGTGTAGATCAATGCTCGGATCGAAATCCATCTTCGCTTTGTTGGACGCATGACAGCAGTTACTATTCGAAAACACCAGCGAGCCATGTGAAATCCGTCGTTACTGACAAGGTAGATTGTCCGTCTGCACCTGGAGCTTCGATCGTGCCGTCCTATGCCTTTGGTCCGTTCGTCCTTGTTCCGGAGCGTCAGGCGCTTCTGCGAGATCAGACGGTCGTTCGCGTGGGTAGCCGTGCGTTGGAAATCCTGGCCGCGTTGGTTGAGCGCCCCGGTGAAGTCGTAAGCAAGGCAGAGCTTGTTGCGCGTGCCTGGCCGCGTACCTTCGTCGAGGACAGCAACCTCAAGGTAAATGTGGCTGCGCTCCGTCGAGCACTTGGCGACAGTGCGAACGACACACGGTACATCGCGACGGTCAGCGGTCGCGGCTATCGCTTCGTGTCGCCCGTGCACGCGTCGGGCTATGGGGATATCCGGCCTGTCGTGAGACCCGAGAGCATCCGGCAGCACAATCTGCCGGCGGCAACGACCCGCTTACTGGGACGAGGCGATGCCGTGGGTGCGATCCAGAGCGCCCTTACGAAGCACCGCCTTGTGACGATCGTCGGCCCCGGTGGCATCGGCAAGACGAAGTTGACACTCACCGTCGCGGACCAACTCACTCCGGCCTATGCCCACGGCGTCTGGTTTGTTGACCTGGCTATGGTGAGCGATGCTGCCCTCGTGCCGACGTCGATCGCCACAGCTATCGGCCTTAGACTGCATTCCGCGAGCATCGAAGCCGCGCTGATCGCTTTTGCGACCGATCGAGAATTGCTGCTTGTGCTTGATAATTGTGAGCATCTCGTAGAAGCCGTAGCGACGTGCACCCAGACACTGCTGGCGGCTGCAGCCAGGGTCCGAGTACTGGCCACGAGCCGCGAACCGATGCGAATTCCCGGTGAACATGTGTATCGTCTACCGCCACTCGAAACGCCTCAGAAAGCGTGCGGACTGACGGCAGCCGAGGCCCTGGCGTTCCCCGCCATCGAGCTCTTCGTGGAGCGCGCTATCAGCAGTCGCAGCGGGTTCGTTCTTATCGACGAAAACGCACCCATTGTGGCCGAAATCTGCCGACGCCTCGACGGGCTGGCCCTGGCGATCGAACTCGCCGTACCGCGGCTGGACGCGTTTAGCACGCGTGAACTCCTCGACCTTCTCACCGATCAAGCCCAGATGTTGGGCAATATGCGGTGCGGTGACCACCGCCACCAGACGCTGGCAGCGACACTGGACTGGAGCTACGGCCTTCTCGCCGAGCCAGAGCGAGGGCTCTTGCGGCGCCTCTCGATTTTTTCCGGCGCATTCAGCCTCGAGTCGGCCTGCGCCGTCGCGGTCGACGACGGCCGCCTTCGCGCCGACTGTACCCACCGTGTCGCAAACCTCGTTGCCAAGTCGCTCGTCTCGACCGAGCGGGGAGATCTCGGGACACACTACAGGCTACTCGATACGACCCGCAGATATGCCCGCCAGAAACTCGACGAGAGCGGCGAGCACGATCACCTGCGCCGCCGCCACGCCGAACATCTCCTCGAACTTGCCGAACGCGCCGAAGCGGAATGGAGGATCAGACCGACCAACCAATGGCTCGCCGAGTATGGATGCAAGGTCGACGACATTCGCAGCGCCCTGAACTGGGCGTTCTTCGACAGCCGCAGCATCGCCATGGGCATTGCGCTTACAGTCGCTGCAATCCCGTTCTGGGAGCATTTGTCCCTCGTCGACGAGTGCCGGATGAGGGTCGAGGGTGCCATCAATGCGTCCTTCGCCAAGTACCGTAGTGCCCGCGACGACATGAAGCTGCATCTGGCGCTTGGTACCACCCTGCTTCATACGCGCGGCCCGCTCCCCGAAGTCAGAACCGCCTGGAACGCCGCGCTGGGCTGTGCCGAAGCGCTTGGCGACACGGAATACATGCTTCGGTGTCTCTGGGGATTGTGCGACTACTTCACCTGGACCGGCGAGCATCAATCCGCGCTGGCGATCGCCGACAGAATACGACGGCTGGCAACCGACTGCAGGGATGTGGACGCATGCAACAATGTCGACCGGCAGACCGGCACCGCGCTGCGCTATCTGGGAGACCTTGCAGGTTCGCGACGCCACCTCGAACGCATGATTGCCAGGTATGTGCCTCCCGTGACCCGCTCCGATATCGCCCGTTTCCAGCTTGATCCGAGATCTGCGGCAAGGGGAACCCTTGCAAACGTGTTGTGGCTGCAGGGACAGCCCGACAAGGCAGTAGCCATGGCGCAGCGTCAGCTGGAAGAGGCACGGGCCGCGCACCACGCCCTCGCGCTCTGCAATGCAGTCGTTCACACGACATGCCCCATCGCAATGCTGACGGGCGATATTACGGCCGCTGACCGCATGCTCGTCGGCATCCAAGCGCATGTGGCCGAGCACGCTATGATGATCTGGAGTGCCATGGCCCGTTCCCTGCGCGGCGAATGGCTCCTGCAGATCGGGGATGCTTCGGGCCTGACCATCTTGAAAACCGCGCTCGACGAGCTTCTTGCCGTAGGCTTCCGCATGCGTTGCCCGTTCTATATGGGCGTCTACGCGGCAGGGCTCGGGGAGCACGGCGACATTGATGTGGGGCTGGTTGCAATCGACGAGGCGATCGCGCTTGCGGCATCGACCGGCGAAGTCTGGTGCGTTCCGGAACTGCTCCGTATCAAGGCGGATCTCTCCCTCAAGGAGGAACGGCTTTCGGCGGACGCAGAAGCTCTCTACATGCAGGCAATCGAACTCGCGCACCGCCACGGTGCGTTGTCCTGGGAGTTGCGTGGAGCAACTTCGCTTGCCGAACATTGGCTCCGCTCGGAAAAAGGTGAAAGCGCCGCAGCGCTGCTCGCGCCGATTTTTCAACGGTTTGGCGAAGGATTCACGACGCGCGATCTACTCAAGGCGCGCGCCGTACTCGATGCCGTCGGGGACCCCGGCAAGAAAAGTGCCGCCGGTTCCCGCCGCGCGCGGCGCAGCGGGGCCGCGCAACCGTTTTCCTAGCGTTCAAGTAAACGCGTGCGGCCATCCAGCATCAGAAGGATCGGCGCGATGACTGCAATGCCGGCAAAGATCATGAAGGTCTCGGCGTAGCGTGTGCCGTCTGAGGCCATGATGTGCAGGCTAGCCGGGCCAAGACCGGCGCCCATCGTCAATCCCATGTAGTTGATGCCGAAGAGCTTGCCGAAGCTTCTCATGCCGAAGCGCTTCGATAGCAGGTAGCCGATCGCATCGCCCTCTGCTCCGGTGGCAAGGCCAAAAAAGACAGCGCTGACATAGACAGGCATCACGCCCTCGGAGCTCAGCAGGATGCAATGACCCACAACGGGCGACAGAAAAGCCAGGCTGGTCAGGGGGACCGGGGGAAACCGATCGAGCAGCGCCCCGAAGCCAAGACGCATGACGATAAATGACAAACCGACGAAGCTCATAACCAATGCAGATCTTGCGGCATCCGCGCCACGATCCGCCAGTACCACAGGAAGGGAAATGGACCCGGCTGCAGCGGCGAAATAGTTGAGAAAGAATGCCGCGAGCATCAGCCAGAAGCTTGCCGTCCTCGCCGCTTGAGGGATGGTACATCCTTCCACCCGCACGCGATCGCCCTCCTGAACCACGGGCGGGTCGCGAACAGCAAACAGCGCAACCGGGAGGGTAATTGCCATCGAAGCAAGGCCGGCGGCCACGAAGGCAAGGCGCCAGCCCCATTGCGAGATGAGAAACGCCAGGAAGGGAGGAACGGTCGCGATCCCAAGCCCTACAAAGGAAAGCATGATCCCGAGCGCGAGCCCCCTCCGGGCCGAGAACCATCCGACCACCAAATAGGTGTAGGGCACGCCGGTCTGCGCAGCCCCCATGAGGCTCGCGATGGCGACAGCCACGATGAACGCGGTGAGGTTCTGTGACAGGACGCCCACGCAGATCAATCCGGTCGCCATCGACACGGAAGATACCGTGAGCACCCGGCGCGGACCGAAGCGATCCGTCAGAGCTCCCACCACGGGCGACATCAGGCCGTTTACAACGGCGATCGGTGCGACAACGGCGGCCACGACGGTTCGGTCCCAGCCGGTATCCTCGGCGATCGGCACAATGAAGACGCTAAAACCGTAAATCAGCACGATGCCGATGCTGAGATACATGCCGGCACCTGCACCCAGCACGATTGCTATGCGCCGGGCCAAGCCAATTGTCGTGTCCATTTCCCAACGACGCCCCAGTTTCGCAGAGCGGTGGCGACGCGCCGGGCGAGCCGATTCACCAGAATTCACCGAACTTAACGCGCCCGGCAAACGCTCCGGCGCTAACATCGCGCCAGTCACCACCTGACCGATAGGAAGCAGCCATGTCTCACGAGCAAAAGCCAGCCACCCATTTGGGTGACCCTGACCGCCGTACCATTTTGCGCGCCGCCGGAGGCGTTGCGATCGGCGGGATCGCTGCCGCCCTTTCGGCCCCAACCTCATCCGCACAGGAAACGCCTGCGCCAGCCCGCGACCCAAATTCACTGGGTGGCCGGCTGCAAGGTGTTCAGCATTTCGGCCTGACAGTTCAGGACATGGAGCGCGCCTATGAGTTCTACACCGGTGTTCTTGGCGGGACAGAGGTCTTTCGCCACGGTGACTTCCAAGGTGACGCTGTCCAGAACACCTTGCTTGCCGACCAGGAAATCCTGGCCAACCATCTTGGTGTCAATCCGCGAACGATGGGCGTGCCGGACCTCAGGGGCGGGGCACAACGGCTCGATGTGCGTTTCATCCAGTTCGATAACGTCGTGATCGAACTCCTGCAGTACCGCGACGCCGACCAACCCATGGGCGGACCCAAAGCCTTCGCCGAGCCGGTCGAGCACATGAGCCCGGCCTTCCCGCGCATGATGCACATCTGCTTCCACGTCCGCGACGACGTCGACTTCAATCAGTTCATCGCCGATCTCGAGGCGGAGTCCGCACGCCGCGGAATGACCCAGGTGCGGGCAAATCGCATCATCCGGGTCTCGACGGAAGAGGAGCGCAAGGCAGCCCCGATGGACACCAATACCAACAAGGTGACCGTTGCCCCGTCGGACGGCTGGGAATTGATCTACTGTAAGGGTCCCGAGGGAGAGCAACTCGAATTCGTCAAGGCCCTTGGCCCTGTGAAGAAGCGGTTCTCCGACGCGTTGGCGGCACATCTGCAACCCGCGAGCGCCAAGTAGCCGCGTCAGGCATCAGCATCGAAACTGTGTGCCAACAGCCCTTATTGGCCGTCGGGCGACCTTTCTGCTGCCGGTAAAAGGAGAAGCGACATGCTCAAGACAATGCGACTACAAGCTTCGGCTGTCCTGCTCGTGGGCCTCTTTGCAACACCGGCCCTCTCCCCAAGTGCGCTTGCACAGGAAGGGCCGGGCCAGGGCTACGGCAAGATTGCCAGCGGCGCCTATTCGATCGTTGCCGAAGTCCGGGCAAAGCCCGGCAAGGAAGCGGAACTGCGCGCCATCACGTTGCCCCTGGTCGACCTTGTCCGCGGTGATCCCGCGAACCTCGTCTATTTCCTCCAGGAAAACAGGGAGAAACCCGGCCACTTCGTCTTCTACGAGATTTTCGCCAATGAGGCCGACTTCGAGGCGCACAACGCCATGCCCTATGTACAGGAGTGGTTTGCCAAGTTGCCGGACCTTGCCGATGGAGGCGTGACCGTGACGCGAATGCAGGTGCTGGCGCCGGCCGGAAATTAGCGGAACGACGCGAAGAGAGCCGCCGTCTTGCGCGCGGCAACACAAGACCGAAAAGGGGTTCCGCCATGAGACTTCAGGGCAAAGTGGCATTGGTCACGGGCGCCGCCGGCGGTATCGGCCTCGCCACGGCGGAGCTGTTCGACCGAGAAGGGGCCATTGTCGTGGCCAGCGATATCGAACCGCCGCCCAAGCCCTATCCGAGCTCCATCGAACGGGTGCACCATGATGTCACCAGTGAAGAGCAATGGGCAACGGTGGTTGGCGCGATCGTCAAGAAGCATGGGCGTCTGGACGTCCTGATCAACAATGCCGGCATCATTGCCTACGAACCCTTGGACAAGCTTGAGATGAAGGAGTGGCTGCAAATGATCGCCGTCGACCAGACGGGCGTTTTCCTCGGCATGCGCGAGGCCGTGCGCGTCATGCGCAAACAGCAGTCGGGCTCAATCGTCAACATCTCGTCGATCTGGGGCACGGCGGCCGTTGCCGGTGCCCATTCCTATCATGCCGCCAAAGGTGCTGTCCGCAACATGTCGAAGAACGCGGCGATGACCTACGTCGCAGACGGCATCCGTGTGAACTCCGTGCACCCGGGCTTCATACACACACCGCTCACGGATGCGCAGGAGCCCAAGCTCAACGAAGCGGTTATCGCGATGACGCCGATGAAGCGCGGTGGCAAGCCTCTGGAGATCGCCTATGGCTGTCTTTATCTCGCCTCCGATGAGGCCAGCTACGTGACGGGGATCGAGCTGAACATCGATGGCGGCTATCTCGCCCAATAGTGCTGTTGCCATCGCGGAGGTTGCGATCATCGCGATGCGGGTCGGCCCACAGGCACGAAGGCCCGCGGCCGCGGCACAGTAGCCGTCGTCGACCCGTGACCGAAGGGTTGTTCGCTTGACGTTGCCGACGGGAGTGTGTCAGCTTTCCCGCCAGGAGGGCGATCGATGTCAACATCGCTATCGCATATTCGTGAGATCGAGCGTGTCGCCTCCGGCGCCGTGAGCCCACGCGATGAGCCCGTCATTCAGTCCTGGCTGCGCTGCCTGAATGATTACAAGCTCGATCCCACCATCGCGCAGGAGGCCTATATTGTTCCGGGTTCGAAGCTGCGCGAGCATCGCGAGCAGGCCGAGGAACTGATCCGCATCGGTCGATCGGGCCTTGAAGGGCTGTTCAATCAGGTTGCCGAGCAAAACTACGTGCTGCTGCTCTCCGACGCGCGCGGGGTCACCGTCGACTTCATGGGCGATCCGACCTTCGACAACCAACTGCGCAAGGCGGGGCTCTATCTCGGCTCGGAATGGTCGGAGAGCCGCGCCGGAACCTGTGCCGTCGGGGCCTGCATCGTCTCCGGCGAACCCGTCATCATTCATCAGGATGATCATTTCGACGCCAGCCATATCGGGCTCACCTGTACGGCAGCACCCGTCTTCGACACGCTTGGCGATCTCACCGCCGTTCTCGACATCTCCCAGCTCCGGTCCCCCACCGCCAAGGCGAGCCAGCAGCTGGCGCTGCATCTGGTGTCCGCCACCGCGCGGCGGATCGAGCTTGCCAACCTCATGACCCGTACCCGCAACGACTGGGTCTTGCGGCTCGCGCGGTCCCCGGAATTCCTGGATGTCGATCCGGATGCTGCCATCGCTCTCGATGGCAGCGGGCGCATCACCGGCATGACCCACGGCGGCTTCGGGGCCCTCGCCCGCTCGATGAACATCCGCGGCCTCAGGACACGCGATTTCCTGGGCCTGCCGGTCTCGCAGGTCTTCGATATCGACGTCGACGATCTGCCGAATTTCATGCGCGGTCGTCCGAACGGCGAGCGGCTGCTGCGCGCCAAGAATGGTCTGGTCCTTTTCGCGAGCGCCATCGCGCCGGTTGTCAGCCTCAGGACGCCTGCCGACCCACAACCGCGCCTGCCGCGCGCTCTGCGCGACCTCAGCCACGGTGATGCAGCGATGGAACGGGTGCAGTCCCGCGCGGCAAAGCTTGCGACCCGCAACATCCCTATTCTCATTCAAGGCGAGACGGGCAGTGGCAAGGAGTACCTCGCGCGCGCAATCCATGACAGTTGCGGCGGCAACGGCAATTTCGTCGCCGTCAATTGCGCAGCGATCCCGGAGCATCTGATCGAATCCGAGCTCTTCGGCTACGCTCCCGGCGCCTTCACCGGCGCCAGCCAGAAGGGTAAGCGCGGCCTGATCGAGGATGCCGACGGCGGCACCCTGTTCCTCGACGAGATCGGCGACATGCCGCTTGCGCTGCAAAGCCGTCTGTTGCGCGTGCTCTCGGAAAATGAGGTGCAGCCGATCGGCGCGCTGAAGGCACGCCCGATCCGCCTGCGCGTCATCTCCGCCTCCCACCGCGATTTGGCTGACCTGGTGAAGGAAGGCCGTTTCCGCCAGGACCTTTATTACCGCCTGAACGCGGCGACACTCGCTCTCCCGCCATTGCGCGAGCGGGAGGATCTCGGTTGGCTGATCGACCAGTTGCTCGTTCGCATCGAGAAAGAGAACAACGAGCCTTACCGCATCGACAAGGCCGCGCGAACGGCCTTGCTCGCCCATGATTGGCCGGGAAATCTGCGTGAGCTTGCCAACGTCCTCAGGGTCGCTGCCGCCCTCTGCGAAGGAGGGCGGATCGATACCGAATGCCTGCCGGAGCATCTCTTCCAAGCAACAGTCCGTTCGCTGCCTGGGAAGGACGATGCACTGCGTCAGGCACTTCGAGACTGCGGCGACAACGTTTCGGCACTCGCAAAGAAGCTCGGGGTCAACCGCTCGACGATCCACCGCCGCCTGAAGCGGCTCAACTGACGCGGGCCCTGCAACACCTGTTGCGCGACAACTGTTGCAATCGACGAGACTTTCGGCCGCACCCCTCGCCAAGCCACTGACATTACGCCTTAAATAGGCGCTTTCTCGATCTGGCATGCTGCTTGCTGCACCTCCTGTGCAAGAACAACAGGAGGAAACCCGAATGAAAGCTCTGCGCTTTCACGCCGCCAGGGATTTACGCATCGAGCATCTCGAGGCCCCACCTCAGCCCGGACCGGGCGAGGTGCTGGTGGAAAATCGTTTCTGCGGCATCTGCGGAACCGATTTGCATGAATATGCCTATGGCCCGATCTTCATTCCGAAGGAGCCGCATCCGTTCACGGGCGCCCATGGACCACAGATTCTCGGTCATGAATTTGGCGGCGTCGTGAAGGCAATCGGCGAAGGGGTCAGCCATGTCAAGCCAGGCGACCGGGTCTCGATCCAGCCACTGATCATGCCGCGCCGCGGCGACTATTACGCCGATCGTGGCCTGTTTCACCTGAGCGCCAACCTCGCGCTTGCGGGCCTCTCCTGGCACTCCGGGGGATTGGCGGAAGCAGCCCTTCTCAACGACTACAATGTCCAGCCCATTCCCGATGCGCTCTCCGACGAGGAAGCGGCACTGATAGAGCCGACCGCCGTCGCCGTTTACGCCTGCGATCGCGGCGGCGTCACGGCAGGAAACAGTGTTCTGGTCACCGGGGCGGGGCCGATCGGCATTCTCGTCGCCATGGCAGCACGAGCCGCCGGCGCATCGAAGATCTTCCTCTCCGACCTCAACGACACGCGGCTGTCGCTCGCCAAGGAAGCGCTCGGTGACGTCCGCACGATCAATCCGAAGAGGGAAAAGGTCAGCGATGTCGTACAGGGCGAGACCGAGGGCGGTGTCGGGTGCGACGTCGCCATCGAATGCGTCGGCAACGAACATGCGCTGAAGAACTGCGCGAGCGCCGTGCGCAAACAGGGTGTTGTCGTGCAGACCGGTCTCCATCCCGGCGAAAACCCGCTGAACTGGTTCGACGTGACCTTCAAGGACATCGATGTCCGCGGCTCCTGGGCCTATCCGACCCATTACTGGCCACGGGTCGCGCGCTTGATCGCGAGCGGCCAGATTCCGGCCCGCCGGATCGTCACCAAATATGTCTCGCTCGACGAGGCGGTGTCCGCAGGCTTCGACAAGCTGCTCGATCCCGCCGGTACTCAGTTGAAAATCCTGATCGACCTTAAGCGTTAGGCCGGTCCCGTGTTGCAGGACGGTTGAGGAGCCGTCCCGATTTCCATGAAAGAGCAGGAGGAGAAACGATGCTCGAGAAGACCCCCACCACCCGCGTCCAGACGCTGCTTGATACGCTTGGCGCCGCACTCGAAAACGGCCGCATCGACGATGCGGTCAACCTGTTCGCCGAGGAATGCTATTGGCGCGACCTCGTCGCTTTCACCTGGAACATCAAGACGGTCGAGGGCCGGGACCAGGTGCGTGACATGCTGGATGCCCAGCTAGCCTCTGCGAAGCCTTCCAATTGGCACGTAGCCGCCGGAGAGGAAGCGACCGAGGCGGATGGCGTGCTCGAAAGCTGGATCTCGTTCGAAACCGCAACCGGGCGCGGCTATGGCCTGGTGCGCATCAAGGACGGACTCATCTGGACGCTGCTGACGGCGCTTGCCGAGCTCAAGGGCCATGAGGAGAAGTCCGGCTTTACCCGCCCGCTCGGGGCCAGGCACGGCCAGAATGTCGGCGCGAAGACCTGGAAAGAGGAACGCGAACATGAGGAAAACACGCTCGGCTATGAAAATCAGCCCTATGTCGTGATCATTGGCGGCGGACAGGGCGGCATCGCGCTCGGCGCCCGGCTTCGCCAGCTGGGTGTGCCCACCATCATCCTGGAAAAGAACGATCGTCCGGGCGACAGCTGGCGCAAGCGCTACAAGTCGCTCTGCCTGCATGACCCGGTCTGGTACGATCACCTGCCCTACATCGATTTCCCGAAGAACTGGCCGGTCTTCGCGCCGAAGGACAAGATCGGCGATTGGCTGGAATTCTATACCAGGGTGATGGAGCTGAACTACTGGACACGTTCCACCGCCAAAACGGCCAAATGGAACGAAGCCACGAAGGAATGGACCGTCGTTGTCGATCGCGACGGCGAGGACGTGGTGCTGCGACCAAAACAGCTCGTCTTTGCAACCGGCATGTCCGGCAAGGCGAACATTCCGGATTTCAAGGGGCGTGAACGCTTCTCGGGCGAGCAGCATCATTCCTCGCAACACCCCGGGCCGGATGGCTACAAGGGCAAGACGGTGGTCGTGATCGGCTCGAACAATTCGGCCCATGATATCTGTGCCGCACTTTACGAAGCCGGTGTCGACGTCACGATGATCCAGCGTTCGACGACCCATATCGTCAAGTCCGACACGCTGATGGATATCGGGCTCGGCGGGCTCTATTCCGAACAGGCGCTGGCAATTGGTGTAACGACAGGCAAGGCCGACCTCATCTTCGCCTCCCTCCCCTATCGCATCATGCACGAATTCCAGATCCCGCTTTACGACAAGATGCGCGAACGCGACGCCGACTTCTACACGGCGCTGGAGAAGGCCGGCTTCCAGCTCGACTGGGGCGCCGATGGCTCGGGCCTTTTCATGAAGTACCTGCGCCGCGGTTCCGGCTACTACATCGATATCGGCGCATCGCAGCTGATCATCGACGGCAAGGTGAAGCTTGCCGCCGGGCAGGTGGAGGAGATCACCGAGACCTCGGTAAAGCTCGCCGGAGGCAGGGAAATCCCGGCCGACGTCATCGTCTATGCGACGGGCTACGGCTCGATGAACGGCTGGGTCGCCGATCTCATCGACCAGGAGACTGCTGACAGGATCGGAAAGGTCTGGGGGCTCGGCTCCGATACGCCAAAGGATCCAGGGCCCTGGGAGGGCGAGCAGCGCAACATGTGGAAGCCGACGCAACAGGAGGCGTTGTGGTTCCACGGCGGCAACTTGCACCAGTCGCGCCATTATTCCCAGTATCTCTCGCTGCAACTGAAGGCACGATTGGAGGGCATCCAGACACCGGTCTATGGGCTTCAGAGCGTTCACCACAAACGTTGACGCGTCAAAACGGCCTAGCGCGCCGCCCCTCTACGACGGCGGCGCGCAGCCGTCACTTGTCAACCAACCATGGCGCGGCTCATCGGTGTTCGCCGCGATATCCCCTAAAAACACAGGGGCTAGCCCGGATGGGCAAATAGAGATGAGCGGAGCCATGTGGTAGCGAGCGTCAGCCGTCCTCGGACGGGGAGGAGGCGGTTAGAGGCCTGGCGCTTTGGACAAAGCGACGGGCCTCGAACGTCATTAGCGATCGTGTGAGCGCGTCGACCTCAAGCGATCAACGATATGCTTCGAACAGGGCACGAACATCCACAGGACGAAACGAAAAACTCTAGCCTGTGATTAATCCGAGTTTGGCAGGAACGATTGGTGACTCCCCGCACCGCGATTGTCATCTGCCGCTTGGTCAGCGCAAATAGATGAGCGCACCAGCCTGGCTCCGCCAAGAAGCCCGCCTAGCCGGTTCCGATGCGATCTTCCACCGCCTCCGATCTCATCGAGCGGTTCGTGTGCTCCTTCACCGGCAAAGAGGTGGCTTGCGGTCAGACCATGACCGCGCCTGTTCAAGTTGGCCAGCAAATTGGAACAAAGTCGCCTCATCGCCGAAGCGGCCGACGAAATGCATGCCGATCGGCAAACCACCGTCCGTCCAGAAAAGCGGTACAGACATGGCAGGCTGTCCGGTTACGTTAAATACCGGAGTCCAGGGCATGAAGGCGAACGTGTCTGCGGCAAGTCGTTCGGCAATCCCAAGCTTTCGAAGCAACCAACCGGCCTTGGCGCGGCCGACCGCACGGATGATCATCTTCTCCCAGTTGGAAGGCTGGAGCGCCCCGATCGGCGGGGGCAAGCGCGAAAGCACTGGCGTCATGAGCGCGTCATGGGTTTCGAAGAAGGAATTGACACCGCGCGCTGCCAGCTTGAGGTAATGCAGGGCCCTTGCGAGATCGCCAGCGGAGAAGGCTTGTCCAAGCAGGCCCATGCCGACCGTGGAGGCGTCGAAGTCCTCAACCCTGATCGGAACACCGGCCGCCTTGGACGCATCCTCCATGTCCACGCGCAGTTCCGCGGCGAGCACGGTTAGAAAAGACAGCGAGAACGCCTCCGCGTCGACCTGGGGGCTTGCCTCGACGATCTCGTGACCAAGCCCGTCCAACAGCTTCGTGGCGTCTGCGAACGCGGCCAGCACCTCCGGCTCTACTTTGCCACCGAGCATCGGCGCTGATGAAACCGCGATCCGTAGTTTTCGGGACGGCCCTCTGACGGCGTCGAGGAACGAGCCTGGGTAAGGGGGGAGATAGTGAGGCGCGCCCACGTCCGGCCCCTGCACACAGTCGAGCAAAGCGGCCGAGTCGCGCACCGACCGGGTCAGGACATGCTCGACGGCAAAGCCCGCCCAAGGCTCTCCGATATAGGGACCAGACGGGGTGCGGCCGCGCGACGGCTTCATCCCGAATACCCCACAGGCCGACGCCGGGATCCTGATCGAGCCGCCACCGTCGCCCCCGGAGGCGAGCGGCACGATGCGCGCGGCGACTGCCGCTCCTGAGCCGCCGCTGGAGCCGCCCGGCGTGCGCTCAAGGTCCCATGGGTTCCGGGCCGGGCCGAAGGCTTCGGATTCCGTATAAGGGGTCAGCCCGAATTCAGGGGTGTTGGTCTTGCCGAGGATAATCAACCCCGCCTTCTTCCAGCGCCTCACGATTTCGGAATCGCCGCCGGCGGCAAGCTTGGCCCAATGGCGATTGCCATGAGACGTGGGCACACCCTCAACCGATGACAGCAGGTCTTTCATCAGAAATGGAACGCCTGCGAAAGGCGCAGAGATATCCACATCGGACGCTGCGCTCCGGGCCTGATCGAACATGGTGAGAACGACGGCGTTGAGAGCCGGATTGCGGGCCTCGATCCTGGAGATTGCTGCCTCTACCAGCTCAAGAGCGGACACTCCCCCGGCCTTCACCAGTTCCGCCAATCCGAAACCATCCAGATCGTCGTACTCAACCAGCATGGACTTCCCCTCGAGTTCCGCTGCCGATTCTATTCCGAAAAGTCCGATCCGAGAAAGCCCCGGTTTCTCTCGCCATCAAGCAGTCCGTTGATTCCTGTCGCGCGCCAAGCCATGGACGCTGGCGAGCGCGCGATCGGTCCAGCGCAAGGGGCATGAAAGACCGGGCCCGGTTGACGCGATTTTGAAGCGCCTGAAGTGCGTCGGGATTGCCCCTCCCGCTGTCACATCTCCGGCAGGCCAGCCTTGCGGAAACCGTCGACAAAGTGGTCTCGCACAGATGGATCGCGCAGCGGCTGGGAACTGAGCCAATGGCCGATCGTGAAATGAGGGTGGGCGATCAGGAACAGTTCCGCTTCTCGCCGCGCCTCCTCACGGCGACCCAACTGCGCAAGCGTGGCGGCCAGGAACTTGCGTGAGTTGGTACGATACGTTTCTTTCCTGCGCAGGGTAGCGGTTGCCGCCTCATAGTCACGCGCGGCGTATTGCGCCTGCCCGAGATGACAAAGATACCAGCAGGCTGGATAGGGATTGAGCCGCAGCGCCTTTTCGATCTGCGCCAGTCCGTCGGCGATCCTGCCGTCGAGCACCGACATGTCCGACATGGCGGCCCAGGTGTCGGCGTGGTTGGGATCCAGCTCCAGCGCCTTGGCGAAGGCGGCCTCCGATTCCGCCCATCGCCACTCATAGGCCAATATCGTCCCAAGAACGTACCAGCAGCCGGCATCGTTGGGATCCAGGTCGACCGCCTGTTTCGCGAACGTCGCCGCCATCTGACGGTTGGGATCCTCGGGCTCGCCGAAATGAGTCCAGGCAAGCCAGCGGTTATACGCAAGCAGACCGAGCGCCTCGGCATAGGATGGCTCGAGCTCAACCGCGCGCTGGAGCAGCATGTGGGCCTCACGCTCAGTTTGCGGCGACTCTTCCGTCAGCAGACGGGCGCGCACACACAGGTCGTACGCCTCGAAGTTCTTCGGCCGCTTGCGCTGCGTCGGGACGGTCAGCCGGCCGACGAGGGCTTCAACAATCTTGGTGTTAACTTCATCCTGTAGTTCGAAAACATCTTCCACCGTCCTGTCGAACCGGTCGGCCCACAAGTGCTGGCCGCCAAGCGCGTCGATCAATTGGGCATTGATGCGGACACGGCCCTTTGCGCGTCTGGCGCTTCCCTCAAGCACGTAGCGGACGCCGAGTTCCTGGGCGACCAGCCGTACGTCGACCGGCTTGTCCTTGTAGCCGTGCACGGAATTGCGCGCGATGACGAACAGGCCAGCCGTACGGGAAAGGTCGGTAATCAGATCTTCGGTCAAGCCGTCGACGAAGGGCGCGTCCGCTTCATCCCCACTCATATTCGTGAAAGGCAATACAGCAATCGACGGACATTCGGGCAACGGCAACGTGCTTTGCAACGCATTCGGCCAATGCCACACGTGGACCGGGCGGGTGAGGTTCTTCAGGTAGCGTTCGCCTGCATCAAAGAACCGGTCACCGATCTTGCCGACGATCTCACCGTGAACTTTGCCTGAAATACAGATGCCTCCCGGTGCGGCCTGCGTCTCGAGGCGTGCCGCGACATTGACGCCGTCGCCAAGGACGTCTGAACCGTCGTCAATGACATCTCCGAGATTGACGCCGACACGCAAGAGCAGGCGCCGGTCTCCGGAAGCCTCAACGGCAGTGGTGGCCCGTTGCATTTCCAGCGCCGCTGCGACCGCATCCACCGCACTACCGAATTCGATCAGGAAGCCGTCGCCCATCACCTTGATGATGCGACCTTGGTGCCGCATCACAGCCGGCTCGATGACGCCAGAACGGAGTTCCCTGAGGTCCGCCAGCGTTGCGACCTCATCAGCCTCCATCAGGCGTGAATATCCCACCACATCGGCAACGACGATGGCG
>NZ_DASYGZ010000041.1:0-8716 GCF_035999135.1 Ensifer sp.
TCCGCGGCAACCTGGCCGACCTGCTGCTTGTTGATGCCGGACACGATGATTTCGGTCGGCTTCGGAACAGCAATCGTGATGCCTTCCGGCGTCTGGTAGACGACGTCGTGGCTGAAGCCGAGCGCCAGCTGCAGGTTCTTGCCCTGAAGCGACGCACGATAACCAACGCCGTTGATTTCGAGCTTGCGCTCGTAACCGTCCTTGACGCCCTTGAAGATGTTCTCGATCATCGTGCGGGACATGCCCCACTTCGAACGAGCATCCTTGCTCTGGCTGAGCGGCTGTACAACAACCGCATTTTCTTCGAGCTTTACCGATACTTCGTCGTTTGCAACGAAGAACAGTTCGCCCTTCGGGCCCTTCGCCGTTACCTTCTGGCCATCAACGCTTGCCGTGACGCCTGCCGGAACCTGAACGGGCTTCTTACCGATACGAGACATTTTTATACCTGTCTGTTCGCTATGGAGAACTTGCTACCGTCTTCAATTAGAAGACGGAGCAAAGGATCTCGCCACCAACATTCTGTTCGCGTGCCTGGTGATCGGCCATCACGCCCTTCGGGGTCGAAAGGATGGTGATGCCGAGGCCGTTCGCGACCTGCGGAATGGACTTAACCGAGACATAAACTCGGCGGCCCGGCTTGGAGACGCGTCCGATCTCACGGATCACGGAAGCGCCTTCGTAGTACTTCAGCTCGATGTTCAGCTCGGCCTTGCCGTTGCCGAATACGACTTCAGAGTACCCACGGATGTAGCCTTCAGCCTGAAGAACATCCAGAACACGTGCACGGAGCTTCGAAGCCGGCGTCGAAACGCTCGACTTGCGGCGAGCCGCGCCGTTACGGATACGGGTGAGCATATCGCCCAGCGGATCAGTCATTGCCATGTGCCCGTCTCCTTACCAGCTCGACTTGACAATACCCGGCACCTTGCCGAGGTTGCCCAGTTCGCGAAGCGCAATACGCGACATACGAAGTTTACGATAGAAGGCGCGCGGACGGCCGGTAACTTCGCAACGGTTGCGGATGCGGGTCTTGGATCCATCGCGCGGCAGGCCTGCCAGCTTGATGGTTGCCTTGAACCGCTCTTCAATCGGCAGAGACTGGTTCATGATGGTCGCCTTCAGAGCGGCACGCTTTGCAGCCTGCGAGGCAACCAGTTTGCGGCGGCGCTTGTTCTTTTCAACTGCGCTCGTTTTCGCCATTACAGTTATCCTTCTTTACGCTTGTCGTTACGGATTACTGACGGAACGGGAAGTTGAACTCTGTGAGCAGAGCGCGAGCTTCGTCGTCGTTAGTAGCCGTCGTGCAAACGATGATGTCCATGCCCCACATCTGATCAACCTTGTCGTAGTTGATCTCAGGGAACACAATGTGTTCCTTGACGCCCATGGCGAAGTTGCCACGTCCGTCAAAGGACTTCGGGTTGAGGCCACGGAAGTCGCGAACACGCGGAAGAGCGATGTTCACGAGACGATCGAGGAACTCAAACATCCGAACGCCGCGCAGGGTAACCTTGGCACCAATCGGCATGCCTTCGCGAAGCTTGAAGCCAGCGATGGAGTTGCGAGCGCGGGTGATTACCGGCTTCTGGCCAGCAATCGCAGCGAGGTCGGCAGCGGCAACGGTCGGCTTCTTGGAGTCGCCCGTCGATTCGCCAACACCCATGTTGATGACGATCTTGTCGAGGCGCGGGATCTGCATCTCGTTGGCGTAGGAGAACTTCTCCTGCATTGCCGCACGAATACGCTCGACATATTCCTTCTTGAGCCGGGGCTCATAAGCGGACTTAGCCATCGATCACTACTCCCGAACGCTTGGCCACGCGGACCTTCTTGTCACCGTCGATCTTGAAGCCGACGCGGGTCGGCTTGCCGTCCTTCGGATCGGCAATCGCGATGTTCGAAAGATGGATCGAGGCTTCCTTGTTGATGATGCCGGCTTCCTGGCTCTGGGTCTGGCGCTGGTGACGCTTCACCATGTTGACGCCACGCACAACAGCCCGGTCTTCCTTCGGCATAACCTGGACGACTTCGCCGGTACGGCCCTTGTCCTTACCGGTGAGAACGACGACTTTGTCGCCTTTGCGAATCTTTTGCATCTCTCAACGCTCCCTTAGAGTACTTCTGGAGCCAGCGAGATGATCTTCATGTGGTTCTTGGCGCGAAGTTCGCGCGGAACCGGTCCGAAGATACGGGTGCCGATCGGCTCTTTCTTGTTATCGATAAGAACGGCTGCGTTGGTGTCAAAGCGGATGACAGAGCCATCCGGACGGCGGATGTCCTTCGCAGTGCGAACGACAACAGCCTTCATGACATCACCCTTCTTTACGCGGCCGCGCGGAATGGCTTCCTTGATCGAAACGACAATGATGTCGCCGACCGACGCATACTTGCGCTTGGAGCCGCCCAGCACCTTGATGCACATGACACGACGTGCGCCGGAATTATCCGCCACGTCGAGGTTTGTTTGCATCTGAATCATGTCAGGTCGCCTTCTTGTTGTTACCAGGCCGGTTGGGTCGAAACCCCCTCGCCTGGCTTATAGTGCTCATCTCAAAGCAAAAGAACGCCCGGAATCGAGCGCCCTTCTGCTTTAATTGCGTGCTTCATACAGGTATTTGCCCAAGACGCAAGGGTCTTCAGGGCAAAACCTGCAGAAATCAAGCGTGGGCGGCGACTACCGTCCAGCGCTTATCCTTCGAAATCGGCGCGCATTCCTCAATGGAAACAACGTCACCAACCTTGTACTGGTTGTTTTCGTCGTGCGCCTTATACTTCTTCGAACGACGAACGGTCTTCTGGAGGATCGGGTGCGCAAAGCGGCGCTCGACCCGTACGACGACGGTCTTGTCGTTCTTGTCGCTGACAACAGTGCCCTGCAGAATGCGTTTCGGCATATTTTCTGGTCCTTAGGCCTTGGCTTCTGCCGCCTTCTGGCGGGCAATGGTTTTGACGCGTGCGATGTCCTTGCGGACTTCGTTGATACGCGAAGACTTTTCGAGCTGGCCGGTCGCCTTCTGGAAGCGCAGGTTGAACTGCTCCTTCTTCAGCTTGGCAAGCTCTTCGTTGAGTTGATCGGCGCTCAGAGCGCGAACATCTACGGCTTTCATGAGTTCACTCCTTACTCTGCGATACGCTGCACGAAGCGCGTCTTGACAGAGAGCTTGGCAGCGCCAAGACGAAGTGCCTCACGGGCAAGTTCTTCGCTGACACCATCGATCTCAAACATCATACGGCCGGGCTTGACCTTGCATGCCCAGTATTCGACCGAACCCTTACCCTTACCCATGCGGACTTCCGTCGGCTTGGCGGTAACGGGAACGTCGGGGAACACGCGGATCCACACACGGCCGGCGCGCTTCATGTGACGCGTGATCGCGCGGCGGGCCGCTTCGATCTCGCGCGCATTGACGCGGTTCGGTTCCTGAGCCTTCAGGCCGAATTCGCCGAAGGCAAGATCAGAACCGCCCTTGGCTACGCCCTTGATGCGGCCCTTGAACTGCTTGCGGTACTTCGTACGCTTTGGCTGCAACATTTTTTTACTTCTCCGATATTGGCTGCCAAACGCGAATGTTACGCGTTTTCACGACGGCGGTCACGATCGCCACGGTCGCGATCACGGCCAGCCGGGCCCTGGTTGTCACTTTCGATCGCGCGACGCTCGGAAGCCATCGGATCGTGCTCAAGGATTTCGCCCTTGAAGATCCAGACCTTGATGCCGCAGATACCGAAAGCGGTTTCGGCTTCAGCCGTGCCGTAGTCGATGTCCGCACGCAGCGTGTGCAGCGGAACGCGACCTTCGCGGTACCATTCGGTACGTGCGATTTCGGCGCCACCGAGGCGGCCGGCGCAGGTGATCTTGATGCCTTCGGCGCCAAGACGCATGGCCGACTGAACAGCGCGCTTCATCGCACGGCGGAAAGCCACGCGGCGCTCGAGCTGCTGGGCGATCGACTGGGCAACGAGGGTTGCGTCGACTTCCGGCTTGCGCACTTCAACGATGTTGAGGTGCGTTTCGGAGCTGGTCATCTCGGAAAGCTTCTTGCGGAGCTTTTCGATGTCAGCGCCCTTCTTGCCGATGATGAGGCCCGGACGTGCAGAGTGGATCGTGACGCGGCACTTCTTGTGCGGGCGCTCGATGACCACCTTGGCAATGCCAGCAGCCTTCAGCTCTTCCATCAGGTAGGCACGGATCTTCAGATCTTCATGAAGAAGCTGGCCGTATTCGGCGTTGTCCGCAAACCAGCGGCTATCCCAGGTCCGGTTGATACCGAGACGGAAGCCGATCGGATTAATCTTCTGACCCATTATGCGGCCTCCCCTTTGGATTCCACTTCGCGAACGACGATCGTCAAGTGCGAGAACGGCTTCTCGACGCGCGATGCACGACCGCGACCACGGGCGTGGAAGCGCTTCATGACGATCGACTTACCGACGTAAGCTTCTGCAACGACGAGCGAATCGACGTCGAGATCGTGGTTGTTCTCGGCGTTTGCAATCGCAGATTCAAGGGTCTTCTTGACCGTTTCTGCGATGCGCTTGCGCGAGAATTCCAGGTCGGCCAGAGCGCGTTCGACCTTCTTGCCGCGGATCATCGCAGCAACCAGGTTGAGCTTCTGGGGGCTGACGCGGATCGTGCGCGCAACTGCCTGCGCCTCATTATCCTTCAGCCGGCGTTCGGCTTTTGCCTTGCCCATTGTTACTTCCTCTTTGCCTTCTTGTCCGCGCCGTGGCCGTAGTAGGTCCGGGTCGGAGAGAATTCACCAAACTTGTGGCCGACCATGTCTTCGTTGACGCTGACCGGAACGTGCTTGCTGCCGTTGTAGACGCCGAAGGTGAGACCGACAAACTGCGGAAGGATCGTGGAGCGGCGGCTCCAGATCTTGATCACTTCGTTACGACCGCCTTCGCGGACCTTCTCAGCCTTCTTGAGAAGATAACCGTCAACGAACGGACCTTTCCATACTGAACGAGTCATTCGAGACTTCCTCTCTTACTTCTTCTTCTGGTGGCGCGAGCGCATGATGAACTTGTCGGTCGACTTGTTCGAGCGCGTACGCTTACCCTTCGTGGGCTTGCCCCACGGGGTAACAGGGTGACGACCACCCGAGGTACGGCCTTCACCACCACCGTGCGGGTGGTCAACCGGGTTCATGACGACGCCGCGAACGTGCGGCTTCTTGCCGCGCCAACGCGAACGACCAGCCTTACCGTCATTGATGTTGCCGTGGTCGGGGTTCGACACGGCGCCGATCGATGCGAGGCACGAACCGTGCACCAGGCGCTGTTCGCCAGAGTTCAGGCGAAGGATCGCCATGCCCTGGTCGCGACCAACGAGCTGCGCGTAGGCACCGGCGGAGCGAGCGATCTGGCCGCCCTTGCCCGGCTTCATTTCCACGTTGTGGATGATGGAGCCGACCGGGATGTACTGCAGCGGCATGGTGTTGCCGGGCTTGACGTCGACAGCCTTTTCCGAAGCGATGACCTTGTCGCCGGCAGCAAGGCGCTGCGGAGCGAGGATGTAGGCCTGTTCGCCGTCGGCGTAGCTGACGAGCGCGATGAACGCGGTGCGGTTCGGGTCGTATTCCAGACGCTCGACCGTGCCTTCAACGTCGAACTTGCGACGCTTGAAGTCGACCAGACGATAGGTGCGCTTGTGACCACCGCCCTGGAAGCGAACGGTGATACGGCCGAGGTTGTTGCGACCGCCCTTGGAGGACAGGCCCTCGGTCAGCGCCTTCACCGGCTTGCCCTTGTAAAGGCCGGACCGGTCGACGATGACCAACTGGCGCTGGCTCGGGGTCGTCGGATTGAAACTTTTCAATGCCATTTTCTTGTTCCCTTTTGGGTTTTTACCCTAATGGGCCTATCCGTTAGAGACCGGTGGAGACGTCGATGGACTGACCGTCGGCGAGCGTGATGATCGCCTTCTTCACGTCCTTCTGCTTCCCGGCAAAGCCGCGGAAACGCTTCGTCTTGCCCTTGCGGACCAGCGTGTTCACGGCCGTGACCTTGACGCCGAACAGAGCTTCGACGGCAGCCTTGATTTCAGGCTTCGAAGCGTCCTTGGCGACGTTGAAGACGACCTGGTTCTGTTCGGAAACCAGCGTCGACTTTTCAGTGATCGAGGGAGACACGATCACGTCGTAGTGGCGAAGATCCGTCATTTGAACCGCTCCTCCAGAGCTTCCACGGCAGCCTTGGAAAGCACGAGCTTGCCACGGCGCAGAATGTCGTAAACGTTGATGCCCTGAACCGGCAGAACGTCCACATTCGGGATGTTCTGGGCTGCGAGCTTGAAGTTGTTCTCGATCTCGGCGCCGCCGATGATGAGAGCGTTGGTGAGGCCGAGCGAAGCGAATACGCCGGCGAGAGCCTTCGTCTTGGCTTCCGAGGCAACGAGATCGTCGATGACGATGATCTCTTCAGCCTTCAGCTTGGCCGAGAGCGCGTGACGCAGGCCGAGGGCGCGAACCTTCTTCGGCAGGTCATGGGCGTGGCTGCGGACAACCGGGCCGTGAGCCTTACCACCGCCGCGGAACTGCGGAGCACGAGCGGAGTGGTGGCGGGCGCGGCCCGTACCCTTCTGCTTGTACATCTTGGCGCCGGTGCGGGAGACTTCCGCACGGCCCTTGGCCTTGTGCGTGCCCTGCTGCTTCTTGGCGAGCTGCCAGCGAACAACGCGGGCAATGATGTCTTCACGGGGCTCGAGGCCGAAAATGGCGTCGGAAAGGGAAACCTTGCCCGCGTCCTTGCCCTCGAGGGTTTTGACGTTGAGATCCATTATTCGGCTCCCTTACTTCGATGCTTCGGCGCGCACAGCGGCCGGACGCGGAGCGCCTTCCGGAGTGCCCGACTTGATGGCGTCACGAACGACGATCCAGGCACCCTTGGAGCCGGGGACAGCGCCCTTGACCAGGATCAGACCGCGGTCTTCATCGGTCGACACGACTTCCAGGTTCTGGGTGGTGACGCGGGTCTGACCCATGTGACCAGCCATGCGCTTGCCCTTCCAGACACGGCCCGGATCCTGGTTGGAACCGGTAGAACCATGCGAGCGGTGCGATACGGAAACGCCGTGCGTTGCGCGCAGACCGCCGAAGTTGTGGCGCTTGATGGCGCCGGCAAAGCCCTTACCGATCGTGGTACCGGTGACGTCGACGAGCTGACCGGCAACGAAATGGTTCGCCGTCAGTTCGAGACCGATGTCGATCAGGTTGTCCGCGGAAACGCGGAATTCTACGAGCTTGGCCTTCGGCTCGACGTTGGCGGCAGCAAAGTGACCGCGCATCGCCTTCGGCGTGTTCTTGACCTTCGCGCGACCAGCACCGAGCTGAACAGCGACGTAGCCGTTCTTCTCTTCCGTGCGCTGGGACACCACCTGGCAGTTCTCCAGCTTCAATACTGTAACCGGGATATGCTCACCGGCGTCGTTATAGACGCGGGTCATTCCCACTTTCTGTGCAATCACACCTGAACGCATTGGTTCATTCCTCTTGAGAGTTAGTGATGGAGCGAACCCCCTCACATCTCTGGTTTAAGGTCTCCCCGAGATCATCCGATCTTGAGGTCGCCCGTTTTCGGAAGCCGTTGGACCGGGGTCCACGTACCTTCCTTGTTATTAAAGCTTGATTTCCACGTCGACGCCGGCAGCCAGGTCGAGCTTCATCAGCGCGTCAACGGTCTGCGGGGTCGGGTCTACGATATCGAGAAGGCGCTTGTGGGTGCGCATTTCGAACTGTTCACGGCTCTTCTTGTCGACGTGCGGCGAGCGGTTGACCGTAAACTTTTCAATGCGCGTCGGCAGCGGTACGGGACCGCGCACGCTTGCACCGGTACGCTTTGCAGTCGACACGATTTCACGCGTCGAGGCGTCGAGGATCCGGTGATCAAACGCCTTGAGGCGGATGCGGATGTTCTGGCCGTTCATACGACTTATCCTTGTTCGGGTTACATGCGGTTTCCGTGGAAAAACACGCAGTGAACTTCGTTTAATTTCGGCCAGTCCGCTAACTTTTCAAAGATCGGAGGGACAGGGTTTCCCCTGCCCCTTCCTATTTGAGCGGCCGTGGCCGGCCTGTCTTTCTGTGAGCGCACAACGTCGAAGCACCGTGCAAATCACGCGTGGGCGCCATTTGCACTATTTCGTCGTCTTCGGCAAGCCGTGCGACCAACTAAATCTTTCGGGGCGGGTATGTTCGAGGCGCATAGCACATGCGCCTCCCATGCCCCCGCCCTCAGTCTCGTCGATTACTCGACGATCGAGGCAACGATGCCTGCGCCGACGGTACGGCCGCCTTCGCGGATCGCGAAGCGCAGCTTTTCTTCCATCGCGATCGGAACGATCAGCTCGACGGCAACGGTGACGTTGTCGCCAGGCATGACCATTTCCGTGCCTTCCGGCAGCGTCACGATGCCCGTCACGTCCGTCGTGCGGAAGTAGAACTGCGGACGGTAGTTGGTGAAGAACGGCGTGTGACGGCCGCCTTCTTCCTTCGTCAGGATGTAGGCTTCAGCCATGAACTTCTTGTGCGGCTTGACCGAACCCGGCTTGCACAGGATCTGGCCACGCTCAACGCCGTCACGGTTCACACCACGGATCAGCGCGCCGATGTTGTCGCCGGCCTGGCCCTGGTCGAGCAGCTTGCGGAACATTTCAACGCCCGTAACCGTCGTCTTCGACGTGTCGCGGATGCCGACGATTTCGACTTCTTCG
>NZ_DASYGZ010000053.1:0-5684 GCF_035999135.1 Ensifer sp.
AGTCAGCGTTCAAGACGAGCGCTGGTAAGGCCTGTGGTGAGACTGCAATCGTCAAGCGTATTCTCCTGATCGATTCGGCATCTGCACCTTCTATATTAGGCCCGTTGCAACAGGATTGTGAAGCCGGAAACAAAAATGCGCACGCTGGATTCGCTTTTTCCTTCAAGGTGTCACAGGAACAGCATCCCGGCGCATTTCCTGCGCGTAATAGGCCCAGAAGAGACGCGCCGCGATGCTGCGCCAGGGCGACCAGGAGGCGGCGAGCGAATCAATTTCGCGCGCGGTCGGGCGCAGATCGAGCCCAAGCCCATGGCCGATGGCATTCTGCAGCGCCACGTCGCCGGAAGGAAACACATCAGGGTGGCCGGCGCAGAAGAGCAGGTACACTTCGGCCGTCCAGCGGCCGACGCCCTTGATCGCGGTCAGTTCGCGGATGGCCTCCATCGCCTCGACATTGCAGATGGCGTCGAGATCGATTTCGCGCCCCACCACCACCTCGGCCACGCGGCGGAGCGTCTCGGCCTTGGCGCGTGACAGCCCGATCGCCCGGCAGTCCTCGTCGGTAAGCGAAATCACGCCGGATGCGGTGACCTCGCCCAGCCGCTCCTCGATCCGCCGCCAGATCGCCGCGGCACTCGCTTTTGAAACCATCTGCGACACGATGATGCTGGCCAGCCCGCGGTAACCGGGATCGGTGCGCCGGAGCGGCACCGGGCCCGCCCGGGCGACGACATGCCCGAGACGCGCGTCGAGCATCACCAACCCGGAAAGCCCGGCTTCGATGTCCTCATGTGTTCGGATGATCCGCATGGCGCCTCCACAAAGCGGATGATTTTTATACCCCTTCCATGGCAAAGGGAAACGATGCCCGACACGCCACCCGTTTTCCGCTTTGCCCCCAGCCCGAACGGGCTGCTCCATCTCGGCCACGCGCTTTCAGCCGTGTTGAACCACGACATGGCAAGGCGTGCTGACGGCCGTTTCCTGCTGCGCATCGAGGACATCGACCTGACCCGCTGCCGGCCTGAATTCGAGGCCGCGATCTTCGAGGACCTCGCCTGGCTCGGGCTCGATTGGGAACAACCGGTGCGGCGCCAGTCGGAGCATCTCGACGCCTATGCCTCGGCCTTGGCGCGGCTCGACGCACTCGGCGTCGTCTATCCCGCCAGCATGACGCGCGGCGAGATCAAGGCGGCGGTCTCTGCCGCTGAAGCGGCAGGTGGGCCCTGGCCGCGCGACCCGGACGGAAGCCCAGTCTATCCAGGCAGCGAACGTGAGCTTGAGGCCGGCGACCGCGCTCGCCTCCTGTCGAGCGGCAAGGCCTATGCGTGGCGGCTCGACATGGAAAAGGCCTTAGCCCTCATCGGCAACACCCGTCTCACCTGGAGCGAAAGCGGCAGCGGCCCCGAAGGTGAGACGGGGCCCATCGCCGCAGACCCCGGCGCCTGGGGCGACGTCATCCTTTCGCGCTCGGATGCACCCTCGAGCTACCATCTCTCCGTCGTCGTCGACGATGCGCTGCAAGGCGTGACGCATGTCGTGCGCGGCCGCGACCTCTATCATGCGACCTCGGTCCATCGGCTGTTGCAGCGGCTTCTCGCCCTGCCCGAGCCGCTCTATCACCATCACCGCCTCGTGCCTGGTCCCGATGGACGCAAGCTGTCGAAGAGCAACCAGGACACGGGCATCGCCGCCTTTCGCGCCGCCGGTCACACACCCGCGGACGTGCGGGCGCTAATCGGCTAGATCCTGATCATCGCCTGCAGCGTCGCCGCCGTTCCTGAACTGGAAGCTGCGTCGCACCATGCGTTTCACCCGGTATTTGAGGATGGCCGCGTTGATCTCGGCGCCGATGATGAAGATCGCCGCGATCATGTAGAGGAACACCAGCACGATCATGATCGAGGCCAGGCCCGCATAGGTCGAGACATAGGTGGCAAAGGTGGCAAGATAGGACGCGAAGGCATAGGCGCCGATCGTCCAGCAGATCAGCGTCAGCACGATGCCGGGAAGCACGTCGATCACCTTGCGGTGACCGTCCGGCAGCCAGAGATGCGACACCAACAGACCGCTGGTCAGCACGACCAAAGCGAGCGGCAGGCTCCAGTTGTCGACGGTCGCAAGCACCCCGCCGAGCCAGGGCAGCCACTGTCCGGCATAGCGCACAGCGAGCGGCACGGCGACCAGCAGAATGCTGAGTGCGGCGAGGATCAGAACGCCCGCGAGCACGAAGCCGAGGCTCGCGAGCCGGGTCACGTACCAGTAGCGGCTCTCGGTGACCCGGTAGGCGCGGTTGAGCGAGACGCGCAGCGCCTCGACGCCGTTGGAGGCGAAGTAGGCGGCGGCAAGAACTGACACGGTCAAGAGCCCGCCACGCGGGATCGTCAGCACCCGTACGATCTCGTCGGCGACGGGCTTGGCGATCGATTCCGGCCAGGCATCGAAAATCAGGTGCACCGCCGTCTGGGCGAACTGATCGGCGCCGAGAAAGCTGCCGAGCGCCGTGCCGAAGATCAGGAACGGGAAGACGGCGAGCAGCGACGAAAGCGCGACATGGCTCGCCATCGCCCAACCGTCGTCAAGGCTGAAGTGCCAGAGCGCATCGAACACGACTTTCCAGGTGATGCGTATGAACGCCGGCATTCCACTCCAATCCTAATACCCGCCCGAGCCCGGGCGGTCCGCTCACATAGGTATCGCCCGGGCCCGGCACAATTCCTGATGTCGCAATGCGGGCTGGTTCGCCTTGCGCAATTCAATTGTATCCCGCCGATGAATATGGGAAACGGAGGCAGGATTTCTACAGGAATCGACCGGATGCCGGATCGCCCCACAATCATTGTCACCGGATGTTCGTCCGGTATCGGCGCCCATTGCGCCCGGGCCCTGCGCGCCGACGGCTGGCGGGTGTTCGCCACCGTTCGCCGCGAAGAGGACCGCCAGTCGCTTGAAAGCGAGGGCATCGAGACCTTCCTGATGGACTACACCAAGCCGGAGACCATCGCAGCCTTGGCCGATCAGGTGCTCGCACTGTCCGGCGGTCGCATCGATGCGCTGTTCAACAACGGCGCCTATGGCCAGGCGGGTGCGGTCGAAGACCTGCCGACCGAGGCGCTGCGGCTGCAGCTCGAAACCAACGTCATCGGCTGGCATGACCTCACGCGCCGCGTGATCCCGTCAATGCGGGCGCGTGGATCCGGCCGCATCGTGCAATGCTCCTCCATTCTCGGCATCGTGCCCTATCGCTGGCGCGGCGCCTACAACGCTTCCAAGTTCGCGATCGAGGGCCTGTCGCTGACGCTCAAGATGGAGCTTGCCGGCAGCGGCATCGAGGTCAGCCTCATCGAGCCGGGACCGATCGCTTCGAGGTTCACCGCCAACGCGGTCACCTATATCGAGCGCTTCATCGATCTCAAGAACTCCGTGCACCGCGTCGAATACGACCGACAGATGCGTCGCCTCAAGGGCGAAAGCAGGCCTGCGCCCGGAAAACTCGGCCCTGACGCGGTTTATGCGGTTTTGAAGCATGCGCTGACGGCAAAGCGGCCGAAACCGCATTATATTGTAACAAGACCCGCCAGGCAGGGTGCGCTTTTGAAGAAGCTCCTGCCGGCAACGTTGTTTTATCGCATCATCGGCCGACTTGGCTGACTGAGACTTGCAAGGAAGACTTCGATGTCCAGCTTTTTTACCGGCCTGACCCTGTTCGTCATGGGTCTGGTCGTGATCGTCCTGATCCGCGGCCTGGTGAACATGGCCAAGGGCGGCAGCGGCAGCACCTCCAACAAGCTGATGCAGGCGCGTGTGGTCCTGCAGGCAATCGCGATCGCATTGATCATGCTGACCCTGTGGATCACCGGCGGCGGCCGTCCGAGCTAAAGTTGCAATTCCGGACGGAAAACCGCTTCACACTTTTCCTGGAATTGCTGCAGAGGACCAAGACGACGCCATGGTGAAGCTCAACAAGATCTACACCCGGACGGGTGACAACGGCACCACCGGGCTCGTCTCGGGTCCGCGCCGGCTGAAGAGCGACCTGCGCGTCGATGCCTATGGCGCCGTCGACGAGACCAATGCCTTCATCGGCCTTGCCCGCCAGCACACGGCCGGCATCACCGATCTCGACACAGCCCTGATGCGGATCCAGAACGACCTCTTCGACCTCGGCGCCGATCTTGCCACGCCGGATGACGGCAAGCCGCCGCAATACGAGCCGCTGAGGATCGTGGCAGCGCAGGTCACCTGGCTCGAGACCGAAATCGACCGTCTGAATGCGGAGCTAGAGCCCCTGCGCTCCTTCGTGCTTCCGGCCGGAAGCCCTGCCTCTGCGGCGCTGCATGTCGCCCGCACCGTCGCGCGCCGGGCCGAACGGCAGACGGTGGCACTTGCCCAGATCGAAGGGGAAATCGTCAGCACGGACGCGATCGCCTATATCAACCGGCTGTCGGATTTCCTGTTCGTCGCCGCGCGCTTTGCAAATGACAAAGGTCAAGCCGATGTCCTTTGGATTCCCGGAAAAAACAGATAACGTCCACGCCGGCGTCGCCATCGGGCCTGAATGGGTCGTGGCTTGCGTTGGGACCGGGCTTCGGGAGAAAGCATGTTCATACCGCTTCACGATACGAACAGCCTGAAGCACATCAAGGTCCAGTACGTCACGATCAGCCTGATCGTCATCAACATCGTCGTCTGGCTGCTCACCGGGCCGATCGCGTCCGAAGAGTTCGCCAACGCCGCAATCCTCGGCTTCGGCTATATCCCGGCCCTCATCTTCGATTACGCCCAACTCGATCCGTCGCTGATCATCATCCCCGATGGCTTCACCTTCGTCACCTATTCCTTCCTGCATGGCGATTTCATGCATCTCGCCATGAACATGCTGTTTCTCTGGGTGTTCGGCGACAATGTCGAAGACGCGCTGGGGCACATCCGCTACCTGATCTTCTATCTGCTTTGCGCTGCCGCCGGAGCGCTCGCACACGGGCTTCTCGATCCGGCCTCCGAAGCGCCGCTGATCGGCGCATCAGGCGCGATCTCCGGCGTCGTTGCGGCCTACTTCCTGCTACACCCGAAAGTGCGCGTCTGGGTTCTGGTGTTTTTCCGCATCCCGCTGCCCCTTCCCGCTGCCATTCCGCTCGCCTTCTGGATCGGCCAGCAATTCTTCATGCTGGTGGTCGATCCCGGCAGCGGCGTCTCCTGGAGCGCGCATGTCGGCGGCATCATCGCCGGGCTCGTCCTGGTGGTCATTTTGCGACGCCGCGACGTGCCTCTGTTCGACCGCACGATCGTCACGCCACGCGCTGTCCGCCACAAGGCGGAGCCGGTGACATCCACGCCGCAGCCCTCGCCGGATGCGACAAAACCGCCGATACCCTGGGGACGCCAGAGCTGATCCGGCCGCCTGCGGAAGCCGTCGTTGAGCGTGGATTGCGCACGATTTCAAGCCTTTGCGAGCAGCCGCCGCCCTGCTCCTGCAACGCCGCGTCACGACGCCCACACGCTCTTGCACGCGGCCAATCTTACGTGTACGTAAACGTAAGACCAATTCTCGGGGTTATATCGATTTAGCGTCATGCACAGCGATTGTAATTGGAGAAAAAACGCGTATCGATGTCGCCAACCGACAATCAGGCGGCTCCGTTAAGGCGCATTTTCCTGCGAAAGCTCTTGGAGGGAAGAATCCA
>NZ_DASYGZ010000028.1:0-32285 GCF_035999135.1 Ensifer sp.
AGACATTTCGGGGATTACTGACATGGCCGGTGCGCATCAGAAGAATCACGACTACCACATCATTGACCCAAGCCCCTGGCCGCTGCTTGCCTCGATCGGCGCCTTCGTCATGGCGTTCGGCGGCATCTGCTACATGCGCTATCTGTCGGGCAGCTCGCTGAAGATCTTCGGCCTCGAGTTCGCAAACGTCTGGATCCTGCTGGCAGGCCTCATCATCGTTCTCTACACCATGTATGGCTGGTGGTCGGACACGGTGAAGGAAGCGCACGAAGGTCACCACACCCGCGTCGTTGCCCTGCACCTGCGCTATGGCATGATCATGTTCATCGCTTCGGAAGTGATGTTCTTCGTCGCCTGGTTCTGGGCCTATTTCGACGCCAGCCTGTTCCCGGGCGAAGCCATTCAGGCAACCCGCACCGCCTTTACCGGCGGCGTCTGGCCGCCGAAGGGCATCGAGGTCCTCGACCCCTGGCACCTGCCGCTCTACAACACCGTCATCCTGCTGCTTTCCGGCACGACGGTTACCTGGGCGCACCACGCATTGCTGCACAACGATCGCAAGGGCCTGGTTTACGGCCTGTCGCTGACCGTCGCGCTCGGCGTGCTGTTCTCCTACGTCCAGGCTTACGAATACGCTCACGCTCCGTTCGCCTTCAAGGACTCGATCTACGGCGCGACCTTCTTCATGGCGACCGGCTTCCACGGCTTCCACGTCCTGGTCGGCACGATCTTCCTGCTCGTCTGCCTGATCCGTGCACTGCGTGGCGATTTCACGCCGAAGCAGCACTTCGGCTTCGAAGCGGCCGCCTGGTACTGGCACTTCGTTGACGTCGTCTGGCTGTTCCTCTTCTTCTCCATCTACATCTGGGGTGGTTGGGGCGCGCCTGTCGCGCACATGTAAGACGAACAGAGTTCGCGCTCTTCTCGACAAGGCGGCTGCAGTCATGCAGCCGCCTTGTTCTTTTGGAGGGTCTGGCATTTCAGGCAATCTGGCGATTTTGACGCAGCGCTTGGATTGGACGAATGGCGCCGTTGCCGTTACCAATGCAGGCATGGATGAAGTCCGGGCGACGGTCCCGACCAACACACCGATCGAGAGCATGCTGTGAGCGAAGACAAGGCACATTTTCCGCCGGTGGACCCGGTCATGACCGGGATCAGGGGCCTGTGCCCCCGCTGCGGCCAGGGTAAGCTCTTTGACGGTTTTCTGAAGGTGAAGCCGGCCTGTGCGAGCTGCGATCTCGACTATCGCTTTGCCGATTCCGGCGACGGCCCGGTGGTCTTCGTGATCCTGATCGTCGGCTTCATCGTCGTCGGTGCAGCACTTTGGGCGGAGGTCAATTTCAACCCGCCGCTCTGGCTGCATTTCATCTTGTGGATCCCGCTTGCGGTGATCTTTAGCCTCGGCCTGACGCGCATGCTCAAGGGCATCTTGATCAACCTGCAATACCGCAACAACGCGCGTCCGGGTGAAATCGACCGTGGCTGAGATTGCGACCAAGAAGAAGGCTGGCCTGATCGGGCGCCTCGCCGCGTTCCTCGTCCTGGCGGCTGCTTTTGCCATCCTCGTGTCGCTCGGCACCTGGCAGATGCAGCGGCTGCACTGGAAGGAAGGGCTGCTGACAGCCATCGCCGAGCGCAAGTCCGCGCCGCCGGTGGCGCTTGCCGATATCGAAAAGATCCTCGCTGACGGTGGCGACATCGACTACCGCACCGTCTCGCTCGCCGGCCGGTTCGACCATAGCAAGGAACGACACTTCTTCGCGACCTTCAACGGCCGCACCGGCTATTACATCTTCACGCCGCTGAGGCTCGACGACGACCGCTTCCTGTTCGTCAATCGCGGTTTCGTGCCCTTCGAGCAGAAGGATTCGTCGACGCGCCTCGCCGGCGAGCTTCCCACCTCGGTCGCGATCAACGGCCTTGCAAGGCCGAAGCTCGGCGAAAAACCGTCGTCGATCGTTCCGGACAACGATCTCGCCAAGAACATCTTCTACTGGAAGGACCTCGATACGATGGCGTCCTCGGTCGGGCTTCCCGCCGACAAGGTGGTGCCGTTCTTCGTCGATGCCGACGCGACGCCCAATCCCGGCGGCTTGCCGATCGGTGGCGTCACCCAGTTCGATCTGCCGAACAACCACTTGCAATATGCCCTGACCTGGTACGGGTTGGCAGCCGCATTGGTGGTGGTCAGCGGCATCTATGCGTTTCGGCGCGGGCGATAGCCGATCGCTTGCCGTCATGGTAACGCTGCTGGGTGCGCAACGGCGCGGGGGCAACGATGACGATCATCGCGAACACATTGATTGCATTGACCGGCTTGCTGCATGTCGGCTTTCTGGTGCTTGAAATGTTCCTGTGGACGGGGCCGCAGGGAAGGGCCATCTTTCGCATGACGCCTGAACAGGCCGAGACGACACGCGTGCTCGCCGCCAACCAGGGGCTCTACAACGGCTTTCTTGCCGCTGGTCTTTTCTGGTCACTGCTGCAGGCGGATGCGTTCTTTGCCTTTCAGCTGAAGGTGTTCTTCCTTGTGTGCGTGATCGTTGCGGCTATATATGGCGCGTGGTCGGTCAAGCCGCGTATCCTGTTGATCCAGGGCGGTCCGGCCATTGCAGCGCTTGTTCTTCTCCTATCGGCATCCTGATCATGGCATCATCAACGGCAGAAAAATCCCCGATCACCCTCCGCCTCTGCGGCCCGCGCGGCTTCTGTGCCGGCGTCGACCGGGCGATCCAGATCGTTGTCCTGGCGCTGAAGGAATTCGGAGCGCCGGTCTATGTGCGCCACGAGATCGTGCACAATCGCTACGTGGTCGAGGGGCTCGAGGCCAAGGGCGCGATCTTCGTCGAGGAACTCGACGAGATCCCGCCGGAACACCGCAAGCAGCCGGTGGTCTTCTCCGCCCACGGGGTGCCGAAGTCGGTGCCTGCAGATGCCGACGCGCGCAATCTGTTCTATCTCGACGCCACCTGTCCGCTGGTCTCGAAGGTCCACAAGCAGGCGATGCGCCACAACCGTCTCGGCCGTCACGTCGTCCTGATCGGCCATGCCGGCCATCCGGAAGTGATCGGCACCATGGGGCAATTGCCCGAAGGCACCGTATCCCTGGTCGAGACCGTCGAGGACGCCGACGTCTACCAGCCGCCGGACCCGGACAATCTCGGCTTCGTCACCCAGACGACGCTGTCGGTCGACGACACCGCAGGCGTCATCAAGCGGCTGCACGAACGCTTTCCTAATCTCACGGCGCCGGCTGCCGATTCGATCTGCTATGCGACCACCAACCGCCAGGAGGCGGTCAAGCAGGCAGCGCCCGGCTGCGACCTGTTCCTGGTCGTCGGCGCGCCGAATTCCTCCAACTCCAAACGCCTCGTCGAAGTGGCGCTGAAGGCAGGGGCGAAGAAGTCCGTTCTGGTCCAGCGCGCGTCCGAGATCTACTGGGACGAGATCGGCGACATCTCCATCGTCGGCCTGTCAGCCGGTGCTTCTGCGCCCGAAGTGATCGTCAACGAGATCATCGAGTCGTTCCGCGAGCGCTACCATGTGACGGTGGAGCTTGCCGATACGGTCGAGGAGAACGAGAACTTCCTTGTCAATCGCGAGATCCGTCACGTGCCGCTGACGGCGGCCGACATGGCCTTCGTCAACGGCGAATAACCCCGCATTTTCTTGCCCGCATTTCTTGAGAGTGGAAAACCTTGGCAGTTTACACCGATATCACGGAAGACGACCTCTCCCGTTTTCTCGCCGCCTATGACGTCGGCCAGCTGACCTCCTACAAAGGCATTGCCGAAGGGGTCGAGAACTCCAACTTCCTGCTGCACACCACCAAGGGTTCCTACATCCTCACGCTCTACGAAAAGCGGGTCAACGCCGACGACCTGCCGTTCTTTCTCGGGCTGATGCACCATCTGGCCGAAGGCGGCCTGTCGTGCCCCTTGCCGCTTCCGCGTGCAGACGGCGAACTGCTTGGCGAGCTCTCGGGCCGTCCGGCGGCCGTCATCTCGTTTCTTGAGGGCATGTGGCTGCGCAAGCCCGAGGCCAAGCACTGCCACGAAGTGGGCAAGGCGCTGGCCGCCATGCATCTTGCCGGCGAAGGTTTCGCCCTGAAGCGGGCCAATGCGCTCTCCGTCGGCGGCTGGCGTCCGCTCTGGGTCAATTCCGAGGCGCGCGCCGACGAGGTGCAGGCCGGGCTCAAGGACGAGATTGCCGCGGAACTCGAGCATCTCGAGCGTCATTGGCCGAAATCCCTGCCGGATGGCGTCATCCACGCCGATCTCTTCCCGGACAATGTCTTCTTCCTTGCGGATCGGCTTTCCGGCCTGATCGACTTTTATTTCGCCTGCAACGACTACCTCGCCTACGATGTCGCCGTCTGCCTCAATTCCTGGTGCTTCGAAAAGAACGGCTCCTACAACATCACCAAGGGCATGGCGATGCTCGCGGGCTATGAGAGCGTGCGCAAGCTGACGCCTGATGAGGTCGAGGCCCTGCCGCTGCTGTGCCGCGGCTCCGCGCTGCGCTTCTTCCTCACCCGGCTCTACGACTGGCTGATGACGCCTGCAGGCGCGCTCGTGGTCAAGAAGGATCCGCTGGAATATCTGACGAAGATCCGCTTCCACCGGGCGATCACGTCGAGCGCCGAATACGGCTTGCGAAGCGATAGGGCGTCCGCATGAAACATGTCGATATCTATACCGACGGCGCCTGCTCGGGCAATCCGGGGCCGGGCGGCTGGGGTGCGGTGCTGCGCTACGGCGAGGTGGAAAAGGAACTGTCTGGTGGCGAGGCCGAGACGACCAACAACCGCATGGAGCTGCTCGCGGCGATTTCCGCACTCGACGCGCTGAAGAGCGCCTGCGAGGTCGATCTCCACACCGACAGCAAATATGTGATGGATGGCATCTCCAAGTGGATCCACGGCTGGAAGAAGAACGGCTGGAAAACCGCTGACAAGAAGCCGGTGAAGAATGGCGAACTCTGGCAGGCGCTGGACGAGGCCAACCGCCGTCACAAGGTGACGTGGCACTGGGTCAAGGGCCACGCCGGCCACCCGGAGAACGAACGCGCCGACGAGCTCGCGCGCAAGGGCATGGAGCCCTACAAGAAGAAGCGTGGTCTGGGCTCGCTTCTGGTGAAATGAAAAACGGGCCGTTGCGGCCCGTTTCCATTTGCATTTTTTCTGCGATCAGAGCTGTTCGAGCATCGCGGCGGCGCCCGAAACGGTCGCCTGGCCGGGGCTTTCCTCAAGATTGAGCGTCTTGACCACCCCGTTTTCGACCAGCATCGAATAGCGCTTCGAGCGGACGCCGAGCGTTCCGGCCGAAAGATCGATATCCATGCCCAGCGCCTTGGTGAAGGCGGCATTCCAGTCGGACAGGAAGTGGATCTTGCCCATCCCGCCCGATGCGGTCGCCCAGGCGCCCATCACATGCAGGTCGTTGACGGCAACGACGGCAATCTCGTCGATGCCGCGGGCGAGGATCGCGTCACGGTTTTCGAGATAACCGGGAAGATGATTGAGCGAGCAGGTCGGCGTAAAGGCGCCGGGAACGGCGAAAAGCACGACCCGCTTGCCGGCAAAAAGCTGGTCCGTGGTGATCTCCACCGGACCGTCGGCAGTCTTTTCCTTGAAGGTCGCGGCTGGCAGCTTGTCTCCGACGGCAATGGTCACGGCACTCTCCTTGCGTTGCTTGCGTATCGATCCTCTCCGCGCGGCGGAGAGCCTGCCGGACTATAGAGACGCCTTAATCAATGGCAAGCGTCGTCTCCATGCTGCGGTTCTGCGCCCGGACTGTCAGAACGATTGGCTTGCCCTTGAGTTCCCTGTCCTTGCCCGTGAGCTTGACCGGGACGGTCGCTTCAAGCTCTGCGCCGCGGTCCGGCGAGAGTTCCGGCTTGCCGAAGGTGAGGCCGGAGGGACCGGCCAGAAACAGCTCCGGCCGGTCTTTGCCGGCAGGAAGGCGCAAGGAAAGGTGGAGCAATGACGAGCCGGCATCGTAGCGGCTCGCGGTGACGGCAAAATCCCCGGATGGCGCTTCCGGCAGGGCGGCAACCGCGTCGTCGATCCTAGCGCCATCGAGCGGATTGTCGAAGCCGTCCTGCTTCAGCGCCAACGTCAGCTCTCCCTGAACGGGAATGCAGATGTCCTCGCAGATGCCGAGAAACACCGAGGCCCGGATGTTGACGTCGCCTTGACCATGGACGCGCTTCAAGGTCAGCGGGAAGGCAACCGACTTGTCGTAGCCGACATAGCGCACCACGCCGTCGTCGAATGTCTTGGGCACCGGAAACCCGATCTTCTCAAGCACCACGCCGCCGGCGGGATCGAGCGTCACCTGCGGGGGAATGCCACTTGCGCCAGGCTCTCGCCAATAGGTCTTCCAGCCGGGATTGAGCTTGATTTCGAGGGTTGCCGGTATGGTGCCGTCCTGTCGCGGTGGTGCTGCGACCAGACGGACCATGCCGCCCGGCGACGTGACCCAGTCGCTCGTGGCGGCGGTCGCCGGCATGGGCAGAAAAAATGAGACGACGAGACTTGCCGCGCCAGCGAGCTGGGCCATGTTGTGGTGTGTGAAGCGCCTGAACATGCGGCAAGCAATATCGCTTTTGCCCGAAACGCTCCAGATGGCCGAAGGAGCACAACGATCATAAATGCTTGATCGCACACGGAGAGGTGAACGCCGTGCGTGCAATATTTGAAGACCGCGACGCAGAGACGCTTTTCATTTCGCGGCGAATTGATAGGCTGTTGGCATGATGGCTATTCCGATGGCGCAAAAGAGACGCGAACGAGGCTTTCTTGACGGTCAGTTCCTGATCGCCATGCCCGGAATATTTGACGCCAATTTTGCCCGCACGGTCATCTTCATCTGCGCCCATTCCGATGACGGCGCGATGGGTTTTGTGCTCAACAGGCCGCAGCAGCTGACCTTCCCCGATGTACTGCTGCATCTCGATCTTCTCGACGAGGAGGAAGCGATAAGGCTTCCGGCCATGACCCGGGAGTTTCAGATCCAGGCGGGCGGCCCGGTCGAAACCGGCCGTGGTTTCGTGCTGCATTCCGACGATTATCTGAGCGACTCCAGCATCCCCGTCAGCGATGAGATTTGCCTGACGGCAACGCTCGACATCGTGCGCGCCATTTCGCGCGGGGAGGGGCCCGTGAGGGCGACGATGATGCTCGGTTATGCCGGGTGGGGCCCCGGTCAGCTCGAAGCGGAAATCACCCAGAACGGCTGGCTGACATGCCCGGCGCGCGAGGAACTGATCTTCGACAAGGCGCTCGACGACAAGTACGATCGCGCCCTGGCGCTGATGGGTATCTCGGCAGCAATGCTCTCCGCGGATGCAGGCCACGCCTGACCGAAGTCGAAATCGGCTTTTCCCTCGATCCACTGATCCCGACAATGCCGACCGCCGGCAATCGCCTGCGGTCAAAACTTGTGATCCGGTCTCTCGCTGAGCGTCTTATGCGCGCTTCATCAGCGGGAAGCGTTCCTTCAGCAGCCTCTGGATCGATTCCGAGCCGATCGGCGGACCGAAGAGGAAGCTCTGGCCGTAGTCGCAGCCCATCTGCGACAGCTGGATCGCATCGTCTTCGGACTCGATCCCCTCGGCAACCACCTGCATGTCGAGTTCGCGGGCCATGGTGATGACCGAACGCAACAGGATGCCGCGCTTGTCGCTCGGGTCTCGCACCAGCGCCTTGTCGATCTTGATCGTGTCGAACGGGAAGCGGGTGAGATAGGACAGCGACGAGTGGCCGGTCCCGAAGTCGTCGAGCGCGAGTTTCAGCCCGGCTTCCTTCAGTTTTTCCAGCACGAGACGGGCCTGCTCGGGATTTTCCATCACGAGCGATTCCGTCAGCTCCATCTTCACCTTGGCCGGATCGCAGCGGTTCTTGTTGAGGATGGCGCGAATGTCGTCATAAAGCTCGTTGTTGAGCAGCTGCGCACTCGACAGGTTGATCGAGACGAAGATCGGAAGGTCGCCGGTCTGCAGCTGCCATTCGGTCAGATCGCTGGTCGCCCGGTCGAAGGCGAACATGCCGAGCTGGTTGATGAGATCGGAGTTCTCGGCGATCGGAATGAACTCGGTCGGCGAGATGTTGCCGCGCTTGGGGTGGTCCCAGCGCATCAGGGCCTCGAAGCCGGCAATCTCCGCATCGTTCAGCCGCACGATCGGCTGGTAGACCAGCGACAGCTCCTTGCGCTCGATTGCCTTCTTGAGATCGGCTTCGAGCTGCATGCGATCAGACCCGGACGTGCGGAAAGCGGGCCGGAAAGGCTCGACGCGATTGCCGCCTTCCTTCTTGGCGCGGAACATCGCAAGCTCCGCGTCATCGAGAAGGCCGCCAGCGCTCTGTTCCTGGTCGAGCCAGGAGACGAGGCCGATGGATGCCGTCAGGTTGATTTCACGGTTGCCGTAGTTGAGCGGCACCATGATCGCCTTGCTGACCGCGTCGGCGAAATCGGCGACCTTGGCCGGATCACGCTCGGACATCAGGATCAGGCCGAACTGGTCGCCCCCCAGCCGCGCAAGCGTATCCTGCGGCCGCATCAGCCGGCGCAGGCGTCGGGTGAGAGCGATCAGGATGTTGTCGCCGGCGGCGATCCCGAGGAGATCGTTGACCTGCTTGTAGCGGTCGATGTCGATGGCAAGAACCGTCGGGCGGACGGAATTGCTGCCGTCAGCCATGAGCAGCATTGCCTGCAGCCGGTCGAGGAACACCTGCCGGTTCGGCAGGCCCGTCAGGTTGTCGAGAAGCGCATTGTGCAGCAGCCGCTCGACGGAATTGCGCTGCTCGGTAATGTCGATGATGGTGCCGACGCAGCGGATGATTTCGCCGTTGGCACCAAGGACGGGGCGGGCGCGAATGGAAAGCCAGTGATAGTGGCCGTCCTCGGCGCGCACCCGGAATTCGTGGTTGAGCTTGCCGCGCCGGCGTTCCAGCAGCACGTCGAGGGTGGCGCGGAACCGGTCGCGATCATCGGGATGAAGCCGCGGCAGCCAGTTGCGCAAAGGGCCGTGCATGCTGCCGAGCGAGAGCCCGAGCTGGGTCGAAATATCGGGAATGGTCACGACGCGATCACGCGCGACATCCCAGTCCCAGACGGTATCGCCCGAGCCGGTGAGGGCGAGCGACTGGCGTTCGAGATCGGAAAACAGCCCCTGCTGATAGCCGCTGCCGGCGACAGCATGCTGCATCACCGTGAAGCCGATCAGAAGCACGATCAGGACGAGGCCGCCACCGAGTGCTGGCTGCACGATATCGTTGGCAAGCTGGCCCGTGACCGTCAGCCAGGCGCCGAACAGCCAGACGAGAATGAGCAGCCAGGCAGGCACGAGCAGGATCGCGCGATCGTAGCGGTTGAAGCCGAGATAGGCGATCAGGATGATACCGACCGTTGCCGTCAGTGCGAAGGAAAGCCGGGCGATGCCGGCGGCGATCGCCGGGTCGTAGACGGCGACACCGAAGAGCAGGCCGAGGCCGAGGATCCAGGCGAGCGTCGCATAGCCCAGATGCTGGTGCCAGCGATTGAGGTTGAGATAGGTGAACAGGAAGATCACGAGGCCCGCCGCCAGGAAGACCTCGGTGCCCGCTCGCCATATTCGCTCGTCGCCGGCCGTCACGCTGATGAGTTTCGACAGGAAGCCGAAGTCGACGCAGATATAGGCAAGCACCGCCCAGGCAAGGGCTGCCGTCGCCGGGAGCATCGACGTGCCCTTCACGACAAAGAGGATCGTCAGGAACACCGCGAGCAGGCCGGCGATGCCAAGCACGATGCCGCGATAGAGCGTAAACGCGTTGACGGTGTCCTTGTAGGAATCCGGCTCCCAGAGATAGATCTGCGGCAGTTCCGGCGTCGCGAGCTCTGCGACGAAGGTGATGATGACGCCCGGCGCCAGCGTGATGCGGAAGACGTCCGCCTCGTCGCTCGGCTCGCGGCTCAGCGCGAAGCCTTCGCTGGGGGTGATCGAAAGGATGCGTTTCGAGCCGAGATCCGGCCAGAACAGCTTGGAGTTTACCAGACGGAAATGTGGTGCGACGATGACGCGGTCGAGCGGCTCGGCCGAGACGTTGGCGAGCGCGAACACCGCCCAGTCGCCCTGGTGGTCCTCGCTGCTGGAGCGCACCTCGATGCGGCGTACGATGCCGTCGGTTCCCGGTGCCGTCGAAACCTGGAAGGCTTCGTTGCGGCCGCTATAGATCTCGGTCGTCGCGGTCAGGTCGAGGGCTGTGTCCTCGCGTGAAATCTTCACCGGCTCGAGAGCCTGAGCCGCACCGCCAAGCGCGCAGAAAAACGTGGTGAGCGTGATCACAAACGCTGCCAGCTTCAGGGCTGACCGGGCGAAGGGCGAGCGGGCTAGAGGCATCAAAGGGGCATATTCCTGTTCGGTAGCGTATCGTCGGACAGGAGAGAAAAGAGCACGTGGTCACGCCACTGGCCGTTGATTCTCAAGTACTGTCTTAAATAGCCTTCACGCTCAAAACCGGCCTTTTCAAGGAGCCGGATGCTTCTTGAGTTGTCCGGAATACAGGCTGCTTCAATACGGTGCAACTCAAGGGTCGAAAAGATGTAGGGGATCGTCAGCCTGAGCGCTGCGTACATGTGGCCTTTGCCCGCGTGACGCGCGCCCATCCAGTAGCCGATCATGCAGTTTTGCCCGGCGCCACGGCGTATGTGGCCGATCGTCAAGCCTCCGAGCAGGACCTCGCCTGGCTTGTGGAAAAGGAAAAGGGGCACCGCCTGGCCGGAGGCATATTCCTGCTCGTTGCGGATGACGCGGGCGCGAAACGCGCTCTCGGTCATCTCGTCGGGACGCCACGTTGGCTCCCACGGCTCCAGGAAGGCGCGGCTTTCGTTGCGCAGCAGATACCATTGGCGATAATCGGCGTAGCGGGGAAGCCGCAGCAGATAATTCTGATTGGCGATCTCGACCGTATCCGGCTGCCGCGACAGGAACCGAAAAACCGATCGTGTCATCGCTGCCTCCAAGGCCATCCAGTTTACGCGGGGCCTTAAATCGTCCGCCAGACAGCCCGCCTTCGCGCTGTCACATATCGAAACGTTGCACAACTTTGCGCGCAAATCGAATCCGATTTTGCGAAAAGCTGCAAAGACTTCACGGGTTCAGAGAGGAGGCTCCGCTGCGGCGATGGCTGCAAAGTCCTGCAGCCGCTCAAGGCGTGGTGTCCACCGCCTTTGAAGCGGTATCCGGGGTCGACTGGAAACGGCTCCGGATCATTCCATCGCTGACAATGAAACGATCCGGGAGCGATCAGCTGGCGACGGCGTGCGGCACGGAAGCCTTGCCTGTGAGCGAGGAGAGAATATCCCCGATCGGGGCAAGCTGCTCCAGCGGGCCGATGGCCGAAAGCGTCGGCGTGGTGTCGAAGAACAGCCGGCCGGCAAGGTCGGTGAGGCGCTCGATGGTGATGCCCGACAGGCGCTCCATCAGTTCCTCGTTCGGGATCGGCCGTCCGTAGAGCATCATCTGACGGGCGATCTGGCCGGCACGGGCAGCCGGGCTTTCCTGGCCCATCAGGAGCTGTGCACGGATCTGGGCCCGGGCGCGCTCGATTTCCTGCTGCTCGATGTTCATAGACGACTTGCGCAGCTCGTCGACGATGACGGGCATTAGTTCCGGCAGGTTTTCACCGCCGGTCGCCGCATGAACGCCGAAGATGCCGGTATCGGAAAAGCCCCAGTGGAAGGCGTAGACCGAGTAACAGAGACCACGATGCTCGCGCACTTCCTGGAAGAGGCGGGAGGACATGCCGCCGCCGAGGATGTTGGCGAGGATCTGTGAGCAGTAGAAGTCGCGGGCGTGATAGGCCTTGCCCTCGAAGCCGAGCAGAACCTGCGCATCCATCAGGTCGCGCGTTTCGCGGCTTTCACCGCCGGTGTAGCGGGCGGCTTCCAGCACCGGCGTCGCAATCGGCGTGCGCGGCAGCGAGGAGAAGCGGTCTTCCACCTGGCGCACGAAGGCCTCGTGCTCGACAGCGCCGGCCGCGACCACGAACATGCGATCGGTCGTGTAGTTGCGGCCGAGATAGTGGCGGATCTGGTCTGCGGAAAACGACATCACCGTGTCGGGCGTACCGAGGATCGGCCGGCCGACGGTCTGGTTGCGATAGGCGGTCTCGGCGAAGCGGTCGAAGACGACGTCGTCGGGCGTGTCGTCGGCGGCGCCGATCTCCTGCAGGATCACCTGCTTCTCGCGCCGGAGCTCCTCGTCGTCGAAGGTCGATTCCGTCAGAATGTCGGCGAGGATATCAACCGCGAGCGGGACGTGATCCTTGAGGACGCGGGCATAGTAGGAGGTCGTTTCGGTCGAGGTCGCTGCATTGACCTCGCCACCGACGTTTTCGATCTCTTCGGCAATCTGGCGGGCGGTGCGCCGCGCGGTGCCCTTGAAAGCCATGTGCTCCAGCAGATGGGCAATGCCATGTTCGCCCACGGTTTCATTGCGCGAACCGGACTTGATCCACACGCCGAGCGCCACACTTTCAAGATGCGGCATGTTCTCGGTTACCACCGTCAACCCGGAAGGGAGCCGGGTGCACTCAACTTTCATCATACGTTTCTTCTCGTTCTTACCCCCGGAGGCGGGTGCGCTCGCCGATAAAGGTCTCGACGGTCTTCAGGTCCGGATCCAGGATATCGAAACGCTCCTCCCTGTTCATCAAGTCAGCAAGCCACGTCGGAAGCGCCGGGTCAATACCACTGGCCGATTTTACCGCGTCGGGGAATTTTGCCGGATGAGCAGTGGCAAGCGTGACCATCGGGGCCGACGCCTTCTCGTGTTTGGCGGCGACGAAGACGCCGACGGCACTGTGCGGGTCGAGCAGGTAACCGGTCTCTTGAAGGGTGCTTTCGATCGTCCTGGCGACCTCCTTCTCGGAGGCGCGACCGGCGCGGAACTCCTTGCGGATGGCTTTGAGCGCCTTTTCGCGGATGGTGAAGGAGCCGGACTGCTTGAGGCCGTCCATCGCCTGGCGCACTTCGCCCGGGTCCCTGTCGTTCGCCTCGAACAGAAGCCGTTCGAAGTTCGACGAAATCTGGATGTCCATCGACGGCGCCGTGGTCGCCTTGACGTCGCGCATCTCGTAGCGACCGGTCTTCATCGTGCGGGCGAGAATGTCGTTTTCGTTGGTGGCGATCACCAGTTTGTCGATCGGCAGGCCCATGCGTTTTGCGACATAGCCGGCGAAGATGTCGCCGAAATTGCCGGTCGGAACGGTGAAGGAGATCTTGCGGTCCGGGCTGCCGAGCGCGACCGCCGTCGTGAAGTAATAGACGATCTGGGCCATGATGCGCGCCCAATTGATCGAGTTGACGCCGGACAGCTTGACGCGATCGCGGAATGAGGCGTCGTTGAACATCGCTTTGACGAGGTTCTGGCAATCGTCGAAATTGCCGTTGACGGCGATGGCGTGCACGTTCGACGCCTCGGACGTCGTCATCTGCCGCTGTTGCACCGGCGAAACCTTGCCGTTCGGGAACAGAATGAAGATGTCGGTGCGTTCGCGTCCGGCAAAGGCGTCGATTGCTGCGCCGCCGGTGTCGCCCGAGGTCGCGCCGACGATGGTGGCGCGCTCGCCGCGTTCGGCAAGCACATAATCCATCAGCCGTGCGAGCAGCTGCATCGCCACGTCCTTGAAAGCAAGCGTCGAGCCGTGGAAGAGTTCGAGCACGAAAGAATTCGGGCCGGTCTGGACGAGCGGGGCCACCGCCGGATGGCGGAAGGTGGCATAGGCTTCGTCGATCATCTCGCGAAACTTTGCCGCCGGAATTTCCCCGTTGATGAAGGGCTCGAGCACGGCAAAGGCGATTTCCTGATAGGACTTGCCGCGCAGGGCCCGGATGTCCTTCTTGGAGAGCTTCGGCCATTCCTTGGGAAGATAGAGACCGCCGTCGCGCGCCAGACCGGCAAGCAGCGCGTCGCAGAAGCCGAGAGGGGCGGCTTCGCCGCGCGTCGAAATATACTTCACCATGATTGTCCTTCGTCCCACCTGCCGATCGCGACGATCCTTAAAATGCGGTGTCGCGGCACGCCCGTCTTATTGCGTCAGTCCTTGACAAAGTCTGCATGTATTCTTGTCACCGGCGCAATTTCCGGCCGCGACAAGGAGTTTGGAAAAATCGGACGGGGCGGGCTGACCCAATCGATTTTTCAGTTTGGCGCTGCTATAGACGATGCCCGAAGGCCACGAAAGGCCTTCCGGCCGAGATTTCGGTCAAGGAGTTTCAACCGGTCCAGCAGAGGTTGTTCAAAGTGTTTGGCAAAGTATCCCGGCCTGTTCTCGCACTATCTTTTCTCGCGGTCCTCGCCGGCTGTAACAAGACGCAATCCGGCGGCGCGATCGATGCAGGCGGCAGTGCCGCCGCACCGACACCAGCCGTCGTCCAGGCAGCATGCCCGCAGGTCGTCATTCGTGACGGCACAAATGTGTTTTCAAGCTACGCCAAGGGCGCCAAGAACGACCCGACGAAGCTCGTCTACCAGGCGTCGCTCGCCGACACCACGCGCCAATGCGTGCAGAGCGAGAGCGCTATCACGATGACCGTCGTCGTCCAGGGGCGCGTCATCAGCGGTCCTGCCGGCGGTCCCGGCAAGATCACCATGCCGATCCGCGTGGCTGCGACCGACGAAGACAAGACGCTCTATTCCGAACTGACGCAACACGCGGTTGAAATTCCCTCGACCGGCTCGGCGCAGTTCGTCTTCACCAAGGCTGACGTAACGCTGCCGGCCGGCTCCGGCTCCAACGTCACCGTCTATGTCGGCTTCGACGAAGGTCCTCCGGCCAAGGGTAAGAAGAGGTAAGCTGTAACGACAGCCTCAAAAGAAAAACGCCGGGGCTTGCCCCGGCGTTTCCATTTCACGTCGTGTTCGGATCACGATGATCCTGGGCCGGTTCGGCCCAGGATCTCATCCCGCTCGAACTTACTCGGCCGGAACGCTCTTGCCGCCTTCCCACTTGTAGAGCGAGAACGCCTGCGAGGTGAGGTCGCCGGCTTCGCCGTAGGTCAGCTTGCCGAGAACCGTGTCGATGGCTTCGCCCGACTTGATGGCGGTTGCAACCGCGGTCGCGTCCTCGGCCGAACCGGCCTTCTCGATGCCGGCCTTCAGCACCTGAACGGCGGCATAGGCGTTGAGCGTGAAGGCCTCGGCCGGAATGTTCTTCGCCTTCAGGGCTTCGACAGCAGGGGCGGACGCCGGGTTGCTGGTTGCGTCGCTGGCGTTGGTGTAGACGGTGCCGGTCGCCGCTTCGCCGCCGATTGCCCAGAATTCGGAGTTCGACAGGCCATCGCCGCCGAAGATCTGCGCCTTCACGCCCTGGTCGTGCATCTGGCGTGCGAGCAGGCCGCCTTCCGGGTGGTAGCCGCCGAAATAGACGACCTCGACGTTTTCGGCCTTCAGGCGGGTAACGATGGCGCTGAAGTCCTTGTCACCCGGGTTCAGGCCTTCATAGACGACTTCAGTGATGCCGCCGGCATTGATCGACTTCTTGAAGCCGTCGGCGAGACCCTTGCCGTAGGGCGCCTTGTCGTGGAGCACGGCGACCTTCTTGTCCTTGAGGTTCTTCAGCACATAGGCGGCTGCAACCTCAGCCTGCTGGTCGTCACGACCGCAGGTGCGAAGCACGTTCCAGAGGCCGCGGGTGGTGAGATCCGGCGTGGTTGCCGTCGGCGTCACCATCAGGATGCCGTTCTCGGCAAGGATGTCGGAAGCCGCCATCGAGGTGCCGGAGAGCACCGGGCCGACGACGAAGCGGATGCCTTCGCCGGCTGCCTGGTTGGCGACCGATACGGCCTGCTTCGGATCACCGGCATCGTCGAGCAGCTTGAGCACGATCTTCTCGCCGTTGATGCCGCCGGCCTTGTTGATCTCTTCGGCAGCCGTTTCCGCGCCGTTCTTCACCTGTTCGCCATAGGCCGCGACCGGGCCGGTGAGCGGGGTGATGACGCCAACGGTGATATCGGCGAAGGCGAGCGGGCCAAAGGCGACGCTGGCCGCAAGGGTCAGGCCGGTCAACAATGAAAGACGCATGGTTTTTCCTCCTAGAAATACCCCTGATGGGGCTTGGCTGGTATGGCCTTCGTGCGCGGCTTTTCGAAAACCGGGGAGATTTTCTAAGGGGATGCGACGCCACTTCAATGTGTCATCGTGTCCCGACGTCCTATTGGACGCCTGCCGTGGTGGCCGAAGGCTTCTTTTCCCGCTCCGGCCGGAGGCCGGGGCGAAAGGGGCAAGAGTGGTCGGCTGCAGCGCCTCAGGCCGTCAGCGATTCCGACCATTCGGAAAGCGCTGCGATCACGCCCGGCAGGGCCGACATGCGTGAGATCACCGTTTCGGCGCCCGCTTCGGTCAGCTGGTCGGCATGCGAGGGATGGGTATGCGAGCCGCCGGTGAAGCCGATCACGCGCATGCCGGCAGCGCGCGCGCCGTGGATGCCATGCACCGAGTCCTCGATGACGAGCACCCGCGACGGGGCGACGCCCATCTGCTTTGCGCCGTGCAGGAAGATGTCGGGCTTCGGCTTGACGCGGTCGGCGCCAAGGTCGCGGGCAGAATAGATGTGGCGGCCGAAATGGTCCTTGATGCCGACCTTGCCGAGCATCATGGCAAGGCGGGCGGATGTGGAGTTGGAGCAGATGCAGTGTGGCAGCGTCAGTTGCGCCAGCATCGGCTTGACGCCCTCGATGATCTGGACGTCGCGCGCCAGACGTTCGTCGAGAATGGTGTCGACCTTGTCGATCAGCGAGGCGGAGAGCGGAATGCTCGCTTCCTTCTCGATCTGAAGCAGCGTGTTGTGCCACGTCATGCCGGCAAAACGCTCGGCCATTTCCTCGACGCTGATCGGATAACCGGCTTCGGTCAGCAGCGCTGCTTCGACTTCGGATGCGATAATTTCGGAATCGACGAGAACGCCGTCGCAATCAAAAATGATGAGATCGATACCGGTCATTTGGAACAGTTCCCTGGGAGAAGGAGGCGCCGCAGGCGGGGGAGGATCGTTCGCGCGGCGCGATATTTTCGTACGGCAGAGCTTTATACGAAGGCAGCCGAAAGCTCAACCTTTGGAAATTATCGAAACCGCCGCGCCGCTTGCTCGACAGCTTTGTTTCGCGGCTCTATCAGTAGCGGATGGAAAAGCAACTGGACGATACGCTTGCAAGTCGCATCAGCAGGGCACTCGCCGAGAGGATCATCTCCGGCCTGCTGATGCCCGGAGAGCGCCTGCGCCAGGATCATATCGCCGAGGAATTCGGCGCCAGCCACGTTCCCGTGCGCGAAGCCTTTCGACGGTTGGAGGCGCAAGGGCTTGCCGTCAGCGAGCCGCGTCGCGGCGTGCGCGTTGCCTCGTTTGACCTGAAGGAGGTTCGCGAAGTCGCCGAAATGCGCGCCGTACTCGAGGTCCTGGCGCTTCGCCACGCGATCCCGCATCTGACGGCAGCCATTCTCGACCGGGCGGAGGCGGCAACGGTCGCTGCCGACACCTCGCGCGACGTGCGCTCCTGGGAGGCGGCGAACCGTGCCTTCCACCGGCTGATCCTCGAGCCTTGCGGCATGCCGCGGCTGCTGGCGGCGATCGACGATCTGCATGCTGTGAGTGCACGCTTTCTGTTTACCGCCTGGCGGACGAGCTGGGAGGCGCGCACCGACCACGATCACCGCGCGATCCTTGCAGCACTCAGAGAGGGGCGGGGCGAAGACGCCGCCAAGATCCTCGAGCGCCATGTCGGCTGGATCGGCAAGACGCCGGTCAGAACCGCAGCCGGCGAAACCCGCGAAGCCTTCTCGATCGTCGGCTGACAGTGTCGGCTGACGCGGCTCGGATTGCTATTGCGGGAACAGCTCGGAAAAAGCCTTGTCGCCTTGGGCGGTAAAGCGGATGGCGCGGCTGTTGGTCTCGCGTTTTGCCCAGCCCTTGTCGATGAAAAGGGTCAGGAGCGCCTCGCCGAGCGAGCCTGCCAGATGCGAGCGACGCTCGCTCCAGTCGAGGCAGGTGCGGCAGATCGGCCGGCGGGATTTCTTCAGCGCGGCATAATCGACGCCGAGCGCCTCGACCCGGCTCTGGCCGGCCGCGGTCAACACCAGGTCGTCGCCGGTGACCTCAATCTGCCTATCGGCGATCAGGCTGTCATACATGCGCACGCCGTAGTCGCCCGCCAGATGATTGTAGCAGACGCGCGCCTTCCGGAGCGCCGGATCCTTGGGGCCGGGCCGGTGACGATTCATGCCACGGCTTGCGGCAAAGCCCATCAGGTTCTCGAGCATCAGTCCGACTTCGTCCTCGGCAAGCTGAAAATACCGGTGGCGCCCCTGCTTGCGCTGGGTCAAGAGGCCGCCCGTCTCGAGCTTGGAAAGATGCGAACTCGCAGTCTGCAGCGTGATGCCGGCATGGGTTGCAAGCTCGGTTGCCGTCAGTGCACGGCCGCCCATCAGCGCCGTCAGCATGTTGGCGCGGGCGGGATCGCCGATCAGCGATCCGATGAGAGCGATGTCTGGACCTTCCTTCATACTTCGATCGTAGTCGAAGCATCCGCGTCGAACAAGCAGGCATAGTCACCTCATCGAAGCCGGGCCCGACGCTCCGGCAACAAGGAGATGACGATGATCACCTGCTTCATCCGCTATGAGATCGATCCCTTCAAAAGGGAAGAATTCGCCACCTATTCGCGCAACTGGGGTGAGGCGATCCCGCGCTGTGGCGCCGACCTTGTCGGCTATTTCGGTCCGCACGAGGGGTCGGCGACAACCGCTTACGGCGTCTACAACATCGAGAGCCTGGCCGCCTATGAGGCCTATCGCGCGAGGCTTGCCGCCGATCCGCTCGGCCGGGAAAACTATGCCTTTTCCCGCCGCGAACGGTTTATCCTGAAGGAAGATCGGATTTTCCTGAAGAACGTGTCTTCGCCTGCCGGAGGAAAGTGAACCATGATTGCCGTCATCTTCGAAGTCCTGCCGGCCGAGGGCCAGCGCGACACCTACCTCGGCATTGCCGCCGACCTGCGCCCGCTGCTCGATGAGATCGACGGCTTCATCTCGATCGAACGGTTCCAGAGCCTCACCCAACCGGACAAGGTGCTGTCCCTGTCCTTCTGGCGCGACGAGGAGGCGGTGAAGGTCTGGCGCACGACCACCGAGCATCGCTTCGCCCAGGATGCGGGACGCAACGGCGTTTTTGCCGACTACCGTCTGCGCATTGCGCCGGTCGTGCGCGACTATGGCATGAACGAGCGTCACGAAGCGCCGGCCGACAGCCGCGCTTTTCACGACGCCAAGTAAACGACTGCTCCAGAAGAGGTCGCTAACATGGTGTGACTGCGAACTTTTTCGGAACGGCCTTCAGCAATTGGTAACCATCTTCGGTAACCATAAGCTCCATAGTCCGTTCCGAGTAAGCGTATTTGCGAGTTGTCCATGTCTTCTGTTGTTTCGCTTGCCGAAGTCTCCCGCTCCCCCCGTCCGCAGGGCTGGCTCGACACCATCATCAAGGGTGACTGCGTGGCCGCGCTCAATGCGCTTCCCGACAATTCGGTCGACGTCGTCTTCGCCGACCCGCCCTACAATCTCCAGCTCGGCGGCATGCTGACCCGCCCCGATCAGTCGGTGGTCGATGCCGTCGACGACGAATGGGACCAGTTCGCCTCGTTCGAAGCCTATGACGCCTTCACCCGCGCCTGGCTGCTCGCCTGCCGTCGCGTCTTGAAGCCGACCGGCACACTCTGGGTCATCGGTTCCTACCACAACATTTTCCGCGTTGGCGCGATCCTGCAGGACCTGCATTTCTGGATCCTCAACGACATCATCTGGCGCAAGACCAACCCGATGCCGAACTTCAAGGGCCGCCGGTTCCAGAACGCCCACGAGACGCTGATCTGGGCGACGCCGAACGCCAACGCCAAGGGTTACACCTTCAACTACGATGCTATGAAGGCTGCCAACGACGACGTGCAGATGCGCTCCGACTGGCTGTTCCCGATCTGCTCGGGCCACGAGCGGCTGAAGGACGACGACGGCAAGAAGGTGCATCCGACGCAGAAGCCGGAAGCGCTGCTTGCCCGCATCATGATGGCCTCGACCAAGCCGGGCGACGTCATTCTCGATCCCTTCTTCGGTTCCGGCACCACCGGCGCCGTCGCCAAACGCCTCGGCCGCCATTTCGTCGGCATCGAGCGCGAGCAGGATTACATCGACGCGGCTTCGGCGCGCATCGACGCGGTCGAACCGCTCGGCAAGGCGATGTTGTCGGTCATGACCGGCAAGAAGGCCGAGCCGCGCGTCGCGTTCAACACGCTGATCGAAAGCGGCCTGATCAAGCCCGGCACGGTGCTGACGGACGCCAAGCGTCGCTACAGCGCGATCGTTCGCGCCGACGGCACGGTCGCTTCCGGCGGCGAGGCCGGCTCAATTCATCGTCTGGGCGCCAAGGTCCAGGGGCTTGATGCATGCAACGGATGGACATTCTGGCATTTCGAAGATGGGAACACCCTGAAGCCCATCGACGATCTCAGAACCGTCATTCGAAATGATCTGGCAAAACTGAACTGATCAACCAGTTCCGCCCGATCCTTCGAAAAGCGCTCCGACTGGTTTTTGTACCTTCAGTCCCGGAAGGAGCGCTTTAAACGCCCGGAATCCTCAAGACGGGTTCCGGGCGTTTGTATTTCATATCAGCTGCTGCGTGATGCTTCGGCTCGTGGCCGCAAATGGAAGAGCGTGCGCGGCCCCTTGTCTTCAAAGCCGCAGGCAGCGAGCACGGGCTCGAGGCGCGCTCTTTCGTCCTCCTGCAGTTCGACCGTGGCAATGCCGATTTCGGGATGCGCGGCGGGAATGCGTTGAATGAGGGCGGCGACCAAGGCGACCAGCCCGGAAGCAGCGGCTTCGTGTTCGCTGATGTTGATCATCATTTCATCGCTCCAGACAAAGGCATAGGCCTCGGCGACGACGAGGTCACGATGTTCCAGCATCTGCATGAGCAGCCCGCCCGCATCCCTGTCTGCGACGCTCTGGGCGACCGCGCCCGCATCCCAGCTCGTGGTGCAGGTCTCTCCATTGCAGTTCGATATGCCCGCGCGTGTCAGGAAATCCAGGTACTTGGCGAGGAGGTCATCGGGAAGGGGCGCGTGGACTGCGTGGACGACGGCTCCGTCCGCCACGGTTGCGTCCTGCCAGCGCTCGCGCGGCGCTTGCCAGGTCCTGAACAGGTCGCGAAGCACGACCGCACCGGTCATTTCCACGACCTGCTGGTTGTGGGCGGTTGTTCGGGAATGCCATTTGATGCCCTGCGGACCTGCCTCGATGGCTGCAAGCCGGAAGAGCTGCGTCAGAATTTCAGGATCATGCAGATCGTGCTGCGGCATGGCCAGCAAGCCCGGATCGGCTGTGTCCTCGTCGCCGTGTGTGGGTGCTGGAAGGGTGATCCAGCCGGCCAGTTCCTGATCGCGTCGGGCGACAATGAAGCGGGAATGCGAGAAGCGTTCCGCGAACTCTTGCGGCGAAACCTCGTCGCGAAAGCTGGTCTCGGTCCTCGCATAGAACTCGCTGACGAGCGCATCCTTGGCAGCGCCGTCACGGATCACGGAAAATTCTAAATTATTCATAGAGTACTCCTGCGATGAAACAATCACAGGTAGTGCTGGCGATTCGTGGCGAAATCGTGCCGCCGGACGCGGTGAGGCATCCGGCGATCGACGGCCAAGCCTGTCCTAGGGATGAAGGCCGTAGGCCGCGAGGTCGACCTTCAGCTTTTCCGGATCGACGAAATGGACCGCGTGCCAGCCGGCGACGCGGGCAGCTGCGACGTTGGGCACGCTGTCGTCGATGAAGAGGGTCGCCGATGGGGTAAGGTCGAAGGTCCGGGTATGCTTTTCGTAGATCGCGATGTCGGGCTTGATCAGCTTGACGTCACCCGAAACCGTGACGCCGCGCGGCAGGGTCAGGAACGGATAGAGCTGCTGGGCCTCACGGAACGTGTCGGAGGCGAAGTTCGTCAGCATCGTCACGTCGCGGCCTTCCGCGATCAGCCGCTCCATCAGGCAGACCGTTTCGACATAGGCATGCGGCACCATTTCCTGCCAGTGCTTGCGGAAGGCGCGGATGTGCTCTTCGCGATCGGGGAAATCCCTGATCAGCAGCGCTTCGGCTTCTTCCCACGGCCGGCCTCGGTCCTGCTCGATGTTCCAGTCGTGGGTGCAGATATTGGCGAAGAACCATTCCCGTTCCGCTTCATCGGGTATGATGCGGCTGTAGGGCAGGTTGGGATCGTAGTGGATCAGCACCTTGCCGATGTCGAAGACGATGTGACGGATCTCGATGCTGCTCATGTCTGTATCCTTGACTTGGCTCAACGTTCGGCCTTGAAGGCGTCCGGGATCGCCTGGGCGATCGCCTTCTTCATGACCGTCGGCAACGCCTGTGCCCCAAGGGTGTCGACCGGTTCCCACCAGCCGTTGCCCCCGGTTTCGGCGCGCGCGACATTGGCCCGGTAGACCGAAAGACGCAACTCGAAATGCGTGAACACGTGGCTGATCGCGCCGCAGTCTTCCCAGGATGCGGCAAAGGGCTGGGAGGCAAGCGAGGTATCGCCGTCCTTTCGCGAGGTCCAGTCGGTGCCCGGCACTTCCGTCATGCCGCCAAGCAGACCGCTCTCGACGCGCTTGCGCAGATAGACGGCGTTGTTGGCATCGATCGCGACAAAGGCGGCGCCGCGGCGCAACGGCTTCTCCTTCTTCTTTGCCTTGCGCGGAAAGGTCTCCGGATCGGCAACGACGAGTGCCCGACAATGGGCGCGGAAGGGACAGAGCGAACAGGCGGGGCGCTTGGGCGTGCAGATCGTGGCGCCCAGATCCATCATCGCCTGGGCGAAATCGCCCGGCCGCTCGTCCGGCGTCAGCAGTGCTACTTTCGCCCGCATCTCCGGCTTTGCCGCCGGCAGCGGCGTTTCGATCGCGTAGAGCCGCGAGATCACTCGCTCGACATTGCCGTCGAGCACCGCGCTCTTGCGGTCGAAGGCAATGGCCGCGACAGCCGCCGCCGTATAGTCGCCAATGCCCGGCAGCGTCTTCAACCCCTCTTCGGTGTCGGGGAAGCGGCCGCCATGTTCGCTTGCGACGGCTTCGGCGCATTTCTTCAGGTTGCGGGCGCGGGCGTAATAGCCAAGCCCCGCCCAAGCCTTCATCACGTCCTCGTTGTCGGCGCGCGCGAGCGCCCCGACCGTTGGCCACAGCGACAGGAATTTCTGGAAGTAGGCCTTCACTGCCTGGACTGTCGTCTGCTGCAGCATCACCTCCGACAGCCAGACGTGATAGGGATCGGCGATGATCCCGCGTGCAGACATTGGCGGCGAGACCCGCCAGGGCAGGTCGCGGTGGTGCCTGTCGTACCAGTGAAGCAGAAGGGGTGCGGCGTCCGCCGCCGGTATCGTATCGTGCATGATTTGCCGGGAGTTCTCTTTCCGGCCTATACTTGGCGAAGCAGAGCCGTGTCATCAAGGCTCAATCGACGTTGCATACAGAAAGACAGTCTCCGTGCGCGAGCAGAAGACCCGCAAGGGCGTGGTTCAGATTAGCGAGGTCGCCAACGGCCTGATCGACCCGGTGCTCGCCAAGCGCGCGGGCATCAACACCATGCTGCTCGGCTCCTGGGACGAGATCGCCGGCGAGGAATTTGCCGATTGCACCCGGCCGGAAAAGATCGCCTGGCCGCGCCGCGCATCCGAGATCTCGGGCGAGGGCGGTCATCAGCCGGGTGTCCTGACGGTCGCCTGCGAAGGCGCACGCGCCCTTTTCCTGACCCATGCCCAGGGCGAGCTGATCCAGCGCATCAACGGCTTCTTCGGCTTCTACGCCATCGGGCAATTGCGCATCGTGCAAAAGCCCGTGTCGCCGCAGGTGAAGCATCGCGGCAAGCCCAAGCCGCTGACCGGCGAACCCGCCCGGCGGCTCGAGGCGATGGTTGAGGGCATAGAGAGCGAGGAGCTGAAGGCGGCTCTGCGAAGGCTGGGCACGGCTGTTCTCAATCCACGCCGCCGCTAAGGCATGTCCGCAAGCGCGTTAAGCGGGTTTGCGACAACGGCATGCGAAACCGGAGGCGCGACGCGTCTGAAAGATCGCCACGCGCTTCAGCCGAGCCATCGGCCGGTCACAATTCTTTGAATTCTGTTGACGACCGGCCACTTGCCGCCCTCTTCGCGGCAAGATATCGAATCCGCACTGCAATTCCCTCCGAACACGGGTCAAATCATGTCCGCTTCCGCAATGAACCTTACCAAGCGCCTGCTCAGCGGTGCCGCCGTCGCAACCGTCGCCCTGGTGCTTGTCGCCTGCAGCGACGACAAGAAGGAAGCGGCGTCGTCCGCCCCGGCTGCGACCACCGAAACCGCCGCCAAGGCTGAGACCAAGCCGGCAACGGACGCGACCACCACCGCGTCGACGACCGCTGCTCCGGCCGCCACCGAGGCGAAGCCTGCCGCCGCAACCACCGAAGTCGCACAGTCGACCGCTGCTCCGGTCAAGGTCGAGCTTCCCTCGTCGGAAGGCTCCGTTGATGCCGCCAAGCTGATGGAGCCTGGCGCACTGCCGGAAATGGCAATCGGCGACGCCAACGCGCCGGTGACCATCGTCGAGTACATGTCGATGACCTGCCCGCATTGCGCGGCTTTCCACAACAACACCTTCGAAGCGATCAAGACCAAGTATGTCGACAGCGGCAAGGTTCGCTTCGTTCTGCGCGAATTCCCGTTCGATCCGCGGGCGGCGGCTGCCTTCATGCTGGCTCGCTGCGCCCCGGAGGGCCAGTACTTCCCGATGATCTCGATGCTGTTCAAGCAGCAGCAGCAGTGGGCCGCAGCCCAGAACGGCCGCGATGCGCTGCTGCAGATGTCCAAACTCGCCGGTTTTACACAGGAGAGCTTCGAGGCCTGCTTGACGAACCAAAAACTTCTGGATGATGTGAACGCTGTAATGCAGCGCGGCGCAAAGGATTTTGGCGTTCAGTCGACGCCGACCTTCTTCGTCAATGGAGAGCACTATTCGGGGGACATGTCGGTTGACGTTATGTCGGCCCTCATCGACAGCAAGCTCTGATCCTTCGCTTTTCCTGAAAACGGGCGACGGCGGCGGCTGTGCGCCCGTTTTTTTCGTTCGGAGTGACGGCAGAGGGGGGTATGCCATCGCTCCAGTGTCGCCAGCATGAAGTTCAACAAGCTGCGCCTGCTTGGCTTCAAGTCCTTCGTCGAACCCACCGAATTCATCATCGAGCGGGGCCTGACCGGGGTCGTCGGGCCGAATGGCTGCGGCAAGTCGAACCTCGTCGAAGCGCTGCGCTGGGTGATGGGGGAGAACTCCTACAAGAACATGCGCGCGTCCGGCATGGACGACGTGATCTTTTCCGGATCCGGCAATCGCCCGGCGCGCAACACCGCCGAAGTCGGGCTCTACCTCGACAACAGCGACCGTACCGCTCCGGCTGCCTTCAACGACAGCGACGAGATCCAGGTGACGCGCCGCATCGAGCGCGAGCAGGGGTCGGTCTACAGGATCAACGGCAAGGAGGCGCGTGCCAAGGACGTGCAGCTTCTCTTCGCCGACGCCTCGACCGGCGCGCGCTCGCCGTCGATGGTCGGGCAGGGTCGCATCGGCGAACTGATCGCTGCCAAGCCGCAGGCGCGCCGCCAGCTTCTCGAAGAGGCGGCCGGCATCTCCGGCCTGCACTCCCGTCGCCACGAGGCGGAACTGCGCCTGCGCGCCGCCGAGACCAATCTCGAACGCCTCGATGACGTCACCTCGCAGCTCGAAAGCCAGATCGAAAGCCTGAAGCGCCAGTCGCGCCAGGCCAACCGCTTCAAGATGCTCTCGGCCGATATCCGCAAGCACGAAGCGATTCTCTTCCATATCCGCTGGGTGCAGGCCAAGGAGGCGGAAGCCGAGGCGACGAGCCAGCTGAACCAGGTGACTGCGCTGGTTGCCGAAAAGGCCCAGCTGCAGATGCAGGCGGCCAAGGACCAGGCGATCGCCAGCCTGAAGCTGCCGGAACTGCGCGAGAACGAAGCGAAGTTCGCTGCCGCCCTCCAGCGCCTGCAGATTGCGCGCTCGCAGCTCGAAGAAGATGCGGGCCGCATCCTGCGTAGGCGCGACGAGTTGCAGCGGCGCCTCGCGCAGCTTGCCGAAGACATCACCCGCGAAGAACGGCTCGTCGTCGACAATGCCGGGATCCTGTCCCGCCTCGACGAGGAGGAGGCCGAGCTCAGCGACATGCTGGCCGAGGCCGACGATCGCGCTTTTGAAGCGCGCGAGCGACTGGAAGAGGCCCATGAAAAACTCGCTGGCAGCGAAGCCGAGCTGGCACGACTGACGGCCGAACGCGCGGAGGCCCAGGCCGGCCGCAACCAGCTGGAACGGGCGCTGCGCGACCTCTCGGAACGGCAAGCCCGGCTTGCCCGGCAACTGGGCGATCAGTCGCGCGACCTCGATGAACTCGATCGCCAGATGGCGGCCCTTCCCGATCCGCACGAAAAACAGGGACAGGTGGAGGTCGCCGAGGCGGCGCTGGAAGAAGCCGAAGCCAACGTGCTTGCGATCGAGGAGGCGCTTGCCGACGCGCGGCGCACCGAGGGTGAAGCACGTCCGCCCGTCGACCGCGCCCGCGCTGCGCTGAACGGCATCGAGACCGAAGCGCGCACCATCCGGCGCATGCTGGAGGCGGTCGCCGGTGGCGCCTATCACGCGGTTGTCGAGGACATGAAGGTCGATCGCGGGTTTGAAACTGCGCTCGGCGCTGCCCTTGGCGACGATCTGGATTCGCCACTCGACGAAGCTGCCCCTGCCCATTGGCGCCTGCCCGGCGATCACGCGGGCGACGCTGCCTTGCCCGAAGGCGTGAGCGCGCTTGCAGCCCATGTGAAAGCGCCGGATGCCTTGACTCGCGCCCTCAGACAGGTCGGCATCGTCGCAAGCGAGGCGGATGCCGAACGCTTGCTGCCACTGCTCAAGCCCGGCCAGAGCCTTGTGACCAAGCAAGGGGCGGTCTGGCGCTGGGATGGCCATGTTACCGGCTCCGAGGCGCCGAGCGCGGCCGCCTTGCGGCTAGCCCAGAAGAACCGCTTGGGCGAGCTCGATGCGGAAGCAGAGGATGCCGCCGATACGCTTGCCCGCGCCGAGGCCGAACTTGCCGAGGCAAGCGCGCGCATTCGCGCCGAAGACGAGCGCCTGCGGTTTGCGCGTGACGCCCAGCGCATGATCACGCGACAGGTCGCCGAGGCGCGCGATGCGCTGGCGGCCGCAGAGCGGGCATCCGGAGACCTCGCGCGCCGGCGGGCCGTGCTTGCGGAGACCCGAAGCCAGATCGAGGTTCAGGTCGAGGAAGTGGCCGAACAGATCGAGACCGCCAACGACGCCTTGGCCGATGCGCCGGACCTGTCTGAACTCGAACTGAAGCTGCGCGCCCAGACGGCCGATGTCGCCACCGATCGCGCCGCCGTTGCCGAGTGCCGCGCCGCCCATGACGGATTGGCGCGCGAAAACGAGGCCCGCCAGCGGCGTATCACCGCGATCGCCGCCGAACGCCAGACCTGGAAGGCGCGCGCCGCAAGCGCCGAGGACCATATTGCGACGCTCAGGGACCGCGAGGCGGAAGCCCGCGACGAGGTGGAAGAGCTGATCGACGCGCCTGACGAGTTCGAGGACAAGCGCCGTGCGCTGATGAACGAGTTGCAGAAGGCAGAAGCGGCGCGTCGCGAGGCGGCCGACCTGCTTGCCGAGGCCGAAAACCGGCAGCGCGAGGCCGACCGGCTGGCGGCGACCGCGCTTTCCGAACTGGCGGAATCGCGCGAAAAACGCGGCCGTGCAGAGGAGCGCCTGGTCTCCGCGCGCGAACGCCGTGTCGAGATCGAGGCCCGCATCCAGGAAGCGCTCTCCTGCGCCCCGCATGAGGTGATGCGCCTGACCGGGCTTGCCGTCGACGAGGCGCTGCCGGATATGCGCAATATCGAACGCGAACTCGAACGGCTGAAGATCGAACGGGAGCGGCTTGGCGCCGTCAACCTGCGCGCCGAGGAGGAGCAGAAGGAGCTCTCCGAAAAACTCGCCCTGCTTTTGAAGGAGCGCGATGACGTCATCGAGGCGATCCGCAAGCTGCGAAGCGCGATCCAGAACCTCAACCGTGAGGGCCGCGAGCGGCTGATCGCCGCTTTCGACGTGGTCAACGTGCAGTTCCAGCGGCTGTTCACCCATCTCTTCGGCGGCGGCACGGCAGAACTGCAACTGATCGAGAGCGACGATCCGCTGGAAGCGGGCCTTGAAATCCTCGCCCGCCCGCCGGGCAAGAAGCCGCAGACGATGACGCTGCTTTCCGGCGGCGAGCAGGCGCTGACGGCGATGGCGCTGATCTTCGCGGTGTTCCTCACCAATCCGGCACCGATCTGCGTTCTCGACGAAGTCGACGCCCCGCTCGACGACCACAACGTCGAGCGCTATTGCAACCTGATGGACGAGATGGCGGCATCGACCGAAACCCGCTTCATCATCATCACCCACAATCCGATCACCATGGCCCGCATGAACCGCCTGTTCGGCGTGACGATGGCCGAGCAGGGCGTTTCGCAGCTCGTCTCCGTCGACCTGCAGACGGCGGAACGCCTGCGCGAAGTGGTCTGAACCCGGATCCTCTCATTGTTTCATCGAACATTGAGAGGATCTAACTCTTTGTTATTACGCAATTTCGGACGGAAAACCGTTGTACACTTTTCTTGGAATTGCTCTATTCGAACTCGGCGATGAAGCCTGGTGCCGGCCGTGACGGGTCGCGTGCTTCCCAAGTGTCGATATAGGATGCCTTGGGCACCTTGTCGGCGCGGTAGGCAGCATAGAGCGTCGCCGCACCCACTTTCGCCGGCGGGCGCCTGAACCATTTGTCGTAGGCAACGGCAGCCCCCGTCGTCCAGGCCCAGGCATCGGCAGCGCCGTTCTCGTTGACAAAACCGATCCAGGGTCCGACGCGGCGATGTTCGCCGCCTTCAAACAGGCTGTCGAAGAACCGCGTGTCCGCGTTGACGAGGGAGGCGACGAACGCGTTCTCGTCGCTGTCGCCAATTGTTGCCAGGTGGCCGCCGCAACGCTCGGCCGTCGCCCTTGCTTCCTGCCAGTCGACTTGCCGCGTGCCATAGGCTGCCGCGTAAACGTGCCCATCGAACATGCCGTAGGTCAACGAAAATGAGGCAAGGCAGCGCACGACAGATACGATCGCCTCGTCCTCAAGGCCCTCGAGATCGGCGGCCTCATAGCGGCGCGCAATGGCGGCAGAGAGGACCTGATGGTCGACATGGGCAAAGCCGAGGCCGAGTGCTGCGCTCGTTTCCTGATCGAGAAAGCCCGACTGGATCAGGCCCCGTGCGGTTTGAAACGACGTAACCGCCCGGCGCGTCTGGCCACCGAGCGTGCCGTCCGTCTGGCCCGTATCGAAGCCCTCGCGGCGCAAGGCTTCCTGGGCTGACGAAAGCTTCTCCTTGCTGTCGAAGAGTTTCTGCTCCTGTGCCATTGCGACAAGAGGCGATTTCAAGGTGTCGCTTGCTGCGAGGCGCTGAACGGACTGCCGTGCCGCGTCCGCGTAGCTGCTGTCGCCATGTTTGCCGATGAACCGCTTCCACGTCCGGATCGTATCGACGCGCATCGCCTTGGCGAAATCGACTGCGGCGATGTCCACGGCCGGCACAGTCGGTTGGGCGGGCTCTGTTTTGACCGTGCCTAGGTTGGGGCCGTCCTGATTCAGATAGAATTCCAGATCGAGCGACGACAGGATCTGCGGCGACTGTTTCCCGCCCGTTTCCAGGCGCACCGCCCGGATCACCCGCTTGAAGGCGGTGCCGATTTCAAGGCCGGGACCGGCAAGATGGGCGATCAGCGCGCGGGTGAACGGCGAGTGCCCGTCTGTACCGTCGGCTGCGACCTGGCCGGGCGCTGCAGCGAACGCGACGAGCGTACCGGCGCTTTTGGTCTCGACCGGCGCAAGCCCTCGCGTTGCGGCCCCACGGCTGGCGCCTTCGACTTCGCGGTTGAGCCGGTCGGCCAGCGGATTGTTGCGGCAGGCGTCGAGGAAGACGAGCGAGATCCGGGCGCGTTTTTCGAGCGCGTTGACGATCTCGGAAAGGGCCATGGTTTCACCGGGCACATCGAATTCGCTTTCGAGCTTCGCATCCGTGCCGACAAGGAAGTTCTCGCCGTGCAGCTGCATGCCGTGCCCGGCATAGTAAAACAGCGCGACATCCTCAGGCCCGATCTTGCGCGAAAACCGCGCAAGCGCCTCGGCAAGGCCCCGGCGGTTGGCGTTGAGCACGAGGTCGGTGTCAAAGCCCTGTTCCCTAAGGTAGGCATCAAACGCCTCGGCATCGCGCACGGCGTTCGGCAACACGCCCGCCGCGACGTAATCCGTCATGCCGACGATCAACGCCAGCCGTTTGCCGTCGTCGGCGAGAACCTGCCCGGCGACAAAGAGGGCGATCATGGCCGACAGGATCCGGCATGTCAGCCTTGTGCGCCATGTCATGATCTGTCTCCGATCCCCTGGACGATGCGGACTGTCATTCGAATTCCAGGACAAGGCTCGGGCTCATGTTGTTGAGCCCCATGTCCTGCCACGTATTGGTGTAGGTGCCCTTCATGTCGAGCCGGCCCGAGCGCTGGGTGTAGTACATCGCCAGATCGTTGCCCGGCTGGAACTCGTTCGGCGCACCGGGGAACCATTTCGCGTACGTCATCGCCTCGCCGTTTCCCCAATGCCAGCCGCCTTTAGGCTCCTTGCCCTGCGGATCCTGCACCAGGCCGATCCACGGCCCGACCTTGTAGCTGATGCTGTCCGGGGCGTAGAAGCCCATGTCGAAGAAGTCCTGATCGGCGTTGAACAGAGACGCGATGAAAGTGTTCTCGGCGTCCGATGTAATCGAGGCGAGGTGGGCGCCGCAGGTCTTGGCGAGCTCCTGCGCATAGGCTGCGCGCGTCGGTCCCGTTCGCACAGCGACGTAAAGGTGCCCTGCGAATGCTCCGTAGACCGATGGCTCCTCTCTGAGACACTTGACGGCGGCAAGGACGCGTTCGTCCGTTTCCAGTCCGGTCAGGTCTTTGATGTCGTAGCCCCGCGCGGTCGCGGAACTGTAGATGCCCTCTGCGGCAAGGTTCACCTTGACGCCGAGCGCTTCCGCCGTCTTTTCGGTGATGAAGCGCGAGCCGCCCTGACCCTTGGTGTTCTGGTAGTTTTTGATCGCGTCGCGTGTCTTGGCGCCGAAGACGCCGTCGGCGGTGCCGGCGTCGAACCCGCGCGCGGCGAGCGCCAGCTGGACGTCTCGCCGCCTGTCGGTGTCTGGCAACAGCCGCGCCTCGACGGACTGCGGCAGATGCGACTGGTTGCGCGTGGCAGCCGGCTCGATCTGCGAAAGCGTCTGGCGCGCGAGTTGCGCGTATTCGCCGCTCCGGTGCTTTTCGATGAAGAAGTGCCAGATGCGCGGGGTGCCGACCCTCAACGCCTTCTTGAAGTCCTTTTCTGCCTCAAGCGCCTCGGGGTCGGCGGCCGGCACGGCCACAGCCGGCACCGCCAGTGATGGCTGGACGGCCTGCGGTTGCGGCATCGCCGTTTCCGGCCCGAAGTAGAACTCGAGCGACAGGGAGGAGAGGATCTGCGGCTGCTGCTTGCCCTTAGTTTCCTTGCGCACGTCGCGCACGACCCGCTTGAAGGCGGTGCCGACTTCGAGACCGGCGCCCGAGAGATTGGCGATCAGCGCCCGGGTGAACGGCGAGTGCCCGTCGGTGCCGTCGGCGGCGACCTGTCCGGGCGCAGCGGCGAAAGCGACCAGCGTGCCGCCGCTCTGCGTCTCGATCGGCGCAAGCCCCCGTGTCGCAGCACCTCGGGTGGCGCCTTCCACCTCGCGCGTCAGCTTCTCGGCGAGTGGATTGTTGCGGCAGGCATCGAGGAAGACCATGGATATGCGCGCGCGCTTTTCGAGCGCGCCGATGATTTCCGACAGCGCCACGGTCTCGGCCGGCACGTCGAACTCGCTTTCAAGCTTGGCATCGGTGCCGACAAGGAAATTCTCGCCGCGCAGTTGCATGCCGTGGCCGGCGTAATAGAACAGAGCCGTGTCGTCCGGCCCGATCTTGCGCGAGAAATTCGAGAGGGCGCCGGCAAGTCCCCGGCGGTCGGCGTTGAGCACCAGGTCGGTTTCAAAGCCCTGGCCCTTGAGGAACGTGTTGAAGGCTTCGGCGTCGCGCGCAGCG
>NZ_DASYGZ010000039.1:0-58358 GCF_035999135.1 Ensifer sp.
TGTCCCGTTCAGGAACGATATCCTTATCTTGCACGCGGGAAGAAACCGCCGGGACCCCGGTAGACTTTCGCGGGACGCGGCGTATTTTCCGGTTTGCAAGTTCAGGTGGAGCGGGATGTGCCCGGCTTCGCCATCATCCACGGGACGGACCGAGCGACAGGCTTGAGATCCGTAGACATCGGAGAGAACAACATGAAGAAAGCCATCGCACTTGTGCTGGTCGCCCTGGCGGTCGCAAGCTGCACCCAGACGGAAAAAGGCGCCGGCATCGGTGCCGTTTCCGGCGCGATCATCGGCGGCGCGGTCACCGGCGACGTCCGTGGCGCAGCGGTCGGCGCGGCCATCGGCGGCGTTTCCGGTGCGGTCATCGGCAATGTCACCGAACAGCCGGGCCAGTGCTACTACCGCGACCGCTACGGCCGCCGCTACATCGACTCCTGCCCGCGCTAAGCGACGGGCGGTCCACCCCGGTGGCGGCATGAGCCGCACCGTGGGTCGGCGCGAAATCACCCCCTCCCGGCTGACGGCCGCGAGGGGGTTTTTCGTTGCCGCAATGCTTGATCCGGAAAACACAACGCCTTCGGCCAAGCGCCGGAATCGGGTGGCGGCCGATGGCGCATTCCTTTCTGCTGGATTCGACAAACCGTGTTCGAGGTCCTCTCCATGTCGACGTTACCAGAAGAAAAACTGCCGCCGGCCTTCAAGCGGATCGGCTGGTCCAACCTGTCTGCCCAGTTTTCCGAGCAGATGGCGCTTGCCGCAGCGCCGCTCGCCGCCGTCCTCCTGCTCTCTGCCGGCCCGGCGGAAACCGGCTGGCTGCAGATGGCCCAGACACTTCCCTTTCTGCTGTTGTCCATTCCCGCCGGTCTCGTTGCCGATCGCGCGTCGCGGCTGAGGCTGATGATCTCCTCGGAAATGCTGCGTACAGCATCGCTCGCAGCTACCCTCCTGCTGATGATCGGCGGGGTCTTGAACCTGCCGCTTCTCGCGGTCATGGGTTTCATCGGAGCGATCGGCACGGTTTGCTACAACGTCGCGGCCCCCGCCCTGGTGCCGGCGATCGTGCCCCGCCACCAGCTGTCCGACGCCAACCGCTGGCTGGAACTTGCCCGCAGCCTTGCCTATTCCGGCGGGCCTGCGATCGGCGGCACCATCGTCGCCTTGACGGGCGCATCGCTCGCCTATGTCGCCGCAACAGCGCTTTCTGTTCTTGCGGTCATGCTGCTTGCCGGCCTTGGCGACCCATCCCGATCCGCCCCGACAAGGCGCAGGCTGCTTCATGATCTGGCCGAGGGCGCGCGTTTCCTTGCCGGCCATCCGCTGCTGAGGCCGATCCTCGTCACGGCCGTCGTCTTCAACACGTCTTGGTTCGTGCTGCAGGCCGTCTACGTCGCCTACGCCATTCAAAACCTCGGCCTGAGCGCCACGGGCGTCGGCGTCACGCTCGGCATCTATGGCGCCGGCATGATGGTTGGGGCCCTTGCCGCCCCGGCCATCGCGCGCCGGATCCCGTTCGGTGCGATGATCGTGCTTGGCCCGCTCGGCGGCCTCGCGGCAGCCCTGGTCATGCTCGCGACGATCTGGACGCCGTTGGGCATCCTTGCAGGATTGAGCTTCTTTCTGTTCGGCGCAGGGCCGGTGCTCTGGTCGATCGCCACCCTCACGCTTCGGCAGGCAGTCACGCCGAACGCCATGCTCGGCCGGGTGTCCGCCTTCGTCACGACGGCGACGTTCGGCGCGCGTCCGATCGGGGCGGCGGTTGGGGCGCTTGTTGCCACCCGTTTCGGCGTCGAAGCCTGCCTCGCGGTCGCAGGCCTTGGTTTCCTCATCCAGTTTCTCGTCATCATCGTTTCGCGCGTGCCGCACCTGCGCGCTCTGCCGGAGACCGCTTGAGCCCGGAAAAGGGCGCAACGGGCGTGGCCAAAAAAACCGCAAAAGCGGCGGCGCGCGTGACGCGTCGCCACCGTTCTGGTGCCGATTGTTGTGCTGCCTTGACAACATTCCCGCGCTTTTTCGAAGAAATCGGCACGGAATCTCGGCATCGGGGGTGGATGATCCAGGCCGTCATCGTTAACAGATGGAAAACCTTAGGCATGCGATAGTGACCCGGCCGCATAAGCAGGCAGTTTGTATTGGGTCGCCTGAAGACGGGATGCGGAAGCGAATGTCCCCACCACGGTCGAGTATTGCGTACTGGAAGGCAGCGACTGCGTTTGCTGTTGCCTTTTCGTGCGCGCTTGGCCCGATTTCCGCCGGAAAGGCCCATGCCTTCAAGCTCTTCGGCATGAAATTCTTCGAAAGCGACGAGGAAGAGGCGCAGGTCATCGACCCCGTCAACTACACGCTGACCTTTGACGACGGCACCGAAGACAAGGAACTGAAGGAAGCACTGGAGAACGCCTCGCAGCTGGTCCAGGGGCAGGAGAAGCCCGTCTCCGGCGATCTCGGCCTGGCGATCCGCGCGCGCGATGACCGCGACCGGCTGCTCGCAGCACTCTATGAAAAGGCCCGCTACGGCGGCACCATCGCCATTCGCATCAACGGTCAGGACATCGACAGCCTGCCGCCGGATCCCTCGTTTCCGGACGGAAAGCCGATCCCGGTCACTGTTACCGTGACGCCGGGACCTGTCTTCAAGGTCGGTTCGGTCAAGTTCGAAGGCGATGCGGCCGGCTTCAATCCGGACGACTATGGTCTGCCCGCGGGCGCGCGCGCCGACTCGACGCTGATCATCAAGGCCGGCGAAAAGGTCGTGAACGACCTGCGCGAGCAGGGCCGCCCGCTGGCCAAGCTGACCGAGCGCAGCGCTGTCGCCAACCACGCCAACTCCACCGTCGACATCGTCATCGGCGCCAGCGGCGGACCGGTTGCCCCCGTCGGCGAGGTCACGGTCGGCGGCACGAAAACCGTCGACCCGGGCTTCGTGCGTGATTATTCGCGGCTGAACGAAGGCCGGCCCTATTCGCCTGAGGACATTCGCAAGGCATCCGAACGGCTGCGCCAGCTCGGCGTATTTTCGAGCGTCACCATCAAGGAAGCCAACGCGCTTTCGCCGGACGGATCGCTGCCGATGAAGATCGAGGTCTCAGAGGGCAAGCACAAGTATTTCGGTTTCGGCGCCCAAGTGTCGACCACCGATGGCCTCGGTCTCTCGGGCTATTGGGGGCACCGCAATCTCTTCGGCCGCGCTGAATCGCTGCGCATCGAAGGTTCGGTCGATCGCATCGGCGAGACCAAGGAACTGGACAAGCTCGACTACTCGGTCGGCATCCTCTTTGCCAAGCCCGGCGCCTTCGGTCCCGCCTCGACCTTCACCGCCAGTCTCAAGGCCAACATCCAGGATCCCGACGCCTACCGCGCCAAGATCCTGACGGCTGCGGCGGGCGCCACCTTCGAGCTCTCGGATACCGATACGTTCTCCGGCGGCGGCGAGCTCAGCTGGGCCAACATCGACGACGCCTTTGGCTCGAACTCCTATCTGACCGCCGCCATTCCGCTCGAATATGTGCGCGACACCCGCAACGACAAGCTGAACGCTTCCGAAGGCTACCGGGCGATGATCAACGCCAAGCCGAGCTACGAGATCAAGGGCCAGACCTTCTTCTCGTCCTTCGAGGCGTCGGCGTCCGGTTACCATGCGCTCGGCGACGAAAAGCGCTTCGTTCTTGCCGGCAAGATCGGTGCGGGCATGCTCGTCGGCGGCAGCGGGCTCGAAGATATCCCGGCGAACCGCCGGTTCTATCTCGGCGGCGGCGGTTCGGTGCGCGGCTACTCCTACCAGGAGATCGGCCCGCGCAATTCCGACAATGAGGAGACCGGCGGCCGCTCCTACGTTAACGCATCGCTCGAAGCCCGCATCGCCGTCACCGACACGATCGGCGTCGTTCCCTTCATCGACGCCGGCACGGTCTCGGCGAAGACGACACCCGATTTCTCCGACATCCGCGCGGGCGCCGGCATCGGCCTTCGCTATCAGACCCCCTTCGGGCCGATCCGGCTCGACTTCGCCGTGCCGCTCAACAAATATCCCGGCGGCACCAAGTACGGCATCTATGCCGGTATCGGGCAATCGTTCTGATCAGGACCGCTTCTTCGGCCAAAACCGGCAAATCGCCGTCATTGCCGGATAGTTTCTGCCCACGGCGATTCCGCTTGGGAGCAACTTGCGTTATGGGTAAGGCATGAATCAGGTCGTCCGCTTCCTTCGCACGACGCTGCGCTATGGCCTCCGTGTGCTTGGCGTGATTGCGGTCGTTGCCCTCCTTCTCGTCGCCTTCGTCGGCTTCACCACACCCGGCGCGAGGGTCGTCGCCTGGGCGATCGAGAAATATGCGGCAACGCCCGACCAGATCGTGCGGATCGCCGATCCGAGCGCGCTCTTGACCGGGGAATTTACGGCCGGAAGCATCACGCTGTTCGATGGCGAAGGTGTCTATGCCGAGGTGCGCGACCTCAAGCTCGACTGGTCGCCCAGAGCTCTTCTCACCATGCGCTTCGATGCAGCCGCGATTTCCGCGGGCATGGTGCGCGTCGAGCGGCTGCCAATACCCTCGACCGAGACCAAGGAAGTCCGGTCGACCTTCGTGCTGCCTGTCGACGTCAAGATCGATGCGATCGACCTCAAGGAGATCGTGATCGGCAAGGCGATTGCCGGCGAGGACCAGTTCCTGACGGCGAGCGGCAAGGTGAACGCCACGAACGAGAGCATCGCCCTTGCCCTGACCGCGGCCCAGCGCGACCGGCCGGACGCCCGCGCCGTGGCCGACATCGTCTTCAATCCGGCGGGCAACGAACTCAAGCTCGAGGCCACCGTCGACGAGCCCTCAAATGGCGTGCTCGCGAAACTCCTGCGCCTGCCGAACGAACCGGCGGTCAACGTCAAGGTCACCGGCGAAGGACCGCTTTCCGACTGGGCCGGCACCGCGACGGCCGCCCTCGACGGTAGCGAGATCCTCAAGCTCGACGGCCGCCACGTGCAGACACCCGATGGCATGCACCGGCTGACCGTTAATGGCGGCGGCGGCTTCGGCTCCCTCATGCCGCCGGCCTTGCGACCGATGTTCGATGGCCAGACCAGCATGGACATTGCCGCCTCGTTCAACGGCCAGGGGCTTGTGCGCGTCGACAAGGGACAGATCCGAACCGGTGCGCTGACCTTCGGCGCCTTCGGCACCTTTGACAGCAAGGGCGACAACAACCTGCAGGCAAGGCTCGCCGGCACCGATGGGGCGATCGATTTCCGCTGGCCGCTCGAAAAAGGCGAGGCGCGCGCGCAGATCAACACCGTCAACCTGTCGCTGATCGGCGAAGCGCACGCGGCCATACTGGATATCGCGGCGGACCTCGCGTCCGTGTCGGTGCCGGATATGACCCTTGGCGGCGTCAGGCTTTCGGCCAGGAGCGATGGCTTTAACCTTCAAGGACAGTCCGGGCCGCTCAGAACCATTATCGAAGCGCGCGAAGCCGGCTTCAACGATGCCAATCTCGCTCGTGCGATCCAGGCCCCGCTGAAAGTGGATGCCACCCTTTCGGTGACAAGGGAAAATATCGCCTTCAATCCGGTGACGATCGAAAGCCCCGGCGTTGGCGGATCGGTCACGGGCGCCTTCTATCGCGACGAGAACGCGCTTTCAGCCGCCTTCAAGCTCTTCGCCATTCCTGCCGCTTTGCCACCGGCGGCCGCCGAGAAGTTCGAAGGTACCATCGCCATTGCCGGCAATGTGAAGACCGCGAGCGACGGCAGCGTAAGCGTCGACGGGCTCGAACTCAAATCGAGCACCATCGAAGCGACTGGCGCCGTTGCCTTGTCCGCCGGCAACCTGACCGCCGATCTCAAGGGCACCCTGCCCGATCTCGCCCGTCTGCTTGCCGACGCCAAGGGCAAGGCCGATTTTACCGCAGCCGTTACAGGGCCGCTCGCAGAGCTCGGCATCAAGGCTGAACTCACATCGAGCGGCGCGACGCTTGCCGGACGCACGCTCAGTGACCTCACGGTCAAGGCCGACGCGAAAGCCAATCCGTCGAGCCCGCAGGCGAGCCTGACGGCGACCGGTGCGCTTGACGGCCAGGCGATCGACGTCAAGGCCGACGTCGTTTCCAAGGACGGCCGCACCTCGGTACCGGTGCTCGAAGCCAAGATCGGCGAGAACAGGCTCAACGGATCCGTCAGCTTCACGCCCGATTTCAAGCCTGATGGCACCATCGATTTCGACCTGCCCGATCTCGGCCTTCTGGCCGCCATGGCCGGACAGAAGGCCTCGGGCGACCTCAAGGGTTCCGCGGTGGTCAAGACCGCGAACGGCGTCACCTCCGTCGTCGTCAAGGCCGGCGGCAGCGGCATCAAGCGCGATGCCCTGACGATTTCCAAGCCGACCGCCGACATCACGATCTCCGACATTGCAGCGCTTGCCATCAAGGGCAGCGTGCGCGCCGAGACCGTCGCGCAAGGCGAAAATCGTGTCTCTGGCCTTGCCGTCAACTTCGAACAGCAGGCCGGTCGCACCGGCTTTGCCATCGACGGAAAATATGACGGCGGCCCGCTTTCGGCCAAAGGCGACCTGACCAGTGCCAAGGGCCGCACCGAGATCCGCCTGTCCTCCTTCGGGGCAACGCCGAAGGGCATTCCGCTGAAGCTCGCCCAGCCGACGGTCGTCGCGATCGAAAACGGCACCGTCCGTCTCAACGCTCTGACGATCCAGGCATCGAAGGGCACCATCGCCGTCAATGGTACCGCGGGTGAAAAGCTCGATATCACCGCCAAGCTGAACGCGCTTCCGGCAGCCCTGGTCAATGCCTTTGCGCCGGATCTCGGTGCGGATGGCACGATCGCGGGCACCGTCGATGTCGATGGCACGGCGTCCGCGCCTGTTGTCGCCTACGACCTCAAATGGTCCGGTGCCTCGCTCGCTGCCGCCCGCACCGCCGGTGTCGCCGCCTTCGACATCACGGCCAACGGCAAGTTTGCCAACAACCGCGTGACGCTCGACACGACGCTCGCCGGTGCCGGGGGCCTTGCCTTCAAGGGCGGCGGCAACGTCGATATCGGCGGCAACATGCCGATCGCGATGAGGTTCAACGGTAATGTTCCCTTTGCGCTCATCGCCAATCTGATGGCGCAACAAGGCTTCACGCTGACCGGCCAGGCGACTGTCGATGTCGCCATTTCCGGCTCGGCCAAGGCGCCGCAGATCGCCGGCACCATCACCACCTCGGGCGGTCGCCTCGTCGACGTGCGTCGCAACCTGGCGCTCAACAACTTGACCGCCAATGTCGCGCTCGACGGCAAGCAGGCGACGATCTCGAAGCTCTCGGCAAACCTTGCAACCGGTGGCTCGGTTGAGGCAAGCGGCACCGTCGGCACGGTGCCGGGCTCCGGTTTCCCGGCCAATCTGACGATCAAGCTCAACAATGCAACCTACGTCGACGGCACGCTGTTCAACGCCAATCTCGCCGGCGAGATGACGCTGACCGGCCCGCTGGTCGCGACCCCGACGCTCGGCGGCAAGGTGACGATCCGCAAGGCCTCGATCACCATTCCGGAAAAACTCCCGACCTCGCTGTCGGCCATCGACATCAAGCACAAGAATGCGCCACCCAAGGTGCAGAAGATGGTCAAGGACCTGCGCAAGGACGAGACGCCGGCCGCCGGCGCCAATGCGAGTGGCGTCATCGCCTTCGATCTCGGTGTCAACGCCCACCAGATCTTCGTGCGCGGCCGTGGTATCGACGCAGAACTCGGCGGCGACCTGACGATCCGTGGCACCGCCGTGCAGCCGATCATCTCCGGCGGCTTCGAAATGCGCCGCGGCCGCCTCGAAATCCTCGGCAAGCGCCTGACCTTCACCGACGGCAACATCGGCTTCGGCGGCGACCTGATTCCGACGCTTGATCTCAAGGCGACCTCAAGCGTCGGTGCGACCACGATCACCGTCTCGGTCGCGGGCCTCGCCAACAATCCGCAGATCGGCTTCTCGTCGTCGCCGGCGCTGCCGCAGGACGAAATCCTGGCGCAGTTGATCTTCAACCGGTCGCTGTCGAACCTCTCGGCATTCCAGATCGCCCAGCTCGCGTCTGCCGTCAGCCAACTGGCCGGTGGCGGTTCGACGTCGCTGCTCGACGGCCTGCGCAACAAGCTGGGCGTCGACGATCTCGATGTCACCACCGACGAGAACGGAGGAGCCTCCGTGCGCGCCGGCAAATACCTGAACGACCGGACCTATATCGAGCTGCAACAAGGCTCCGATTCCGCCTCGAGCAAGGCGGTCATCAATCTCGATGTCGGCAAGGGCGTGAAGCTCAAGGGCTCGGCCGCCGGCGACGGCTCGGCCGCGGGCGGTATCTTCTTCGAAAAGGAATACTGACGCGCCACAGGCACCGGCCTTTCAGGTCCGTCATAGACCAACGGGCTCGCGGACCGATCCGCGGGCCCTTTTTTGTTGGCGCGAGCTGACGCCATCGTCCCGGCGCGCAATCCGTCTCAGCCTCAGGCCGCCTTTGTGAAGGCTTGATCGGGATCCGACGAAGAGACGCCGCGATCGAACGGCTGTGCCGCAAAGTCGCATACACGGCAGCATCACCGACATGGAATTGCCGGAGGGCCGGACCTACATCGCCACTCGGTCGCGCACACGCGTCTCATTTTTTCAGTCTTGTTTCAGGTGATTGCCTTGCCCTCGCGAATTCCCAAGATCGAATTACCAGAGCCGTTCCTTGCCCACGTTGCCGGTTATCAGTGGAGCCGCGACAGCCTCGGCCAGTCGCAATCCAGCAACTATCTGCTGAAGCACGCAGAGCGACCGATGCTGGTCCTGAAGATCGAAGCCGGCAGCCCTTTCGCCGAACTGCCGGACGAAGCCGTTCGTCTCGATTGGCTGGCATCGCAAGGCGTTGCATGCCCAACCGTCCTTGCCCGCCTCTTCGGTTCGGAAACGAACTGGTTGCTCTTGCAGGCGATCGAGGGCACCGACCTTGCATCGACCACGCTGTCGCCGGCGCAACAGATCGCCATCCTGGCCGGCGCCCTCAAACGGCTGCACGCCCTTGACGAAGCAGATTGCCCCTTCGATCATGGCATCGACAAACGCATCATCATCGCCAGGGCCCGCACCCGGGCCGGCCTGATCGACGAGAGCGACTTCGACGAGGCGCGGCTCGGCCGCACGGCCGCCGACCTTCTTCTCGAACTGGAAACCCGCGTTCCGCCGGAACGCCGACGCGTCGTCACCCATGGCGACGCATGCCTGCCGAACATCATCGAAAAGAATGGCCGTTTCGCCGGCTTCATCGATTGCAGCCGGCTGGGCGTCGCCGATCCCTATCAGGACCTGGCGCTCGCCTGCCGCAGCATCGCCCATAATCTTGGAGAGGAATGGGTTTCGCCGTTTCTGAAGCTCTATGGCATCGACAGGGATGAGCCGCAAAGGCGCGACTTCTACTGCCTGCTCGACGAGTTTTTCTGATCCGCCGCGGCGACCAAGTCCCTCGTCTGATGGCGGCCGATGGAGAAAGGCCCGCAACGCCTTAAGCGGCATTGCGGGCCTCGATGCTCAGATCGACAATATCGGCTTCCTCCAGCGCGTTGAACAGCGCCCAGATGTGGCCGAAGGGATCGATGAAGGCGCCGACGCGGTCGCCCGTCGACAGCGTTTCCGCCGCATTGCGAAGGCTTGCGCCGGCCCCGATCGCCCGACCGATCACACGATCGACGTCACGCACGTGCAGTTCCAGGATGACCGCTGTCGTACCGAGCGCGTGCGGAGAGCGCGGCCCGCCGAGCCTGGGTTCGGCATCACGCCGCGGGTTGGCTCCGGCAATGCGGAAGACCGAGTCCCCGATCCTGAGATCCGCACTTGTCAGAATTCCGCTCGGCCATTCGTGCCGTTGCAGGAGCTCGGCCCCGAGCGCTTCCCGGTAAAAGGCGATGGCGCGATCCTCGTCGCCATGCCTGACAAACAGCTTCACGCAGATTTGCCGATCGGCAAGCCTGCCGCCATTGGCAACCATGACATCCTCCATCTTGGGTGAGGTGGTCATCATAGCCAAACATCGGAACAAATCAAGAACAAATCGACTCATTGCAGCGATTTCCCCGTCGACGTGCGGCACCCGACTGGGCTAGAACGCACCGGTCATCTTACTGGTTTTCAACAGAATATTGGTCTCCGTCACGGTGATCCCGTCAATCAGCCGAATGCGCCGCAGCGTCTCGTCGAAGGAGACGAGGTCGCGGTCCTCGAGTTCGGCGATGAAGTCCCAGCGGCCGTTGGTGCTGTGCAGCGCCCGGACCTGCGGCAGGCCGCGCAATTGCTCGGCGACGCGATCGGCCATCTTGCCGTGCACCTCGATCATGACGACGGCGCGCACGCCCGACGCCGGAATTTCAGCGCCGGTTCGGATGGTGAAGGCAGCGATGGTGCCGTTTGCGACAAGCCTGTCGATGCGGGCGGCGACTGTCGCGCGCGACACGCCTGTCATTTCCGATAGCGTTGAAACGGGGATGCGCGCATTCTGGCGCAGGGCGCTGATCAGCGCCTGATCGAGATCATCCATCTGGCTGTCACTTTGTAATATCGTGCTTATCAATCTGTCGATTTTAACTCACTAATCGGCAGTTTTCCATCTTTTTGGTGACGCGCATTTTCGCCATAATCCGCGCAATCCCAATCTGGGCAAACAGATTTATCTTAAGAAGGAATCGGGCTGTCATGACGACCATCACTCTGATCGGCGCACCCATCGAGGAAGGTTCCGGACGACGCGGCGCGGCCATGGGGCCGGCAGCGCTCCGCATCGCCGGCATCGACACGGTTCTGCGCGACCTTGGCCACACGGTTCACGACGACGGGGACGTCAAGCCGCTTCCGGCCCGTGACCTTGCCAACCATGCGGGCGCCAACAACCTGCAGATCGTCGCAGCCTTTGCCCGCGCGCTGCACGATTCCGTGCACGACACGGTGCGCAAGGGCCACTTCCCCATCATTCTCGGCGGCGACCACGCGCTTTCCATGGGCAGCGTTTCCGGCATGGCGCGCTACGCCGCCGACGTCGGCCGGCCGCTCTTCGTGCTCTGGCTCGATGCCCATGCCGACTTCAATTCGCCCGAGACCTCGCCGTCCGGCAACATGCACGGCATGCCGGTCGCCTTCTTCTGCGGCCAGGCCGAATTCGCGCCGATCCTGCCGTCCGACCGCCCGCTGGTCGATCCGACCAGGGTGTTCCAGGTCGGCATCCGCTCGGTCGACGACCGCGAGCGCGAAGAGATCACCGAGCATGGCGTACGCGTCTATGACATGCGCGCCGTCGACGAGCTCGGCATGGCGCACATCATGCGCCAGATCCTCGACGAGGTTCGCGCCGCCAACGGCCTGCTGCATGTCAGCCTCGATGTCGATTTCATGGATCCGGAACTGGCACCCGGCGTCGGCACCACCGTTCCGGGTGGCGCGACCTTCCGCGAAGCCCACCTGATCATGGAAATGCTCTGGGAGAGCGGGCTCGTATCCGCGCTCGACGTCGTCGAGCTCAATCCCTTCCTCGACGATCGCGGCAAGAGCGCCCGGATCCTGGTCGAACTTACGGCAAGCCTCTTCGGTCGCCGCGTTCTCGACCGGCCGACCCGCAGCGCTTGAGAGAGAAAACACTGGAGGACCATATATGAACACGACGGCAGCCCTGATCGAAACCGAATACCGGCTCGGCGCCCATAACTACAAGCCGCTCGACGTGGTGCTCTCGCGCGGCGAAGGCGTCTATGTCTGGGACATGGAGGGCAATCGCTACCTCGATTGTCTCTCGGCCTATTCCGCCGTCAACCAGGGCCACTGCCATCCGAAGATCTTGCAGGCGATGATGGAGCAGGCGCAGAAGCTGACGCTCACCTCGCGCGCATTCCGCAACGACCAGCTGGCGCATTTCTACGAAGAGATCGCGGCGCTCACCGGCTCGCACAAGGTGCTGCCGATGAACTCGGGCGCCGAGGCCGTCGAGACCGCCGTCAAGGCGGTGCGCAAATGGGGCTACGAGGTCAAGGGCGTCGCCGAGAACAAGGCCGAGATCATCGTCTGCTCCAACAACTTCCACGGCCGCACCATGGGCATCGTCGGCTTCTCGACCGATCCCGACGCCCGTACCGGCTTCGGCCCGTTCGCACCGGGTTTCCGGGTCGTGCCCTTCGGCGACATCGACGCCTTCCGCGCCGCGATCAACGAAAACACTGTCGCCTTCCTGGTCGAGCCGATCCAGGGCGAAGCCGGTGTCATCGTCCCGCCGGTCGGTTACTTCACGACCGTCCGCGAGCTCTGCACCAAGCATGGGATCACGCTGATCCTCGACGAGATCCAGACCGGCCTCGGCCGCACCGGCAAGCTGCTTGCCGAGGAACACGAGGCAATCGAAGCCGACGTGACCTTGATCGGCAAGGCGCTGTCGGGCGGCTTCTACCCGGTTTCGGCCGTGCTTTCGAACTCCGAAGTTCTGGGTGTTCTGAAGCCCGGCCAGCATGGCTCGACCTTCGGCGGCAACCCGCTTGCCTGCGCCATCGCCCGCGCGGCGCTGAAGGCGCTGACCGAAGAAGGCATGATTGAAAACTCGGCCGAGATGGGTGCCCGCTTCCAGAAGGGGCTTACGGACATCCGCTCCAACATCATCAAGGACGTGCGCGGCCGTGGGCTGATGCTTGCCGTGGAGCTGGTTCCGGAGGCCGGCGGCGCCCGCAAGTACTGCGAGGCCCTGAAGGAGCGCGGCATCCTCGCCAAGGACACCCATGGCGACACCATCCGCATCGCTCCGCCGCTGGTAATCACCGCCGCTCAGGTCGATTGGGCCGTCGAACAGTTCGCAGACGTGCTCGCCTCGGCCTGATCCCGTCTCGACCCCGATTTCAGATCCGCCCCGGGCCACCCTGGGGCGGTTTTTTTTGCACCGTGTCGCACCGCGGGAACGCGGCGACGGCGACGGCCGCCCCGCCCGAAGCGCCTCAGCGTCTCAGCGCCTTGGCTGGCTCCGCATGCTGGTGCTTACAAAAGCAAGTCTTAACGAATCCCGGCCTATAGTGTCTCCCCAAAGCGCAAAGCGGTTCTTCCGCGCATGATGCAGCTGCGCCCTGCCGGATGTGATCGGCGGATTGTAAGGATCTCTCCCGAACGGATTTTCGGTCGCGCACCATGGCGCCGACGCTCCGAGCGGAGATATCTCGAGTTTGGCGATGTCGCGCCCGTCGGCTGCGACCGGAAAGCTGGAAGGACCTTCGATGACAAGCACACTCAGAACGGCCGGTTTCGACGGCGAGACGCTGGAAATCATTGCGTTCCGCCTGCACGACCAGGAATTTTGCGTCAAGACGACGACGATCCGCGAAATCCGCGGCTGGGCGCCGTCGACCCCGATCCCGCACTCGCCGCCGGAAGTGATCGGCGTCATGAACCTGCGTGGAACGGTCATCCCGATCATCGACCTTGCCCATAAGCTCGGCATGAAGTCGACGACGGCCAATGAGCGCAGCGCCATCGTGGTCGCCGAAGTGCACAACATGGTGATCGGCCTTGTCGTCGACCGCGTCTCCGACATCCTCACGGTTCAAGGCAGCCAGGTGCAGCCGGTGCCGGAAGTGACGGCCTCCTTCGACAAGAGCTTCGCCGAAGGCATCATCGCCAACGAGAACGGGATGATCTGCTTCCTGAACCTCGCGCGCATGTTCAAGGAGCGCGAGGTCGAGGAATTGGCCGCCTAAGGCAGCAGACCCGTAACATTCACTAGCCGCCCGACGTTCCCGTTGGGCGGCTTTTTTGTTGCCTGTTTTGTTGGTTATTTGCCCAATCAACGGGCATTACTTTAGAAAAACAGGAGAAACTAATTCAACTCAAATTGGATATATGAGTTTTTACAACTGATATTTGATAGTTGCTATTTTAACACCTGCTTAATAGTCATACCACTAACGTAAATTGTATCAACACGGCGCCACGGGCATGAAGCCCGGCAGTTCGAACTCCCCTTACGAAGCACGAAGGCGCTGACCCGGTGGGCCGGCGTAGGACGACCAGACAATTTTCGGCAGGCCGGTATTTGTCTTAGTCCGGGAATTGCGCCGCTTTGGCCCCGCAAACCCTGTCAGGCAAGGCATAACGCCCCGGCGTGAGCCAAACAAACGAGATCAGAGGGTTACAATGTTCGCTCTCGGAAAAATTGCAGACACGAGCCAGATCGTCGCCGCACTTTCGAAGTCGCAGGCCATCATTCAGTTCGACCTGACCGGCAATATCCTGACCGCAAACGAAAATTTCTGCCAGGCGCTTGGCTATGGCCTCCAGGAGATCGTCGGCCAGCATCACCGCATGTTCTGTTCCGCCGATTATGCCCAGACGCCGGAGTACCGTGACTTCTGGGCGCGCCTCGGCCGCGGCGAGTTCGACGCCAACGCCTACAAGCGTGTCGCCAAGGGCGGGCGCGAAATCTGGATCCAGGCGACCTACAATCCGGTTCTTCGCAACGGCAAGCCGTTCAAGGTCGTGAAGCTTGCCAGCGACATCACCGCGGCCAAAATGAAGGCCGCTGAGGATGCCGGCAAACTCGACGCCATCTCCCGTTCGCAGGCGATGATCGAGTTCACGCCGACAGGCGAAATCCTGACCGCCAACGAAAACTTCTGTGCCGCACTCGGCTACAGCCTCGCCGAGATCCAGGGCAAGCACCACAGCATGTTCTGCGAGCCGACCTATGCCCGCAGCGGCGAATATGCCGACTTCTGGAAGCGTCTCGCCGCCGGCGAATACTTCTCCAACGAGTTCGTGCGCTACGGCAAGGGCGGCAAGGAGATCTGGATCCAGGCGGCCTACAACCCGATCCGGGATTTGAGCGGCAAGGTCTACAAGGTCGTGAAGTTCGCAACCGACGTCAGCGAGCGCATGAGCGCGATCAAAAGCCTCGGCGCCGGCCTGCAGGCACTCGCGGCAGGTGACCTGACGCGCACCCTGGAAACGCCGTTCGTGCCGAGCATGGAAGCGGTGCGGGCCGATTTCAACGGCGCCATCGGCAAGCTCTGCGACGCCATGCGCACGGTTGGCGAAAACGCAACCGCAATCGCCTCCGGCGCCCGCGAGATCCGCTCGGCCGCCGACGACCTGTCGAAGCGGACCGAACAACAGGCGGCCTCCGTCGAGGAGACGGCAGCAGCACTCGACGAGATCACCACGACGGTGTCGGATTCGAGCCGGCGGGCCGAAGAGGCTGGCGGGCTGGTCGCCAAGACCAAGGCCGGCGCCGAACGCTCCGGCAATGTCGTCAAGAGCGCCATCGGCGCCATGGACCAGATCGAGCAGTCGTCGCGGGAAATCTCCAACATCATCGGCGTCATCGACGACATCGCCTTCCAGACCAACCTCCTGGCGCTGAACGCCGGGGTCGAGGCGGCGCGCGCCGGTGAAGCGGGCAAAGGCTTCGCGGTCGTCGCCCAGGAAGTGCGCGAACTGGCGCAGCGATCAGCGAGTGCGGCCAAGGACATCAAGGCGCTGATCGGCACGTCGACCGAACACGTGAAGAATGGCGTGTCGCTCGTCGGCCAGACGGGGCAGGCGCTCGAAGAAATCCTCACCCAGGTGCAGGAGATCAACGCCAACGTCTCGGCGATCGTCGAGGCCGCCCGCGAACAATCGACCGGCCTCAAGGAAATCAACCAGGCGGTCAACTCGATGGACCAGGCGACCCAGCAGAACGCTGCCATGGTCGAAGAAAGCACCGCCGCAAGCCACGCCATGGCCCGCGAGGCCGAAGCCCTGCACGAATTGCTCCGGCAGTTCCGCTACGGCGAGCAGGCCCAGGTCATCGACGCCAACCGCCACTTCGAAGATCGAACACAGCCGGCCCGGCTGCAGGCAACCGCCCGCGCCATGCGCAGCGGTGGGCGAACGACGGCTGCCGCGGCACCGGCCGCAGACGGCTGGCAGAATTTCTGAGCGCACATCCCTGCACCCCGCGCTCGGGAATGGGGAAGGCGGCTACCGGTAGCCGCCTTCCCTTAATTTTTGTGAGATGTTTCGTGAATGCCTGACGCGGAGCTCCGTCTCCGGGTCCGCCGTTTCCTGGCGGTCCCGAGGTCACGCAAGGGCGATCGTTCAGGCGGCTTCTGGGCGCTTGATCTTCGCTGCCGCCTCGAGCACCAGCGGCGTCAGACCCTGGCCCCCCTTGTCGATATGCTCGAACAGTTTGCGCCGCATGCGCGGCTCCCAATACTTGTTGATATGGGTGGCGACGCCTTGCGCCGCCTCGCTTTCGGGCTGGCTCTTGAAGAAGGTGGCGATCTGGTTCGCCATGTAGATCAACTTGGCGTTTGGGTTGTCATGCGACATCGGCGACAGCTCCGGACTTGATGCGTTCGGCATGGGTGAAAATCTCGAATTCATCGCCGCGCACCAGCGCAATCAGCGTCATGCCCGCGGCGTCCGCCGTGCGGATGGCAAGGGCCGTCGGCGCTGAGATGGCGATGATCACGGGGCTGCCGACGACCGCCGTCTTCTGCACCATCTCGACGGACACACGGCTTGTGACGACAACGGCGCCCTCGCTGCCGTTAAAGCCGGCGCGCGCAGCGGCACCGACCAGCTTGTCGAGCGCATTGTGGCGACCGACATCCTCGCGCACCGCGATCAGGCCACGGCCCGGTACAAAAAAGGCGGCGCCGTGCACGGCGCGCGTCTCGAAATGCAAGGGCTGCTGGCCGTTGAGCAGGGCCACAGCCGAGACCACGTCCTCTTCGGAGAGCCGCAGCGTCGAGCCAGAAACATCCGGTGTCGGCCGCACCGCCTGCTCGATCGATTCGATGCCGCAAAGGCCACAGCCAACGGGGCCGGCCATATGCCGGCGGCGCTGGCGCAGCATGTCATTCTCTTCGTCGCCAAGCACGATCTGCAGGTCGATGCCAAGTTGGCCGGCAACCGTCTCCGACACGATCTCGACCGTTTCGATTTGAGCGGGCTCGGTGATGATGCCCTCGGTCAGGCTGAAGCCGACGGCAAAATCCTCGAGATCGCCCGGTGTCGCCATCATCACCGCATGGGTCGAACCGCCATAGGAGAAGGCAACCGGCGTTTCCTCGGGCACGGCCCGCGAGCCCTCACGGAGCGCGCCGTTGCGGCGGACAGCCTCGGGGACGGTGTTTGAGGTCTTGAACTTGGTCATCGCGTAGCTGGGCACCGGGCGCCCCCTTGCCGTGCTGAGAGCGGGTTACCCCCCTCTGGCCTGCCGGCCATCTCCCCCACAAGGGGGGAGATCAACCCGGGCGGCCGCCAGTGCTGACCTCCCGCGCCGGCATCGCGGGGTTCCTGCGCCCCAAGATCACGGGATCGAACTACCGCCAATCGCGGGGCCAAATGAGACACGAGCGGCTGCGCCCAGCCGATCTCCCCCCGTGTGGGGGAGATGCCCGGCAGGGCAGAGGGGGCTAGGCTCCGCGTACGCAACGTCATAACGCGCTACTCCGCCGCCTCCAGCTTGCCGGATATCCGGCGCGACTGACGCGCTTGCTCGTCATAGTCCTGCTGCCAGTCCGAAGGCCCGTTGGACGGCATCACCTGCACCGCCGTCACCTTGTATTCCGGGCAGTTGGTCGCCCAGTCGGAGAAGTCTGTGGTGATGACGTTGGCTTGCGTCGTCGGGTGGTGGAAGGTGGTGTAGACGACGCCGGGCGCGACGCGATCGGTGATCAGCGAACGAAGCGTCGTCTCGCCGGCACGACTTGCCAGCCGGATCCAGTCGCCATCGCGGATGCCGCGCTGTTCGGCGTCATGCGGGTGGATTTCCAGCCGGTCCTCCGCATGCCAGACCACGTTGTCGGTGCGCCGTGTCTGGGCGCCGACATTGTACTGGCTGAGGATACGGCCGGTGGTCAGCAACAGCGGGAAGCGCGGACCGGTGCGCTCGTCGGTCGCGACATATTCGGTGCGGATGAACTTGCCCTTGCCGCGCACGAAGCCGTCGACATGCATGATCGGCGATCCCTCGGGATGCGTCTCGTTGCATGGCCACTGCACCGAACCCATCTGCTCCAGATAGTCGTAGGAAACCAGCGCGAAGCTCGGCGTCGTCGCGGCGATCTCGTCCATGATCTCGGACGGGTGACGATAGTTCCACTTGAGGCCCATGGTCTGCGCCAGCTTCTGGGTGACCTCCCAGTCGGCGTAACCGTTCTTCGGCGTCATCACCTTGCGCACCCGGTTGATGCGGCGCTCGGCATTGGTGAAGGTGCCGTCCTTCTCAAGGAAGGTCGAACCCGGCAGGAACACATGCGCGTAGTTGGCCGTCTCGTTGAGGAAGAGGTCGTGCACGACGACGCATTCCATCGCGGCAAGGCCAGCGGCCACATGCTTGGTATCCGGATCCGACTGCAGGATGTCCTCGCCCTGGATGTAGATGCCCTTGAAGGTGCCGTCGACGGCGGCATCGAGCATGTTGGGGATGCGCAGGCCGGGCTCGTTGGAGATCTCGACGCCCCAGAGCTTCTCGAAGGTCTCGCGGGTGGCATCGTCGGACACGTGGCGGTAGCCCGGCAATTCGTGCGGGAACGAGCCCATGTCGCAGGAGCCCTGCACGTTGTTCTGGCCACGCAGCGGGTTCACGCCGACGCCCGGCCGGCCGATATTGCCGGTGACCATGGAGAGGTTGGCGATCGCCATCACCGTGGTTGAGCCCTGGCTATGCTCTGTGACGCCAAGACCGTAATAGATCGCGCCGTTGCCGCCGGTGGCATAGAGCCGTGCCGCTCCGCGCACCAGATCGGCAGGCACGCCGGTATAGGCTTCGGTCGCCTCCGGGCTGTGATAGGGCTCGGCGACGAAAGCTGCCCAATCCTCGTATTCCGACCAGTCGCAGCGCTCGCGAATGAAGGCTTCGTTGGCGAGCCCTTCGGTAACGATCACATGGGCGATCGCGGTCAGGATCGCGACGTTGGTGCCGGGCTTGAGCGGCAGGTGATAGGCGGCTTCCACATGTGGCGAGCGCACGATGTCGGTGCGGCGCGGATCGATCACGATCAGCTTGGCCCCTTCGCGCAGGCGCTTCTTCAATCGCGAACCGAAGACCGGATGGCCATCCGTCGGGTTGGCGCCGATGATGACGGCGACGTCAGTATGTTCGACGCTGTCGAAGTTCTGGGTGCCGGCAGACGTGCCGAAGGCCTGGCCGAGGCCGTAGCCGGTCGGCGAGTGGCAGACGCGGGCGCAGGTGTCGACATTGTTGTTGCCGAAGCCGGCGCGCACCAGCTTCTGCACCAGATAGGTCTCCTCATTCGTGCAGCGCGACGAGGTGATGCCGCCGACCGATTCGCGGCCGTACTGGTACTGGATCCGCCGGAACTCGGCGGCCACATGCGCGTAGGCCTCTTCCCAGGTGACCTCGCGCCAGGGATCGGAGATCTTCTCGCGGATCATCGGGTTGAGGATGCGATCCTTGTGGTTGGAATAGCCATAGGCGAAACGCCCCTTGACGCAGGAATGGCCGCGGTTGGCCTGACCGTCCTTCCACGGCACCATGCGCACCAGCTCTTCGCCACGCATCTCCGCCTTGAACGAGCAGCCGACGCCGCAATAGGCGCAGGTCGTCACCTCGGAATGTTCCGGCTGGCCGATCTCGATGACGGACTTTTCGGTGAGCGTCGCCGTCGGACAGGCCTGGACGCAGGCGCCGCAGGAGACGCATTCCGACGACATGAAGTCTTCCGCCATGCCGGCCGACACGCGGCTGTCGAAACCGCGGCCGCCGATCGTCAGCGCGAAGGTGCCCTGCACTTCCTCGCAGGCGCGCACGCAGCGCGAACAGACGATGCATTTCGCCGGGTCATAGGTGAAGTACGGGTTGGACTCGTCCTTCGGCAGCCATTTGGCATTGATGTCGCCATTGTTGCGCGCCTTGACGTGGTTCTCGCCCTCGTAGCCGTAACGCACATCGCGCAGGCCCACGGCGCCGGCCATGTCCTGGAGCTCGCAGTCGCCGTTGGCAGCACAGGTCAGACAGTCGAGCGGATGGTCGGAGATATAAAGCTCCATCACCCCGCGGCGCACATCCTTCAGACGCGGCGTCTGGGTGGAGACCTCGATCCCGGCCGCAACCGGCGTCGTGCAGGAGGCCGGCATCCCATTGCGGCCCTTGATCTCGACGAGACAGAGCCGGCAGGAGCCGAAGGCATCCATCATGTCGGAGGCGCAGAGTTTCGGCACCTCGATGCCGGCGTCCATCGCCGCCCGCATGATCGAAGTGCCCTCGGGCACGGTGACCTCGCGGCCGTCGATCGTCAGCATCACCAGCTTTTCGGATTTCGAAGCGGGCGTACCGTAGTCGATTTCATGAATGAGAGACATGGTCTTTTCCTCACTCCGCCGCTTCAACGCGCGGTGCCGGCTGAAAATCATCCGGGAAATGGGTCATGGCGCTCAAGACCGGATAGGGCGTGAAGCCGCCGAGGGCGCAGAGCGAACCGAACTTCATGGTGTTGCAGAGATCAGCGAGCAGCTCGCGGTTCTTTTCCGGCTCGATGCCGGCGGCGATCCTGTCGGCCACCTCGACGCCGCGGGTCGAGCCGATGCGGCAGGGCGTGCACTTGCCGCAGCTTTCGACGGCACAGAACTCCATGGCGAACCGCGCCTGGTGCAGCATGTCGACGGTATCGTCGAAAACGACGATGCCGGCATGGCCGATGAGGCCGTCACGCGCCGCAAAGGCTTCATAGTCGAACGGCGTGTCGAACAGCGCCCGCGGGAAATAGGCGCCGAGCGGACCGCCGACCTGCACGGCCTTGACCGGCCGCCCACTCGCCGTGCCGCCGCCGATGTGATCGATGATCTCGCCGAGCGCGAGGCCAAACGCGGTTTCGTAGAGGCCGGTATGCTTGACGTTGCCGGCGATCTGGATCGGGATCGTGCCGCGCGACCGGCCCATGCCGAAGTCACGATAATAGGCGGCACCCTTGTCCATGATGACGGGAACGGAGGCGAGCGAGATCACGTTGTTGATCACGGTCGGACAGTCGAACAGGCCCTTGTGGGCCGGCAGCGGCGGCTTGGCGCGCACGATGCCGCGCTTGCCTTCAAGGCTGTTCAGAAGCGCTGTTTCCTCGCCGCAGACATAGGCACCTGCGCCCTCGCGCACTTCCATGTCGAAGGCGCGGCCCGACCCGAGCACCGAGGACCCAAGCACGCCCGCCTTGCGGGCGATCTCGATTGCCGCGGCCATGGCGGCGATCGCATGCGGATATTCGGAACGGGTGTAGATGAAGCCCTTGGTGGCGCCGGTCGCAATGCCCGCAATCGCCATGCCCTCGATCAGCACGAAGGGATCGCCCTCCATGATCATCCGGTCGGCAAAGGTGCCGCTATCGCCCTCGTCGGCGTTGCAGACGATGTATTTGCGCGCGCCCGCCGCTTCCAGAACCGTCTTCCACTTGATGCCGGTCGGAAAACCGGCGCCGCCGCGGCCGCGAAGGCCGCTTTCGGTCACCTGCGCGACGATCGCCTCCGGTGCCATGGCAATGGCGTTTCGCAGACCCGCGAGCCCGCCATGGGCCTCGTAGTCGTCCAGCGACAGCGGATCGATGACGCCGCAGCGGGCAAAGGTCAGTCGCGTCTGCTGCTTGAGGAAGGGAATGTCTTCGGTCTTCCCGAGACAGAGCGCGTGATCGCCACCGTCGAGCAGCCCGGCGTCAAGCAAGGAGGCAACGTCGCGCGCCTTGACCGGACCGTAGGCGACACGCCCCTCGGCCGTTTCCACTTCGACGAGCGGCTCCAGCCAGTGCATGCCGCGAGACCCATTGCGTACGATGACCGCGTCGAGGCGGCGGGCTGCGATCGCGTCGGCCATCGCCGTTACGACCTTTTCCGCACCGAGCGCAATCGCCGCGGCGTCCCGTGGAATATAGATCTTCGTGGTCATCGCCGCGCCTCCTGAACCAGCGCCTCGAGATCGGCGGCATCGACCCGGGCATGCACCTCTCCGTCGAGCATGGCGGAGGGTGCGCAGGAACAGAGCCCGAGACAGTAGACCGGCTCCAGCGTCACGGCTCCATCCGGGGTCGTCTGATGAAAATCGATGCCGAGCAACCGCTTGGCGCGCTCAGCAAGCTGGTCTCCCCCCATCGACTGGCAAGCCTCGGCGCGACAGAGCTTCAGCACATGGCGGCCGGCCGGATGCTCGCGGAAGTCATGGTAGAAGCTCATCACGCCGTAGACTTCGGCGCGCGACAGGTTGAGCTCCCGCGCGATGACCGGAAGACAGTCCTGCGGCACGTAGCCGAATTCTTCCTGAAGCTCGTGCAGGATCGGCAACAGCGGCCCTTCGAGCGCTTTCAGCTCCTCGACGATGGCGAGCGTGGTTTCCGCGATGTCGGTGCGCGGTCTATGGATGTTCAACGGGAGCCCTCCCGGCTCGCGGGCTGAAACGGCAAGGCCCGAAACGGGCGACCGGTGCAGCCGACTTTTATCTCATGACGAAGGCCGTTCCTCGGCGGTCTTCGGCCTTGATCAAAAAGCTTCGCGCTTATGGCCCTGAGGGTCAATAAGGCTGTTCCGTCGATCGATAGAAAAAATCTATTGAACCTGATTCCGCTCGCCGAGAATGCGCGCCTCGTGCAGCAAGGCAGAGACGAGCGGCGTAAACGGCTCACGGTGTGTCGCAACCAGGCCAACGGTGTGGCGGGCATCCGGATCGACGATCGGGATCATCCGGATGTCTTCATGAAAACCGAATGATTTCGCGACGTTGAACGGCATGATGCTCGCCCAGCGGCCGGTGCGCACATGCGAGAAAAGCACGATCATCGAGTTCGATTCGAGCGTCGGCTTGGCGACGACGCCGGCCTCTGAAAAATGCTGGTTGATGATGCGCCGGTTCTGCATGTCGGCCGTCAATAGACAAAGCCGAACGTCGCTAACCTCTTCCCACGAAACACTTTCCCGCTCCGAAAGCGGTGTGCCGGCAGCCGTGACGAGGTGATAGCGCTCCACCTGCAACGGTACGCTGGTCACCCGACCGAGCGGCTCGTTTTCCAGATAGGTGAGGCCCGCGTCGATCTCGAGGTTTTCCAGCAGCGCCAGGATCTGCAGCGAGGTGGTGGACAGGACCGAGAAGGTCACGTCAGGGTGCTTTTCCTGGAAAGGTGCTGTGATCATCGGCACCATCGCAAGCGTCGTCGGCACCGCGGCCAGACGGATGTGGCCGGAAAGGCCTTTTCGCGCCGCCCGCATCTCCTCGCGCATGGTGCGGGCATCGCCGACGATCCGACGCGCCCATTCGAGCACGCGCTGCCCCTCCGGCGTCAGCCCCTGGAAGCGCGAGCCGCGGCTGACGAGCATGACGCCGAGCTGATCCTCAAGCTGACGGATGGCAGCAGACAGCGTCGGCTGCGTCACGCCGCATTCCTCCGCGGCACGGCCAAAATGCCGTTCACGGGCAAGGACGAGGAACATTTCCAGCTTGTCGATCATGCGTGGCCTTCAGTTACTGTGGCTCTGCCCCTCACCCTAACCCTCTCCCTGCTCGCGGGGCGAGGGGACGTGGCGCTTCGCGAGGTCGCCTCTTTATGACGTAGGTCCCGAATGATGACGTAGGCCCCGATTGGAGTGGGGGACGCGAACGGGCGCAGCATCGTCCCTTCCCCCCGCCTGCGGGGAGAAGGTGCCGGCAGGCGGATGAGGGGCGAACGCCAAGACAAACACATCCTCACGCAATCAGCTGCCCGCCATTGACCTCCAGCACCTGCCCGGTGATGTAGCCAGACAGCACATGCGAGGCGAGGAAGAGATAAGCCGGCGCGCAATCCTCCGCCGTGCCGAGACGGTTAAGCGGAATGGTCTTGCGCGTCGCTTCCAGCTTCTCCGGCGACGAGTAGCGCTCATGAAACTCGGTGGTGATCGTGCCGGGCGATACACAATTGACGCGAATGCCATCGGGCGCGAGTTCGCGCGCCAGTGCCTTGGAATAGGTCGAGACGAAGGCCTTTGTCGCCGAATAGATCGACGAGCCGGCGCTGCCGCCGGTAACGGCCGAGATCGACACGGTGTTGACAACAGCCGGATGCGTGCCCTTGCGTAGGAGCGGCAGCATCGCCCGGGTCATCTCGACGACCGCGGTCTGGTTGAGCTGCACGACGGTCTGGTACTGCTCGTCGGTCAGCTCTGCCGCCGGGAAACGACCAACCATCGTGCCGGCATTGTTGATCAGGATGTCGATGCTTTCAAACCGGCTGCGGACTTCATCGGCCAGGCTCTCGACACCGGCAGGCGCCAGGAAGTCCCCGGTCGCGACATAGGCGCGGCCTTCCGTCGCCGCCGTTTCGAGAAAATCGGGCAAATCGCCAACCGAACGACCGGCATGAACGAAGACATGCGCACCGCAGTCGAGGAACTGCCGCGCGACTTCGAGGCCGATACCGCGTCCCGCCCCGGTAACGACGACGGTCATGCCCTTGAACAAGGCAGGATGAAACATGCTTCTCCCCTCTCAATCCGATTGTCAGCGTCGCGCATCGGCGACGCGAATGCAACGCGCCTCGAAAACGCCCACCCGCTGCGAAAGCGATTTCAGCGAAAACGACGATTCTGAAATTGCGCGGCTTTCGTTTTTGCATATTATGAACCAAAACGAAAATGGGGAGGATGAAATGTACCTGACAGGTCGCCAGGCGGAGATCCTGGAGCTGGCCAAGAGCGAAGGACGCGTGCTTGTCGAGGAACTGGCGCAGCGCTTTTCCGTCACGCCGCAAACGATCCGAAAGGACCTGAACGACCTCTGCGACGCCAAGGTTCTGAACCGCATTCACGGCGGCGCGATCTTCCCGAGCGGCAAGGAAAACGTCAAATACGATGCACGCCGCCAGATCGCCGCACCGGAGAAACAGGCAATCGGCAAGGCCGCCGCCGAGCTCATCCCCGACAACGCTTCGCTGTTCATCAATATCGGCACCACCACCGAGGCCGTCGGCGAAGCCTTACTCGACCACAAGGAATTGATGGTCATCACCAACAACATCAATGTCGCCAATCGCTTGCGTGTCTTTCCCTCGATCGAGGTGGTGATCACGGGCGGCGTCGTGCGCGGCTCGGATGGCGGCATCGTCGGCGAGGCCGCCGTCGACTTCATCAAGCAGTTCAAGGTCGACTTTGCGGTCATCGGCGCCTCTGCGATCGACCATGACGGCGCACTGCTCGATTTCGACTTCCGTGAAGTGAAAGTCGCCCAGGCGATCATCGCCAATGCGCGCCATGTCATCCTGGTTTCAGACTCGACCAAGTTCGAAAGAACCGCGCCGGTGCGCATCGGCCATATCTCCCAGGTCCAGACCTTCATCACCGATCGCTGTACCCTCGAAAACGTCAGGAAAATCTGTGCCGAACAGGACGTTCGGCTGATCGAAACCGACGCCTGAAGCCAGAGATTTAGGCACCCCTAAAGATTCGGGGTGCATTCGTTTGACATTCGATATGTTTTCGTTTTAACTGATTTCACTTTCGCTGATGCATCAATTTGTGCATCGCGAAATGTGGAGGGGAAACAGCAGTGTCAGAGCAGGCAATCTACGACGTCTTCGTCATCGGCGGCGGCATCAACGGATGCGGCATCGCGCGTGACGCGGTCGGTCGCGGATACTCGGTCGCCTTGGCCGAAATGAACGATTTCGCCTCCGGCACGTCTTCGGGTTCCACCAAGCTCATTCATGGCGGCCTGCGTTACCTCGAGCATTATGAATTCCGCCTCGTACGCGAGGCGCTGATGGAGCGTGAGGTGCTCTGGGCCATGGCGCCGCACGTCATCTGGCCGATGCGCTTCGTGCTGCCCTATCACAAGGGCGGCCTGCGCCCGGCCTGGCTCATCCGCCTCGGCCTCTTCCTTTACGACCACATCGGCGGCCGCAAGCTTTTGCCGGCAACGGCGACGCTGGACATGAACCGCGATCCGGCCGGCAAGCCGCTGAAACGCCTGTTCAACAAGGCCTTCGAATATTCCGACGGCTGGGTCAATGATGCCCGCCTGGTGGTGCTCAACGCCCGGGACGCCGCCGATCGCGGCGCCGTCATCATGGCCCGCACCCGGGTGGTCTCGGCGCGGCGCGACGGCGCTCTCTGGACCATCGAGACCGAAAACCAGGCGACCGGCGAACGCAAGACGCTTCAAGCCCGCATGCTCATCAATGCCGCCGGCCCCTGGGTCGATGCGGTGCTGTCCGGCGCGCTCGGCAAGAACGACGTCCACAATGTCCGCCTCGTCCAAGGCAGCCACATCGTCGTGAAGAAGAAGTTCGACGATCCGCGCGCCTATTTCTTCCAGAACCCGGATGGCCGCATCATGTTCGCCATCCCTTACGAGGAAGATTTCACGCTGATCGGCACCACCGATCGCGACTACACCGGCAACCCGGCGGATGTCCGCATCAGCGATGCCGAGGTCGATTATCTCTGCAAGGCGGCCAGCGAATATTTCCTCGAGCCGGTGGAAAAGGACGACATCGTCTGGACCTACTCGGCCGTGCGTCCGCTTTATGACGACGGCGCCAGCAAGGCGCAGGAAGCAACCCGCGACTACGTGCTGCGGGTCGAGGGCGACAAGGGTGCCGCGCCGCTCCTCAACGTCTTCGGCGGCAAGCTTACGACCTACCGGCGCCTTGGCGAGTCCGCGCTCGAAAAGATCGGCGAGACGATCGGCGTCAAGGGTTCCAAATGGACCGCAGGATCAAAACTTCCCGGCGGCGATTTCCCGACCGAGGGCTACGTCGACGAAGTGGCAAGACTGCGCAAGCAGTATCCGTTCCTGAGCGCCCAGCACGCCCGTCGCCTCGTGCGGCTCTACGGCACGCGCGCCGCAGCCATTCTGGGTTCGGCAACGAACGAAGCGGCCCTTGGCCGCCGCTTCGGCGCCGACCTCTACGAGGCAGAGGTCAAGTGGCTGATCAGCCAGGAATGGGCGCGGCACGCCGAGGACGTGCTGTGGCGGCGAACGAAACTGGGCTTGAAGTTGACGCCGGGCGAGGCGGCAGCGCTGGAGGAATACATGCGAGGCGCGGCCAACGCAGCCGCCTGAAGACGCCCGCATTCATGCACATGTCCGACAAGGCGCGCAGCCGCACTGCGTCCGGAGATGTGAAACCGACAAGAGAGCGTTTCCGCGCTGGGGTGAAAACGCTCGGGACTGCCTTAGGGCTGGGTGGAGAATTCAATGCTTGAAATGAAGAAGATATCCAAGGTCGTGGGCGGGGAGACGCATATCTACCCGACCGACCTGGTGCTGGAGAGGGGGTCGCTCAATGTGCTGCTCGGCCCGACGCTTTCCGGCAAGACGTCGCTGATGCGGCTGATGGCCGGTCTCGACAAGCCGGCCTCCGGTTCGCTGATCTTCGACGGCATCGACGTGACCGGCCAGCCGGTGCAGAAGCGCTCGGTCGCCATGGTCTACCAGCAGTTCATCAATTACCCGGCCATGACCGTCTATGAAAACATCGCCTCGCCGATGCGCATCAGCGGCGCCGATGCCGCCACCATCGACCGCGAAGTGCGCAAGGCCGCCGATCTCCTGAAGCTCAGCCCCTACCTCGACCGCACGCCGCTCAACCTTTCGGGCGGCCAGCAGCAGCGCACGGCGCTTGCCCGCGCGATCGTCAAGAATGCCGATCTCGTGCTGCTCGACGAACCGCTCGCCAACCTCGACTACAAGCTGCGCGAAGAACTGCGCGAGGAACTGCCGAAGATCTTTTCAGCCTCTGGCGCGATCTTCGTCTATGCGACGACCGAACCGTCGGAAGCACTGCTGCTTGGTGGCAACACGGCCGCCCTCAGCCAGGGCCGGATCACCCAGTTCGGCAAGACCATCGACGTCTATCGCCGTCCGATCGACCTGATCACCGCGCGCACCTTCGCCGATCCGCCGCTGAACTGCATCGAGCTAATCAAATCGGGTTCGACCTTCACGCTCGACGGCAAGCCGGTGCTGACGGTGCCTTCGCATCTGGCTGGTATTGCCGATGGACCCTGCACCGTCGCCTTCCAGCCGCACCATATTTCGTTCGACCGCCCGCACGGCGGCGGCGACGCGCTTACGGTCAAGACGGCAATCTCCGAGATCGCCGGCTCGGAGAGCTTCATCCACGTGGGTTTCGCCAATGCGCGCTGGGTCATGCTGGCGCCGGGCATTCACGACATCGAACCCGACGCGACCCTCACGGTCTACGTCGACACCCGCCATCTCATGGCCTTCGGGCCTGACGGACGCGCCATCGGCGGCGCGGCCTGAAGGAGGCGATGGGAGGAAAACATGGCACGCATCGATCTCGAACATATCCGTCACGCCTACGGCGCCAAGCCGAAGTCTGAAAACGACTATGCGCTGAAGGAAGTCCACCACGAATGGAACGACGGCGGCGCCTACGCGCTGCTCGGTCCGTCCGGCTGCGGCAAGACCACGCTGCTCAACATCATCTCCGGCCTGATCAACCCGTCGGAAGGACGCATCCTTTTCGACGGCAAGGACGTGACGCATCTGTCGACCCAGGAACGCAACATCGCCCAGGTGTTCCAGTTCCCGGTGATCTACGACACGATGACCGTCTACGACAACCTGGCCTTCCCCTTGCGCAACCGGCATGTGCCGGAAGCGGAGGTCGACCGCCGCGTCAAGGAGACGATCGAGATGATCGGCCTTGGCGGCTGGGCGAAGAAGACCGCCCGGGGCCTCACCGCCGACCAGAAGCAGAAGATCTCGCTCGGCCGCGGCCTCGTTCGCAACGACGTCAGCGCCATCCTGTTCGACGAGCCGCTGACGGTCATCGATCCGGAAATGAAGTGGGTGCTGCGCTCGCAGATCAAGCGGCTGCACAAGCAGTTCGGCTTCACCATGGTCTACGTTACCCACGACCAGACCGAGGCGCTCACCTTCGCCGACAAGGTCGTCGTCATGTATGACGGCCAGATCGTGCAGATCGGCACGCCGGCCGAACTCTTCGAGCGTCCGCGCCACACCTTCGTCGGCTACTTCATCGGTTCGCCGGGCATGAACGTGTTGCCGGTCAAGCTTGACGGCAGCACGGCGACGGTCGGCGGCGAACAGCTGGGCCTCACCTTCCAGCCCACGGTCAAGGCCGGCGCCAAGACCGAACTCGGCATCCGTCCGGAGTTCATTTCGCTCGGTCGCGAAGGCATGCCGGTCGCCATCACCAAGGTCGAGGACATCGGCCGTCACAAGATCGTGCGCGCCCGCTTCGCCGACCAGCCGATCTCGATCATCGTCGACGAGGATGGCGAGATCCCCGCCGATCCGCGCGTCCGTTTCGATCCGAAAGCCATCAACATCTACGCCGATTCCTGGCGCGTCGGCGAGGAGGCCTGACCATGGAGAAAACCTGGAACAACAAGGCCTGGTTCATGGTTCTGCCGGTCCTCGTGCTGGTCGCCTTTTCGGCCGTCATTCCGCTGATGACCGTCGTCAACTATTCGGTCCAGGACACCTTCGGCAACAACCAGTTCTTCTGGGCCGGCACCGACTGGTACGTTCAGGTGCTGACTTCCGACCGTTTCTGGGACGCGCTCAGCCGCAACCTGATCTTCTCGGCGGTCATTCTGGCGATCGAAATTCCGCTCGGCATCGTCATCGCCCTCAACATGCCGAAAAAGGGCCTCGGCGTGCCGGTCTGCCTCGTGCTGATGGCGCTGCCGCTCCTGATCCCGTGGAACGTCGTCGGCACCATCTGGCAGGTCTTCGGCCGCGTCGACATCGGCCTGCTCGGCCGCACGCTCGAAGCGATCGGTGTCAACTACAACTACGTGCAGAACCCGGTTGCCGCCTGGGTGACGCTGATCGTCATGGACGTATGGCACTGGACGAGCCTCGTCGTGCTCTTGTGCTATGCCGGCCTCGTCTCGATCCCCGACGCCTACTACCAGGCGGCCAAGATCGACGGCGCGTCGCGCTGGTCGGTGTTCCGCTACATCCAGCTGCCGAAGATGAAGCGCGTGCTTCTGATCGCCTTCCTGCTGCGGTTCATGGATAGTTTCATGATCTATACCGAGCCCTTCGTCGTCACCGGCGGCGGCCCGGGCAACTCCACCACCTTCCTGTCGATCGACCTCGTCAAGACGGCCATCGGCCAGTTCGACCTCGGTCCGGCGGCAGCACTATCGATCATCTACTTCCTCATCATCCTGCTGCTCTCGTGGATCTTCTACACCGTGATGACCACGAGCGACGCGCAGAGCTGACAAAGGCGGGAGGAAAAAACATGCAGACAAAACCCCTGACCGAACGCCTCTCCTGGCTGGTGCCGACGATCTACATCGTCTTCCTGCTCCTGCCGATCTACTGGCTCGTCAACATGAGCTTCAAGGAAACGAGCGAGATTCTCAGCACCTTCTCGCTCTGGCCGGTGAACCCGACGCTTCGGAACTACGAGGTGATCTTCACCGATCCCTCCTGGTACAACGGCTATATCAACTCGATCATCTACGTCGTCATGAACACGGTGATTTCCGTCACCGTGGCGCTGCCGGCAGCCTACGCCTTCTCGCGCTACCGCTTTCTCGGCGACAAGCACCTGTTCTTCTGGCTCTTGACCAATCGCATGGCGCCGCCGGCGGTTTTCGCCCTGCCCTTCTTCCAGCTCTATTCCGCCTTCGGCCTGATCGACACGCATATCGCGGTGGCGCTTGCACACTGCCTGTTCAACGTGCCGCTCGCCGTCTGGATCCTGGAAGGCTTCATGTCGGGCGTGCCGAAGGAAATCGACGAGACCGCCTATATCGACGGCTACTCGTTCCCGCGCTTCTTCGTGAAGATCTTCATGCCGCTGATCGCCTCGGGCATCGGTGTCGCCGCCTTCTTCTGCTTCATGTTCTCCTGGGTCGAGCTGCTTCTTGCCCGCACCCTGACGACCACGGACGCCAAGCCGATCGCCGCGACCATGACCCGCACCGTTTCCGCCTCCGGCCTCGACTGGGGCGTGCTGGCCGCCGCCGGCGTGCTCACCATCATCCCGGGCGCGCTGGTGATCTATTTCGTTCGCAACTACATCGCCAAGGGCTTCGCCCTGGGGAGGGTATGATGACTGCTCAACCCGTTCGCAAGGCCCGCTGGCAACTGCCCTTCGTCGCCGTTCTCGTCGTCTATGGCGCCGCCGCCGGGCTGCTGATGAGCATGCTGCCGATCAAGGACGGTGCGCGCGACTGGTTCGCGCCACTGGTTGCCGGCGGCTGGATGGCCTGGTCGTTTCCGTCAGCCATGTTCTTCCTGACGATCTTCGCGCTGCTGTCGATGATGGCAGTCTGGGAATATGCCTCGCCCGGTGGCAACCCGCGCGTCGGCATCCTGCGCTTCGAGACGACACGGGGCGATCGCCTCTTCGTGTCGCTGCTCGGCAGCGCCTTCATTCACCTCGCATGGCTCGGGCTCGTCGGCGGGCAGAACCTGTGGTGGGCGCTCGCGCTCTCCCTGGTCTATGCCGTCGGCGTCTTCCGCTACGTCTGAGGCGAGAAAATTTGCGGGGCCGCTTCCGCGGCCCCCCAAAGCCAAAAGATACGCAATCGCAAACCTAAGGGAGGGAATTATGCGACGGCATCTTCTGACTACGACGGCAGCCATGCTGCTGGCCTTCACCGGCACCGCTTTTGCCGGCATGGACGAAGCAAAGAAGTTCCTCGACACCGAAATCGGCGACATGTCCTCGCTCGACCGCGCGGCCCAGGAAGCCGAAATGCAGTGGTTCGTCGATGCGGCGAAGCCCTTTGCCGGCATGGAAATCAAGGTCGTTTCCGAAACGATCACCACCCATGAATACGAATCGAAGACGCTGGCCAAGGCCTTCTCCGACATCACCGGCATCAAGATCACCCACGACCTGATCGGCGAAGGCGACGTCGTCGAAAAGCTGCAGACGCAGATGCAGTCGGGCGAAAACGTCTATGACGCCTACATCAACGACTCGGACTTGATCGGCACCCATTGGCGTTACCAGCAGGCCCGCAGCCTGACCGACTTCATGGCCAACGAAGGCAAGGACGTCACCAACCCGAACCTCGACATCGACGACTTCATCGGCAAGTCGTTCACGACGGCTCCGGACGGCAAGCTCTACCAGCTGCCCGACCAGCAGTTCGCGAACCTCTATTGGTTCCGCTACGACTGGTTCAACGACGAGAAGAACAAGGCGGACTTCAAGGCGAAGTACGGCTACGACCTCGGCGTCCCGGTTAACTGGTCGGCCTATGAGGACATCGCCGAGTTCTTCACCGGCCGCGAGATCGACGGCAAGAAAGTCTATGGCCACATGGACTACGGCAAGAAGGACCCGTCGCTCGGATGGCGCTTCACCGACGCCTGGCTGTCGATGGCCGGCAACGGCGACAAGGGCATCCCGAACGGCAAGCCGGTCGACGAATGGGGCATCAAGGTCGACGAGAACTCGCGTCCGGTCGGCTCGTGCGTCGCCCGTGGCGGCGACACCAACGGCCCGGCCGCTGTCTACTCCATCCAGAAGTACCTCGACTGGATGAAGGCCTATGCACCGGCTGCCGCCCAGGGCATGACCTTCTCGGAATCCGGCCCGGTTCCCTCGCAGGGCGAAGTCGCCCAGCAGATGTTCACCTACACGGCGTTCACCGCCGACTTCGTCAAGCCGGGTCTTCCTGTTGTCAACGAGGACGGTACGCCGAAGTGGCGTTTCGCTCCGAGCCCGCATGGCGTCTACTGGAAGGATGGCATGAAGCTCGGTTACCAGGACGCCGGTTCCTGGACGCTTCTGAAGTCCACGCCTGACGATCGCGCCAAGGCTGCCTGGCTCTACGCGCAGTTCGTGACCTCCAAGACCGTCGACGTGAAGAAGAGCCATGTCGGCCTCACCTTCATCCGGCAGTCGACGCTGGACCACAAGAGCTTCACGGACCGCGCTCCGAAGCTCGGCGGTCTGATCGAGTTCTACCGTTCGCCGGCCCGCCTGCAGTGGTCGCCGACCGGCACGAACGTTCCTGACTACCCGAAGCTGGCACAGCTGTGGTGGCAGGCGATCGGCGATGCATCCTCGGGTGCGAAGACAGCCCAGGAAGCCATGGACTCGCTGTGCGCCGAGCAGGAGAAAGTTCTCTCCCGTCTCGAACGTTCGGGCGTCCAGGGCGACATCGGTCCGAAGCTCGCCGAAGAGCACGATCTCGAATTCTGGAACAAGGACGCCGTTTCCAAGGGCAACCTCGCTCCACAGCTGAAGATCGAGAACGAGAAGGAAAAGCCGCAGACCGTCAACTACGACGACCTGGTCAAGAGCTGGCAGAAGTAACACGGAAGGCCGCCCATCGGGCGGCCTTTTTCCTTTCAGGAGATGCGGCACCGGGGTCGGCAACGGCCCCGGTTTTTCGTGGGCAGATCATCGAGCAGAGCGCGGAAAACCCTGCCGCCCGAACCACGCGACGACCAGGGCCGGGAGCAGGATCGCGAGCACGACGGCGGGAAGAGCGCCGGCGCCGACACTGTCGAGCAAGAGCCCGCCGGCCAGACCGCCGCCGGCCATCGCGGCATTCCAGCCAGTGACGATCATCGATTGCGCCGCATCGGCCTCCGCGCCGGCAGCCTTCGCAGACGCTGTCTGAAACAATGTCGGTGCGCCGCCAAATGCCAGCCTCCACGTAATGACGCCGAGATAGATCGTCACCTGCTGTTCGTTGAAGACTGCAAACAGCAGCGCCGCCGCTGCAAACAGCGCCGTGGTCGAAAGCACCAGCAAACGCAGGTGCCGGTCGACGAGCGTCCCGATGATCGGGATGACGGCGAGCGAAGCAACGCCGAAGACCAGCAGCACGCTGCCGGCGTTTTCAGCCAGGCCGGACGGCTGCAGGTAAGGCACGATGTAGGTGTAGAGGATGTTGTGGGCGAGAACGGCGGCAAACATCACGACCAGCACCGGCCGGATCCCGGGCAACCGGAATACCGCTGAAAGCGACAGTCGCCGCGCGGTGCGCTCCCCCGGGAAATCGGGAACCGCCAGCAGCACCCAGCCTACGAGCATCACGGTCATGGCGCTGAGGGCACCGAAGGTCAAACGCCAGCCGGTCATCGCGCCAAGCATCGTGCCAGCGGGAATGCCGATCGACAGCGCCACCGGCGCGCCGAGCATGGCAATCGCGATCGCCCTGCCCTGCTGCTCAGGCGCGACCATGCGACTGGCGTAACCGGCAGCAAGCGCCCAGAGCAGGCCGGCAAAGACACCGGCAAGAAAGCGGGCGGCCATCGTCAGCGCGTAATCGGTCGAGAACGCGGTCACCGTGTTGACCACGGCAAAGCCGGAGATTGCCGCAACAAGCAGCGGCCGCCTGCGCCAACTGCGGGTCAGCGCCACGAGCGGGATGGTGGCGACGAGCGAGCCGATCGCGTAGATCGTCACCATCTGTCCGGCCAGCGATTGCGGGACGCCGAGATCGGCGCTGATCTGCGGCAGGAGGCCCGCCGGCAGCGCCTCCGTCAGAATGGTGATGAAACCGGCGGACGCGAGCGCAAGCAGGGCCAGGATCGGCAGCCTGGCCTCAGGAACGGTGGCTGCGGACGTCGCTGCAGCCTCCCGTGCGGCCGCAGACACGCAGTTGGTGGATTGCATGAAATCTGTCTTTCGGGATGGCACGCCAGGTGTGATCGTCTGGCATTGGCGGGAGGGTCTGGTGAGGGCGTGCGCCGCCGGCGCTTGTGGGCGGCGCAATCTCCTATGCCGATGCCGCAGTTGCAGCGCGCTTGGGCAGCACCAGGTCATCGACGCGATAGGTGTGGAACTCAAAGGTCGAGACCGACTTCAGTGCCGCGAACTTTTCGAGGAACACCGGGTCGCTGAAGAACTCCTCAACGTTGCCTTCACCGGCGATCGCCTCGATGTTGACGACCGTCTTGCCGTCGGTGCTCTTTGAAAGATTGCTCCAGAGAAACCCCTCTTTGCGCTCGGCCACATAATGCACGACGTCCTGGATCAGGCGAAACGCCTCTTCCTGTTTGCCCTCGTGCGCGTGGATGACATTGACGATAAAGACGGTGGGTTCGGGATCCCGGCGGAATCCGGCCAAAAGTGACTGCTGCATGTTTTCTCCTCTGTCGCCGACGGTGTGTCGGGCAGGCGGACTATGGAGGGCTTCCAACCGGAGAAAAATACGCTACAGATCCGAAGATATCGGACAAGATTGTCCGCAATCCCAATCGACGGCGAGGACACAAATGGACAGCCTTGGAGCGCTCAACGCTTTCGTTCAGGTGGCAGAGGCACGCAGCTTCACCGGCGCGGCCACGCAACTCGGTGTTTCACCGTCGGCCGTCGGCAAGGCGATTGCCCGTCTCGAGGAACGCCTGAGCGTCCGCCTCTTTCATCGCAGTACCCGCAGCGTCACGCTGACGCCGGAAGGCACGTTGTTTCTCGAACGCTGCCGACGGATTTTTGGCGAGGTCGAAGCAGCCGAAGCCGAATTGATGCAAAGCCAGGAGGTCGCGCGGGGCAAGCTGCGCGTCAGCCTGCCGATGGCCGGCATGCTGCTGATGCCGACGCTGACGGCCTTCATGCGCGCCTATCCGCAGGTTGAAATCGATCTCGATTTCTCCGACCGCCTCGTCGACGTCATCGAGGAAGGTTTCGATGCGGTGATCCGTAGCGGTGAACTCGGCGATTCCCGTCTGATGACGCGCCAGATCGGCACGTTCCACCCCCATCTCGTCGGTTCACCCGCCTACTTCGAGCGCCATGGCGCGCCGGTAACGCCACAGGATCTGGAACGCCATCATTGCCTGCATCACCGCTTTCCCTCGACCGGAAAGCTCGAGCCCTGGCCGTTGATGGAGGAAGGCGCGACGGTGAATGTCGATCTCCCGGTGACGGCCGTCTCGAATGCGCTGGATCCGCTGATCCATATGGCCGAGGAAGGTCTCGGTATCGCCTGCCTTCCGGATTTCACGATCCGGCAGCAGATGCGCGAGGGAACGCTGATCGCCGTTCTCGAACACAACCTGCGCCGCTGCGGCACCTACCGGATCCTGTGGCCGTCGAGCCGGCATCTCTCGCCGAAGCTGCGCGTCTTCGTCGATTTCATGGCCGCCAACCTCTTCCCGGCAAACGGCGCGGCCTGAATTTTCTACGATCTCAGCGCCACGAGGCGCCCGGTCTTTTCCGACCGGCGCTTGTCGAAGATCGCCCGGACGGCGCGCGTCGAGCCGTCGTCCATTTGCACGACCATGTCCATGTAGAGATGGTCGTCGACGATCGCGATCCGGAGCCCGAAGGGCAGTCCGCGATAATCGTTGCTGCCACTATCGTTCCAGCGGCCGATGCCCTCGGCGCTGAAATCGCCTCCGACGCGTCCGAGATGGGCGACGGCAAACCAGCCGTCCTTCCCGGTCACCTTCAGAACGGGGCCGTTTCGACGGATTTCGACCCAACAGGTGTCGCAGGCGTCCGTGGCGGATGCCACCTGCTGCCATTCACCGGGGAACGCTGCTCCGTTGGCGCTGACCGCCGTCGGTGCAAGCGCGCAGCCCAGCATCAGCAGCACCGCGAAAAGACGCCTTAAGGCCCGTCTCCAAGAAATCATCCGTCATCACCCCATCCGAATGGCGGTGACGCAATGCCCACCGCACCCGGGAACCATGACCGCGTCGCATTGCGGCTACGTTGCATGGATTGCGGAAAGCCCCCACCGGCATCGCGACCGTGCAGAACCGATCCGCAATTAACGCGCTCCAGTCATTTCCCCGGGTTTGTGGAAAGTGTTTTCGTTTTGGCGACACTTGCGACATTCTGCCCCGGCACGGAAAAATTGCACTTCCCTGTTGGAGGACGGGGAAAGCGGACTGGTCGACGAAATGGGAGGAGGAACCATGAGCGACGTTTCCAGCATACACCCGGTGGACGAGAAACTGCCGGTCGGCAGGCTCGCGACGCTCGGGATCCAGCATGTTCTCGTCATGTATGGCGGCGCGGTCGCCGTGCCGCTGATTGTCGGCCGCGCCCTGCAGCTCAGCCCCCAGGACGTCGCCTTTCTGATTTCGGCCGACCTCTTCGTCTGCGGCATCGTCACCATCATCCAGTCGCTCGGGCTTGGCCGCAGCATCGGCATCCGCCTGCCCGTCATGATGGGCGTCACCTTTGCCTCGGTCGGCCCGATGGTCTCGATGGCGGCGATGACACCGGGCCAGGAGGGTGCGCGCATGATTTTCGGCGCCATCATCGGCGCCGGGCTCGTTGCGCTTCTGCTTGCGCCGCTGATGGGTCGGCTGTTGAAGTTCTTTCCGCCTATTGTCACCGGCACGATCATCCTCGTCATCGGCGTCTCGCTGATGCGCGTCGGCGTCAACTGGATCTTCGGCAATCCCTTCGGCCCGACGGCGCCGAAGCTCGTCGATCCGACCCATGTCGAGTGGCTCGCCGAATTGAAGAAGGCCGCCGCTGCCGGCGGACCCGCCATTCCTGACGGCCTGGTGCTTGGCGCGACCGTGCAGAACCCCATCTACGCCCAGCCGAGCCACATCGCGCTTGCCGCCTTCGTGCTCGTCTCAATTCTGGTCATCGCGCGCTTCGGCCGCGGGCTGATCAGCAACATTGCGGTTCTGACCGGCGTCGTGCTTGGCTGCGCCGTCGCGGCAGCGCTCGGCATGATGCACTTCGACCGAGTGGCGGACGCCGGCTGGTTCGCAGTCGTCACGCCCTTGCGCTTCGGCATGCCAATCTTCGATCCGGTGCTGATTGCCACCATGTCGCTGGTCATGATCGTGGTGATGATCGAATCGACAGGCATGTTCCTGGCGCTTGGCGAAATGACCAACCGCGAGGTGTCGCAGCAGCAGCTGACGGCGGGCCTCAGGGTCGATGGCCTCGGCACCATGATCGGCGGCCTGTTCAACACCTTCCCCTACACCAGCTTCTCGCAGAATGTCGGTCTCGTCGGCGTCACCGGCGTCAAGAGCCGCTACGTCTGCGTGATGGGGGGCGTGATCATGATCGCGCTTGGCCTGATCCCGAAGATGGGTGCACTCGTCGAGGCGGTGCCGACCTTCGTGCTCGGCGGTGCCGGCCTCGTGATGTTCGGCATGGTCGCCGCCACAGGCGTGCGTATCCTGTCGGTGGTCGACTTCAAGTCGTCGCGCAACAACCTGTTCGTCGTTGCCGTCTCGGTCGGTTTCGGTCTGATCCCGTTGATCGCGCCGAACTACCTGATGTGGCTGCCGCACGCGATCCACCCGATCATCGAGTCCGGCATTGTGCTCGCCTCGATCTCGGCCGTGGTGCTCAACGCCTTCTTCAACGGCCTGAGCCTCGAACGATCTGCGTCCGTCAACGCGGCGAAACTCGCCGACAGCCACTGATCGGCACGCAAACATGCACCCCGGCCGCCGAAAGGTGGGCCGGGGTTTTTGTCGTCTTGAGGAACTTTCGGGCCGTCGATAGTTCGACCACCACCGAAGCATCCGCCGCCTGCCCCGGGCTAGAAGGTGGGTAACGACGACGACACGAAGGTTTCTATTGCCATGGCCAAGACCAATCTCACCCTCGAGCTTCTCCTGCTTCTCGCGCTCGCCACCCTCTGGGGCGCGTCCTACACCTTCATCAAGATCGGCATCGAGACCATTCCGCCGATCACGCTGATCGCCGCCCGCACGCTGATTGCCGGCGTCATCCTGCTGGCGGTCCTGCACTGGCGCGGGCTGAAGATGCCGCGCGACGCCGCGACCTGGCGGAAGTTCCTGTTCCAGGCCTGCCTCAACAGCGTGGTGCCCTTTACCCTGATCGCCTGGGCCGAGCAGACGATCGACGCCGGCATCGCCTCGATCCTCAATGCGACGACGCCGATCTTCGCCTTTCTGATGACGGCGCTGATCACCCGCCACGAGGCGGTCACCGCCCGCAAGCTCGTCGGCGTCATTGCCGGCATGACCGGCATCAGCCTGATCATCGGCATGGAGGCCTTCGGTGGTCTTGGTGAGGAGCTGCTGCCGCAGCTGGCCGTGGTGTTCGCCACCGTCTGCTACGCGGGTGCGGCGATCTTCGGGCGCGGCTTCAAAGGCCTTGATCCGATGATGCCGGCCGCCGGCTCATTGATCGCAGGCACGGTGCTTCTGATCCCGACCAGCCTCATCGTCGACCGACCCTGGACGCTTTCGCCGTCGATGGATTCTCTGCTGGCGCTGCTTGGCCTTTCCGTCTTCTCGACAGCGCTAGCCTTCGCCATCTATTTCCGGCTGATCCAGACACTGGGTTCGGTCGGCGCGACAGCCCAGGCCTATCTGCGCGTGCCCGTCGGTGTCGCCATCGGTGCGTTCTTCCTCGGCGAGCGGCTGTCGGACACCGCCTGGATCGGCCTTGGCTGCGTTATCATCGGGGTTGCGGCCATGACGATCCCGGCGCGACGACGCGCGGCCGCTGCCGCCGTCGATCGTTAAAGATGGGGTTGCTACAGGAGAAATACGCACCGCCCGGACGTGGCGAGCGGCCGCGGTCACGAAGCGCTCAATCCTTGCGCTTGCGGCAGTAGAGTTCCAGCCGGTGGCGCACCAGATCGTAGCCAAGCTCGGCGGCAATCTCTGCTTGCAACTGCTCGATCTTGTCGGAGCGGAATTCGATGACGGCGCCGGTGTCGATATCGATCAGGTGGTCGTGATGCGGCGCATCGGCGGTCTCGAAACGGGCGGTCGCGCTTTCGAAGGCGTGGCGATGAACGACGCCCTGCTGCTCGAGCGCCGACAATGTCCGGTAGACGGTCGACAGCGAGACGGTGGCGTCGAGTTCCTTGGCGCGGCGATGCAGTTCGCTCGCGTCCGGGTGATCTTCGGCGGTCGCGAGAATCTTGAGGATCGCGGCACGCTGGCGCGTCACGCGCACGCCGCCGTCCCTGAGCACACCTTCCAGTTCTTCGACACGATTCTTGTTCTGTTTCATGGCCGTACACTAGCCAAGGGCGTCCGGTTTGAAAATAGCCAGTTGCGAATGCTTCTCATTTGCATTGACTTATGCAAACCATTCCCCTACTCCTGTTGATGTCAACACTTGGGAGTAGAGAATGATCGATCAGACGAGGCGCGCGATCCTGGCGGCAGCAGCAGCCGTGGCAGCCATCGCGCTATCGCCGAACGCCAGCTTTGCGCAGGAAAAGTTCAAGGCAGTGACGACCTTCACGGTCATTGCCGACATGGCCAAGAACGTTGCGGGCGATGCGGCCATCGTTGAATCGATCACCAAGCCGGGTGCCGAGATCCACAACTACCAGCCGACCCCGCGCGACATCCTGAAGGCGCATGACGCCAAGCTGATCCTCTGGAACGGGCTGAACCTCGAGCGCTGGTTCGAGAAATTCTTCCAGAATTTCGACGATGTTCCAGGCGTCGTCGTTTCGACCGGGGTCGAACCCATGGGCATCGCCGAGGGTCCCTATTCCGGCAAGCCCAACCCGCACGCCTGGATGTCGCCCTCGGCAGCGCTCATCTATGTCGACAACATTCGCGACGCCTTCGTGAAATACGACCCTGACAATGCCGAGACCTACAAGGCCAATGCCGAGGCCTACAAGCAGAAGATCGAGGCGACGATCGCCCCGATCCGCGCCGAGATCGCCCGGATTCCCGAAGACAAGCGCTGGCTGGTCTCGAGCGAAGGCGCCTTCAGCTACCTGATCCGCGATTTCGGCATGAAGGAACTCTATCTCTGGCCGATCAACGCCGACCAGCAGGGCACCCCGCAACAGGTCCGCAAGGTGATCGACGCGGTCCGGGCCAACCACATCCCCGTCGTCTTCTCCGAAAGCACGATCTCTCCGGATCCGGCCGAGCAGGTGGCGCGCGAGACCGGTGCAAAATACGGCGGCGTGCTCTACGTTGATTCCTTGAGCGAAGCGGACGGCCCGGTTCCCACCTATGTCGATCTGCTGCGCGTCACATCGGAAACCATCGCGAAAGGCCTTTCGCAATGAATCTTCAAGTGAAGGCCCGCTCAGGACCGGTCCCGGCCGCAGGTGAAGCGGGCAGCGGCATCCGCGTGACGGGTGCCACCGTCACCTACCGCAATGGCCTGAGGGCCCTGCGCGACGCATCCTTCGAGATCCCGACGGGCACAATCACCGCGCTCGTCGGCGTCAACGGCAGCGGCAAGTCGACGCTCTTCAAGGCGATCATGGGATTCGCGCGGCTCTCGCGCGGCGACATCTCGATCCTCGGGCGCTCGGTGCCGGAGGCGCTGAAGAAAAACCTCGTCGCCTATGTGCCGCAGGCCGAAGAGGTCGACTGGAACTTCCCGGTTCTGGTCGAGGACGTCGTCATGATGGGTCGCTACGGCCACATGAACATGCTGCGCATGCCGAAAAAGACCGACCACGAGGCAGTCGAGGCGGCCCTTGCCCGCGTCGGCATGAGCGACTACCGCAAGCGCCAGATCGGCGAACTCTCGGGCGGCCAGAAGAAGCGAGTCTTCCTGGCGCGCGCGCTCGCCCAGGACGGCAAGGTGATCCTGCTCGACGAACCGTTCACCGGCGTCGACGTCAAGACCGAGGACGCGATCATCCGGCTGCTCATCGGGCTTCGCGACGAGGGCCGGGTCATGCTGGTCTCGACCCACAATCTCGGCAGCGTGCCGGAATTCTGCGATCGCACCGTGCTCTTGAAGAACACCGTGCTCGCCTACGGCCCGACCGAAACGACGTTTACCCGCGAAAATCTCGAACTCGCCTTCGGCGGCGTGCTCCGGCATTTCGTGCTAAGCGGCGACAGCCTGCACGACGACGCCGATCCCCGACAGCTGGCCGTCATCACCGACGACGAGCGGCCGCTGGTCATGTATGGCGACAAGGACCGCATGGTGGCGCAACCGGCCAAGCCCGAGACCAACGGGAACGGCCAATGATCGCCACGCTCTACGAACCCTTCACCTATGGCTACATGCTCAATGCCATGTGGGTGAGCGCGCTTGTCGGCGCCGTCTGCGCCTTCCTGTCCTCCTACCTGATGCTCAAGGGCTGGTCGCTGATCGGTGACGCGCTCTCGCATTCGATCGTGCCGGGCGTTGCCGGCGCCTACATGCTGGGCCTGCCCTTTGCGCTCGGCGCGTTCTTCTCCGGTGCGCTCGCAGCCGGCGCGATGCTCTTCCTCAACCAGCGCACGAAGCTCAAGGAAGACACGATCATCGGCCTGATCTTCACCTCCTTCTTCGGGCTCGGGCTGTTCATGGTCTCGCTGTCGCCGACATCGGTGAACATCCAGACGATCGTGCTCGGCAACATCCTCGCGATCACGCCGGCCGACACGCTGCAGCTCGCCATCATCGGCGTCGTTTCGTTGCTCATCCTCAGCGTCAAGTGGAAGGACCTGATGGTGACCTTTTTCGATGAGAGCCACGCCCGCTCGATCGGAATACCCACGACTTTCCTCAAGGTGCTGTTCTTCACCCTGCTTTCGGCCTGTACGGTCGCGGCACTGCAGACGGTCGGCGCCTTCCTCGTCATCGCCATGGTGGTGACGCCGGGCGCGACCGCCTATCTGCTGACGGATCGTTTCCCGCGGCTGATCCTGATCAGCATCGCCATCGGCGCGCTGACCAGCTTCTTCGGCGCCTATTTCAGCTATTTCCTCGATGGCGCCACCGGCGGCATCATCATCGTCTTGCAGACGCTGATCTTCCTGACGGCCTTTGTCTTTGCGCCCAAACACGGGCTGCTTGCCGCGCGCAGGCGCGGCGCCGAACCGGTGGAGGCCAGCCGATGATCTCACTCGATTTGCTGCTTGCTGTCTTCGAATTCGAGTTCATGCGCAACGCGCTTCTGATCTCGGTGCTGGTGGCGATCCCGACGGCGCTGCTCTCCTGCTTCCTGGTGCTGAAGGGCTGGTCGCTGATGGGCGACGCGATCTCGCACGCGGTCTTTCCCGGCGTCGTGATTTCCTACATCGTCGGACTGCCGCTCGCCGTCGGCGCCTTCGCCGCCGGCATGTCCTGCGCGTTGCTCACCGGCTATCTCAAGGAAAACAGCCGCATCAAGCAGGACACTGTCATGGGCGTGGTGTTTTCCGGCATGTTCGGCTTCGGCCTGGTGCTCTACACCAAGATCCAGAGCGACGTGCATCTCGATCACATTCTCTTCGGCGACATGCTTGGCATCGGCTGGCCGGACATCATCGAAACCGGCGTGATCGCCTTGATCGCCACCGCCATCCTCGCCGTCAAATGGCGCGATTTCCTGCTGCACGCCTTCGACCCGGCCCAGGCCAAGGCCGTCGGCCTACCCGTCAACTGGTTGCATTACGGGCTGCTCGCGATCCTGTCGCTGACGATCGTCGGCGCCTTGAAGGCGGTGGGTCTGATCCTTGCGATCGCCATGCTGATCGCGCCTGGCGCGATCGCCTTCCTGATCACCCGCACCATGGGCGCGATGCTCGTCACCGCCGTGATCGTCGCAGTCGCGGCCTCGTTTACCGGCGTCTACCTGTCCTTCTTCATCGACAGTGCACCGGCGCCGACCATCGTGCTCCTGATGACGGCGATGTTCCTCGTCGCGTTTGCCTGGTCGTCCTTTCGAACCCATCGCAACGAAGCGCGACGGACGGTGGCCGAATGACAGGAGGCTCCCGCGAGGGAGCCTCGCTCCCCTTTGTCAGTGGCTCGGATGCAGCGCGTCGTTGAGATACATGCAGGTCAGCATGGTGAAGATATAGGCCTGGATCAGCGCCATCAGCAGTTCGAGCCCGGTCAGCGCCACCGTCATCAACAACGGCATGATGGCGGCCAGGATTCCAAGCGCGCCAAAACCGCTCAAGCCCACGACGAAGCCGGCGAAGACCTTGAGCGTGATGTGACCGGCGAGCATGACCGCAAACAGGCGGACGGAGTGACTGACCGGACGAGACAGGTAGGAAACCACCTCGATCGGGATGATGATCGGCGCCAGGATCAACGGCACGCCCGACGGCATGAACAGCCTGAGGAAGCTGAAACCGTGCCGGTAGAGGCCATAGAGCGTGACCGTCAGGAACACCAGCATCGCCAATGCGAAGGTGATCGCGATGTGGCTCGTCACCGTGAAAGCATAGGGGAACATGCCGATCAGGTTGGCGGTGAGGATGAACATGAACAGCGAGAAGACCAGCGGAAAGAAGCGCATGCCCTTCTCCCCCGCGTTGTCTCGCAAGGTCTTGGCGGCGAATTCATAGAGGATCTCGGCCGCAGATTGCGCCCGGTTCGGCACGAGGCCGCGCCTCCCGGTCGACAGGATCAGGAAGAGACTGGCGATCGCGACCGTCAGTACCATGTAGGCGGCCGAATTGGTAAAGCTGATCTGGTGACCACCGATCTCGGCGATCGGAAGGAGCGTCTTGATCTCAAATTGTTCGATGGGTCCAGCCATCATCAACCTCGTTGTCTTGGCGACGAAACGATCAGCGGCGCGCCCGGTGGCGACCGCCGGCGCGTCAGTGTGTTCGTGAATGGGTGACAGGCAGCTGAAAACGTCGCACGGGGCGATCGCTTCTGGCGAAGCTATTCAGCTGCTCGATACGGGAAAGGGGCGCACGGGCGCACCGCAGACGGTGGGGCTGCATGATGCAATCGACTCCAATATCTCGACCGAGATAATGGGGCCGTCCCCAGGCGTTCTTCGACGCGGGTCGTCCCGCGTGCGCCTGACCTAGAGCCAATCGGGCCCAAGGTCAAGCCGAACGCGCCACCGCTGACCGTCAACCGAAGCGGTGGTGATCCTCAAGCACCGCGTCGATCACGGCGCGCTGCTTCACCCTTTCGTCGGTGGATGCGCCGGTCATCCCGGCGACGACGATCAGCGCCTTCCAGAGCGTCCAGCCGCGACCGCGCGCCCAGGCGCCACGATCGAGCGCCATGCCGTCGCGGAACACCTCGCGGCTTTCGCCATCAAAGAACGTCCAGGCAATCGCAAGGTCGCAGGCCGGATCGCCGACGCCCGAGGTGCCGAAGTCGATGACCGCGCTCAGCCGGCCATCTTCGACCAACAGATTGCCCCAGGCGATGTCGCCGTGGAACCAGACCGGTGCGTCTTCGAACGGTGCGGCGAGCGCTGCCTCCCAGGCAGCGTGGGCTGCTGCCGTATCGATCTGCCCCTCAAGCCGTGCGAGCGCATGGCGCGTCTCTTCTTCATAGAACCCCGGCGGCCCACCACGATGAAAATTGTGTTCCCCAGGCAAGGGTCCGCCGATGGCATCCGCCTGCATGAGGGCGCGAAGAAAGCGGCTGAGATCGCGCGCCAGCTGGTTGACGTCGTCGACCGTTGAGGCCGAGAGCGTCTCGCCCGGCTGCCAGCGATAGACCGACCACGGCCAGGGAAAGCCTTCAGCCGGCCTCCCCTTGGCAAGCGGCGCCGGGATCGGCAGCGGCAGCTGCGGCGCCAGTCGCGGCAGCCAGCGGTGCTCTTTCTCCACCTGCCCCACATATCGCGCGGCGCTCGGCAGACGCACGGTCATGTCGTTACCGAGGCGAAAGGTCCTGTTGTCCCAGCCTCCCGGCTCGATCGGCCGCACCTTCAGATGCGACCACGCCGGAAACTGCGTCGCGATCAGCCGCTCGACGACCTGCGTGTCGATCGAAGCGGCGGTAAATGTCGGCCCTGTCATGACGAACCCGATGTTGCGTTGCTCGATGTCCTGTTCAATGCCCGCCGCCGAACCTAGGCAACGGCTTGCGGATTTCAACCTTTCGTTCACCGCTCGACGCATTCGAGAAGGCATTGTGCTCGAAGCGGCACAACTCCCGGCCCCGGGATCGGAGGTTGCATATTGCCGCGGCGACGGATTTCGAGGATGAAGAAAGCCTGAACACATTGATGACCTGAGACCATGGAAACCCGGCCGACCGATCGCCTCCTGCTGCAGGCTCAATACCTGATCGCCCGTCTCCGGGTCGGCGAGGCGGCATGAGCACGGCCAGGGGCAAAACGCCGGTCGAAAAGCCGCGCCGCACCGGTCTGCGCTTCTTTCTCGTCGCCCTGATCCTGATCGTCACCGCCATTCTGGCGACGGCCCTGCTTGCCAATGAGGAGCGCAATCTGAAGAGAGTGTTGCTGGCCCTGGGGCTTCCGACGACCTTTCTTGAAAAAGAACGGCCCGCCGAACACCGGGCAGCCAGGCCTGCCAGACGCCAGCTGGCGCGCGCAGCCCTGCCGGCCTGGACCTTCCAGGATCTCGAGACGCCGGAACAGCAGTTCCTGCGCGTCATCCGCAGCGACCCCAAGGCACTCTGCGACGAATTGCGCGAGGCCGGCTTCCGCGAGCTTGAGTGGAAGTCGAGCGCCGGCGAACGCGGGCAGTGGGAATGTTCGTCGCTGGTCAGCCTGCCCCGCCCCGGCGAGGACAAGCCCTCGTCGATCTTCATCTTCGTCAAGGGCAGCGGCGAGGATGAGATCACCTCCTTCCGCGTCAAGCTCAACATCGAGCGCCAGGAGGATACCCAGGCCGTGACGATCTCCGCGTCGCGCGCGGCATCCGTCTTCCTCGACCATGTCCGCTGGGCGGATGCCGCCAGCGTCACCCTGCAGATCCAGGCCCTGAAGGAGTTTGACCTGAAGCACTTCGGCAGCCGCATCCAGTTCAAGCGCGAATCCGACGAGGTGACGCCCCGCTACAATTTTCTCGCCAACCAGCCGCCACGTGCGCGACCGAAGAGCATCGCAGAACTCTATTTCGACCGCAGCAAGTGGCTTGCCTATGGCGACGGCAGCCTGCGCAGCTTCGTTAAGGGGCCAACGGCGTGGAATGTGCCGGTCAAGGTGCCCGACAATGCCGACGCCACCTTGCCTTCTGCCAAGCCATAGGCCAGCTAGGGCAAACGTCAGGGATGCGGTTCTATCGGTCGATCCGGGTCGACAGGATGATGGACGACAAAGTCCGGTCGACTCCGTCGATTTCGCCGATGCGATCGATGAGCAGGTCGAGCTCGCTGATCGAGGTTGCCGCGACCACCGCGATGAGGTCGAAGCTGCCGCTGACCGAATGCAGCGTCTGGATCTCGCGGATGGCGCTGAGTTCCGGCGTGACCCGCGGAAGCGCCCGTGGCGCGATGGTGATCAGCACGTGCGCCTTGACGAGGCCCTTCTCGTAGCTCTCCGACAGCCGCACGCCATAGCCGGCGATGACGCCTTCACGCTCCAGCCGTTCGATCCGGGCCTGCACCGTGGTGCGCGACAGGCCAAGCCGGCGCGCGATCGTCGCCGTCGGCATGCGGGCGTTTTCGCTCAAGATGGCGAGAAGCTCGCGGTCCTTGTCGGTGATTTGCATTTCGTCGGTCCAGTTGGGCAATCTGCCGAATATCTATCGGCGATTTAGACATATCAGCGCTTCAAATCAACACCCCTCGGCTAGACAATAGGCGCACTCGCAATTCTCATGCCCTGGGGGAAAGAATGAAAGATATCGTCGTCATCGGAGCAGGCAAGATCGGCTCCACCATCGCCCGCATGCTCGCCCACACCGGCGACTACAGCGTTTGCGTCGCCGACCGCGCGGCCGATCAGCTCGAGCAGGTGGAAAAGCATGCCGCGATCACGACGGCGACCGTCGACATCGCCGACAAGAAGCAGCTCGTCGCGCTTCTGTCGGGCAAGTTTGCCGTGCTCAGCGCCGCCCCGTTCCACCTGACGGTCGCGATTGCCGAAGCCGCTTCCGAGGCTGGCATCCACTATCTCGACCTGACCGAAGACGTCGAATCCACCCGCCAGGTCAAGGCGATCGCCGCCAAGGCCAGCACCGCCTTCATTCCGCAGTGCGGCCTCGCACCGGGCTTCATCTCGATCGTCGCCAGCGATCTCGCCAGCCGCTTCCAGACGCTGGAAAGCGTGCGCATGCGAGTCGGCGCCCTGCCGCAGTACCCGTCGAACGCGCTCAACTACAACCTCACCTGGAGCACCGACGGCGTCATCAACGAATACATCGAGCCCTGCGAAGCGATCGTTGAGAACAATCTGATCGAAGTTCCGGCGATGGAAGAGCGCGAAGAATTCTCGCTCGACGGCGTCACCTACGAAGCCTTCAACACGTCGGGCGGCCTCGGCACGCTCTGCGAAACGCTGAAGGGCAAGGTCCGGACGCTCAACTACAAGACCATCCGCTATCCCGGCCACGCCGCGATCATGAAGGCTCTTCTGAACGACCTCGGCCTGCGTCACCGTCGCGAAGTCCTGAAGGACATCTTCGAGAACGCCCTTCCGACCACCACCCAGGACGTGGTCGTGATCTTCGTGACCGTTTCGGGCTTCCGCGACGGCCGCCTGATCCAGGAAACCTACGCCAACAAGGTCTATAGCGGCGTCGTTGCCGGTCGCATGCAGAGCGGCATCCAGATCACCACGGCAGGCAGCATCTGCGCCGTGCTCGATCTGCTCGCCGAAGGCAAGATCGCCCAGAAGGGTTTCGTCCGCCAGGAAGACATCGCTCTCGACACCTTCCTCGCAAACCGCTTCGGCCACTACTACGCCCAGAAGGGCGAGAGCGAGCGCGTCGCCGGCTGAGGTCAAACCAGTCCGACTGCGCCGACTTCAATGCCCGGGTTTACGCCCGGGCATTTTTCGTTCTGCTGGACGAGAGCGGCGTTCCACGGCGTCAGCTTCTGCCGAATTCATCCTCGATGCGGATGATATCATCCTCGCCGAGATAGGAGCCTGTCTGCACCTCGATCAGTTCAAGCGGGATCTTGCCGGGATTGTGAAGCCGGTGCACGGTTCCCTGCGGAATGAACACCGACTCGTTCTCATGCAGGAGCCGCGTCTCGCCGCCCATGGTAATTTCGGCCGTGCCACGCACCACGATCCAGTGCTCGGCACGGTGGTGATGTTTCTGCAGCGAGATCTTCTTGCCGGGCGTCACGCGCAGCCGCTTGACGGCGAAGCGTTCGCCATCGGAGAGCGCGGCGACTGCGCCCCAAGGGCGGTAGGAGGTCGGGTGCGTTTCGGTCAGGGCCTCGGTCCGGGGCGACCGCGCCAGCACCTTCACGATGTTGCCGACGCTCTGGCTGTCATCCAGCCGTCCGACATAGACGGCATCCTCGCCGGCAATGACGGCGACGTCTTCCAATCCCTGGACCGCCAGGTGGATATCGCGTGAGAGCACGAGCGAATTTCGCGTGTTGGAGACCGTCGCTCGGTCGGTAACGACGTTGCCATCGCCATCCTTTCGGCCGATCTTCCAGACAGCGTCCCAGCTTCCGAGGTCGGACCACGGAAATGAGGACGGCACCACGGCGGCGCGCTCGGTTTTCTCGAACACGGCATAATCGACGGAAATATCGGGGGCGGCGGAAAAGCTTTCCGCGTGCAGCCGGGTGAAATCGAGGTCCTTGTGTGCTTCCTCGACAGCGCGTTTGGCTGCTTCCCATACCTGGGGCGCATGCCGGCGTACTTCATCGAGAAATGATTTCACCGGAAGCATGAAAATGCCGGAGTTCCAGAGATACCGGCCGGTCGCAATCATGGTTTCGGCTTTTGCCCGGTCGGGCTTCTCGACAAACCGTGCCACTCGGTTGGCGCCTTCCGTCAGCGCCTCGCCGCATTCTATATAACCGTAGCCGGTAGCCGGTTCCGTCGGCGTGATGCCGAACGTCACCAGCTCGCCGAGCCGGGCAGCCTCGTGCGCCTTATGGATGCAATCGCTGTAGATCGCACCGGCATCTATTTCGTGGTCGGAGGCAAGCACCTGCATGATGGAGCCCTGACCGAAGCGCCCAAGAACACGGAACGCCGCTGCAGCGAGTGCCGGCGCGGTGTTGCGGGCCACGGGCTCGAGCAGGATATCTCCGAGTTCCACATCGATCGCGCGCGCCTGTTCGGCCACGATGAAGCGAAAATCGCTGTTCGTCACGACAAGGGCCGGCTCGTAGAGTTCGGGATCACCGACGCGTTCGAGCGTTTGCTGAAACAACGACCGGTCCGACAAGATCTGGAGGAACTGCTTCGGTGCGGCAGAACGCGACAGCGGCCAAAGGCGAGTGCCTTTTCCGCCGGCCATGATGACCGGTACAATCTTCGACGTCATGCCAGCGGTCTCTCTTGGTAGGCTAACGATCAAAGATCAATACAGGATCGGTGATGAAGAATGGCTAAAGCGGGTTTTGGTGCGCCAGGCTGCATCGCCTTGACGGAATAACGATCGGCAACAAAAAACCCCGCTCGAAGGCGGGGTTTCTCAAATCAACTACCCTTCCGGGTGTCCCTTTCAGGCCGGGATTACGACTTCGCCGAGCTTCGTCAGTTCGGCGACGAACTGCTCCAGGCGGGTCTTCTTCTCGTCGCCAGCGCCTTCCAGCTCCGCACGAACCGCGGCGATGCGGTTCTCGAGAACCGAGCGGTCGAGTTCGTCGACGTGGACGGCGGATTCGGCGAGCAAGGTGCAGCCGGTCGGCAGGATATCGGCGAAACCGCCGAACACGACAAACCGCTCCGTCTTGCCGTCGGCCGTCTTGACCGAAACGACGCCCGGCTTGATGGTCGTCATCGTCGGCGCATGATTGGCCATCACGGTCATCTCGCCCTCGGTCGCCGGAATGACGACTTCCGTCACCTTTTCGGAGAGGAGCAGGCGCTCGGGGGAAACAAGCTCAAAGTTGAAATCGGCCATGACCATTCACTTCTTGTGGGCGTGCCACCTCAAAAGGCGGCTGTGCATGTCTTCCCTGCCCCTATCGAAGGCAGGATGAAAGCCTCGGCGCCGTGGCGCCGAGGCTTAACAGTCAAATCAAGCGGCTTCTGCAGCCAGCTTCTTGGCCTTTTCAACCGCTTCTTCGATCGAGCCGACCATGTAGAACGCAGCTTCCGGCAGGTGGTCGTACTCGCCGTTGACCAGGCCCTTGAAGCCCTTGATCGTGTCTTCGAGAGCGACGAGCTTGCCCGGCGAACCGGTGAAGACTTCGGCGACGAAGAACGGCTGCGACAGGAAGCGTTCGATCTTACGAGCGCGGGCAACGGCGATCTTGTCTTCTTCAGACAGTTCGTCCATGCCGAGGATGGCGATGATGTCCTGGAGCGACTTGTAGCGCTGCAGGGTCGTCTGGACCTTACGCGACACTTCGTAGTGCTCTTCGCCAACGATCATCGGGTCGAGCATGCGCGACGTGGAGTCGAGCGGGTCAACGGCCGGGTAGATGCCCTTTTCAGCGATCGAGCGCGACAGAACGGTCGTTGCGTCCAGGTGGGCGAACGAGGTTGCCGGTGCCGGGTCGGTCAAGTCGTCGGCCGGAACGTAGATGGCCTGAACCGAGGTGATCGAGCCCTTGGTCGTCGTGGTGATGCGTTCCTGCATCTGACCCATGTCGGTCGCCAGCGTCGGCTGGTAGCCCACTGCCGAAGGAATACGGCCGAGCAGAGCCGACACTTCGGAACCTGCCTGGGTGAAGCGGAAGATGTTGTCGACGAAGAACAGAACGTCCTGGCCCTTGTCGCGGAAGTCTTCAGCGATCGTCAGACCCGTCAGAGCGACGCGAGCGCGGGCGCCCGGCGGTTCGTTCATCTGACCGTAAACGAGCGCAGCCTTGGAGCCTTCGCCGCCGCCGTGCTTGTTAACGCCAGACTCGATCATTTCGTGGTAAAGGTCGTTGCCTTCGCGGGTACGTTCGCCCACGCCAGCGAATACCGAGTAACCACCGTGCGCCTTGGCGACGTTGTTGATCAGTTCCATGATGAGAACGGTCTTGCCGACGCCTGCACCGCCGAAGAGGCCGATCTTGCCGCCCTTTGCGTAAGGAGCGAGAAGGTCGACGACCTTGATGCCGGTGACGAGGATCTGCGCTTCCGTCGACTGCTCGACGTAGGACGGCGCGTCCTGGTGGATGGCGCGCTTGCCCGACGTGACGAGCGGACCGGCTTCGTCGACCGGCTCGCCGATGACGTTCATGATACGGCCGAGCGTTTCGTCGCCAACCGGAACCGTGATCGGTGCGCCGGTGTCGGTGACCGACTGGCCGCGGACGAGACCTTCGGTCGAGTCCATGGCGATCGTGCGGACGGCGTTTTCGCCGAGGTGCTGCGCGACTTCGAGAACGAGGCGGTTACCGTTGTTGTCGGTTTCCAGCGCGTTCAGGATCTGCGGAAGCTGGCCTTCTTCGAACGCGACGTCGACGACGGCGCCGATGACCTGCGTTACGCGACCGACAGAGCCGGTTGCGGCCACTGCTGCGGTCTTGGCGGAAGCTGCCTTCCTCGGTGCAGCGGGCTTCTTCTCCGCTACGGTTTCTTTCGGGGTAGCTGCCTTAGCCATAATCCTTACCCTCTTCTCGTGACCTTAGAGCGCTTCCGCGCCCGAGATGATTTCAATGAGTTCCTTGGTGATCTGAGCCTGGCGCTGACGGTTGTAGTTCAGCGTCAGCTTGTTGATCATCTCACCAGCATTGCGCGTCGCGTTATCCATCGCGCTCATCTTGGCGCCCATTTCGCCGGCGACGTTCTCGAGCAAGGCCCGGAAGATCTGCACCGAAATGTTGCGCGGAATGAGATCGCTGAGGATCGCGCCCGCGTCCGGCTCATATTCGTAAACGGCAGAGGCATCCGATGCCTCCGCTGCGACCGGGCCGGCCGAAGCGGGGATCAGCTGCTGAGCCGTCGGAATCTGGGCGATAACGGACTTGAACTCAGAATAGAACAGCGTGCAGACATCGAACTCGCCCTTTTCGAAGAGCGCGATGACCTTGTGGCCAATCTGGTCGGCGTTTTCAAAGCCGATCTTCTTGACCTCACGCAGGTCGACACGGTCGATGATCAGCGACGCGTATTCGCGGCGCAGAATATCGAAGCCCTTCTTGCCGACGCAGATGATCTTGACCGTCTTGCCGGCTGCAAGCAGCTTGCGAACGTGGTCGCGGGCGTGACGGGCGATCTGCGAGTTGAAGCCGCCGCAAAGGCCGCGTTCAGCCGTGCAGACGACCAGAAGGTGCGTGTCGTCCTTACCGGTTCCGGTCATCAGAGCAGGCGCGCTGTCGTCCGCGCCAACCGCCTGGGCGATGTTGGCGAGAACGGCAGCCATGCGCTGCGAGTAAGGCCGGGCGGCCTCGGCCGCCTCCTGCGCACGCCGAAGCTTCGCCGCGGCGACCATTTTCATCGCCTTGGTGATCTTCTGCGTCGCCTTGACGGAGGCGATCCGGTTCTTCAGATCCTTAAGTGAAGGCATCCGTTATCCGTCCTAAATGAAATCCGCTCAGGCGAAAGACTTGGCGAAGCTGTCGATTGCAGCCTTCAGCTTGCCCTTGACGTCGTCGGAGATCGCCTTGTCCTTGCGGATGGTTTCCAGGATGTCCTTGCCTTCCGAACGCATGTACGAAAGCAGGCCCTGCTCGAACTTGCCAACCTGGTTGACCGGCAGCTTGTCGAGGTAACCGTTGACACCTGCGAAGATGACAGCGACCTGCTCTTCCGTCTTCAGCGGCGAGAACTGCGGCTGCTTCAGGAGTTCGGTCAGGCGGGCACCGCGGTTCAGGAGGCGCTGCGTAGCGGCGTCGAGGTCCGAGCCGAACTGCGCGAAGGCAGCCATTTCACGATACTGGGCAAGTTCGCCCTTGATCGAGCCGGCAACCTGCTTCATCGCCTTGATCTGCGCGGCGGAGCCGACGCGCGAAACCGACAGACCGACGTTAACGGCCGGACGGATGCCCTGGTAGAACAGGTCGGTTTCGAGGAAGATCTGGCCGTCGGTGATCGAGATCACGTTGGTCGGGATGAACGCCGAAACGTCGTTGCCCTGGGTTTCGATGACCGGCAGAGCCGTCAGCGAACCGGCGCCGTTGTCGTCCGAGAGCTTTGCAGCGCGCTCGAGAAGGCGCGAGTGCAGGTAGAAAACGTCGCCCGGGTAAGCTTCGCGGCCCGGCGGGCGGCGCAGCAGGAGCGACATCTGACGGTAGGAAACAGCCTGCTTCGACAGGTCGTCGTAACCGATGAGAGCGTGCTTGCCGTTGTCACGGAAGTATTCGCCCATCGCGCAACCGGCGAACGGTGCGAGGTACTGCATCGGAGCCGGGTCGGAGGCCGTTGCGGCAACGATGATCGAGTACTGCAGAGCGCCACGCTCTTCCAGAACCTTCACGAACTGGGCAACCGTCGAACGCTTCTGGCCGATTGCGACGTAGACGCAATACAGCTTGTCACCTTCCGGACCATTGTCGTGAATGGCCTTCTGGTTGAGGATCGTGTCGAGGATGATCGCGGTCTTGCCGGTCTGGCGGTCGCCGATGACGAGCTCGCGCTGGCCACGGCCAACCGGGATGAGGGCGTCGATGGCCTTGAGGCCGGTCGACATCGGCTCATGCACCGACTTGCGCGGAATGATGCCCGGCGCCTTGACGTCAACGCGCGAGCGCTGCTTGGCGTTGATCGGGCCCTTGCCGTCGATCGGGTTGCCGAGCGCGTCGACGACGCGGCCGAGCAGTTCCGGACCAACCGGAACGTCCACGATGGCGCCAGTCCGCTTGACGGTGTCGCCTTCCTTGATGTCACGGTCCGAACCGAAAATAACGACGCCGACGTTGTCGGCTTCGAGGTTCAGCGCCATGCCGCGAATTCCACCCGGGAATTCGACCATTTCGCCTGCCTGGACATTGTCGAGGCCGTAGACGCGGGCAATACCGTCACCGACGGAAAGCACCTGACCGACTTCGGAGACTTCTGCTTCCTGGCCGAAATTTTTGATCTGATCTTTGAGAATTGCGGAAATTTCCGCGGCGCGGATATCCATCAGCCGACCTCTTTCAGTGCAAGCTTAAGGGTAGAGAGTTTGGTGCGAAGGGAGGTGTCAATCTGGCGGGACCCGACCTTGACGATCAGACCTCCAAGAATAGACGGGTCGACGGTGACGTTGACCGCCACGTCTTTGCCGGTGACGCCCTTGAGCGTCGCCTTCAATTCGTTTTGCTGCGCTGCGGAGAGCGCATGCGCCGACGTGACGTCGGCAGAGATTTCGCCACGATGGCGCGCGGCGATCAGGCGGTAAGCCTTGACCATGCCCGGCAGCGCGAAGAGGCGGCGATTACGGGCAACGACCTTGAGGAAGTTGCCGACGAGCCCGGAGATGCCAGCCTTTGCGGCAACTGCCGAAATGGCCTTGAACTGGTCGTCTGCAGAAAAGACCGGGCTTGCGATCAGTCGCTTCAGATCGTCGCTGCCGTCGATCAGGGCCTGGACGCGGTCAAGATCCGCACCGACTGCCTCGACCGAACCGGCGCTGAGCGCGAGCTCAAAAAGCGAGGACGCATATCTTTCTGCAACACCGGAAATAAGCTGGGATGTGTCTGCCACGGGCACAAGCTTCTCTCAATTTCATCCAAGAACCGTGCTGGCGGTGGGCCGTCAACCTAAGATCTTGAATTTGCTGCAATAACTTGCAGGATATCGAGGCCTGGCGACCCACTTCCCCCGCAATTCGCGGTTCGTCTAGCATAGGATGTTTGGACTCGCAACACGCGAACGGCAGGAATGCGGCATAAGTCGGCCACCTTTGGCCGAATTTTGCCGTAAATCGCTTTCCAAGGATGTGAATCGCGAAAACGCGAGATCGGCGATCAGATCATCCCGAAGACATAGGCCAGCGGAAGAATGGCAAGCGCCGCCTGAACGAGGAGCGCCACCCAGTTGTAAAGGGTCACCCCGTTGTCGCTCATCATGGAGAGGATTCGGCCGAAGGCGGCGAGAGCGAAAGCAGCCCCGACGGCCAGATAGACCATCGGCTGCGCCAAGAGGATCGCGGCAAGACCGAGACCCAGATGCATGCCGCCCATGGTGGAGCGCGCTTCCGCAAGCCCGCCACGTCGTCCTTCGGCCAGGCCGATACCGGCGGCACGAAAGGCAAGCCGCGGCGCAAACAGCATGACGACGCCGATCAGCATCGCCGCCGCTGCCGCGCAGAAGGCGAGGAATTCGCCGGTTTCCGTCGGAATATAGAACTCCATGCCTCGTCCCGCCGATAGCCCGTTGTCGATCAGTCTCGTCCCCGCCGAAGCGAGGACGCTGCCGACCTCTAGCGCATGTCGCCCCGGTTGTGAATCGCCCGCGGCATCTTCAAGGCCACGATCACAGGAAACTTGGCGCTACAGGAAGCTCTGGGGGTCGATGTCGAGCTGGACGTTCACCGAACCGCGTTCCTTGGGGCCGGCGGCGATCATCGCCTTGACGAAGGCCTGCATGTCGCTGTTGCGCCGGCCATGCACCAAAAGGCGGAAGCGATGCCGCCCGCGCACCAGCGCCAGCGGCGCTTCCGCCGGACCGAGGATGGAAATGCCGTCGGTCCGTGGCGCCGCCATGCGCAAGCCCCGCGCATGACCCTCTGCATCCTGGCGTGTGTCGGCCGACACGATCAGCGAGGCGAGCCGGCCGAAGGGGGGAAGCAGCGCCTTCTCGCGCTCGGCGATCTCGCGATCATAGAAGGCATCGGCATCGCCCGACACGATCGCCTGCATCACCGGATGCTGTGGCTGATAGGTTTGCAGCAGGCCGAGGCTCTTGAGACCGGTTCGGCCGGCGCGGCCGGTCACCTGGGAAAGCAGCTGGAAGGTGCGCTCGGCCGCGCGCGGATCGCCGTTTGCCAGGCCCAGATCCGCGTCGACGATGCCGACCAATGTCATCAGCGGAAAGTTATGCCCCTTGGCGACCAGCTGGGTGCCGATAACGATATCGGCCTCGCCGCGGGTGATGGCTTCAAGCTCCAGTCGCAGCCGTTTGACGCCCATCAGGTCGGAGGAAAGCACGATGGTGCGGGCCTCGGGGAAGTGCCGCTCGACCTCTTCGGCGATGCGTTCGACGCCCGGGCCGCAAGCAACGAGGTGATCGAGCGTGCCGCATTCCGGGCAGGCTTCCGGCGTGCGCTCGGAATAGCCGCAATGGTGGCACTGGATCTGCCCGCGGAACCGGTGCTCGACCAGCCAGCTCGAACAATCCGGGCACTGGAAGCGGTGGCCGCAGACGCGGCACAGCGTCAGCGGAGCATAGCCGCGACGATTGAGAAAGAGCAGTGCCTGCTCGCCGCGCTCGACGGCCTTGCCGACCTGGTTCAGGAGCACCGGCGACAGAAAGCCGCCGCGCGCCGGCGGATGCTGGCGAAGGTCGACCACGCCGAGCCTCGGCAGCGCCGCGTCGCCGAAGCGCGTCGGCAGATGGATCGGCCTGTAGCGGCCGACCTCGCCGTTGACACGGCTTTCGACCGAGGGCGTTGCCGAGACGAGCACGACCGGGAAGCCGGTGATCCTGCCGCGCACCACCGCCATGTCGCGCGCATTGTAAAAGACGCGGTCCTCCTGCTTGTAGGCCGGATCGTGCTCTTCATCGACGATGATGAGCCCGAGGTCCTCGAACGGCAGGAACAGCGCCGAACGCGCGCCGGCGACGACGCGCACATCGCCTGTCGTCACCTGGCGCCAGACTTTTTCGCGGGTGCGCGGCGCAAGCTCCGAATGCCATTCGGCCGGCTTTGCGCCGAAGCGTTGCTGGAAGCGCTCGAGGAAGCTCGATGTCAACGCGATCTCCGGCAGAAGAATGAGCACCTGCTTGCCGGCCCGAAGCGTGGCCGCGATCGCTTCGAAATAGACCTCGGTCTTGCCCGAGCCGGTGATGCCGTCGATCAGCGAGACCGAAAAGCCACCCTCCTCCAGCGCCGCCAGCAGATCCGCGGCGGCATCCTTCTGCGGACCTTCGAGCCGCGGGGCTGCAAAATCCGGATCCGGCAGCGCCACCACCGGCGGCGGCGCCATGAACACCGTCTCGAACACGCCCTGCTGGGTCAGCCCGTCGATCACGCTCGACGAGGTGCCGGCCGCATGCGCAAGCCCGGAGCGCGTCCAGGAAAGACCGTCGCTGGCGGTTGAGATCACGCGCTCGCGGGCCGCCGTCAGCCGCTCCGGCCGCATCTCGGTCAGGCGCAGCGCCTCGACCATCGGCTCCGGATCGAAGGCGGCCGGTGCGCGCAACGCCATGCGCGCGACAAGCCCCGGCGGCGTGACCGTGTAGGTCGCGACCCAATCGAGGAAGGTGCGCATGTCCGGGGTCAGCGGTGGGCAGTCGAAGACCTTCTCGATGGTCTTCAATTTCTTCGGATCGACGCTTCCGTCATCGTCGCCATCCCAGACGACGCCGACGACGAGACGGGGGCCGAGCGGCACCTGCACGATCGAGCCCGGCTCGACCGCCATATGGTCGGGAACCGCATAGGAATAGGCTTTCGGCGCCGGCATGGGCACCAGGACCGGCACGACGCGACGGGCCGGAACGGGCCTTTGCAGATCGCCGAATAAATCGGTTGAATCGCTTGTCATTTTGCCGTGACCTTGCCACGTGTTTCGGTTAAAGAAAACTGCGCTGCGAACCGCAGCCTTGCAGGCCGCAGGGTTTGTCACGGTTCCACCAGAGTTTCAACGCGCGCGATCTCTGCCAACGGAATTCCTCCCCGGT
>NZ_DASYGZ010000069.1:0-14414 GCF_035999135.1 Ensifer sp.
AGCAGGCGCTGGCCATGGGTCGCCTTGTTGACGAGCAGCGCCAGCCCGAGGCCGAGCAGCATCTCGGCGTTGAGCGCCACCGTCAGCAACAGCACGGTGCGGCCGAAGGCGACCCAGAACTCTGGATTGCCGAGCACGGTCATGTAATTGCGCAGGCCGACAAAGACCCAGAGCGTTTCCGGCTTCGTCAGGCGAAACGGCGTGAAGCTCGAATAGAACGAAAAGAGGAGCGGCAGGACGATCACCGCTGCAAGCACAACGAAGGCCGGCAGCAGAAGCAGGGTCGGCGCTGACAAATTCTTGAGCTTCATCGGGCAGTCCTGAGGATCACATGAAATGGCCGAGGCGGCGCCGGCGCTTCAGGCGCCGGCGCCGCCTCGTTGGTCAGGTCAAAGCTTGCCTGCGTCTTCCAGGATGCCGGTCGCCTTTGCGGCGGCGGCATCGAGCGCTTCCTTCGACGTCTTGTCGCCGAGGATGGCGGCCTGCAATTCCGGATAGACGGCGTTGGAGATTTCGATCCACTCGGCCGTTTTCGGAACCGGGAAGGCATGCTTGGCGGCTTCCTGGAAAGCCTGCAGCACTTCGGTCTTGTAGGCGTCGCCTTCGGCTTGCTTGATGTTGTATTCCCACACGGCGGTGCGGGTCGGCAGCGGGCCAGCAGCCGATTCCAGCTTCTGGCTGTCCTCGTTGGTCAACCACCAGACGAGCGAGGCGGCAGCCTCCTTGTTGGCGCAATCCTCGGTGACCGAGAAGCCGTGATGGCCCGACCAGCCGGTCCGCTTGCCGGAAGAACCGGCCGGCTGCACCTTCACGCCGACATTGCCGGCAACCTTGGAAGACTTCGGGTCGTTGAAGAAGCTCGCCCAGCCAGGCCAGTCGAGATTGACGGCGATCGAGCCCGAGGCGAAGCCCTGGCCAAGGTCGTCCCAGAGATAGTTGGTCGTGCCCGGCGGTACCGCCTTGTCCTTGTAGAGCTTGACGAACCAGTCGAGCGCACGCACGCCGGCTTCCGAATTGAAGGCCGGGCGGCCATCCTTGTCGAGATATTCACCGCCTTCGGCCACCAGCATTTCATAGAAGCGGCCGTTGATCGCCTCTTCCTTGCCGGCGAACTGCGTGCCGTAGAAATTCGGCGGCGCGGCGAAGAACTCGGCCTGGTCGCTCACCTGCGCCCAGGTGTCCGGAGGCGCGAGATCATAGCCATACTTGGCCTTGAAGGCGGTCTTCTTGGCTTCGTCCTGGTAGAGGCTCTTCTGGTAGTAGAGCGCCGACACGTCGAACTGGGCGCGCGGCAGCATCACCAGCTTGCCATCGAGCGTCGAAGCGTCGATCAGGGCCGGCACGAACTTGGCGATCTCTTCCGGCGGCAAAAGCTGCAGCAGGTCGGTGTAGATGTCGGGGTATTGCGGCGCAAAGGAGGAATGGTTGGAGCCGACGCACCAGCTGACGCCGCCGGTCGCGATATCGGACTTGATTTCCTTGTCGAGTTCGAAGTGGTTCTTCTTCGACAGGATGTTGACCTTGGCGCCGGTCGCCTTCTCCCATTCGCCGATGCGCTCATAGAGCTTTTCGTATTGCTGACCGCCGATCAGCTTGGCGTCGATCGTGACGCCTTCGAACTTGCCGGGCAGATCAGCGGCACTGGCCGCCCCCATCGCACAGCCAAGCATGACGACACCGGCAGAGACGCCGGCAAGCAGCCTTTCCATATCCACTCCTCCCTGGTTCACGCCCTCTTCCCGGCGCGAAGCTCTCATGTATGAGAAACTAATTCATATACAAACAACAAATTCATGGGGCGTCAAGGGAGAACTTTCCTTTGTCGGGGCCTTTGTCTGCGTATATGGATATGAATATTCACCAAGGAGGCTGCATGGACACCGAAGAGTCTGACCGCTATCGCGCACCCGCCCTCGACAAGGGGCTCGACATTCTCGAGCTGCTCGCCAGCGTCGATGGCGGACTGACCCAGGCGGAAATTTCAAAGCGCCTGAACCGGAGCCCGAACGAGTTCTACCGGATGCTCGACCGGCTGGTGCGGCGCGGCTATGTCACCCGCATCGACGGGGATCGTTATTCGCTGACCTTGAAGCTGTTCGGACTTTCACAGCTGCATGCGCCGGTGCGCCGGCTTGCCTCCTACGCGACGCCCTTGATGCGCGACCTGTCGCAGCGCTCGAAACAGGCAAACCACCTCGCCGTCTTCGACCGCGGCTCGGCCGTGGTCATTGCCCAGCAGGAAGCGCCTGATTACTGGGGCATTTCGATCCGGGTCGGATCGCATATCAGCCTGTTCGATACCGGGTCCGGTCACATCCTGCTTGCCTTCCGCACGGCCGAAGAGCGCGAGATGATGATCGCCGAACATGCCAGGAGCAAAGACGAGGTCGTACGCGGACCGGAATTCTATGCCCGTCTCGACCAGATCCGCGAGCGCGGCTACGAGATGATGGCAAGCGCGCAGACCGCCGGCGTCTATAACCTCTCGGCCCCGATCCTCGGCCCCGACGGTCGCGGCATCGCGGCACTGACCATACCCTATATCGCTCTCGTCAACGCGCCCTCGGCGCCGGACATTACCGAAAGCATCGCGCTGCTGTTGAAGACCGCAGAACAATTGTCGACGCTGGCAGGTTCGGACGTGGTGCCCGCAGCCGATTGACGACAGCCGGCAACGGTCTTACTTCTTATTTGAATATCTCATTCTTATGTGAGATGCCGTTCGGAGGAGGAGCGCCTTGATCATCGACACCCATCTGCACCTGATCGACAGGTCAAAGCTGAGCTATCCCTGGCTTTCCGGCGCGCCGGCACTCGACCACGACTTTCTCTACGCGACCTATGCGCGCGAGGCCCGCCGGCTCGGCATCGAGGCGGCGCTGCATATGGAGGTCGATGTCGCGCCTTCAGAGATCGAGAAGGAAACGGCGGAAATCGAACGGCTCGCGGCCGAGCCGGGAAGCCTGCTCAAAGGGGCGATTGCCGCCTGCCGGCCGGAAGAGGATGGTTTTGCCGCCTATCTCGAGCGCCAGGAGGCAAACGGCTTCGTCAAGGGGTTCCGGCGGGTGCTGCACGTGATGCCGGACGATCTGTCCGAACAGCGGACCTTTCGCGACAATATCCGCCGGCTCGGCGGGCGTCGCTTTACCTTCGACCTCTGCGTCCTGCCGCATCAGATCGAAAAGGCGATTGCACTTGCCGATCTCGCGCCCGACGTTCACTTCATTCTCGACCATTGCGGCGTGCCCGACATTCGTGCCGGCGCGGAACATCCCTGGCGCGAACACATGAGCGAGATCGCCCGTCGTCCGAACGTCACGGCAAAAATCTCTGGCGTCGTCGCCTATGCCGATGAAGCCTGGCAAGTCGAAACGCTGCGCCCCTATGTCGAGCACACGATCGGCGTTTTCGGCTGGGACCGGGTGGTGTGGGGAAGCGACTGGCCGGTCTGCACGCTCGGCGGCAATCTTTCGACCTGGGTCGGGGCGACCCATGCGCTTCTCGAAGGTTGCAGCGCGGACGAAAAGCGTAAACTGCTTTCCGGCAATGCGCGCCGGATCTGGCAGCTCGCCTGAGGCGATCTGCCCGTAAATCGATCCGGGACGCCAAAGCGCCCCGGAGATAAGCGGTCACACAGCGGCGAAGCTTTGCGAAAACAGCCGATTGAGGTCGTCAACGACCTTTCGCGCGGCATCCTTGCGCAGAAGGCCCTCGTTGATGCGATCAGAGCCCGCCTGCTGAAAGGCCATGTAGCCATCATGCCTTGGCCGAACCCAGGCCTCCTCGAGTGTCCTTCGCGTGGCGCGATAAAAGTCCGACGTCGCGGCATTGACAGCGTCATCGTCCCAGGCCGCCGCATGGCCAGGTTGACCGCCACCCGCAGCATAAGGGCCGCGCTGGACCTCGCCGCTCGCGAGAAAGTAAGCAAAATCGATCGCCGCGTCGACTGCACCTGAAAAGGCAGAGACGGCAATTCCGGTCCCGCCCAGGGCGGAGCCGACGGGGCCGCTCTCACCTGCCGCTGGAATATCGCCGAACTTGACGATAGACGGCCGGAAACCGGGCATCGCGTAGCTGACGTAGCCGTAGATCAACGGCGCAGAGACGACCTTCGACTGCGGTTCGCTCATCACTTCGAGCACGGCGATCGGATCCATCGAGAAACAGGCCGGATCGATCAGGTCCGTCAGCTCCCGCAGAAGCTCGAAGGCCTCGACGCCGGCATCGATATCAATCAACTGCCGGACCCCATCGCTGCGGCAAGCGTGGCCGAGATTGGCCGAGAGCGTGTAGAAGCACATCAGCGAATGCGGCGGCCGCATCGGCAGCGCGACCTTTCCCTGGCGCGCCAAATCCATCATCTCGGACCAACTGTCCGCGCGGTCACCCAGATCCGGACGCCAGGCCTGGACCTGCGTCGCCGCGTCGATCGGAAAGGCCCATTGCCGTCCTTGCCAGGTATAGCTCGGATAGGATCGCCCGACGCTTGCCTGCGACAGCGCAAGGCGCTCGGTTTCCCTGCCCGCGACATCGAGCGGCGCCAGGCACTTTTCCTTGGTGATCTGGCCGACATGCGGATGGTCGATGACAATGAGGTCATAGGCTCGCGCCAGTTCTTCGACCGGATAGGTCTCGAAATCCTGCAGCGAACGCTTGTCCCATTCGACCGTGACGCCGGTGCGCTCCCGCCAGATCCGAGAACAGGCGACCATCGGATCGTAGCCGCGCGGATGGCTCCAGGTCATGCCTTTCAACGTGGTGCTCACAGGCCGAACTCCTCGCGGATCGAGGCGCTGTGCTCGCCGATGCGCGGTGCGGCGCGGTCCACCTGGGCGCGCTTGCCATTGACCCTCAAGGGCGATCGCGTCGTCAGGATCGAAACATCGTCGTCGCGCACGACCGTCTGCAGCATGTCGAGTGCCCGGAAACCTTCGCTTTCGATGAGTTCGTTCCAGTTCAGCACACGGGCACACCAGATGTCGGCGGGCTCGAGCACCGAGAGCCAGTGATCGATGCTGTGTTCCGCGATCCGCGTGGCGATCAGCGCCTTGATCTTGTCCCGTTCGGAGAACCAGGAGGCCGCGTCGTCGCGGTAGGCGTCGAGTTCGGGCATTTCGAGGAGATCCGCAAGTTTCGGGATCGGCGTCATGGCGATGGCGAGATAGCCGTCCTTGGCTGGGTAGACGCCATAGGGCGCCGAAAGGTAGGCGTGGGCGCTGCGGAAACCGGAGCGCGTCGGCAGCCGGCGACCGTCGTTCAGATGCGTCGTCAGCACTTCGAACTGGAAGTCGACGAGCGCTTCGAGCAGGCTGGTTTCGATCAGGCTGCCCTTGCCGCTGATGCCGCGGCGAACGAGGGCCGCGAGGATCCCTTGGGCGGCCGCGGCACCGGCAAGCATATCGCCGATCGCCAGACCGAAGGGGACAGGCCCCTGGCCCTCGTCGCCGTTCAGCCACATGACGCCCGAGCGCGACTGCGCCAAAAGGTCCTGCCCCGGCCGTTTCACCCAGGGCCCCTCCTCGCCGTAACCGCTGATCGAGGCGTAGACGATCTTCGGGTTGATCGCCTTGACCGCTTCGTAGTCGAGCCCGAGGCGCTGGATGACACCGGGACGGAAATTCTGGATCAGCACGTCGGCCCTGGTCAGCAGCGCCTTCAGAGCGGCAAGATCAGCCTCGTTCTTGAGGTCGATCGCCAGGCTCTCCTTGGCGCGGTTGATGGCGTGGAAGATCGTCGAATCCCCGCCGATCTCGGTGTCGCTCAGATAGAGCCGGCGCGACAGGTCGCCGCCATCGGGACGCTCGATCTTGATGACCCGCGCGCCAAGATCCATCAGGCGAAGCGAGCAATAGGGGCCGGAGAGAAACTGGCTCATGTCGACGACAACAAGGCCCGAGAGCGGCAGTTCGTTCGTATCGGTCATCGGAATCTTACTTCTCGGTCTTGCCGACGAAATCGCCGGGATTCTTGTACTTCACGGTCTGCAGGTGCTCGCAGTAGAGCACCAGTTCGCCCTCGCCCTTGAACACCTGATAGCTGGCGCGAATCAGCCCGAGCTCCCTGTAGCGGGGCGTTTTGTCCATGTTGGTGCGGATCGTGTAGAGGGTGTCGCCGATGAACACCGGCTTGATGAAGCGCAGCTTGTCGTAGCCATAGGAAAAGGCGTTGACGCAGTTGGTGGCAACCAGGCCGAGACCGGCCGAGAACACGAATGCGCCGGCGACGAGACGCTTTCCAAATATGCCGTCGCGCTCGGCAAACATCTGATCCTGCACGTAAGGATGGATATCGACGACGAGCGTGTTGAAGAGATGGCTGTCGCTCTCGGCAATCGTCCGGCGCAGGGAGCGGATACGCTGCCCGACCGGCCAGTCCTCGTAGAACCAGTTTTCCGCGTTCCACACCGGCAAGGCCGCATGATCCGGCGGCATGTCGGTCGGATGGGTCGAGGACGTCCCGACGGTCGGCGAAAATTCATGCATGAGCAGACCCTTGTCCAGGAGAAGCAAGCTTCGCCATCGACGCCCCTATGGCGACTGCCTATAGCCGTTGAGAAGCACCAATATTTTCTTATATAAATACTCTACTCACATATGGATCTATGATGCAATAGCCAGTTTTCGACGGCTGGAGACGGGCGCCGCCCGCGCATCGACGCGGATCGACCCGATTTTCATCGGACCGGCAACGCGCGCCGACCGGCAGCTGAGATTTCATGGTCGCGGCCGCTCGAGCGAGGAAGATGGAGGAGATGTAGGCAAAGGCGCCGGACGGACGCGGAGGCGGCGCCGGGCGGGCGGGAAACAACGTTTCGTGTGCGACTGTGTGGGGCGTTGTCTGCCAACCGCAGTCTTAGCGTGCCGCGGCGTGATCGGACACGTCGTCAAACAAAACGGGCGCGTTCACGCGCTTGCGAACGCGCCCGGGTATCAGACGGCAAACACCTTTGCGCGGCGCAGCGTGACGAAGCCGGTGTCGCCGGCATTGACCGCGCGTTCTGGCTCGACATCGAGCTCCAGATGAGCACCGCTCCCGGTGGTCGCGATCACACGCCGGCCATCGGGCCGGTCCATGACCCGACTGATATTGGCGGCGATCCCCGGCCCCTGCGACGCCCAGTCGAGATCGACCGGGCGGGCGTAGACTTCAGCCTTGCCATCGGCGACCCCTGGAGCGGCGACGATTGCGCCGTCGACATGGGCGTTACCGTTGCGCACCTCGGCCGAGAGCATGTTGGCATCGCCGAGGAACTTCATGACGAAGGCCGATTGCGGATCGCGGCAGACCTCTTGCGGCGTCCCCTGCTGGATGATCTGCCCGTCCTTCAGGATGACGACACGATCGGCAAGATCAAGCGCCTCTTCCTGGTCGTGGGTGACGAACAGGGTGGTGATCCCGAGCGTGGTATGGATCTCGCGCAGCCAGCGGCGCAGCTCGCGCCGGACATTGGCGTCGAGCGCTCCGAAAGGCTCGTCGAGCAACAGCACTTTCGGGTCGACCGCAAGCGCGCGGGCAAGCGCGACGCGCTGGCGCTGACCACCGGAGATCCGGGCCGGAAAGCGGTTGCCGAGCCCCTCGAGGCGGACAAGCCGCAAAAGCTTGTCAACCCGTGCCTGAATGGCGGCCTTCTCTCGCTTGACCTTCGAGACATCCATGCCGAAGGCGATGTTCTGCGCCACGGTCATATGCGGGAAAAGTGCGTAGTGCTGGAACACGAAGCCGACGCCGCGATCGCGCACGGGTATGTCGGTCGCATCCTGGTCGCCGAAGTAGATGTGGCCGCCATCGGCAAACTCGAGACCAGCGACCATGCGCAGGATGGTGGTCTTGCCGGAGCCGGAAGGTCCGAGCAGGGCGACCAGTTCGCCGCTTTCGATCTCGAGCGAGACGTCCTTGACGGCGCGGAAGGTTTCGAACGTCTTGACCACGTGCTCAAGCCGGATCTTCATGATGCATTCTCCGCAGAATTGGTAACCGGACGGCTCCGGCCCGCGCCCTGGCGCTCGAGCGCCACCTTGGCGATGATGGTGAAGACGGCAAGCAGCGCCAGGATCGACGCCGACGCGAAGGCGCCCGCCGCCTGATAGTCGTGGTAGAGCAGCTCGATATGGAGCGGCAGCGTGTTGGTCTGCCCGCGAATGTTGCCCGAGACGACCGAAACCGCTCCGAACTCCCCCATCACTCGGGCATTGCAAAGCACGACACCGTAGAGCAGTGCCCACTTGATGTTCGGCAGCGTGACCGAGAAGAAGGTTCGCCAGCCGGACGCCCCGAGAGAGGCTGCGGCCTCTTCCAGGTCCCGCCCCTGGGCCTGCATCAGCGGGATCAGCTCACGCGCGACAAACGGCGCGGTGACGAACATCGAGGCGAGCACGATCCCCGGGATCGCAAACAGGATCTTGATGCCATAGGCGTCGAGCGCCGGCCCGAACAGGCCCTGCAGCCCGTAGACGAAGAGGTAGGCGACGCCGGCCACGATCGGCGAGACCGAAAACGGGATCTCGATCACCACGAGCAGGAAGCCCTTGCCGCGAAAATCGAACTTGGTGATCGCCCAGGCCGCGGCAATGCCGAAGGCGGTGTTGACCGGGACCGCGATGAGCGCCGCAAGCACCGTCAGCATGATCGCGTGCCGGGTATCAGGATTAAGGATCGTATCGCGATAGACCTGCCATCCCTTGGAGAAGGCTTCGACGCCGATGATCAGCAGCGGCGCGAGGATGAGGAACGCGACGATGGTCAGCACGATGCCGATCAGCGCGCGGCGAAAGATCGGGCCGTCGCCGACCCGCGCAAGGGTGCGTGCGGTTCTTTTCATTGTCATGATCAGGACCTCTGCGTGTAGCGCAGCGCCCGCGCCTGCAGCCAGTTGGTCACCGCGAGCATGAGGAAAGCCGTGAGCAGCAGGACGGAAGCGATCGCGGCTGCCGCCTGATAGTCGTATTCCTCCAGCCGGATGAAGATCAGCAAAGCGGTGATTTCCGTCGACATCGGCTGGTTGCCGGCAATGAAGATGATCGCGCCGAATTCGCCAAGCGAACGGGCAAACGAGAGCGACACGCCGGCAAGAAGCGCCGGTGTCAGGAGCGGCAGAATGACCTTGCGGAAGATCGCCCAATCCGAGCCGCCGAGCGACTGGGCCGCCTCCTCCAGCGCCGGATCGAGATCTTCGAGCACCGGCTGCACCGTGCGCACGATGAAGGGCAGCGAGGTGAAGCACATGGCGATCATGATGCCGAGCGGCGTGTAGGCGACCTTGATGCCGTAGTCGTTGAGAAAGGAACCGAACAAGCCATTCGTCGTGAACAGTGCCGTCAGCGAAATACCGGCAACTGCGGTCGGCAGGGCGAACGGCAGGTCGACCATGGCATCGACGATGCGTCGCCCGGGGAAGCGATAACGCACCAGCACCCAGGCGAGCGCCAGTCCGAAGACAAGGTTGAAGAGCGTAGCCCCGAGAGCCGCCGTGACCGTGACGCGATAGCTCGCAAGCGCCCGCGGGGAGGACACGATCTGCCAGTAATCCGCGGGGCCGAGGCTCGCCGCCTTGAACACGAGTGCGGCCAGAGGCAGCACGACAATGAGGCTCACATAGAAGAGCGTCACACCCAACGACAGGCGTAATCCGGGCAGGACATTGCGTCTCACGCGGTCATTTCCTTTGCATGGTAAAACCCGGCAGACATAGCGCCTGCCGGGTTCAAGAAGGGTGAAATCGAAGGGCGATCAGCGGCTGCCGTAGAGCTTGTCCAGAATGCCGCCGGAGGCGAAGTGTTCGGCCTGGATCTTGCTCCAACCGCCGTACACGTCATCGACGTTAACCAGGCGGATTTCCGGGAACTGGTCCTTGAACTCACCGGCAACCTTGTCGTTGCGGACGCGGTGGCCGAATTCGGCGGCGATGCGCTGGCCCTCTTCGGTGTAGAGGAATTCGAGATAGGTCTTGGCAAGCGCCTGCGTGCCGTGCTTTTCGGCAACCTTGTCGACGACCGCGACCGGGAACTCGGCGAGCAGGCTGACCGAGGGGATGACGGCCTCGACCTTGTCGGCGCCGTACTGCTTGGCGATGCTGCGGGTTTCCGCTTCGAATGTGATCAGCACGTCGCCGGTCTCGCGCTCAACGAAGGTCGTCGTGGATGCGCGGCCACCGGTATCGAAAACCGGCACGTTGTCGAAGATCTTGGTGATGTAGGCTTCGATCTTCGCCTCGTCACCCTCATAGGCCTCCTTGGCCCAGGCGTAAGCCGCAAGATAGGTGTAGCGCGCATTGCCCGACGTCTTCGGATTGGGGAAGACCGCATGCACGTCGTCACGCGCAAGGTCGCTCCAGTCCTTGATGTTCTTCGGGTTGCCCTTGCGCACCAGGAAGGACGGGAAGGAATAGAACGGCGAGGCATTGTTCGGAAACGCCTTGGCCCAGTCCTTGGCCACAAATCCGTTCTTGGCGAGGAACTCGATGTCGGTGGTCTGGTTGAAGGTCACCACGTCGGCTTCGAGGCCTTCCAGGATCGAGCGCGCCTGCTTCGACGTGCCGGCATGCGACTGGTCGACCGTCACGCCCGGATGCAGCTTGATGAAGGCTTCGTTCTCGGCCACGAAAAGCTCGCGCGAAACGTCGTAGGACGCGTTGAGGAGCTTCGTCGGCTCCTCGGCCAGCGCCGGGGTGAAAAGATGCGCTGCGATCGTGGCGCCGAGAATGAGGAGGCGTTTCATGCAATTCTCCGGTGTTGAACGTAACTCAGAAACTACCGGGACGCGTCGGGGAGTGCGAGGGACCGGGGGCCTCGGTTGCGCGGCGCCTTAGAAATTCTCTCTCTTTTTCGCCACATTTCGCGCAGTTTTATCTCATCGACCCTGATTGTCGGATGCGACCGGATCGGCACGACAATCATCACGAAAATGAATCGATGCGGCCGAACCGATTCATAACTGTCGTTGGACGCAAAAGGCGTGACGCGCGATTCTTCGTCCATGGTCACGCAAGCCTATCGCCTCTACATCGAACGCATCGACGCCACCCGCAACATGGCGCGCTTCTACGCCCTGGAAATCGGCAGCACGCTGTTTGGCGACGTGTGCCTGACGCGGACATGGGGCCGCATCGGCACCCACGGGCAGATGAAGGCCCACCATTTCGCAAGCGAGGCGGAAGCCGTAGAGCTGTTTTTCGCCTTCGCGCGGCGAAAATTGAACCGAGGCTATCGGCCAAGACAGGATTCGGCCGCGGTTGCCGGCAGAACCGGACCGATCCGCGCCACCGCCAAACCTATGGCTGCATACGGGCAAGATAGCGCGCGCTGACTTGTGGCCTTATATTTCAAAATAGAAATATACTCGGCACGCGAGTCCAATGGAAAGAGGACGAACGACGTGGACGAACGGAGCATTGAGGATACCGGCGAGATCACCGGTTCGACGGTCGGTCTCGAAGACATCGCACGAAAACTGGCGACACTCGCCGAGGAGATCCGATCCATGGCGGCGGTCCCTCTTGAGGACGTGGCCGTAGAGATCGAACACGACGACATGCCTCCCGAGGCTGCGGCCGACTAGCCGGAACTGTCCGGCCCCGGGACCGCTCAACATTGCATCGCCTTTTATGGAAAGTTGAGAGGACGAGGCCTGCTGCGCCCCATCATGGCAGGCGTTGCTGCTCCAGCCACGTGCGGATGTGCGTGGCGAGACGCTCCGGAGCCTCCATCGGGATCATGTGCCCGGTGTTCTCGATGATCTCGAGCGTGGACCCGGCGATCCCGTGATGAAGCTCCAGTGCCTCGTCCCGGGACCGCAACTGATCCTTGTCGCCCGCAATCACCAGACTCGGGCATCGGATCGTCGTCAGCTCCTCCCGCTCGTCCCGCCGCTCGATGAGGGACTGCCGGCGAAAGACGTCGCCGCCCAACCGATGCCCTGCCGCCTGGATACGCTCGATGATGTCGGCCCGCCCGGCATTATTGGGGTGAAGGGACGACTGTACGGCCGACCGGCTGAGCCCCTTGAAGGCGACGCCGCCCGTTTCGCCGGCGATCGCCGCCTTGCGCTGGCGCTGCACATCACTATCGCCACGGGCGGACGTTGCGATGAGCACGAGGGCGGCAATTCGATCGCCTGCCTGCCGGACCATTTCGCGCGCAACGTAGCCGCCCATGGAGAAGCCGACGAGAACGAACCGCGACGGCGCTTCTTCCAGCGCGCGCTGCGCCATCGCCGGGATCATATTGTCCCTGGAGAGATCGGCGTGGATGGCCGGGCCAAATTCGTCCAGTGCCGGCACAACGTCGCGCCAGAGATCGGCATCGAGCATGAAGCCGGGGACCAGGAGTATTGCCATGCTGTGCCGCCTCTCCGTGCATGTCGACAGATCTATCGGAGGCAGATCTATCGGAGGAAGGTGACCTGGTCGTCAAGCAGCACTGCATCGGCAAAGACCTGACGGCGCTCGCGGCACGTTGACGAGATCGCTACGCGACGACCAGTTTCGCCGCCCCGTCCGTCGCCTCACCCACTATCGCCGCTTCGAAGCCATGCCTGCGGAAGATCTCAAGAACCTCCGGTGCACACGACCGGGCACAGGCGATGAGCAGGCCGCCGCTTGTCTGCGGGTCGCACAGCAGCGCCTTGTCGATGGCGTCCATCTCCCGCGAAAAGACGACGTCCTGTCCGTAGCTGGCCCAGTTGCGCCCCGAGGCCCCGGTCACATGGCCGGCACCGGCGAGACCGCGTGCCCCGTCCAGGAGCGGCACGGCGGACCAGTCGATCCGGACCTGGCAGTTCGACCCGCGCGCCATTTCCAGCGCATGGCCGGCAAGCCCGAATCCCGTGACGTCGGTCATGGCATGAACACCGGGGAGCCGCGCGAGATCGGGTCCGGGCGTATTGAGCCGGGTGGTGCTGTCGATCATGGTGGCATAGCCGGCGTCGTCGAGCGCGCCCTTTTTCAGCGCCGCGGAAAAGATGCCGACGCCGAGCGGCTTGCCGAGGATCAGCACGTCACCCGGCTCGGCGCCGCTGTTGCGCTTGAGATGGGCCGGATCGACGAGCCCTATCGCGACGAGGCCGTAAATCGGCTCGACCGAATCGATCGTGTGGCCGCCGGCGATCGGAATGCCGGCCGCGCGACAGGCAGCCGCTCCGCCGTCAAGGATGGAGCCGATGGTCGCCGTCGAGAGCACGTTGACCGGCATGCCGACCAGCGCCAGCGCAAAGATCGGCGTGCCGCCCATGGCGTAGATGTCGCTGATGGCGTTGGTCGCAGCAATCCGGCCGAAATCGTGGGGATCATCGACAACAGGCATGAAGAAGTCCGTGGTCGCGACCACGGCCTGGTGATCGTTGAGGCGATAGACCGCCGCATCGTCGGAGGTCTCGATGCCGACCAGAAGTTCGGGCGGCACCGGCAGCTGCACCCTTCCGCGCAAAATTTCCTGAAGCACGCCGGGTGCGATCTTGCAGCCGCAGCCGCCGCCATGGGCAAGCGAGGTCAGGCGCGGTTCGACAGAGGCGGAAATACTGCTCACGGTTGGAAACTCCCTTCATGCGGTTGCATCAACGGCGGCTATGTCCCAGCTCGCGATCATGACCGATCATACCGGGCAAGGCCATGACTTTTCGGGGCAAATGCCGTTCAATTCCTTCTTGACACCCGGGCCCTTAGGTTCGACCATTCGCTGCAAGACCGATACGCATGGAAGAGGACGACCTCGAATGAACATCGATCTTTCCCGCCGCAGTTTCCTGAAGCTCGCCGGAGCCGGCGCTGCGGCCACCACGATCGGAGCCCTGGGCTTCGGAGCGGCCGAGGCTGCAACCGGCGCCCATGTCCGCGCCTTCAAACTGGCCAGCACCACCGAGACCCGCAACGTCTGCACCTACTGTTCGGTTGCCTGCGGCATCCTGATGTATTCCAAGGGTGACCTTGCCGCCGGCGAGAAGGCGGAGCTCATCCATATCGAGGGTGACGCCGACCATCCGACCAACCGCGGGACGCTCTGTCCCAAGGGCGCGGCCCTCAAGGACTTCGTGAAGTCCGAGACCCGCGCCACCAAGCCACGCCACCGCGCTCCGGGCGCCGACAGCTGGCAGGACATCTCCTGGGAAGACGCCTTCGACAAGATCGCCCGGGCGATCAAGGACGACCGCGACAAGAACTTCATCGAGAAGAACGCGGCCGGCGTCACCGTCAACCGTTGGACGACGATGGGTTTCCTGGCGGCCTCCGGCGGCACCAACGAGACGGGATGGCTGACCTACAAGACCGTCCGGTCCTTGGGCGCCGTCGGCTTCGACAACCAGGCACGCGTCTGACACGGCCCCACGGTAGCCAGTTTGGCTCCAACATTTGGCCGCGGCGCAATGACGAACGCCTGGACCGACATCAAGAACACCGACCTCGTCATCGTCATGGGTGGCAACGC
>NZ_DASYGZ010000117.1:0-24885 GCF_035999135.1 Ensifer sp.
AACAGAACCCTTGAGGCTCCCTTCTTCCAACACCGTCCGCAGGCTGTCGAGAGCTACGGTCTCGCCGGGTGGCGTAATGCCGAAAAAGGCGACATGGCCGCCGCGGCGCGCAAGATCGAACGCCTGTTCGTAGAGCTTCCGGTTGCCGACGCTCTCGATCACCAGATCGGCCCCGCGTCCGCCGGTCATCTTGTGAACCACGGCTTTCAGTTCGGCTGGATCCGACACCGCCGCATCCGCCCCGGCCTCGATCGCCATGCGGCAACGGTCCGGCGAAAGGTCGGCGACAATGATCGGCGCAGCGCCGACAAGCCGCATCATCTGCACATGCAGGTTTCCAATCGGTCCGGCACCGAAGATGAGGACCGATTGACCGAACGTCGCCTGCGCCTTGCGCGCGGCGCGAACGACGCAGGCGACCGGCTCCGTGAGCGCAAGCACCGCATCGGCGATCCCAGCCTGAACCGGGATCGCCAGGCGCGCCGGAACCGAGACATATTCGGCAAAGGCGCCGTCGCGACCGATGCCGACCTGCGTGACCTCGGCGCAGTTCAGAACCTCGTTGCGACGGCACCAGAAGCAGCTGCCGCAGCCGATGTTGATATCGACCACCACACGCGCTCCGGCCGCAAGATGGCGAACGTTGGCGCCACGTTTCGCGATCGTGCCGCAGAACTCGTGGCCGGGGACAAGCGGAAGCCGATCGGCGGCGTAGTGGCCGTTGAAGATATGAATGTCCGTACCGCAGATCCCCGTGCGCGCGACCCGGACGAGCACATCGTCCGGTCCGACGATCGGCAGGGCGATCTCCCGAACCTCGAAGCGTTTCGGGGCGGTAAGCACGGCGGCGCGCATGGTCGTCATCGCCACTCTCCTACTTCACGGTGCGCAGCTTGGCGCGATCGATCGTGAGCGCAATGGCAATGATCAACACGACGCCGAAGACGATCTGCTGCCGGGTTGCGTCGATTTCGAAATACAGCATCGACGATCGGATGACCGCGACGATCAGGGTGCCGACGACGGTGTTCATCACTCCGCCGACACCGCCAGTCAAAGGCGTGCCGCCGACCAGAACGGCAACGATTGCCGGCAACAGGAACCCATTGGCGATCGTCGGTGCGCCGCCGGAGAGCTTGACCGCAAACAGCAGGCCGGCAATGGATGCAAGCGCACCGGAGATTGCGAAAGCAAGGATCTTGTAGCGCGCGACATCGAGACCGGACGCGGCGGCGGCCAGTTCGCCGGCGCCGACCGCCTTCAGAACGCGGCCGAGCGTGGTCCGACGCTCGATGAAGAGGCAGAGACCGACGAGCGCTGCGGCAATCAGCAGTTCATTGGGGATGCCCCAGCTATGGCCGATCATCCAGCCGAAGGTTTCGTTGCGTTGAGCGGCGTCCATGTTGAGCGCGCGCTGACCCGAAAGCCACTGCGCAACCGAGAACGCAACGCCGCCGACGGCAAGCGTTGAGATGAAGGACGGCACGAGGAGCCGCGTCGTCACGAAACCGGAAAGCGTGCCGAGGAGAAAGCCGGCAACGACGCAAAGCACGGCAACCCAGGCACCGAGCGAGGCAAGGTACACCGAGGCGATGACCGTCACCATGTTCGCCATCGACTGGGCCGACAGGTCGATCCCACCGATATAGATAGCGAAGGTCAGACCGAGCGCCATGATGAAGAGCGGCACGATGTCGCCGGCGATGCCGAGCAGGTTCGCAGGCCGCAGGAAGCCGGGATCGCTGATGCCGACGATGGCGACGAGCACCAGGAGCGTTATCCAGGGAAGGTGCGGTTTGAGGCGCTGAATATCCATTGGTCCCTCAGATCATGTAGTGCAAAAGGTCGTAGGGCGTGGGCTTGGAACCCGGCTCGCAGGCGAACTGTTTCTGGATGCGCCCGTCCTTGACGACGATGATGGTGTGTGACAGGCCGATTGCCTCTTCCAACGTGTCGGCAACCAGCACGATGCCGACGCCGGCGGCACTCATGGCGCGGATCATGTCGTAGACATCTTCCTTGGCGCCGATGTCGAGACCACGCGTCGGATGGTCGAGCAGCATGATGTCGGAACCGGCCGAACGCCACTTGGCCAGAACCACCTTCTGCTGGTTGCCGCCTGAAAGATTGCCGCAATCGGCAAACTCGGAATGGGCCTTGATCGACAGTTTCTTGATCCATTCGCGGGCGAGCGCCCGCTCCTCGCCGACGCGCAGCACACCGGCTTTCGAGCGATGTCGCATCTGCGAAAGCGTCATGTTTTCGTAAACGTTCATGCCGGCGACGATGCCCTCGATCTTGCGCTCGCGTGGCACATAGCCGACGCCGCGAGAAACCGACTGCCGCGGTGAAAAATCGGTCGCATCGCCCCCCTTGATGCTGAGACGGCCTGTGGTCGGCGTCAGCATGCCGTAGATCGTCCTGAGGATTGCCTCACGCCCCGAACCTTCCGTGCCGACGAGACAAAGCACTTCGCCGGCATGCAGCTTGAGCGAGATGTCCTGGATGCGGCCGGGAAGGCCGACGTGTTCCATTTCGACGAGCGTCCTCGAGGCGTCGAACGGCTTTTGCAGGTGCTCGCGGTAATACTGCTTGTCGACGTTGCGGCCGACCATCTTGTGCTGGATAGCCTCGGCCGGCACAGCGCCACGGTCGACGACGTCCACGACCTCGCCATCCTTCATCACGTAGATGCGGTCGGAAAGCTCCATCACCTCGTCCATGCGATGCGAGACGAAGATGAAGGACGCCCGCGTCACCAGTTCCCGGACAAGCTTGAACAGAAGCTGCACCTCTTCCTTTGACAGGACCGAGGTCGGCTCGTCGAGCAGGATGACGAGATCGCCCTCCACGCGCTCCTCGAGCGTCAGCACCTTGGCAAGCTCGACGAGTTGACGTTGGGCAAAGGAGAGCTTCGACGTCACCATCGCAGGGTCGATATCGAGTTTCACCTTGGCGAGCTGGCGGTTTGCGGCTTTCGCCATAGCCTTCCAGTCGACGACGCCGAAGCGGGTGAACTGTCGTTCGTAGCCGAGGAAGATGTTCTCCATGACGGTCAGGTTCGGGATCAGCGACTGTTCCTGGAACACCATCCCGATGCCCTTCTCCATCGCCTGGCGCGGATTGGCGAAGCGAACGGGCGTTCCGTTGATGAGGACCTTGCCGCCATCGGGCTGGTAGGCGCCGTAGATCACCTTCATCAAGGTCGATTTGCCGGCGCCATTCTCCCCCACAAGCCCGACGATCTCGCCGCGTTTGATGTGGAAGTCGATGGCCTTCAGCGCGTGTACGCCGGGGAATTTCTTGTCGACAGCCTTAAGCTCGTACATGGCGTGCCTCACTTGACGAAGGAAAGCATCTTGCGGTCGGTCGAAAGCACGACAGCAAGGATGACCAGCAGGCCGAGCATGCCGTCCTGAATGAAGTCGGGCAGGCCGATAACGACCATGCCATTGTCGATGACGTTCACGATCAGCACGCCGACAAGAGCGTTCCAGACGCCACCGATGCCGCCCCAGAGCGCCACACCACCGACAACAACCGACGTGATGGAGACGAACATGAAGTTCGCGCCGGTCACCGATTCCGCCTGGCCTATACGCGCCACCACGAGGATGGCGGCAATGGCGTAGAAGACGCCGGCAAGCGCAAAGCCGGTCACGCGAACGCGGGTCACATTGAGGCCCGACGCATGCGCGAGATCCTCGCCGCCGCCAACGGCGTAAAAGTTGCGGCCAAGCGTGGTGTGGGTCTGGATGAACCAGGCGACGACAAGGAAGAAGGCGGTAACGTAGACCATCAAGGGGAAACCCAACAGGCGCACGGTCAAGAGGCCCCGAAAGGTCGCATCGCTCACTTTCACGATGTCACCGCCGGTGAGCAGGATCGCGGCCCCCGTCCCGACGAAGCCCATGGCAAGGCTCGCCATGAAGGACGGTATCTTGAGCTTCACATGGACCAGCCCGTTGAGCAGCCCGATCAGGCCGCCGAGAACGAGAACGAGCGGAATGGCGACCCAACCGGAAGCGGCGAACGAGCCGCCGAAATAGGCAAAGATGAACGCAAAGGCCACGGCCGTGAGGGAGACCGTGCCCTCCATCGAGAGGTCGATCGATCCCATGACGATGATGAAGGTGACGCCGACGGCAACCATGAGCGCCGGAGCCGCCGCAATCGCGATGCGGGCGAAATTCCGCGAGGAAAAGAAAGTCGGGTTGAGCGCGGTGAAGAAGATCACCAATGCAATCAGCACCAGGAGCGGCGCCCATTTGATCAAGGTTTCGCGCGATAGGCGACGTGTCACGTCAGACACCCCTCTTTTGGAAAGTCACAAGGGGAACGGGGCGGCGGCTAGGAGGCTGCCGCCCCGCTGGTCGAAACTCAGTACTGGATCTGGCCGTTGGACGGCCCCCAGAAGTCCTTCCAGTCGTAGGTCGGGACAGAGTCGAGATACTTCGCCTTGAACTCCGCCGCGTCCTTGGCCGAAACCAGGATCGTCGGGCCATAGAACTCGCGGTGTTCCTTCGGCTCTTCCGACGGTTTGAAGCTGCCGATCGCCGCGTGATAGGCGAGTGCTGCGCTGATACCGCCGCCCCAGTGCGGGTTGGTGAAGACGGTCGCCAGCAGCTTGCCGTCCATGACCATCTGCACGGCTTCCGGATTGCCGTCATAGGAAACGATCGGCATGTCCTCGATACCCTCGGCGCGCAGCGCCTCGATCACGCCATAGGCGATGTTGTCATTGGCGCAGTGCACGCCCTTGATCTTGTCGCCGTAGCGGGTCAGGAAAGACGCCATGAGGGCCGCGCCCTTCTGCGTGTCCCAGTCGGCCGGCTGCGCATCGAGCAGCTCGATGTTCGGGAAATCCTTGAGTGCGTTCTTGAGGCCGTTCAGGCGTTCGACCGCCGGGTTGTTGGCGGCGATGCCGCCGAGGTGAACCACCCCCCCCTGACCGCCCATCGCCTCAAACAGGATGCGCGCGGTCTGTTCAGCCGGCTTCTCATCCGACCAGGTCATATGGGAAACGTAGTTGTCGCCGAAATCCCAGGGATGCAGGTCGTCGGTCTTGTTCCAGATCGTCGAGATGTAGGCGCCCGCCGCCTGAACCGCCTCGACAACGGGTCTCGCGTTGGGGCTGTCGTTGGCATCGCAGGCGATCGCGCAATTGCCGTTGTTCTTGGCAAGGAAAGCCTTGATGTCGGCGAGCGACTTTTCCGTCGACCCCTCGTTGATCAGGCTGACGAGTGCGCTCTTCGGCTTGCCGAGCGATTCCACAAAAGCCTCGCCGCCGGAAACGACCGAATTCCAGTAGGCAGACGCCCGGTCGCGATAGCTCCAGGCAATCGCCGGATCCGTCAAGGCAGCCTGCGCGGTGCCACGACCGAACGCCATCGGCACCGCCATTGCGCCGACGCCGGCTGCAGCGGCGAACAAGAAGTTGCGACGGCTGACCGTCTCGCGTTCGATAAAATCCTTAATAAAGGTCGACATGCCAATCCTCCCATATCCACGGTGAGCGTCCCCCGTCCCACACGGGTTGAAAAAGCGGGTTCGCAGGTGGCGGCGAACGCTTGTCGCCCTGGCCTCCTCCGGCCTCGTCAATCCCACTTAACGCACTAACTAGTTACTTCTTTACAAAACCCCGAGTCAAGTGCTTTTAATGGGCACAGGCGCCGACGGATCCGACGAACCGCTTTGACGGATCAGCTTTCAGGCGTGTATGACTTTCAGCGCAGCAGGCGCGAGGGCGACGGAGGAAGGGCTTTGAGCATCACGAACGAAGACACGGAAAAGTCAGCTCGAAAGCCACGCATCAGGGACGCCGAGGCAACGAAGGCGCGCATTCTGGAAGCGGCCAAAAAAGAGTTTGCGAAGAATGGCTTGGGAGGCGCGCGGGTCGATGTGATCGCCGAGAAGGCCAACGCCAACAAGCGGATGATCTACCACTATTTCGAGAGCAAGGAGCGGCTGTTCCAGACCGTTCTCGAAGATGCCTATATCGACATCCGTACGGCTGAACAAAAACTCAAGCTCGACGACCTGGAACCGAAGGCGGCCCTTGCCAAGCTCGTCCAGTTCACCTGGGAATATTACCTGAAGAATCCGGAATTCATTACGCTGGTCAACAGCGAGAACCTTCATCGCGCGAAGCATTTGAAGAAGTCCGAGGTCATCAAGACGGCCAGCCGCAAGTTCGTCAACATGGTCGGCGACATTCTCGAACGCGGCGCGGCACAGGGCGTGTTTCGGCCGGGCGTCGATCCGGTGCAGCTCAACATCACCATTGCGGCGATCGGCTATTACTACCTGACCAACCGTTTCACCGGATCGATCATTTTCGAGCGCGATCTCATGGCCAAGGAAGCGATTGACGAACGCCTGCAGTTCAACGTCGACACCATCATGCGGCTGGTATGTGCCTAGCGCGCAGCGCCAGGCACATACAAGAACAATAACCCGGCGATGTCAGCCCGGCGCCGAGGTCCAATCGATAATGATGAAGGGCTCTTCGATCGCGCGACGCGCAATATCCGCATAGAGTGACGCCGGATCGTCTGGCGTCACGTGGCGGATCAGGCCTTCAACGTCTATCAGCCCCTCGGACAGCCATTCGAGCGCGCGTGAGAAGCCGCCGAAGATGCTGTGCGGCGCATTGTTGTACCCTTCGAGCAGTTCTTCCCAAACGAAGTCGCGGCCGAGGATCGGGACCTCCCATTCCCAGCCTGAGCGCAGCGTCACAAAGTTGAAGAAGACCGCTTGCATGAGCTCGTGCGCCGAAATCTCCGTCGCCCGCCTCCAGGGAACGCCGACCATGACGACTTCGCCTAGCTTGCGAACAAGGCGGCAGGCGTCGATGACGGCACCCTCATGGCCGGAGCAATCGACGACGAGGGCGACTTTTCCCGCAAGGTCCGATGCGTCACCGATGGACGCTCGGCAATCGACAATCCCGCTTCGGCTCGTCTGGTCGCGCCTGAGCGGATCCGGATCGACCACCGTCACGCGATAGCCGCCGATCTCAAAAAGGTGCGCGGCCAGGAAGCCAACCGGGCCGGCCCCCGAAATGACCACGCGATCACCCGGACGCGCCTTCGTTGTCATCAGGCTCGTCATCGACACCCCCATCAGGCGGGCGAGAACGGCGCGATCCGCGGACAATCCATTCGGCAACGCCAGAGTATATCGGACATCGTGGGTTTGCGTCGCACGATGCTGCCCCATCGAAAAGCGCCGGTCACCGACTTCGACACCCTCAACACCCGCCCCGATCTCGGTCACCTCGAAGACAGCCGCGTAACCCGGCCGGATCGGAAACACGTCACCGCTTGCCCAGCCAAGCTCCGTGCCCTGACTGATCAGAGTGAAGAGCGTTCGCCCACGGATCTGACCGGGCTGCAGCGCACCGTCTTCGTAGGGGCCGAGCACGAATGTCTGCTTTGCGCTTATCAGGATTTCTTGAGGCACGGCTCTCCTTTCCGGCTTTAGCCAGAGGTTGCATGTGTTTGATCTGGATTGACCGCGCGCGAGACGCCGCGACGACGGCCGGGCAGTCAGCTGCCGCTGACGGGCGACCACTGCCGTGGGCCGCCGGCGCTTTCGTATCCGAGCGGTCCCGGCATGCTGACGATTTCCAAGAACTGCCCCCAGGGCGCTTTGAGATAGAGCCAGGTAAGCCCGGCCATCGCGCCGCTTTCGACAAGGGTCGGCCCGTCAAGCACGTCGACGCCGGCGGCACGCAGCCGTTCTGCCGCGCGTTGGCAGTCGTCGACCTCGAAGGCCATGTGGAAACCACCGGCCTGGCTGTTGCGCTTCAGCGGCTCTTCCGAGCCTGTCTCGCCGGAGTACTGGAATATCTCGAGATTCGTGCCGTTTCCGACCCTCAGAACCTTGATGTTCTCGATCCGTCTGCCCGCGGGAACACCGAGGCGCCGGAGCATGAACGCGTCGTCAGCTTCCACTTTGCCTGTCTCAAGACACGTCACCGCTCCGAAGATCACCTCGAAAAAGCGCACCGCCTCTTCGAGGTTCGGCACCGTGAAACCCACGTGCTGGATCCCGTATATCTTCACTCGAACCTCCCAATTCGCGACGATCATTTACCAAACAAATATGTAACTAGTTAGTTATTTTTGAGTCAAGAGGGTGAAGAACTGCAGGTCGATTTGGGCAGCTCGGAAAACGTTACCTATTGTTGAGCGGACACCATCCCCGAGCGGGCGAGACATTACCAAGGCATGCGCGTCGCTTAGTAGCTGTGGCCCTTGTCGGTAAGGCGGTAGCGGTCTGCGCAAACAATAATTGTGGTGGCAGCTCTAACTATCCCACGCGGACTTGTAACGGGAACTGTCAATACGATTGGCAATATGATGCGGCCGGAAACCGGCGTGGAAAGAGGAGCGCCTACTCGCGCCCTGGGGTGATGATGACTCGGGAGAAGTGTCTCCTACTCGTATCCACCCCCACCAATATAGGCTTCCTTGACCTTGCCGTCTCGCAGCAGCCCCTGCCCGGTGCCAGACAGGGCGATCCGGCCGTTTTCCATGACGTATGCGTAGTCGGCAACGGCAAGGGCAAGATTGGCGAATTGCTCAACGAGCAGAATTGTGCGCCCTTCCTCACGCAGCCGTATGATGATGCGATAGACATCTTCAACCAGCTTCGGCGCCAGGCCCATTGAAGGCTCATCGAGCAAGATCAAATCAGGGTTAGACATCAACGCCCGACCGATCGCCAGCATTTGCTGCTCTCCACCCGAAAGCGTTCCAGCAGCTTGGGCTCGTCGTTCGCTCAGGCGCGGAAACCACGAAAAGATCCGATCGAAATCTTCAGCGAGCCTCCGTCGATCTGCGCGTGCACGGCGGAACGCGCCGAGCCTCAGATTGTCCTGGACAGAGAGACTGGAAAAGACACGACGTCCTTCTGGCGCATGCGCCATCCCCAGAGCCGCCATCTTGTGTGAAGGCATACTGGTTACATCGACATTCCGAAATTGCACACGCCCGGACGTCGGTGCAAGCATACCGGAGATCGCGCGCATTGCAGTTGACTTGCCGGCGCCATTGCCGCCGACGATGCACACGAGCTTGCCGCTCGGGACCACGAGATCCACGCCTTGGAGGACATCGGAGCGGCCGTAGCCGGCAGAGAGTTTTTCGACGATCAACATGTTTCTTCCTTCACGCTACGGCGAGGCTGGTGCCAAGGTAAGCATCCACCACTCTGCCATCGGCAGAAATGGACTGAGGTGGGCCTTCGGCGATCTTCTCGCCGAAATCGAGGACGGTGACCCGATCGCTCAGCGCCATTACGACATCCATGTGGTGTTCGATCAGGACCATGGTGATCCCCGTTCGCTTGATCGTTTCGAGGATCGTGACCAGCTCCTGCACTTCTGACGGGTTGAGACCGGCGGCGGGTTCATCAAGCAGCAGGATTGCTGATCCGGTCGCAAGCGCCCGGGCGATTTCCAACAGCCGCTGCTTGCCGTAAGGCAGGTTGCGCGCATTTTCCCCCGCCAAGCTGGAAAGGCCGACAAGGTCGAGCAGAGCCATCGCCACGGCGGTCTGCTCCAGTTCCTCCCGTTTGTATCGAGGCGTAGCGAGCAGCATGTCCAGGGCGCCAGTGCGGTAGGAACGATGGCGACCGACCAGGACATTTTCCAACGCGGTTAGTTGGCCGAACAGCTGAATATTCTGGAATGTCCTGGAAACACCGGCGCGCGCTATTCCAACGGTAGAGACACCGTTTATCTGCCGGCCGCGGAGCCTGACCACACCTTTCGAGGGCCTGTAGATCCCGGTCAACACGTTGAGCAAAGTACTTTTTCCCGCGCCGTTCGGACCGATCAGGCCATGAACCGTCCCCGCTTCGACCTCGACGGACAGGCTGTTGATCGCCGTCAGACCGCCAAAGGCAACGGTCACGTCGCCCAGCTCAAGGGCTTTGCCGCCATCCTCTCCCACAACGGTCGTTGGCAAGGCATGGCCGGCTTGCCGGACGGTACCGATGGCAGCGGCGCGGCCGGTCCTACCCGCCAAGAGAGTGCCGATGATGCCATTTGGCAGATAGGTTATTGCCCCCAGCAGAATCAGGCCGAAAATAGTAAGCCGCTGATCGATCATCGAGGTTAGTTGGAAGCTAAGAATCGTGACGGCAAACGTGATTGCGACCGGCAACCATACCCGCCAATCCGGTCGTCCTCTGCCCGACCGCCATACAGCGAGCACGAACAAGGTCAGCGTCGTGGTGACCGCAATGACGCGAAACGTCGTCATGTCTGCGAGCAGATTGGGCAGCCAAACCGCCAGAAGGGCGCCGGCGAACGCGCCAGGTCGGCTTGCCCGGCCGCCAACGATGAGCGCGAGCAAGAAGACGATGGTCAGCTCGAAGTTAAACGATTGGGGCGTGATATAGAGCTCCGAAAACGCGTAGAGGCCACCAGCCAACCCGGTGAAACCCGCGCTAAGCGTGAAAGCCAGCACTTTGTAGCCAAAGGAGGAAATTCCAATGCTGTCGGTCGCGATCGCACTGGATTGCAATGCCTCGAAGGCGCGCCCGTAGCGTGACGAGATAATGCGTCCGACGGTGATCCACGCCAGCGCGAAGACGCCAAGGGCAAACCAGTAAAACCCGCGGCCGTCAAGAACGCTTGTCCCAAGTAGTGGTTTAGGCACGGCAAGGCCGCGTGCACCACCGGTGAGCTCGGTCCATTCATTGATAACGATGACGGCGATCGAACCGAACGCGAGCGTCACCATGGCAAAATAGGGACCGGCAGTCTTCAGCGCGGGGAACGCAAGGACGGCGCCGAACAGGGCGGTCACCGCTACCGCAAAACCAAGCGCGGGCAATAGCGACAAGCCAGCATCGGCAGCGGTCAGACCGCCCGCATATGAGCCAATTGCGAACAGTCCGAAATGACCAAGCGAGATTTGGCCGACATAGCCGATGATGAAATCGAGACCCATGAGGGCGATCGCGAAGATCAGAACAACCGTCAGCATATGGACGTAATAGGCGTTTGGAGCTGCAAACGGAGCAGCGACGAGGAGCAAAAGCCCGCCTAAAGAGAGTAGGGAGCGCTTCATGTCAGACCTTCTTTGATAGGGGTTTGCCAAACAGTCCCTCGGGCCTGAACGCGAGCGCGATAAGCAGGATGACGAGACCGGGAATTTCCTTGTAGCCGGTGGACACGTAGAAGGCTGTGACTGCCTCAGCGACGCCGATGACGAGCCCACCAACCAAAGCGCCGACACCGGAGGTCAGGCCTCCGAGGATCGCTGCAGCGAACCCCTTCAGCACGAGGACAAGCCCCATGCTTGCTCCCGTCAAGGTTACCGGAGCTATGAGGATGCCCGCGTAGGCGGCGCTCGAACAAGAGACTGCGAACGAACCGGCGATCACGGCCCGTGTGCTGATGCCCATCAACGATGCGGCATCTCTGTCATCCGCTGTTGCAACAAAGGCCTTGCCGATCAGCGTCAGGCGATTGAGTGCTTCGATCGCCAGCATCAATACCAACGCCCCTGCAACGATCAGGATCTCCATGGGCATGACGTAGGCGCTCGCGATCGACAACGGCACAGGCGGCAGCGGTGAGGGAAAGGGAAGATCCTCTTTACCCCAGATGTTCTCCGCAACGTTCTTCATGATGATGCCAAGGGCGATCGTCGAGAGGATCCACCCCTCAGTTCCGGCTCGTAGCGCAGGGCGAACCGCGATGCGCTCGACCGCAGCGCCATAGAGCGCACCGAACATCATGACGACAGGGATCGCCATCCAGTAGCCCAGGATGGGCTGCAGGCTCAGCCCGACAAGGGCACCGACGGCCAAGGCTTCTGCCTGACCAAAATTCACAGTCTTCGACGTAACGTATGTCAACTGATAGCCGAACGCGACCAGCCCATAGATCATTCCAAGAGAAACACCGCTGACGAGGACCTGCGGAAGCAATTCAAACATGACAATCCCCTTTGCCGCCAGCATCGGCCGGCGGCACTTGAGTACCAATCGCTGTTTCGGATCTGTTAGCGGCCGACGCGCACCTTGTCGGCGTCATTGGCGAAGGCGACACGCCCCTCCTTCACCACTCCGACGACAACATGGGATGCCTCAGTCGCCTCATGGTCCTGTGCGCTGAAGGGCGCGACATAGTCCGTGATCACCCCGTCGACGGGATCCTTTAGCCCCTCGAGAGCTTGCTTTATGGCTGTTCCATCAGCACCGTCACCAGCCTGGGCGATCGCCGCCGCAAGCAGAAGCATGGCATCGTAGGATTGGGCAGCCGAAGAAGGGCTTGGAAGTCGATCCACCCTGTAAGCCGCTTGGTAGGCCTTGATGAACCGCGTCCACGCCTCGCTGACGCCTTCGTCCTGAATGAAGGTCTGGGGCATGTAGACGCCCTCACCGTTCGCGCCCGCATTGTCGATGTAGTTCGACATTGACGAGTTCCAACTCGTCACATATGGCACCTTCCAGCCGATCTTGGCCATCGAGTTGGCGACCTGGGCCAGATCCGGACCCAAGGCGTAACCAAATACGGCCTGTGCGCCTGCCGCGCGCGCCTTGAGAAGCTGCGGCGTCATGTCGGGATCGCGAACGTTGAACTTCTCGGTTGCGACCGGTTGCACGCCAAGCTTGTCGAGTGCCACCTCGAGATCGGCTTGGCCCAACTGACCGTAATTGGTCGAGTCGGCAAGGATCGCCACCTTGTCGACGCCTCGCCCCTTCACCATCAACTCAGCCATCATCGCCGACTGGATGGTGTCATAGGCGCCGATGCGGAAGATGTAGTTTTCCGAATACTCCGGCGGCATGAACTGACGGCTGACGACGCTGCCGGTGGCAACGGGAATGATGATCGGCACCTTCGATTCCTGATAGAAACGTGAGGCGGCGATGGCCACGGGTGTGTTGGCGATCCCAACCGCTCCAACGATGCCTTCGCTGTTGATCAGTTCCTGCGCGATCTGCACACCGCGTTCAGGCTTGGATTCGTCATCACGCTCGATCAACTCGATCTGCTTGCCGTGAACACCGCCTTTGGCGTTGATCTCGGCCACCGCCAGGCGGACGCCGTCGCGGATGGAAACGCCGAGCGGAGCTGCACCACCTGTGAATGGACCGGTCAAGCCGACGCGAATTGTGGCGTCAGCAGCCACGGCGGTGCCTGCCCAGGCGACGCCCAGCGTCGCCAGGAGAATTTGCTTCATCATCTTTCGTTCCTCTCTTTTGGTTATATCAGGCGCGGCCTCTTCGGGCTCTCTTGGCCTCAGCCCCAGTTCGCCGAACTGAGAAAAGGCGGAACACAGTCGAGTGTCGGAAAGACTGCGTTCGGGGCATAATCGGGCAAGGGTTTGCGGCCTGTACCTCTGTCGATCCAGATACAGCGAAAGCCGAGATCTCGCGCCGCCGCCAAATCAAGGTGCGGGCTTGCGCAAATGTGGACGACGTCGCTACGGCCAAGACCAAGGGCGTCGTGCGCGAAATCGAAGATCTGCTGGGTCGGCTTGTAGGCGCCCGCCTGCTGGGCGGTTACTACGCGGTCGATATGGCCGCCGAGCTGCGCGACATTGCCGGCGATGATATCGTCGTCGGTGTTGGAGACAATGCAGAGCTTGAAGCCTTGCGCCTTCAGTTCACCGAGAGCTGCAACGACCTCCGGGAACGGCGGCATGCGCGATATGCTGCCCGTCAGGATTTCGATATCGTCTGACGTGTAGGCAAGCTCGAGCTCCTCCATCGCCAGGCGCAAGCCCTCGCGCGCAACCACGCGGAAAGACTTGTGCGGACGCTCCGCCTCCAGCGCGTGTTCATACTTGTCGTAAACCCGGATCAAGGTCTCGGGATCGACGTCGGATCCGGGATGTTTCGCCAGGATCTGTTCGACGGCAGCAAGCAGACCCTCGTCCCACTGGATCAGGGTGCCATAGCAGTCGAAGGTCAGCCATTCGGGCTTGGGTCCGGAAATCATGGAAAGTCCTCTCGTTGAAAAGAATGCGGGCGGCCGCGCAGGGGCCGCCCGCGCAAGAATTAGAACCGCGGCATGACGGCGCCTTCGGATGCCGGCGCCACATGCTCAGAGTAGAATTTCATGTAGCCGCGTTTGATCCTCGGCTCCGGAGCAACATAAGACGCCCAGCGCGCATCGATCTCCGCCTGCGAGACATCCAGGTCGAGTTTGCGAGCTGCGAGGTCAATGTGGATCTCGTCACCGCCCTTGACTACGGCGATCACGCCGCCGCGCGCCGCCTCCGGGGTAACATATCCGATGGCCGGCCCATGGGTCGCACCGGAAAACCGGCCGTCCGTGACAAGGGCACAGGTTTCACCAAGCCCCGCCCCCATGAGCGCGGAGGTCGCGCCCAGCATTTCGCGCATGCCTGGCCCGCCCTTCGTGCCTTCATTGCGGATGATGATACAGGTCCCGGGCGCGATGCTGTCGGCACGCAGAGCATCGATCGCACTTTCTTCATCTTCAAAGACGCGAGCTTTCAGAACCGTCTTCCACATGCTCTTGGCGACGCCCGATGCCTTGACCACGGCCCCTCCCGGCGCGAGCGATCCCTTGAGGATGAAAAGCGAGCCTTCGGGCTCAACAGGGTCGCTGGCGGTGTGAATGACCTGCTCATTCTCGATGACCGCCTCGTCGACGATTTCGCCAACGCTCTTGCCGCTCACCGTCGGCACCGTCCGGTTCACCCGCTCACCGAGCGCTCTCAACACGGCGGGTACGCCGCCGGCGTCGTTGAGCTCCGTCACACCCCACGGGCCGGAGGGCGCAAGCTTGACCAGAGTTGGCGTCGTGCGGGATAGTTTATCCCAGGTGTCGAAAGACACGTCGACCCCGGCTTCCTTCGCCATCGCCATGAAGTGCAGCACCATGTTGGTGGAACCGCCGACAGCCATCCCAACCCGCATCGCATTCTCAAAGGCCTGCTTTGTCAGGATGGTGGAGGGACGAATGTCCTCTCGCACCAGATCCATGATGCGCATGCCGGTGTATTTCGCCGCTCGCAATTGATAGTTCGAGCCGGCCGGCAACGTTCCGGAATGGGGGAGCGCCAGACCAAGCGCCTCCGTATAGATGCCGGCGGTGTTGCCTGATGTCGCCGTGTCACAGGCGCCCGAAAAGGGGAAATGATTGTCTTCCAGGCCCTTTAAATCGGCAAGCGACAACTCGCCACGCAGATGTTCGCCGACGCCGTCATAGACGGTTTCGAGAAACACCTTGCGACCGCGATAGCGCCCGACGGGCGTCGGCCCACCGTAAATCATCATCGCCGGAAGATCGAGCCTGGCGGCGGCCATCACCATGCCCGGCATGACCTTGTCCCCTGATCCGATGAGCACCATGCCGTCAAAGCGGTGACCCTCGACCATCAGCTCGATCATGTCCGCAACCACGTCGCGGCTTGGCAAGACGTAGCGCATGCCAACCGAGGCGAATGTCTCAGAGTCGGTGACGTGGAACGTGTTGAATTCGCAAGGAGTTCCGCCGGCCATGCGGATGCCGGCTTTTACGGCATCAGCCACCTGGCGAAGATGAAAGTTCTCCGGCGAGAAGTCCTGGTAGGTGTTAACGACGGCAATCATCGGCCGCTCGAACTCCTCATCGATCAGCCCGGCGCCCTTTGCCCATGCGCGTTGCAGCGACCGCTCCAGTCCGGTGAACTGCTTCTGGCTGCGTCTGCGCTTATCAGTCTTTTCCATAACTCTTCCCTCTGCGAATGACCCTCAATGGGTCGATGAGGAAAAGGTGTCATGATTTATATAAACTGTCAATCGATTGTCAGACAATCGACATTATCGAGATGTGCCTCTGCTTGATCGGCCTGCGCACTCCGTCAGATATCGAGCGAAACTAAGCTCGCCAGCGGAGGTTACCCAGCCTCGACGGTATCGAGATGCGCCACGAGTTTTGCGCCTTCCAGTTCATTATGGCCAATCGAAGTACGAACTGCGCCGTCGACATCGCCCGCCTTCAGAGCCTCGATTATCGGACGATGCTGATCGAGGATTGATGCAGGGTCGGAAACGAGTGCATCGCTCGACGCGATGTAGATTCGAATCTGTTGCTCGACCTTGGCATATTGTTCCGCCAACCTCCGGTGGCCGGCAAGCAAGATGATCGTCCGATGAAATGCAAAATCGGCATCCGCAATTCGCTTCCGACTTCCGCCCTTACAAGCCTCCTCAAGGTCGGAAGATACCTGTTCAAGCCTACGAAGCGCGGGGGAATTGGCGCCTCTTTTCCGGATATCCCCCGCGACGAGGCGGGCGGCCAACGCCTCTAGGCTTGAGCGCAGGGTGTAGAGCTCCCAGGCGTCATGGGCGCTCAACGACATCACGGTCCATCCGGTATAGGGAACCTGATCAATCAGCCCTTCCTGCGCCAGCTGGTGGAACGCCGTCCGGATGGTCGCACGGGACACATCCAACTGCTCGGCCATCCGGATCTCGGTCAGCCGAGTGCCGGGCGGGATCTCTCCATCGAGAATTCCCTCTCGCAAAGCGGCTGCGGCCTGAACCTCCGCACTCAGCTTCTGAACTTTCTTGATTCTAAATTCAGTGTTTGTAGCCATAAACGACAATTAGCAGTGACATTGACTATTGTCGACAATCTTAGCCGAGAGGTCGCGACCCATAGTCCGATTGAGAGAGCGCCCCTCACCTGCCCGGCCGCGCCAGCGACCGGGCAATGTCGATGATGTCGTCCCGCGATGCGGTCGGATCTTCCTTATTCCAGGCAACCCCAAGCCCGATTTTGAGATCCACTCCCCTCACCGGCCGAAGCTCGAAACCATGGTTCGGCAGATCCTTCGTCCATTCCGGCGCAAAGCCGATGCCAAGGCCGGCGGAGACCAGCGACACCAGCGAAAAGGTGTCGTCGCAACTGTAGGCGATGTTGCCGGTCAGCCCATGGGTCTCGAACATCTCGGAGAAATAGCGCTCCGAATAGGAGAGGTTCTGACGGGAAAAGGCGATAATCTTCTCTCCCCTTAGATCCTCGATGTCGATCTCACTTCGAAGTGCCAGAGGACTCGTCTTCTCGACCGCCAGCAGATAGCGCTCGTGCGCGATCGAGAAGAAGCGCAAGGATCCGATGTTTTCGACCGGACGGATGAAGCCGAGATTGATCTGGCCGTTTTCGATCGACCGAATGATGTCGCTGGTGGAGCCGCTCGTCACATGCAACGCCACATCGGGAAATTTCCGGCCGATGCGAGACAGAAACGCCGGCAGCACGCCGATGGTCGCCGGATAGACCGTTCCGATCTTGATCGTGCGCGCCGTCTTGCCGGCGGCAGACCGCGCCACATCCATCGACAGCCCGACATCACCAATGATCCGGACCGCCCGATCGTAGAACGCCTCCCCTGCCCGTGTCAGTTCGACCCGACGCGTCGACCGATCCAACAGCCGAACCCCCAGCTCCTTCTCCAGCGCCTGGATGTGTGCACTCAAAGCCGGCTGGGCGATGCACATCCGCGCTGCCGCCCGATTGAAGTGCAGCTCCTCGGCGACCGCAACGAAGAACGAGAGTTGGCGCAGTTCCATGAAAACACCATCCTGTGTGCAAGGAGAACGATTGATAGGTCGTGGAAAAGCAAGCCGCTGGTGAGCTTATCAATTTGCGTATGCAGGGCCCGCCGCGGTATAGAAAGACTTGTGCGCTCGCGTTAAACGCGAGCGCTTTGGAGCTGCGGCCGCAGCAGTTAGTGATGGAGGCGCCGACATTGAAAACACTAGAGAACCGGCAGCCTATGCATCTCACCTTTCGGAATGACACACCGTGTGTCATTTGTTTTGATAGCACACGGTGCGTCATCAATACAAGCGAAAAGTGTGGTGCCTTGAGATGACGCGCCAAGATCCGCATTTTAGACTTCGCATTCCAGAGACGCTCAAGGATCAAATCGAGACGGCGGCTCGCTCGAATGCGCGATCAATGACGGCGGAAATCGTTGAGCGGCTCGAAAGGTCCTTCGCTCTTAAGTCTGAAACGGACGGTGGGATCGCAGGCGAGATCGAGGATATCCGTGACCGGTTAGGGCGAGTCCGAGACGCGGTGGTTGCACACATTTCTGACGACAGGAAGCAATCCGAGTAAATCTTCGCGGACAGATTTGTTGGGTGCCGGACGATACATTAAGCGATAATCGTAGCCTAGAACGTGAACATTCGAGCAGCAGGCATCGCGCCAGGGACGTGATCGCGGCTTAGATTTTTGGCCGAACTGGAGGCGCTTTCGATCCAATCGGCGGTCTCTCTGCCTTTATCGCGCCCGGCTCTGCCGACGCACACTGAGGCCGATCAGTTCCGGTTCACCGTGCATCCCAAATCTCCAACGGTCGACGGCACCCGCTTCTTTCCGTCGAGTGGAATATACGTTCGTTTGAGCATCGTCGCGGAGCAGGAGTTTCCGGAAATCGAAAAGTCGATCTCGTACTTACGCTCCTTCACATGATCGTCTTTCTTCAACAGCTGCAAATCTTCCGGAAATCTAGCGAGCCACGCCGAGTTATCATATGTCACGACGACCTTGATGGTGTACCTGCCCGATCCCATGTCGGCCACCGAGGCGCACGACTTCACATAGGTGGGGGTATCGTCGTCCCGCCACTCGGACGTCATGCAATTCTGCTTACCGCCTGAACTTAGCTTCACCAGCATCTTCATCGTCCCCGACCCGTCCCCAGTGCCGTCGATCATTTCGAACGGAGCGAACATCTTTCCGTCTTTGACGACGATTCCGGAAAAGTCCGGCAGTTTTCCGATCTTGTAGAACACCGCATCCTTCGCCAAGACGCCACTAGCGAAGCAAGTGTGCAAGCCCATAGCCAGAATCCCAATTAAGACCCGCTGAAACATATTCACTCCCTTGCCGCGCAGGTGTCTAAAATCGCCGAACAGATTGTTCCTCGCCCGTTCGTCCTAGTTCCTCGCTCTCCTGCAGCAATCGAATACATCTGGGCCCCCAGCTCCGACACATTGTGTGCTGTCCGAAGGTCCCGATGTCTAACTGACTGAGCGAAACCCCAGCACCAACGCCTTGGACGGTTCTCTGTAGAAAAGATGGTAGATCAAAATGAAGAAATTGTTGCATTCGGCAGACACGCCATCGGGTGATGTCGCGCGATCAGACGAACGCCTGGATGGGAGCCGGGGCGGTTTCCGCCTCCCTTGACTCTGAACCTCCTTTAACTCACCGTCACCCGGTTAGGTTGCCATAGCGCCGTCTTCTGTGACTTACGGAACAACCGCCACCGCATGTTCCGCTATGGTTAGGGAAGGTGATTTTAGGAGCAGGACATGGGGTGTTTTCGCGCATTTGTCTCATGTATCGCCGCCGTCGCGACACTACTTGTTCTGACCGTCTCAACCCAGGCGGCACCTGAGAAGCGCGTCGCGCTCGTTGTCGGCAACAGCGCCTACGAAGGCGGCGGCGCCTTGGTCAACCCCAAAAACGATGCTGACGACGTATCAATTGCGTTACGTTCGCTAGGTTTCGAAGTCACAAAGGCATTGGATGTGACCGGGGACGGCTTTGCGGAAGCCGTTGATGGATTTTCGAGATCACTTGATGGAGCGGACGTCGCGCTTTTTTACTACTCCGGTCACGGTATCCAGGTTGAGGGCATAAACTACCTTCTTCCCGTGGACTTCCACGGAACGAACGAGATTAGTGTCAAGCGCAACTCGATAGACCTCAACGACGTCATCAAGCAGATGGAGGCGGCAGCCAGAGTGAACCTCGTGTTCCTCGACGCCTGTCGTAACAATCCTTTCGCTGCGAGTATCGTCACGAGGACAAAATCCGTGCTGAGCCGAGGTCTCGCCGTCCAGGTAAGCGGCGCAAACACTATGATCGTATACGCTACCGCACCGGGCACCACTGCCTCGGATGGCAGCGGTCGAAACAGCCCCTTTACAGCCGCAGTTCTTGAAAACATCGAAGCCCCCGGGATCGAGATCGAGACCATGATGAAGCGTGTGACGCGATCGGTCTCCGAAAAGACGGATAGGGCCCAATTCCCAGAGCGACTGTCCAAGCTCAGCGTCGAATTTTATTTCAAAGCGGCCAACCAGGACCCCGTACCCAAGCCTGCTTCACAGCTCGCTACGAACAGCTCTGCGATCGAGGAATGGAAGATCGTCGAGAGCTTAAACGATAAGGCGACGACAGAAGCATTTCTCGAGAAGTATTCCTCCGATCCGCTGTTCACAATGCTCGCGAAACGCAAGCTCGCCGGCTTCAACGATGTTAGGTCCGAGATTGCCGGCCTCAAGCGCCGGAAGGACGCCCACCCCAAGATCGGTGGCGATTCCAATGATGAACCCAGTCCTGTCAGTTCATGGGTCAACGAGTGGAACGGCATCAAGGCACTTACAGACGAAAGCGTGTTCGAAAGCTTCAAGGCAAAGTATGCAGCTAATCCTGAAGCCCTTTCCCGCGCCAACCTTCGATTGAAAGAACTCAATCAGCAGCAGTTGGCAAGCGTCCCCCAGGACAAGATGCCGAGCCTTCTCGATGATCCTAATTCGTCCGTCGACGCGTCCGAGGTGCAGTCAGAACTCAAGCGCATCGGATGCTATCCGGGCATCATCGACGGCAAGTGGGGCAAAGGGTCAAACGCCTCGCTCGCCTCGTTCAACAAATATGCCAACGCCAGTCTCGACGGCGACAATCTCAATCGATCCCTGCTCGACACGCTGAAGAGCAAGCAGGGGGCCGTATGCCCCTCGACCTGCAAGTCCGGAATGACATTGAAAGACGGCAACTGCGTCAAGATCGTGTGCAGCGCGGGGTCTGAATTCAAAAACGGCGCATGCGTGGCCAAGAAAATCGCCGCGAGGCCAAGCAATACTGTCGAAAAGAAAACGTCGTTGGTATGCGACATTATTGCGGGTCAAAAGATGTGTGAGGAGAAGTGAAAGTTTTTTGGAGGGATTTCAACTGCCTCCATGTCAGTGGTTCGAGTGGAACTCCCTCACCGTAGCCGAGACCGCCGACAGCCTGCAGGATGCGATCCTTGCCTCGCGGCGCTTTTATCCTGACAGCGACGGCCATCCGTTTGAGGCCGGTTATAGCGCATTCGCACGGACAGCATCCTTGCTCAGGATCGAGATGACGGAGAGGGCCGCCCAGACTGGCGACTAGTCAACCCAGCACGTGAACATCACGGCAGCAGGAGCATCGTGGCGACTCAATAGCCGACATCGACATCACCTCTCATCGACGCTTCTCGTGCACCGAGCTCGCCCGATGGGCGTCAACCGGAAGGACGACAAAAAAGGAGCCCCGCGTTTCGTGATCGGGGGGCTCCAATTGGACTACAATGCGGCCGCAGCAGGGGTCGTTGCCAGCTGAAATCGCACCCTCCCAGGTTACAGCTGCCTCGGCGCACGGCAATTCATCTTTTAGAATTGCGAGGTAATCGTTTGGAATTACTCACGAAACTCCGCGCCATCGAATTTTCGCGACGCGTGAAGCCGAACTGGCGTCGAACGGGCAACCTCCGCGTTTTCGGCCGTACCGTTCAAATCTCCCGAAAAGTCCTTCGAAGAAAGGGTCGCCTTTCCAGTTCAGCGGATTTCTGGGACTGCCTCAGGCGAAGCAGGTCCTTGCGGGCGACAAGCCCGACCAAGGTCCCGGATATCGGATCGGTTATGGGGATTCTCGCAGCGTCGCTTGTAATCATGATGTCCGCGATGTGGCCAACGGTGTCATCGGGATGCCCGACCGGGATCGAGGCATCCGATACTTGGTCCGCGAGCAGCTCGGCCCCGATACCTGGCTCCAGCTGCCACCTAAGCGCATCCGCGCGCGAAACCATACCCACAAGCGTGCCGGCCCGATCAACAACCGGGTAAGTCCGGTGCGCGTCGTGCGCGGCGGCAAAATGCCCACATACCTCGGTCACCGGCATTGTCGCCGGCAAGGTGACGACGCTGCTGACCATGATGTCGCGAGCCCGGGCGAACTCGAAAGGATCGACACCGTATTCACGGCTGATGTGCTGTCCCCTGCGGGCAATTTTTTCCGTGAGGATCGAGCGCCGAAGCAAGAGGACAGTTACGGCGTAGGCGGCGATCGTGGCGGCCAGCAAGGGAATGAGTGCGCTCACATCGCCGGTGATCTCAATCGCGAAAAACGTTCCGGTCAACGGCGCACGCATCGTGCCACCCATCATCGCCGCCATGCCGAGTAGCGCCCAGAATCCCGGGTCGCCCGGAAGCATCAAGCCGGTCAGCCATCCAAGTGCGCCTCCGAGGATCAGCAACGGCGCCAGCACACCACCTGACGTCCCGGACGAGAGAGCGATAAGCCAAATCGCGGCCTTGACCAGGAGGATGGCGACGACGGTCGCTGTCGGCAGGTTGTTATCGAGCAACCCCTCGATCACATCGTAACCGACACCGAGAGCATGGGGTTCGATGATGCCACCAATGCCAACGGCAAGACCGCCGAGCGCCGGCCACCACATCCAGTGGATTGGCAGGCGTTCAAACGAATCCTCGATCTTGTAGAGCAAGGTTGTGAGCAGCCCGGACTGAAGGCCGGCCACGATCCCCACTCCAGCGCAAAGGAGAATTCCCCACCAGGGAAGGTCGGTGTGGAAGTGGGTTGGGAACAGCGGACCAGTGCCGAACAACAGCGGTCGCCACGAGATGGCGACGCAAGCTGAGACCGCGACGGGAATGAAGCTGCGGGGCTTCCATTCAAACAAGAGGAGTTCAACCGCGAGCATAACGGCTGCGACGGGTGAGCCAAAGATTGTCGTCATGCCGGCCGCCGCCCCTGCGACCAACAGCGTCTTCCGCTCTGCCGCACTCATGTGGAAGAACTGGGCAAACAGCGAACCGATGGCGCCACCAGTCATGATGATTGGCCCCTCGGCGCCGAAAGGTCCTCCCGTGCCGATCGAAAGGGCTGACGACAGCGGCTTCAATACCGCGACCTTTGCCGACATACGGCTGCCGCCGATCAGGATGGCCTCTATCGCTTCCGGTATACCGTGCCCTCGGATCTTCTCCGAGCCGAAGCGCGCCATCATGCCGATGACGAGCCCACCGACCACCGGGATCAGCACCATCCATGGTGAAAAGATAACGTCGGCCATCCGCGCCTCCTGCGTGCTTAACCGCCCAAACCAGACGATGTTGGTGACAAGGGAGATCAGATTGACGAGGAACCAGGCCGCGAAGGCGCCCCCGGTTCCGACGATGAGCGCCATTCCGATCAACAGGAGCACGCGCCGGTCCGTAGTGAAATCACCTGCTTCGCGGCGTGCGAGTCCACCCATGAAATCGTGCTGGGGTGCTTGGGTATCTTTGGATGACATCCGGAAACCTATGTGGCGGCTGAAGGGAGGGAGTGGTCGCCAGCAGCGCAAATATATCGTAATACGACATAAATCAAGACGGTGTTGGCAGGCCGTGCCAAGACGGGTATGGACGTAGCCAGCTAAAAACAGCGCTGGTGTCAAAGTCTGTGGCCAAGAAACAAGACGCACTTACCGATGCCGACTACGAGGCGCTGGCTAACCTACGCTACATCCTGCGTCGTTTTATGGACTTCTCGACGTCGGCAGCGCAGCAGGAGGGGCTGCCCAGTCAACAACACCAGGCCCTGCTATCGATCAAAGGCCATCGCGGCGAAGCTCCGATGACAGTCGGGGTCTTGTCCGAGCGCCTGGTCGTTGCCCGGCACACCGCCTCTGAACTCGTCGAGCGGCTTGTGGGAGCAGGCTATGTGACGCGGGAGACCGATCCTTCCGACAAGCGCCGCCAGACGCTGGCGCTTACCGCTAAGGCCGAAGACGTCCTTACGCGATTGAGCGCCATTCATCTTACCGAGATCCGCCATATGGCCCCGCGTTTGATAGAGCTGCTCGGCAATCTGCAATCGAATGGTCCCTCCGACGCTTAACCACAAACCGCCGACAGCTTACACGTTCCAGCAACCAACATTGGACTGTTCCGCCTCATGACCGCGGGTATAGGGAGCGATCGCTGCTTTATTTATATCGTGTCACGATATATATTAGCGTCTGCAGGATTGTTGTGACGGCTACTTGGAAAGTGAGGTGGCATTCCAAATTGGACCAGGGGACAGGCGCCGACATCGTAGGAGCGCCCGGCATTGCCGGCGCGCGCGTAACCATCATTGTTTCTGCACTCGGCGCCGGCGGCACCGAACATGTCGTCAGCCTCGTCGCCAGCCACTGGGCGCGGCTCGGCTGCGCCGTCACGGTGATCACCCTCGAAGCGCCGGCCTCCGAACCGTATTACAACCTCGATCCACGCGTTGCCATCCGGCGGCTCGACGTGCCGGTGCAGAAGGCCTCGAAGCTGCAGGCCGCCTGGCTGGTGATCCGGCGACTCCATCGCCTGCGCGCGGTGATCCGCAACTCCCGCCCGGATTTCGTCCTGAGCTTTCTCACCCGAACGAACGTGCTGACGCTCCTGGCAACGAGAGGCCTGCGGCTTCCGGTCATCGTGTCCGAGCGCAACAACCCGGCGGTGCAGCCCTTCGGCCCTCTTTGGAAGTGGCTGCAGCTTCGCCTATATCCGCGCGCATTCACGCTGGTGACGATGACCAAGGGTGCGCTCGACTACTTCGCGCCTGAGATCCGCCGCCACGGACGGGTGATCCCCAACGCGATCAACCTGCCTGCCGGCTGGGAAGACAGGCGCGGCAACAACGTGCTCACCGCTGTCGGCCGCCTGACCCGGCAAAAAGGCTTCGATCTTTTGCTGGAGGCCTTCGCCAGGATCACCGACCGGCATCCGGACTGGAAGCTCGTCATCTGGGGCGAAGGCGAAGCAAGAACGGAGCTTGAAGCCCAACGCGACGCGCTCGGCTTGCGCGACCGGGTG
>NZ_DASYGZ010000131.1:0-7633 GCF_035999135.1 Ensifer sp.
AGGATGATCGAGGTGTCGAGACCGCCCGAATAGGCGAGAACGACCTTTTTCACGTCTTTATGCGATGCCATGGTTTCCGTCCGTCTGGTCTTGGGGAGGGCGGCGATGCCGCGTGCAAATCTGCGGCACTTTAGCCAGAACACGCCGGGATACAAGCATTAGAACGCCGTATGTCTCGAATCCGTAGGCAAAAGCGCGGGCACACGATCAGGCACGGCGAACCCATGCCGACGCGTTAGGCGCGTGTCCGGGAGATTGCCCCTCATCTGCCTGCCGGTATCTTCTCCCCGCGGGCGGGTAGAAGAGGGCAAGCGGTGACCGCTCTGCATGCTTGCCCTCGAGATGGACTTAACCCTGCGACAGATCTTTACGGTTGGAAGACGTGGTCTGAGCACGGTGCCGCGCTCTCTCTTCTCCCCGTGTCTACGGGGAGAAGATGCCGGCAGGCAGATGGCAAACTCCGAAGGACGGCCAGTTCAGCCGATCAGCAGCGCGTCGTCGTCGAGCGTCTGGCCGCGGATGCGGCGGAACATGGCGATCAGGTCCTCGACCTGCAATTCCTTGCGGCTGTCGCCGGCGACGTCGAGCACGATCTCGCCGCCATGGAGCATGATGGTGCGGTGGCCATAGTCGAGGGCCTGACGCATCGAGTGGGTCACCATCATCGTCGTCAGCTTGCGCTCCGAGACGATTTCCTGCGTGAGGTTCATGACGAATTCGGCCATGCCGGGATCGAGTGCCGCGGTATGTTCGTCGAGCAGCAGAACTTCGGAGCCGGCGAGCGTCGCCATGACCAGCGAAACCGCCTGGCGCTGGCCGCCGGACAGGAGATCCATGCGATCGCCCATGCGGTTTTCAAGGCCAAGGTTGAGCTCGGCGATGCGCTCGCGAAAATGCTCGCGGCGCTTGGGGCCGAGCGCGGCCGTGAGTCCGCGGGCCTCGCCACGCTTGGCTGCGAGCGCCAGGTTCTCTTCGATCGACAGCGCGCCGCAGCTTCCCGTCAGCGGATCCTGGAAGACGCGGGCGACGAGACCGGCGCGTGCGGCCGTACCCTTGCGGCTGACGTCGGTCTTGCCGATCGTCACCTGGCCGGCACTCGGCAGAACGTCGCCGGCGAGCACCCCGAGCAGCGTCGACTTGCCGGCGCCGTTGGAGCCGATGACGGTGACGAAGGAGCCCTGCTCGATCGTCAGGCTGACGCAGTTCAGCGCTTGCTTCTGCAGCGGCGTGCCCTTGCCGAAGATGACTTCGATGTTGTTGACGCTGATCATGCCGCACCTCCACGACGCAGGCGGGGAAGGACGAGGGCGAAGGTGACGAGTGCTGCCGTCACGAAGTTGAGGTCGGAAGCCTGCAGACCGAGCATGTCGGTCGACAGCGCCAGCTGGATGGCGATGCGGTAGAGGATCGAGCCGAGCACGCAGCCGATCAGCGCGATCAGGATGCCGCGCGCGCCCAGCAGCGTCTCGCCGATGATGACGGCGGCAAGACCGACGACGATGGTGCCGACGCCCGAGGTCACGTCCGCGAAACCATTGGTCTGGGCAAAGAGCGCGCCGCCGAAGGCGACGAGGGCGTTGGAGATCGCCATGCCCAGATAGATCTGACGGTTGGTGTCGACCCCTTGCGCGCGGGCCATGCGGGCATTGGCGCCGGTGGCGCGCATCGCAAGCCCGGCATCGCTTTCGAGGAAGCGCCAGACGATGATGACGGCGATAACGACAAGCACGCCGATGAACAGCGGCCGGACGTAGAAGTCGCGAAGCCCGAGACCGTAGAACGGCGACAACATCGTGTCGGCATTGATCAGCGCGACGTTCGGCTTGCCCATGACGCGCAGGTTGACCGAAAACAGCGCGATCATCGTCAGGATCGAGGCGAGCAGGTTGAGGATCTTGAAGCGCACGTTGAGCATCGCCGTGACGATGCCCGCCGCAGCTCCCGCAACCATGGCCACGCAAGCCGCAAGCCAAGGATTGACGCCGGCAATGATCAGGACCGCGGTGACGGCTGCGCCCAGCGGAAACGACCCGTCAACCGTGAGGTCGGGAAAATCCAGAACCCGGAATGCGAGAAAGACGCCAAGGGCGACGAAGGCATAGACCAGCCCCAGCTCCACGGCTCCCCAGAAAGCAATTAGACTCAACCCCAGACCCTCTTTTCAACTGTCGCGCTTGGTTGTGCGTATGAGCGCGACGCTCCCGCTTGGCACATGGGGCTCACGGCCGGGCGCATGTGCGGCTTAGAAACTTGGAGCGGCCTTCTCTGTTGCGGGCCCCTCATAGCGAACCGCCTCCGTATGGAACGGAGGCGGGCAAAACGCAACAAACTTGAACCTGAAAGGGCCGAAAGCCTTATTCAACGACGCGGGTTGCGCGCTTTACGACACTTTCCGGAAGGGTGACGCCCATTTTCTCGGCGGCCTTCTTGTTGATCACCAGGTCGGAACCGGCGGCAACCTTGACGGCGATGTCGCCGGGGTTTTCGCCCTTGAGGATGCGAACGACCACTTCGCCCGTCTGCTTGCCGACGTCGTAGTAGTTGAAGCCGAGGGCTGCGAGCGAGCCGCGGGCAACCGAATCCGTGTCGGCGGTGAAGAGCGGAAGCTTGGCTTCTTCAGCGACGGCAACGGCGCCTTCGAGTGCCGAGATGATCGTGTTGTCGGTGGGCACGTAGATCGCATCGGCGCGGCCGACGAGCGCGCGCGCCGCACCCTGGACTTCAGCCGACTTGGTGGCGGCGGATTCGACCACGGTCAGGCCGGCCTTTTCGGCTTCGGTCTTCAGCACCGCGAGCAGCGAAACGGAGTTGGCTTCGCCCGAGTTGTAGAGGTAGCCGATCGACTTGGCGTTCGGCAGGATCTCCTTGATCAGGGCGACGTGCTCGGCAACCGGCGACATGTCGGAGAGGCCGGTGACGTTGCCGCCAGGCTTGTCCATGTCCTTGACGAGCTGCGCGCCGACCGGGTCGGAAACGGCCGTGAAGACGACCGGGATGTCGCGGGTGGACGAAACGACGGCCTGGGCCGACGGCGTGGAGATCGGAACAATGACGTTCGGTGCTTCGCCGGCGAACTGGCGTGCGATCTGCGCCGCGGTTGCCGGGTTACCCTGGGCCGACTCGTAGAGGAACTTGAGGTTTTCGCCTTCCTTGTAGCCGGCGGCGGCCAGCGCGTCCTTCACGCCGTCGCGGGCGGCGTCGAGCGCCGGGTGCTCGACGATCGCGGTCACGGCGACGGTCACCTCATCGGCACGGGCGGGCAGGGTGAATGCCACCGTGGCGGCAAGGGCGATGAGAAGTGAGCGCATGGGTTGTCCTCCTGAATTGATTTCCCGCCTTCTTAGGAAACCGGAGGCATGAAATCAATCGATAGGAACTGCATCACCTATCAAAGTTCTTCATCGATCAGGGAGGTGCGGGGCGGAGAACGAGCAAGCGCTCTCCGGCCGATCTCAGTCCTCGCCGTGGTTGGCGATCATCATCGCCTCGAAGGCGAGGCGGTCGACCTTGCGCATGCGCTCGGATTCCGACTTCAGCTGGCCGCAGGCGGCAAGAATGTCGCGGCCGCGCGGGGTGCGGATCGGCGAGGCATAGCCGGCCTGGTTGATGAAGTCGGCAAACTTCTCGATGTGTTCCCAGTCGGAACACTGGTAGTTGGTGCCCGGCCAGGGGTTGAAGGGGATGAGATTGATCTTCGCCGGCACGCCCTTCAGGAGCTTCACCAGCGCCTTGGCGTCTTCGAGGCTGTCGTTGACGTCCTTCAGCATCACATATTCGAAGGTGATGCGGCGGGCGTTCGAAAGCCCCGGATAGGCGCGGCAGGCGTCCATCAGTTCCTTCAGCGGGTACTTCTTGTTGATCGGCACCAGCATGTCGCGCAGGTCGTCACGCACGGCATGCAGCGAGATCGCCAACATGACGCCGATTTCTTCGCCGGTGCGATAGATCTCCGGCACGATGCCGGAGGTCGACAGCGTGATGCGGCGCTTGGAGAGCGACAGACCTTCGCCGTCAGAGGCGATCAGAAGGGCGGTCTTCACATGTTCGAAGTTGTAGAGCGGCTCGCCCATGCCCATCATGACGATATTGGTGATCTTGCGGCCTTCGGCCGGTACGATCGCGCCCTGCGGCGTGTCGCGCTCCGGGAAATCGCCGAGCCGGTCGCGGGCAAGCAAGAGCTGGGCGAGGATTTCTTCGGCCGTCAGGTTGCGCACCAGCTTCTGCGTGCCGGTGTGACAGAAGGAGCAGGTGAGGGTGCAGCCGACCTGGCTCGAAATGCAGAGCGTGCCACGGCCTTCCTCGGGGATGTAGACGGTCTCGATCTCGACCGGGCGGCCCGCGCCGCGCGGCGGGAACCGCAGCAGCCACTTGCGGGTGCCGTCGCCGGAGATCTGCTCCTCGACGATTTCCGGCCGGGCAATGGTGAAATGCTCCTTCAGCATTTCGCGCATGTCCTTCGACACGTTGGTCATGTGGTCGAAATCGGAGACGCCGCGCACGTAGAGCCAGTGCCAGAGCTGGCTGACTCGCATCTTGACCTGCCGCTCAGGAACGCCCTTCTCGACGAGCGCCTTGGCCATGTCCTCGCGCAAGAGCCCGATCAGCGAGGGTTTTTCTGCTTGCGGTGCCGCGCGCACCTGCGGTGCCTTAGCGATTTCCACCCGGTTCAGAATTTCAGTGGCTGCCATGCTCGCAATGTCCTGTCGTACAGCGTGAGGCCGTCCGGAGAGCGGGTCCGGAATTCGTCCTGATGCGCGAATTGAAATCGGTCGAGCCATCGATAGCGGCCAATCGGGGCGCGGAGGCTCTCAAGTTGGGCCGGGCTTTAGCATTGTTTTGGCCCGGAGTCACGTGGCAGGCCCGCGAACGCAAAAGGCCGGCTTTGCAGCCGGCCCTGATTTCCGTCTTGCGAAGCGGAATTACTTGCAGGCCTCGATCTGCTTCAGCGCAGCCGAGATGCCCGAGAGCGAGTAGGAATAGGAGGTCGCCGTGCCCTTGCGCGACTTGGCGTTGACCGACATGGCCTTGCCGTTCTTCATCGCGGCCACCAGAGCAGGCTCTTCGGCGGCGTTCTCGACCCAGGCGGAGTTGCCCTTGGTGAACATGACGAAGGTGCGGCCGTCGATGACGACGTTGACCTTGGAATTCTCCTGCAGCGGATAGCCCATCATCGCCTGCGGCTCGTAGCTGATGTTCTGGCCCGGGCGCTGCGAAACGAGGAAGAAGATGTCGCCGTGGTCGACGCCGGCCGGGCTCTTGTCCTTCGGAACCGAGAGCACGTAGCAGACCTTGCCGCCGCCGGCGTTGTAGGAGTAGGCGCCCCAGGCGTTGAACTGCTGGATGCGCGTCGGTGACTGGGCGGCAGCCACGCTGGCGGTTGCCAGAACGAGTGCGATTGCTGTTGCGATCTTTCTTACAAACATGAGGTCCTGCCGCTTTTCTTGCTTTTCAATCACCCGAAAGGTCAGACGGGCGACGCGTAGTCATGGTTAAGCTTGTTTTGACTTAATTCAGGTTACCAAACCGTCAACGATGGCCGAAAACCGTGGGTCTAGACCCGAAACGGGGCAGTTTGCCCCCTTGCACCGGCGTTTTTCAAACCATCGCTTCCCCATCGTCGAAGCTCAGGTCGATGCCGGATGCGCAGCGCTTCGGAATGCCGTTCCAGAAGGTTTCCTGCCCCAAGCCATTGCGAGGTGCCGGATGCTTGTGAATGCGTGACCGGCGCCATTTGCATGTCTATGCCACAAACATTTGGGCAAGAGTTTGACTTTTGGGCGGGAATGGGGCGCCACAACCTGTGGCCGGTCGATCGCGTCAGTCTTCGGCCCCGTCGGCGAGAGTCTCGTCAGCCTTAGTGTAGTGGGTTTCCTTGATCTGGCCGCTGATGGCGGCAAACGCCGCGGTCAGCACCGCGACGTCGTCGGAAAAGCCGACCACGGCAAGCACATCGGGGACCAAATCGATCGGCAGCACGAAATAGGCGAGGGCCGCGAGCAGAATGCCGCGGGTGCGGGTCGGCGTCTTCGGGTCGATCGCGCAGTAATAGGCGGCGACCAGGTCGCGGCTGAAGGGGATTTGCCGAGCGGCCCGGCGAAATGTCGGCCAGAAGCGGCGCTTGACGCGCTTTTCCCGTCGCTCCTGCTCGGATTCTTCGCCAGGCAAGAGAATTTCACCAATCTTGATGTCGTCCATGTCCCGCTTCCGCTGTTGCAGCGTCTCTCAATATGGGAATTGCTGGCTCTATTTCAAATGATCGGGCATGCGGCCGGATGCTGCCTTGTCCATTCGCGCCGCCAGCTTGAAGTCAAGCTCGGTCAGCCCCTTGGCGTCATGGGTGGTCAGCGTTACGTCGACCCGATTGTAGACGTTGAACCATTCCGGGTGATGGTCGAGCTTCTCGGCGACGATCGCGCATTCGGTCATGAAACCGAAGGCCTCGACGAAGTTCTTGAAACGGAACGCCTTCCAGATCGAGTTTCCGTCCTCGGCCCGCACCCAGCCTTCCATCTTGTGCAGGTTTTCGACGATCGCCGTCTCGTCCAGTTTTTCCGGTCTCATGGTTCTCTCCCTCTCGCCCGCCTGTTCGAAGGCCACAGCATGTTTTCTTTCATCCTAGCCGATTAGAGGATAAAAACATGCCGCACTTCAAAGGGCTACAGCGACCATTGCGCGTCTGATCAGATGCGCGGCGCAATCAACCCGCATCAGCGTGCACGTCTCCAGCCGTGGAAATTGCATAACATGAAACCGGTCAGAGTTCTTTTCGTTTGTCTCGGCAATATTTGCCGGTCGCCGCTCGCCGAGGGCGTGCTGCGGGAACGCGCCGTTGAGAAGGGGCTTGCTTCGATGCTCACGGTGGATTCGGCCGGAACCGGTGCCTGGCACATCGGCGATCCACCGGATCGCCGTTCGATTGCGGTCGCCCGCCGGCACGGCTGACAAGGTACAGCTCTTCCTCGGCTACGCCACCGGGCGCAGCCAGAACGTGCCCGATCCCTACTACGAAGGCGCGGAGGCCTTCGAGGCGCTTTACCAGATGCTCGACGCGGGATGCTCGTCGTTGCTGGAAAGGCTTGGCGAGCGGACCTCGTGAAGCGGAAAGACCTCTTCGGTGAGGTATGGGCCACCGCCGACCGAATCGCGCGACGACAACAGCACGAAGCGTGAGACGTTGAAGAGCGAGGTCATGAAGTTGCCGCGTCCGGAGAGGTATTCGACGACGTCCTCCACCCGGCTGGAGCGCAGCCGCGCCAGTGTGACGTGCGGCGTGAACTTGCGCGGATCCGGCTGCAGCCCGAGCCTTTGGCAGATGCGCTCGATTTCGGCCTGCAGCGCGTACATTTCCGGCTGGTTGGTGACGCCGGCCCAGACCGAATGCGGCTTCTTCGAACCGAAGGCGCCGGTTCCGGTCAATTGCAGCTGGAATTCGGGACGTTCGATTCGGTCGAGCTTGTCGATGATCTCGTCGGCGGTGCGCCAGTCGACGTCGCCGATGAAGCGCAAGGTGATGTGGTAGTTCTCCACATCGATCCAGCGAGCTCCGGGAAGACCTCCGCGCAGCAATGAAAGACTCATTGCAGCATTGCGCGGAATTTCGAGGGCGGTGAATAGTCTCGGCATGGCGAGCTCC
>NZ_DASYGZ010000133.1:0-1663 GCF_035999135.1 Ensifer sp.
TTTTGGATGCCATGTAATGCTCACGCCATTACGGCGCGTAAAGCCGATGATTCAGCCCCACGCACCGCGTGTCTGTTTGGACCCTACATAAAGACCGATTCCAAAAACCACAAGAGCCAATCAGTCTTTTCTGTGAATTTCGTTGACCGGCTTGCCGATCATTTAACTCTCTATTTACTGACCGCGCGGTCGCTTGGCAAGTATGGAGAGAATGGCAGGGGCAGAGGGGCTCGAACCCCCGACCTGCGGTTTTGGAGACCGCCGCTCTACCAACTGAGCTATACCCCTATCTGAGGAGCGTCAACAACGCGTCGCCGCCTCAAGTCAGCGGCTTAATATTCAGTTTGCTGGAGGATGACAAGCGTCTTTCGCCGAAGAAGCGAAAAAATCCTCATCGGATTGCGGCACCCCCTGCCCTGCCGGCTCCGGACCTCGCAAACCGGCGCAAGTCATTGCCGAGCTTGACGGAATTTTCCACAGGCCCGGGAAGCGGGCGTCGGCTATCCTGCCGGCGATTGCCCTGGAGACCGAATCACGTGTCCCGCATCACTGTCGTCGAATATGACCCCGCCTGGCCCTCACTCTTTCAGGAACGGGCCTCGGCAATCGCGACGCTGCTTTCACCTTACATCCTCGAAATCCACCACATCGGCAGCACGGCGGTGCCCGGATTGGCGGCCAAGCCGAAGATCGATATCGACGCGGTGATTACGGATGAAGGGGCGCTGCCGGAGCTCAAGCTTCGTCTTTGCGGCGCGGGCTACGCCTTTCATGGCGACCCGCACGGAAGCGATCTCTGGACGTTCACCGCCGATACGCGCCCCTACGGCACGCGCCTTTATTTATGCGGCAGGGGCAACGCCGCGCATGCGGCGCGCATCCTGTTCCGGGACCAACTGCATGACGCGCCCGAACTCGCCAGCCGCTACGAAGCCCTGAAGCGGCAACTCGCGGCGCAGGCCGACGGCGACTGGGACATCTATATCCACGGCAAGCGCGCCTTCATTGACGACGTCCTGGCGATAGCCGCAACGAAAAAGGCCCCGCCGTTGCCGGCGGAGCCTCTCTACTGATGTGAAATCAGCAGATTACTCGACGATCGAGGCAACGATGCCTGCGCCGTGTGCAAATCGCGCTTGCGCGCCATTTGCACTTCTTCGCTGCCGTCGGCAGCTTACGGCATCGTCGTTCCGATCATTACTCGACGATCGAGGCAACGATACCGGCGCCGACGGTACGGCCGCCTTCGCGGATCGCGAAGCGCAGCTTTTCTTCCATCGCGATCGGAACGATCAGCTCGACGGCAACGGTGACGTTGTCGCCAGGCATAACCATTTCCGTGCCTTCCGGCAGCGTCACGATGCCCGTCACGTCCGTCGTGCGGAAGTAGAACTGCGGACGGTAGTTGGTGAAGAACGGCGTATGACGGCCGCCTTCTTCCTTCGTCAGGATGTAGGCTTCAGCCATGAACTTCTTGTGCGGCTTGACCGAACCCGGCTTGCACAGGATCTGGCCACGCTCGACGCCGTCACGGTTCACACCACGGATCAGCGCGCCGATGTTGTCGCCGGCCTGGCCCTGGTCGAGCAGCTTGCGGAACATTTCAACGCCCGTAACCGTCGTCTTCGACGTGTCGCGGATGCCGACGATTTCGACTTCTTCG
>NZ_DASYGZ010000137.1:0-13430 GCF_035999135.1 Ensifer sp.
CCGGGCCTCACTGACCCGGCCCCGGCCATAATGGCCGGCGCGAAACAGGGAGTTTTTGAAACGAATGACGACCCAGCAGAAAAAATCTTCGACACGCCAGGGCTTCAAGACCGGTGAATCGATCGTCTATCCGGCCCACGGCGTTGGCCAGATCGTGGCGATCGAAGAGCAGGAAGTCGCCGGCATGAAGCTTGAGCTTTTTGTCATCGATTTCGAGAAGGACAAGATGCGCCTGAAAGTGCCAGTGGCGAAGGCTGTCAGCATCGGCATGCGCAAGCTGTCCGAAACCGATTTCGTCGATCGCGCGTTGAAGGTTGTGCAGGGCAAGGCTCGCGTGAAGCGCACCATGTGGTCGCGCCGCGCGCAGGAATACGATGCCAAGATCAATTCCGGCGACCTGATTTCCATCGCGGAAGTCGTTCGCGATCTCTATCGCGCCGAAAACCAGCCGGAACAGTCCTATTCCGAACGCCAGCTTTATGAAGCTGCCCTCGACCGTATGGCGCGCGAAATCGCTGCCGTGAACAAGATGTCGGAAACCGAGGCTGTCCGCCTCGTCGAGACGAATCTCAGCAAGGGCCCGAAGCGCGGCAAGGCGATCGACGAAGACGACGCCCAGGACGAAGCTGCATAAGCCTTCCAACAGCTGACAGACTGCAAAAAAGCCCGGCCATCGCGCCGGGCTTTTTCTTTGTTTCGATGGAACTTTTGCCGGAGGCGCGCATTTACATTAGCCGGCAGGAACGCGCCGCTTTCGCGCCGGCCGATCTTGGTTCCGTGATCCGTCACTGTTCAGGTTCGTGATTTGAAAGTTAGGGCGCCGCGTCGTTTCTTCAAGTTGCGACGTCGCGGCGCAAGGACGCCCCTGCTGCCGGACGCCTTATCGGTCTGGCCTAATGGACTTCACACGCAATGGCGCGCAGCGCCAGTCACGGAGCGATCGATGAAGACTCTCACTGCAGACCGGCGGATGATCAAGATCGCGATGGAGGCCCCCTATCTGGAGCGTGACGAAGAGCACGCGCTGGCACAGGCCTGGCGCAACGACCACGACCAGGAGGCGCGCAACAAGATCGCCATGTCGCACATGCGCCTGGTGATCTCGATGGCGGCGAAGTTTCGCAACTTCGGCCTGCCGATGGGCGATCTCGTCCAGGAGGGCCATATCGGTCTCCTCGAAGCCGCTGCCCGCTTCGAGCCGAGCCGCGAGGTGCGGTTTTCGACCTATGCGACCTGGTGGATACGCGCATCGATGCAGGACTATGTCCTGCGCAACTGGTCGATCGTTCGCGGCGGCACGAGCTCGGCGCAAAAGGCACTTTTCTTCAATCTGAGGCGCTTGCGCGCACGTCTTGCGCAAGGGGATCGGCAGCTTACATCGCAGGCTATGCATGAGGAGATTGCCGCCGCTCTCGGTGTCAGCATCGCCGACGTCCAGACGATGGACGCCCGGCTGTCGGGCAGCGACACCTCGCTGCAGGCGCCGGTCGGTGGCAGCGATTCAGACGGCGGCGAACGCCTCGACTTCCTCGCCTCGGATGCGCCCCTGCCGGACGAACAGGTCAGCGACATGATCGACGGCGAACGCGCCCGCCTGTGGCTGCGCGATGCGCTCTGCGCGCTGACCGAACGGGAGATGCGGATCATCCGCGCGCGCAGGCTGTCGGAGGACGGCGCGACCCTCGAGGAACTCGGGCTGGATCTCGGCATTTCCAAGGAGCGCGTACGCCAGATCGAGACCCGGGCGCTCGAAAAGCTGCGGGCTGCGCTGGCCACCAGGGCGCCGGCCCTGACGGCCGGTATCCACTGAAGCCCGGTATCCGCTGAAGCCTGGCCTGCAGGCTGCTTCGGACGAGCGCGTCGCGATTCCCTCCGGAACCGTCTTCTGCGCTTCAAGCTATTGATCTGTCGCAGGTCGCAGACCGACGCGCACTTTTGCGACAGGCGGCCGGCGACGAAATATTGGAGCGAGGGTCGCTGCGGGCCTTGGGTTGCTGCAGATCTCGGTCACGGTCGGTCATGAGTCAGGCGGCGGTGCGCTTTTAGCGCGCCCGGATTTCGACAGATGAGTTCACGACCTATAGCCTGCTATCGACTTTCCTCTTTCACGAGCGATTGCGTTGCCGAAAGCGAGCTTTTGCGCAGCCAGGCGAGCTGAGACGGCAAGATGCGCCACCAGTGGCGGTTTGCTGCACGCTCCGCGGTCTCCACCCAATTCCGGCAAGTCTTGCAAGGACGGCAGCCGCCCTATTCGGAGACGATCTTGACCTTGTCGCCCGGCTTGATCGTCGAGGTGACCTGCATGGCGTTGATCACCCTGAACAGATCGAGCTTGCGGTCCGTCCCCATCATGCGGGCAGACAGCGTTGCGATCGTGTCGCCCGCCCTGACCGTCACCACCCGGATGCGCAACGGCTTCAACGACTGGGCTTCGGCCGGCGTCATGCGCCGGAACGAGTTGCGCAGCTGATTTGCCGTCGGCTCGAGCGCGTTCGATCCCTTGGGGACCGCTGTCAGGAAACGATAGATGCGGCTGTCGATCCGGATGACTGTAACGTCGAAATCCCAGCGATCGGCCGAGGCGCGCGCCGTGGCCGCCTCGAGGCCATTGATGCTGATCGGCTTGATCGTGTCGGGCTGCAGGCCCGTGACCCAGCCGCTCGCGATATAGCTCGTCAGGCTTCGCCCGCCGGTATCGGCCACGCCATCGAAGCGCACCGCGATGTCGCCGGCGCCGGTTGCCAGAACCGCTTCGGCCTTGTTGTCGATCTGGAAGCCCGCGGGCACGTCGAAGCGAATGCCGAGCTGGCCATGGAGAAATGTCTGGCCGCGGACATAGCCTTCCTGCGGGCTGTCGCCGTAAAGCAGGCCATCGATCCCGGCAAGGTAGTAGTCGCGCCCGCGATCGCCGCTTGAGCCTTCGGGACCGAAGGCGCGCGCATGCCTGCGGGCAAGGTCGACGCGCTGGGGTGCATTCGGGTGGCTGGACAGGAAGTCGAGGCTCTGGTCGGATTCCGGGTCGACGGCGGTAAAGCGGCTATAGGCAGCCATCGAGTCAAGGAAGCGCGCGGCCGCATAGGGGTCGTAGCCGGCTTCGCCGAGCATGCGCACGCCGATAACGTCGGCCTGGAGCTCCTGGTTGCGCGAGAAGGCCGCAAGCCTCAGCTTGCCGCGGGCCAGCGCCTGCTTGCCGGCGAGATCGGAAGAGAGAACCTCGGAGACGACGCGGCTGGCGATCACCTCGGCTTCTTCGCGCTGCTGGCGTTCGATCCCGTGGTTGGCCGTCACGTGCGCCATCTCGTGCGACAGCACGGCCGCGACCTCGGAGGCGTCGTTGGCAAGCGCCAGCAGGCCGCGGGTAACGTAGAGATAGCCGCCAGGCAGGGCGAACGCGTTGATCGCCGGCGAATTGAGGATGGTGATCCGATAGGACTGCTGCGGGTTTTCCGAGACCGCCGTCAGCGCGCCGGTGATGCGCGCGACAAGCCGCTCGGTCTTGGCGTCCTTGTATTCGCCGCCATAGCTCGCAACGATGCGCGGGTGTTCGCGCGCGCCGAGCTGTGCGCGGGGATCGTTCTTCTGGACTTCCTCGACGATCTGCGGGTTGGAAGACGGGGAGACGGTCGGCTCGTAGGTCTGTTCGATCACCGACTGGCATGCGGAGAGAAGCGTGGTTGCGAACAATGCAACCACCGCGCGTGCACGCAGCCGCCCCCGTTTCGGCGGGAACCGGTCGTGTGTGACTGTATGCCTCTCCATGCCTCAGCCCGTTTCCCGTCTGTCGCACCACCCGCATAGCGCGGGCCGATGGTGCGACAGCGTTGAAAGTCCTCGTTTTTCAGTCCGGCGCCGTTGCTCCGCCGTGACTGTTCAGCCTTGGTCTTGCTGTATCTGATTTCAGCGCCACCTGCCTAGTTTGTCTCGGTAGAAATAGTTGCCCCGTGGTATCACGGCAACGGATGCGCGAATATTCACGCACCTGCCGGACATTTCGCGCGTCGCACGGCGCCGCGGTCAAATTGTGGCAAACGGCCGAAGCGGGAAACAAAGCACCCTTCCGTCACGCGGTGCCAAGGAAGCGGTCGATCGCGGCATTGTCCCTTCGCTCCAGAAAGCGCTCAAGGCTATCGTGCGCGATGATACGCCCCTGGTCGAGAAAAAGCACGCTATCGGCCAATGCCCTCACGTCCTCGGGATGGTGGGTGATGAGCAGGATGGTGTTGCCCTCCTCCGCATGGAGTTCGCGCAGAAGGTTGCGCATGCCGGCGCGCATGCCGGGATCGAGCGCCGCGAAAGGCTCGTCCAGGAGCAGCAGCGGTCGACGGCGGACGAGCGCGCGCGCGAGTGCGACCCGCTGGCGCTCCCCGCCTGAAAGCGTGGACGGCAGCCTCTTTGCAAAGCCTTCGAGCCCGACGCGCAGGAGCGCCTTTTCGATCGCTGCGCGGTCATGCGCGCTCAAGCGCAGCGCCGGACTGATACCGAGGCCGACATTGGTCGCGACATCGAGATGGGCAAAGAGGTTGTTGTCCTGAAAGACCATCGACACCGGCCGCTTCGAGGGCGCCCAGTCGGCTACGTCTTCCCCCAGAATGCGGATCTCGCCGCGATCGGGCTCTTCGAAGCCGGCGATGAGATGAAAGAGCGTCGACTTGCCCGAGCCCGAGGCCCCGGCAACCGCGACGATGCCGCCGGCGGCGACGCGACAGTCGAAGGAGAGCGTCGTGGTGTCGTAGCGAACTTCGACATTGCTGATTTCGATCGCGGCTGGGTCGTTCATGCTGTGCGTCTTTCCGGCTGGCGACCGTCGTTCGCCGTGCCGAGGATGGTGAAGATCAGGCAGAGAAGCCCGAGGAAAAGGGCAAGGCCGGCCGCATCGGTGGTCCGGTAGCTGCCCATGCGGCTATAGAGCAGCCAGGGCAGGGTCACCATATCCTGCGAGCCGAAGAGGGCGACGGCGCCAAGGTCGCCGAGCGACAACGCCATGGCAAAGGAAAGGGCCATCAGAAGCGGTTTTCGAAGAACGGGAAGGTCGATCCATCGCAGGCGATCAAAGCCGCGGATGCCGAGGCTTGCCGTCAGGCGTTCGCAGCGCGCCGCATGTGTCGCCATCGCCGGCGCGAGGATGCGGTGGACGAAGGGCAGCGCCATCAAGGCATTGATCGCGACGACAATGGCCGGCGCGAAGCGGGCGACGTCGCCGAGCGGGCGAAGCAACAGGAACCAGCCCGCGCCGAGCACCACCGGTGGCACGAGCAGGATCAAGGATGCGCTGGCACGCGCGGTTCCGGCAAAGCCGCGGGCAGCCGGCCCGGCGTGGCGCGGCGCCAAGACCGTCGCCGCCGCCCGGATCATCACCGCCGCCATGGCGACAGAGGCAAGGGCCGATGCCAGCGCAATGGCCGCACTCGTCGCAAGAGCCCGGTGTACGGCCGGATCGCGCGCAAGCTTCCAGAGGTCGGCCTGCAGGCCGGACGCGACGACGGCTGCCAGCGGTGCCGCAAGGAAAAGCAGGGCGATGACGATCCAGGCGCCATCGACGGTGCGGGCGAGAGGGGACGCTCCGTCAAAGCGGCGAACCGTGCGGCCACCGGTCATGCCCTCCTCGGGCTCCGTCGCAAAATGCCGAAGCACCAGCAGGATCAAGCCCGTCATGGCGATCTGCAGGCCCGAAAGGGCTATGGCGCGCGGCGGGTCGAAATCGAAGCGCAGCGCCTGGTAGATCGCCACCTCGATCGTGCTGGCGGCCGGCCCTCCGCCAAGCGTCAGAACGAGGGTGAAGCTGGTGGCGCACAGCATGAAGACGAGGCCGGCAGCACCGGGCAGCAGGCCGCGAAGCACCGGCCATTCGATAAACCGGAAAAGACTGTGGTTCGGCATGCCGAGATTGGCGGCCGAGCGCCAATACTCGGCGGGAATGCGCTCAAGCCCGGCAAGAAACAGGCGCGCTGCGAGCGGCATGTTGAAGAAGACGTGCGCGAGGAGAATGCCGAACAGGCCGTAGATACTGACCGCCTGCTCGAGGCCGAGAAGGCGAAGGCCGGAATTGAGGAATCCTTGCCGGCCCCAGATCTCGATCAGGCCCAGAGCGCCGACGAGAACAGGCAGGCCGAGCGGCAGCGCCATCAACCGCAGCAGCCAGATGCGGCCGAAGAACTGCGGGCGCCGCGCCAGTGCCCGCGCCACCGGTATCGCAAAGAGCACGGACAAGAGGGTGGAAAGGCTTGCCTGCAAAAGGGTGAAGCGGGTCACGCGCCAGAGATAGGCGTCGAAGAGAGTGCCTCCGTCCGTGCCGCCGGTCTGCGCCAAAAGTGCTGCAATGGCGAGGCCGACGAAAGAGAGGAAGGCGCCGAGGCAAACTGCCCCGGCGACAACGGTCATGCGGTTTTCGCGAAGCGCGAACAATCCAGCCTCAGTTCTTGCTCATCGCGGCAAGCCACTCGTCGATCCAGGCCTTGCGGTTCTTTGCGACCTCTTCGGAGGGGAGCAGGAAGGTGTTTTCCGGCTTCACCAGCTTGTTGAAGGCGTCCGGCAGCGGCTCCTTGGTGGCAGCGACCGGCATCATCCAGTTGGTCGTGGGGATGATCGACTGGAATTCGGGGCCGGTCATGAAGGCGAGGAACTGCTTTGCGAGATCCGGCTCCTTGGCGTTCTTGGTCATGCCGGCGACTTCGATCTGGATGTAATGACCCTCGGAGAAGGCCGCCGCCTGGTATCGCTCGGTGTTCTCCGCGACCATGTGGTAGGCCGGTGACGTCGTGTAGGAGAGCACCATCGGCGCTTCGCCCTTGGTGAAGAGGCCGTAGGCTTCCGACCAGCCGGGGGTGACGGTCAAAACGCGGTCTTTGAGCTTGGCCCAGGCAGCACCGGCTTCGTCGCCATAGACGGCCTTGACCCAGAGCAAGAGGCCGAGGCCCGGCGTCGAGGTGCGCGGGTCCTCGATGACGATCTTTTGCGACGGATCGCCTTCGACCAGCTCCTTGAGGCTCTTTGGCGGCGTCTTCAGCGTTTCGGTGTCGTAGACGACAGCGAAATGGCCATAGTCGTAGGGCAGGAACGTGTCGTCGGAAAAATTGCCGGGAACCGTGAGGCCGGTTGCTTCGATGCCGTGCGGCGCGAAGAAACCGGTGGCCTTGGCTTCAGCCACAAGGTTGGTGTCGAGACCGAGAACGATATCGGCCTTCGAGGCTTCGCCTTCAAGCTTCAGGCGCGTCAGCAGCTCGACGCCATCGGCGACGCCGACATAGCTGACCTTGCATTCGCAGGTCTTTTCGAAAGCTTCGGCGACCTTGGCGCCCGGGCCCCATTCGGTGATGAAGCTCTCATAGGTGTAGACGGTGAGCGTTTTTTCGGCAGCCGAAGCGGCGCCGACGAAAACGAGGGTCGCGGTTGCGGCCAGCGCCACCCGGCGAAACAGTTTCAGTGAATTGGACATGTAAAGCACCTCTCCCAAAGTTCGTTGTTGCATGGGAAAAGGGCGTATCGATCCGATCGCGTCTAATCCCTCCGCCGGTATGAGCCGGATCAGGTTCCGCGGGTTGGCGTTTCGACGCCTCTCAGCCTCCGGCCGCCATGCGGTCGGGAGGCACCCCGTTAGAGCGGCATGAGATTTACCGCCGCGTTGGTTTGATGGCAAGCAATGTTTGAGCCTGTGGCACATCGTCTTCCGGCGTTTCCGCTCACCGGCAATTGCGTTATGACATCGTGGCAATCAACCGTGAGGAGGCCGCGATGCCAGATATGCTCGTCCGACTGTATGCCCTGCCGACGGAGCCCCAGTCGCGGCTTGGCGCCGGCATCAGCATTCGCCGCGCCATGGCGCCGGAGCGCCGCCTGGTGGTCGCCTGGATCGAAAAGACCTTTGGCGCCGGCTGGGCAGGGGAGGCGGAAGCCGCCTTCTCCTCGACCCCGACGCGCATGCACGTCGCGGTGCGAGACGAAAGGATCGTCGGCTTTGCCTGCCACGATGTCACGGCGCTCGGCTTCTTCGGCCCCACCGGCGTCGATGAAAGCATGCGCGGGCAGGGCATCGGCGAAGCGTTGCTGCTCGCGAGCCTGAACGCCATGCGCGACGCCGGATACGGCTATGCGGTGATCGGAGGCGTCGGTCCGGCGAAGTTCTACGAGCGTGTGGCCGGTGCGATCGAAATCCCGGATTCGACGCCGGGCATTTATGCCGGCATGCTGTTTCCCGATCCGGTGCCGGAAGGGCACTGATCGCCCAGGCAAATTGCAGCGATCGGGGCGGTTGACGGTTTTCTTCGTTTTCCTTCCGCGATCCTTTGCGCTATGGGCTTTGCCATGGCTCGATCGACCTTCACCATATTGCTTGGCGGCGCCCTCTCGCCGACCGGCCGCCTGACGGAGCAGCTCCGCGACTGCCGCTTCGTTGCCGCCGACGGCGGCATGCGGCATGCGCGCCTGCTCGGCGTGACGCCCGACGTCTGGGTCGGGGACTTCGATTCGACCGAGGAGGCTCTGCTGGCCGAATTCTCCGCCGTGCCGCGCGAGCCTTATCCTGCGGCAAAGGCTGCGACGGACGGCGAGATCGCCGTGGAGGCGGCGCTGTCGCGCGGCGCCGATCGCCTGATCTTTGCCGGCGCGCTTGGCGGCACCCGCAGCGACCATGCCTTTCTGCACCTGCTGCAGGCCGTATCCCTTGCCGAGCGTGGGCTGCCTGTCATGATGACCTCGGGCGAGGAGGAAGCCTATCCGCTGCTTGCCGGCGCGTTCGGTCTCGACCTGCCGAAGGGGTGCCTCTTCTCCGTGCTCGGACTGACGGAGCTTACCGGTCTTTCGATCGCCAATGCGCGCTATCCGCTCACCGATTTCACTTTGCCGTTCGGCTCGTCCCGGACCGTTTCCAACGTTGCGGAGGGTCCCCTTCGCTTCACTCTCAAGAGCGGCCGCGCCATCGTGCTTGCCCGCCCCTACGACCTTTCCGGAGCCTGAGCCTTGGCGCCTCCCATTCTGAAACTCGACGACATCTTTCTCACCTTCGGTGGCACGCCTCTGCTTGCCGGCGCCAATTTTCAAGTGGAGCCGGGCGACCGCATCTGTCTCGTCGGCCGCAACGGTTCGGGCAAGTCGACGCTCATGAAAATCGCCGCTGGCCTTGCCGAGGCGCAGTCGGGCGAGGTCTTCCGCCATCCGTCGGCGACGATCCGCTACCTGCATCAGGCTCCTGATTTCGAAGGCTACGACACGGTACAGGCCTATGCCGAAGCCGGCCTCGGCCCGAGCGACGATCCCTATCGCGTCGCCTACCTGCTGCAGCACCTGGGGCTGACTGGTGAGGAGGATCCGGCCAGGCTTTCGGGCGGTGAGGCGCGACGCGCGGCGCTCGCCCGGGTCATGGCGCCGGAGCCGGACATCCTCTTGCTCGACGAGCCGACCAACCATCTCGACCTGCCGACGATCGAATGGCTGGAAGACGAGCTCATCCGCAGCCGTTCGGCGCTGGTGCTGATCTCACACGACCGGCGCTTCCTGGAAAAGGTCTCCACCGCGACCGTCTGGCTCGACCGCGGCCAGTCGCGCCGCCTCGACCGCGGCTTCGCCCATTTCGAGGTCTGGCGCGACGAGGTGCTGGAGGCCGAAGAGCTGGAACAGCACAAGCTCGGCAAGGCGATCGAGCGCGAGGAGCATTGGCTGCGCTACGGCGTGACGGCTAGACGCAAGCGCAACATGCGGCGCCTCGGCGAGTTGCAGACCATGCGGGCGAACTATCGTGGCCACAAGGGACCGCAGGGCACCGTGCAGGCAACCGCCTCCGATGCCAAGGAATCCGGCAAGCTGGTGATCGAGGCAGAAAAGATCAGCAAGGCCTATGGCGATCGCACCATCGTCGCGCCGTTTTCGATCCGTGTGCACCGTGGCGACCGCATCGGTCTCGTCGGCCCGAACGGCGCCGGCAAGACAACGCTTCTGAAAATGCTGACGGGGCAGATCGAGCCGGACACGGGCACGGTGAAGCTCGGCACCAATCTCGAAATGGCGACGCTTGACCAGAAGCGCGAAGACCTCAATCTGGACGACACGCTGGCGCATTACCTGACCGACGGGCGCGGCGACAACCTGCTGGTCAATGGCGAGCAGCGCCACGTGACCGGCTACATGAAGGATTTCCTGTTCCAGCCGGAGCAGGCACGCACGCCGATCCGGGAGCTCTCGGGTGGCGAGCGCGCCCGGCTGATGCTGGCGCGCATCCTGTCGCGGGCGACCAATCTTCTGATCCTCGACGAGCCGACCAACGACCTCGACATCGAGACGCTCGATTTGCTTCAGGAGATCGTCGCCGGTTTTGCCGGAACAGTCATCCTCGTCAGCCACGACCGTGACTTCCTCGACCGTACCGTGACCTCGACGATCGCACCGGCCAATCCCGAGGAGCCGGACGGCCGCTGGATCGAATATGCCGGCGGCTACTCCGACATGATGGCGCAGCGCAAGGGCGCGATCGAAGAGAAGCGCAGGGCCGAAAAGGCGGAAAAGGCCAGGAGCGAAGCGGCCGCACCCACGTCCGAAGCGCCGAAGGCGGCCAAGGGCAAGCTGTCCTACAAGCAGAAATTCGCGCTCGAAAACTTGCCGAAGGAAATCGCCAAGACGGAAGCCGAGGCGGCCAAACGCGAAGAAAAGATGGCCGATCCCAATCTCTTCACAAAAGATCCAAATGCCTTTGCCAAGCTGGCGCAGGAGCTGGAGAAAATGCGCGCCGACCTCGCCCGCATGGAAGAGGAATGGCTGGAGCTCGAGATGCTGCGCGAGGAACTTGAGGGCTGACCGCCGCCGGCCAACCGCGTTGAACCGCAGCCATTGGTATGATAAGGAAAACTTATTATATCAATTGTGAACGATCAGATGCCCTTCAAGCTCGAATCCGAAACCATCGGAATGCTGTTGACCGACGTCTCGCGCCTTTTGCGCGGGGCTTTCGACCGCAAGGTCAACGCCATGGATCTCGGCATCACGCCCGGCGAGGCGCGCACCTTGATCCAGGTGGCGCTGACCGAGGGCATCAAGCAGGCCGAGATCGCCACGCGCATGGGCATCGAGCCGATGACGCTGTCGGCCTATCTCGACCGACTTGAGGCGATGGGCCTTGTCGCCCGTGTCCCAGATCCGGCGGACCGGCGTGCCAAGAATGTCGTGATGACTGACAAGGCTGAGCCGCTGCTCACCGAGCTGATGGCGGGCCTGAGGGAGATGATGAACGCCTATACGGCGGGCCTCGACGAGGCGACGCGCGAGGTGCTGTGCGGCAACCTGCGCGTCCTGCGCCACAATCTGCGTGAGCTTGACCCGTGCCTCGCCGGCAAGGACGCCGGAAAGCTGGCCGATGACAAGAGCGGGGATGGCCGATGACCCGTCGCATGAGCGAGCGGCGCACGAGCATCATCGGCGCCTTCCTGGTGGCCCTCGGTCCCGTTTCTATGGCGCTCTATACCCCGGCGATGCCGGAGCTGGTTCGCGCCTTCTCCTCCAGCGAAGCGGCGATCAAGATGACGCTGTCGCTCTATTTCGCCGGCTTCGCCTTTGCCCAGCTCGTCTCCGGAACGCTCTCCGACGTGATCGGCCGCCGTCGCGCCACACTGATCTTCATGGCGATCTACCTGATTGGCAGCCTGATGGCAGCCTTCGCGCCCTCGGTCGCGGTGCTGCTTGCCGGACGCCTGGTGCAGGGGATCGGTGCTTCCGTCGGCATGACCGTGGCGCGCGCAATCGTGCGCGACCAGTTCACGGGCACCGAAGCGGCGCGGATCATGAACATGATCGGCATGATGCTGGCGCTCGGGCCCGCCGTGTCGCCGACGCTCGGCGGCCTGGCGCTCGGGCTTTTCGGCTGGCAGTCGATCTTCTTCCTGATGGTGGGGTTCGCCGCCATGGCCTGCCTCACCGTGCAGTTCTTCATGGCCGAGACATCGACGCCCGACCCGGCCAAGGGCCACCTGAGGCCGATCCTAGCAGCCTATCGCCGCCTGGTGAGCGACAGCCGCTTCATCTCTTCGACGCTGGTCATCGGCGGCGCCGTCGGCGCGCTTTACGCCTGGGCGACGATGCTGCCTTTCGTGCTCATCAACGAAGTCGGTCTGACGCCGACCGAATTCGGCGTCGGCATGCTGATGCAGTCGGGCCTGTTCTTTTCGGGAACCGTGGTCGTACGGCTGTTGATGCGCCGCTTCACGCCACAGGCGCTGGTGCCGGTCGGCCTCGTCTTCATCGGCGCGGCCAGCCTTGCGCTTGCCTACACCATGCACATGCTACCGCCGAGCTTCCTTTCGGTCATGCTCCCGATCGGCGTCTATGCCTTCGGCATCGCCTTTGTCATGCCCTACATGATGACCGCCGCCATGGCGCCCTTTCCCGATATCGCCGGCACGGCGTCGGCGATGATGGGCTTCGTCCAGATGGGTTCGGGACTGCTCGGCGGAGCGATCGCCGCTGCCGTCGGTGCGCCGGTGCTGGCGCTCGGCGCCATCATCCCGAGCTTCGGTCTTCTCTGCATTCTCAGCTATCTCTGGTATCGGCGCGCGGTCCGGCTGAAGCCGCTGGCAGCGCCTGCTGGGCGCGAAGATGCACTGCCGGAAGCGGCGGAATAGCGCGCGTGAAAAAGCCTCCGCGACCGGGTCGCGGAGGCTTCTTATTTCTGCAGAGTTCGGTCTTAGCGGTTGCGCGCAGCCAGCGTACGCAGGCGCAGCGCGTTGAGCTTGATGAAGCCGGCGGCGTCCTTCTGGTCGTAGGCGCCCTGGTCGTCCTCGAAGGTGACCAGCTTGTCAGAGTAGAGCGACTTGTCGCTTTCACGGCCGATGGTCATGACATTGCCCTTGTAGAGCTTCAGCGTCACTTCGCCTTCGACATGTTCCTGGCTCTTGTCGATTGCCGCCTGCAGCATTTCGCGCTCGGGCGAGAACCAGAAGCCGTAATAGATCAGCTCGGCGTAACGCGGCATCAGCTCGTCCTTGAGGTGAGCAGCACCCCGGTCGAGCGTGATACTCTCGATCGCGCGGTGAGCGGCAAGCAGGATCGTGCCGCCGGGGGTCTCGTAGACGCCGCGCGACTTCATGCCGACGAAGCGGTTCTCGACGAGGTCGAGACGGCCGATGCCGTTGTCACGGCCGTAGTCGTTGAGTTGTGCAAGCAGGGTTGCCGGCGACAGGCGCACGCCGTTGATCGAGACGGCGTCACCGCGCTCGAAGCCGATCTTGATGACGGTCGCCTTGTCGGGAGCGGCTTCCGGAGAGATCGTGCGCATGTGCACGTACTCCGGCGCTTCCTGGGCCGGATCTTCGAGAACCTTGCCCTCGGACGAGGAGTGCAGCAGGTTGGCGTCGACGGAGAACGGCGCTTCGCCCTTCTTGTCCTTGGCAACCGGGATCTGGTGCTTCTCGGCGAATTCGAGCAGGTCGGTGCGGCTCTTGAACGACCAGTCGCGC
>NZ_DASYGZ010000168.1:0-94180 GCF_035999135.1 Ensifer sp.
GCTTGTAGCCGGTCGTGTTGATGTTCGCGATGTTGTTCGCGATCACTTCCAGGTTCAGCTGCTGGGCGTTCATGCCGGTGGCGGCGATGGAAAGGGCCTTCATGTCTCGTTCCTTCAGATCTGCATGCGCGCGATTTCGAGGTAGGCGGTCACCACCTTGTCGCGGATCGCGATTGCGGTTTGCAGCGACTGCTCGGCGCTCATGACCGAATCGATGACTTCGCGGGTGTTTGCCTGACCACGGATGCCGTCGAGCGATACGCCTTCGGCCTTCTTCATCGCGTTGACGGTGTCGGTCGCCATGTCGCCGAGAACCGAGGCGAAGCTCTGGCCCTGCGGAACGCCGGGGGTTGCGGCTGGCAACCCGAATGCCGACGAAGAGGACGACGTGGCGCGGGTGCTTCCGATCTCGTTGGTGACGGAGAAAGCGCCGAGGGATTTGACTGCGTCGATCATTATTGCGAGGCTCTCAACAGGTCGATTGTCTGGGAAATCAGATCGCGGGACTGCTTGATGGTCTGGAGGTTCGCCTCGTAGGCGCGGTTGGCTTCGCGCATGTCGGCCATCTCGACCAGGATGTTGACGTTCGGCAGCTTGACCATGCCCTTCTCGTCGGCTGCCGGATTGCCCGGATCGAACTCGACGCTGAAGTCCGAATCATCCGTTCCCTGCCGCTCGATCTCGACCAACGATGCGCCACTTGCCCGATCGACTTCGGCGGCAAAACTGATGGTCTTGCGGCGATACGGATCGGCTCCCGGCGTATCGCCGGTGGAGCGGGCGTTGGCGATGTTCTCGGAGACGACGCGCAGGCGGGTCGATTCGGCCTGGAGGCCGGAGGCCGATACCTTGAGGGCTGAGGTCAATGGATCCATGATTCTTACTTCCGTACCGTCATCAGCATCATTCGGTGAAACGCCTTCACGAGCCCGGCGGAGAGCTCGTAATCGCGCTTGATCTCGCCGGTCTTCATCATTTCCTGCTCGATCGCGACACTGTTGCCGGACTGCTGGATCTGTACGCCGTCGATCATGCCGACTTCAGCCACCTGGGAGGCTTCCAGGCCATCGGTGAAATGCGCCTTGTTGGTCGCAGCCATCTGGAAGCCGGTGTCCGCAAGCACGCTATCAAACGGCTTGACGTCCTTGGCCTTGTAGTGCGGCGTGCTCGCATTGGCGATGTTGCCGGCCACCACGTTCTGGCGAACGGTCAGCCACTGGGCCTGCCGGGACGCGAGATCGAAAAGCTGAATCGGTTGCATCAAAAGCTCCATGCTTGGTGATGCGAACCTAGGCCGGTAATCTTGCGTGGGACTTTCGTCAAAGGCAGGTGCCGCAAGATGACCAAATCTGCGGCGCAGGCGCCGGCTTAACGGCAAATGCTGCGCATCCGCCCGGATACGCAGCTGTCGGCGGGCTCAAGGACGCGTCCCGCGATCAGTTGGTCTGGTAAACTTCGCCCGATGAGGTGATCATCACCCAACGTCCGTCGCGTTGCTCCAGCGTTGCAAGACGGCTATTGTCGGGCAGGACCGAGCCGATGCGCACGATGTACATGCCGCTTTCGTCTTCGATCAGGGCGCGGCCGTTGGCAACATGCATCAACTTGAAGCCCGACTTTGAAGGGAACGGCTGCGAAAGCCCTTCTCCGGCTGCGGCGCCCTCCGGCCCCGGACCGCCGCCTATGCCCGGCACGGTCGCCGTGGTCAGCTGGTCGATTGCGGCCACCGTCTCGCCGTCGGCGTCCGGCATGGCCAGTGGCGAGACCGAAACAACGTTGCGCGCGCCGCGCTCGGGCAGATCCCGGGTGGAACCCTGCCAGAGCGGTGGCATCGTGAACTTGTCCTGGTGGAAGAAAGCGTACCACGGGAAGAATGTTGCAAAAGCGGCGAGCGCCACGCCGGTCGCAGCGAGGAACTTGTCCGTCATCGGCATGCGGCTTCGCTTGCGCTGATGAACCATTTCGTCCGCATCATAATCGGTCATGGCCATCACCTCGCTCTCGCACCCGGTTGATTGCCCATCGCTGCCGCCTTCAATGCATTGGCGAGGTCGGAAAAGGCATCCTGTGCCGGGCGCTCACCGGCAGTCTGCGTCAGCACGTCGTAAATCACCGGAACCTGCTTGATCGCCATGTCGAGGTCCGGATCACCGCCGGGGCGATAGCCGCCGATGAGGCGAAGATCGCGGGTTTCCTCGAAACGGTGGATCAGCGCCTTCAGACGCGCGACGAGCTTTTCCTGGTCGGGTGTCCACGCCTTGCGCGCCAGTCGCGAAATGGAGGCGAGCGGATTGATCGGCGGATAGCGCCCCTCTTCCGCAAGGGTGCGTTCAAGAACGATGTGGCCGTCCAGGATGCCGCGCGCGCTGTCGGCGACGGGATCGTTATGGTTGTCGCCATCGACGAGGATGGAGATGATGGCGGTGATCGTGCCGGAACCCTCGGCGCCGGGACCGGCGCGCTCCAAAAGTCGGGGCAATTCGGTGAACACCGATGCCGGATAGCCGCGGGCGATCGGCGGCTCGCCTGAGGCCGTCGCCACCTCGCGGATCGCGTGGGCAAACCGGGTGACGCTGTCAACGATCAGGAGCACGTTGTCGCCGTTGTCGCGATAATGCTCGGCGATGGTGACGGCGGTCAGCGGCGCCATCTTGCGCAGCATCGGGCTTTCGTCACTGGTCGCCACCACCGCCACCGATTTCGCCAGATTGTCGCCGAGCGTGTCCTCGATGAATTCACGCACTTCGCGACCACGTTCGCCGACCAGCGCGATCACCACCTTGTCGAAGGCGTCGGCGCGCGCGAGCATGGACAAAAGCGTCGATTTTCCGACGCCGGAGCCCGCGAAAATGCCAAGGCGCTGGCCAAGGCACAGCGGTGAAAAGATGTCGATCGCCCTGACACCGGTCAGGAAGCCCTTCTCGACCCGCTTGCGGGTCATCGACGGCGGCGCGGTGTTGGAGATCGAACGGCGCACCTCGCCTTGCGGCAGTGGACCCAGGCCATCGATCGGTTCGCCAAGCGCATTGATCGCCCGGCCACACCACTGGTCGGTCGGCGCGACCCGGAAGGCGCCCTTGCGGATGACCGTGTCATGGATGCCGATCGGGTCCCCCGGCTCGATGGGGCAGACCACCACGCGCTCCGGCTCAACCCTGACCACCTCGCCGAGATGAGTACCCGTCACGCTCTTGTGCGCGACGAAATCTCCGAGCCGCACATGCCTCGACAGGCCGGTCACCGTATAGTGGCCGGGCGAGATCGTCTGGACGTGACCACCGGGCGCGATCGAGAATTCGGGCTTGGCGTAGCGCTCGACCAGGCCCGCCAGTGCCGAAAGAGACGTCGATCCGGTGTTTGATTTCAGGCCTTCGCGTTGCATGCCGATGTCCGTCAGAGATTAGCGGGCGCCGCCGAGCGTCTTGATTGCTTCCTCGAGCGATCCTTCGCCGTCGCGCAAGAGGGCGGTGATGTTGTCGAAGGCACGGGTGACCGTGATCAGCTGCGACATTTCCTGGACCGCATTGACGTTGGATTCCTCGACGAAGCCCTGCATGACGCCGACGTCGAAACGGTCGACCACCGGCTCGGCCTGCGCGGCCGGCAGAACGGCGCTGTTGTCGAGGCGGGTGAAGCCCTTGCTGAAATCGACCTCGTAGAGACCGAGCGTGGCGATCGCCACACCGTTCTGATGCAAGGCACCATCGGCGCCGACGGTGATTTCGCCGTTGTTGCCGTTGAGCTGGATCGGCGCGCCGCCGGCGTCGAGCACCGGATAACCGCGGATCGAGACAAGCTCGCCCGTATCGGTCAGCGTGAAACGGCCGTCGCGCGTCAGCGCCGGACCGGATGGCGTCTCGATCTGAAACCAGGCATCGCCCTTGATGGCGAAGTCGAGCGCCGAGCCGGTGCGCGACAGCGAGCCGTTGGAGGTGTTGAGGAACTCCTCGCCCTTGCTGACATAGGCGACCTTCACCGGCTTGGTGTCGCCGAGCATCTGGTTGAACTTCACCTCGGTCCCGCGGAAGCCGACTGTGCTGGAATTCGCGATGTTGTCAGCAAGCGTGTTGAGGCGCTTTTCAAGTGCCATCTGCGACGAAATCGCGACGTAAAGACCGGTTTGCACGTTCAGTTGCCCCCGAGTTTCAGGCTGTTGATGGACAGGAGAAGATCGGAAGAAATGCCGTAGCCGCTCGACGAGCCGAAGACTGCGAGCGGATCGTAACCGTCCGTTGAATTTTTGACTTCCCAGAGCGCGGTGAACCGGTCGAGAAACTCGGTCACCTTGCTCGAATCCTGGAAGTCCTTGAAGTCGAGCGCCTGTTCGTAGGCTTCGGCCTGACGATCGACATTCGTCGCTGCGAATTCGTCAGGCAGCTGCAGGGTGGTGCGCACCACCTGGGCCAGCGCCTCATCGGCGATGATGGCATAGCCGCTGTCGATCGTCGGCGCCATGCGCGAGAAATAAAGCGCGAGACGCACGCCGGCATTTTCCTCGCCGGCGTCCTGCTCCAGGGTCTGGCGGGCATATTTGTCGGCGACACCCTTTTGCGCCCGGTCAAAGGACGTGGCGGCCGCGCCGTGGGCGGCGAAGTTCAGCGATTCGACGAGCTGCTTGTAGCGGCTGTCGCTCAGCTTGTTGGCAAACGCATCCTCTTTATCGACCCCCTCGGTCAGGACCTTGCGCATGAAGGCCTTGGCATAGCCCATCTCTTCGAGGCCATGCGCCTTGATGGCATAGTTGTAGAGCCTGGTGTCGGCGAAGAAGTCGTCGATGGTTTTGACGTCGCCGATTTTCGACAGGTAGTACTCCGTCTCACGCGCGACGTCCGGCTGCTCGGCAACGCGGGCGAGCGACTTCGTCAAGTCGGCCGTTATCAGCTTGTAGCTCGTATAGGTCGTGGTCACGGTCGGTTCGCCCCTGCCGGAATGAGACAGGCAGACCATGCGCCTGCCTTCTTAATCCTGACCCGAGAGCCTTGCGCGAACCTGTTCCAGCGACGGAGGTTTTCGCCGGTACCGGCCAGCCTCACGCAAGGCTGAAACCGTATCCCGTTAGCGGAAAATAAGATCGCGACAGGTATCGAATATGAACATCATCATCGGACTTCTTGTGACGTTCGGCTGTATCCTCGGCGGCTATCTGGCGATGGGCGGCCACATGGAAGTCCTCAACCAGCCGTTCGAGCTGCTGATCATCGGCGGCGCCGGCGTCGGCGGCTTCATCATGGCCAACTCGATGAAGGTGGTGAAGGATACCGGCAAGGCGCTCGGCGAAGCCTTTCGCCACAAGGTGCCGAAGGAGCGCGAGTATCTCGACACGCTCGGCGTTCTCTATTCGCTGATGCGCGACCTGCGCACCAAGTCGCGCAACGAGATCGAAAGCCACATCGACAATCCGGAAGAATCGACGATCTTCCAGTCGGCGCCGACGGTTCTGAAGAACAAGGAACTGACCGCCTTCATCTGCGACTATGTGCGCCTGATCATCATCGGCAACGCCCGCTCGCACGAGATCGAAGCGCTGATGGACGAGGAAATCCAGACCATCACCCACGACAAGATGAAGTGCTACCACGCGCTGAACACGATGGGCGACGCCTTCCCGGCGATCGGTATCGTCGCGGCCGTTCTCGGCGTCATCAAGGCGATGGGCGCGATCAGCGAGGCGCCCGAAGTTCTCGGCGCCAAGATTGCGGCCGCCCTCGTCGGCACCCTGCTCGGCGTGTTCCTCTCCTATTCGATCGTCGCGCCGCTCGTCGCCAACGTCAAATCGGTGCGTGAGAAGCAGAACCGCCTCTACATCATCGTCAAGCAGACGCTGCTTGCCTACATGAACGGCTCTGTGCCGCAGGTTGCGCTCGAATACGGCCGCAAGACCATTTCGGCCTACGAGCGTCCGTCGATCGACGCGGTCGAGCAGGAAATGATGAACCCCGGTGGCGGCGGCGAAAGCAAGGCGGCTTGATCCCATGACGTCTGAGACCTCCAACGTTCACGCATTCGACCGCAAACTCCTGGCGCGCATGACTGGCGCGCTTGGCGACGACCGGGTGATCGGGCGCCTCGCGCTCGAGCTCGGCCAGGTCTTTGGCGAATTCCTGCCCGACATCTGCCGGGCGGAAACCGGTCTCGACATCGCCATCGGCTATGCGGGCCACAGGACGGGACTGCGGCGCGACCTGATCGCCGCGCTCGGAACCGGCGTGCTCGTCAGCGACATCTCGCTGCGCAACTGGTGCACGGATTTCCAGATCGGCTGCGACAGCCCGATCATCATCACCCTGGTCGAGGCCCTGCTTGGCGCCGAGCCGGCAGGCATCGAGGAGCCGCAACCGCGCGCCCTTTCCCCGATCGAGATCGACGTCGCCGTGCCGCTCTTCGAGAAGATCGCCGACGTCTTGCGCACCGCCGTGAACGCGCCTGGCGGTTTCGAACCGGTGGTCGAACGCCCGCTCAACAGCACCCAGCGCCCCAAGCCCGACCCGATGGTCGAGGACGTCCATGCCGGCGCCATCGACATGACCATCGGCTTCGGCCCGGTTCTGTCCACCTTCTCGATCATCGTTCCGCAAAGCGTGCTCCTGAAGACCACGGTCGTCTTCCCGAAGGGCAGCAACCAGCAGCGCAAATCCAAGACCGAGTGGACCGAACAGCTCGAGGAGCAGGTTCGACGCTCGGCAGTGACGATCGAGGCAAGGATCCGGCTCGAAAACCTGACGCTCGAAACGATCAGCCGTCTGCAGCCGGGCGACGTCATTGCCTTCCACGACGCACAGGACGTGCGTGTCGATGTCAACGCCAACGGTCGCGACCTCTACGTCTGCGAATTTGGGCGTTCGGGGTCGAAATACACGGTCAGGGTCAAGGACACCCACGGGTCCGAACAGGACATCCTTCGCCACATCATGAGTTAAATCGGCCTGCCGCGTCCCCGCAGCATGCCTGAGGCAAGCTTCAACTGGAATAGTTCTCACATGGCACCCAAGAAAGCACCCATCAACGAGCAGGCGACAGTCGCTGTCGGAGACATGGAACTCGACCAGGCGATCAACGACCTGCGCGGTGTCCTCAAGCAGGACTCGGATGCTCCGGCCGCCTTCGGTTCGGAGTTCGGTCTCGACGATTCGACCAGCGCGATGACCGACTTTTCCGGCGACTTCGCAGCACCGGCGGCCGGTCTCGACGCGTTTGGCGGCGACTTTGGCACGAGCGACTTCGGCGCCGATCTCGGCGGCAGCGCTGCAGCCGGCGACTTCGGCGGCAGCGACTTTGCTGCGAGCTCCTTCGACAGCGCCGACGCCGCCATCGACACGCCCCCCGGCAGCGGCATGACATCCAATCTCGATCTGATCATGGACATTCCGATCGACGTCCAGATCGTGCTCGGCACGAGCCGGATGCAGGTTTCCGGCCTGATGAACCTCAGCGAAGGTGCGACGATCGCGCTCGATCGCCGCATCGGCGAGCCGGTGGAAATCATGGTCAACGGCCGGGTGATCGGTCGCGGCGAAATTACCGTTCTCGACGGCGACGATACCCGTTTCGGCGTCAAGCTCATCGAGATCAAGGGCAGCAAGAAGTCATAGGCCCGATGATCGGGCAAAGGATGAATCCATGATGGATTTCGAAAGTTTCGAGGCTCAGGCGCTATCAAGGCCGCTCAGCCAGACGGACAAGGCGGCGGCAGTTCTGCTTGCCATGGGAAAAGGCGTCGCGAGCAAGCTCCTGAAGTTCTTCACCCAGAGCGAGCTGCAGTCGATCATCGCATCGGCGCAGTCGCTGCGCGCCATCCCGCCGCATGAACTGGAAGCCCTCGTCAACGAGTTCGAAGACCTCTTTACCGAGGGTGCCGGCCTCATGGACAATGCCAAGGCGATCGAAAGCATCCTCGAAGAAGGCCTGACCCCGGACGAAGTCGACGGTCTGCTCGGACGCCGCGCCACGTTCCAATCGTACGAAGCCAGCATCTGGGATCGCCTGCAGGAATGCGACCCGGCAGCCGTTTCGGTGCAGCTGGCCAAGGAACACCCGCAGACGATCGCCTACGTGCTTTCGATGATGCCGTCGAGCTTCGGCGCCAAGGTGCTGCTGCAACTTTCCGAGACGCAGCGCCCGGACATCCTGAAGCGCGCCGTCAACATGAAGGACGTCAACGCCAAGGCAGCCGCGATCATCGAGAACCGCGTCATGGAAATGATTGGCGAGATGGAAGCGGAACGCAATTCGGCGGGCCCGACCAAGATCGCCGAAGTGATGAACGAACTCGACAAGCCGCAGGTCGATACCCTGCTCGCCTCGCTCGAATCGCTCAGCACCGCGTCGGCCAACAAGGTTCGCCCGAAGATCTTCCTGTTCGACGACGTGCTCTACATGCCGCAGCGCAGCCGCGTACAGCTCTTCAACGACGTTTCGACCGACATCATCACCATGGCGCTGCGCGGTTCGACGATGGAATTGCGCGAATCGGTGCTCGCCTCGATCGGCGCACGCCAGCGCCGCATGATCGAGTCCGACCTCTCCATGGGCGATACCGGCATCAACCCGCGCGACATCGCGATCGCCCGCCGCTCGATCACGCAGGAAGCCATCCGCCTGGCCGCCAGCGGCCAGCTCGAGCTCAAGGAAAAGGACGTGCAGGCGGCCTGACCGACGGCACGGCGCCGTTTTGAGGCGCAGCCGGCCGCCAGGCGGCCGGCAAACGATCCAGCTATCCTTAATTTCTGTTGAGCCCCGGCGAATGCCGGGGCTCAACTCTTGCCTGCCCTACCCTTCGGGTCCACTACAGGATGCGCAACTTTTGCCCTGCGGCCCTAGAGGACGCAGCCGCGCTCAAGAGGGAACCGGGAGCCGTCCTCGCTCATGTCGGACGATCAGGACAAAGACAGCAAAACAGAAGCCCCGTCCGAGAAGAAGATCTCCGACGCCGCCGAGAAGGGCAATGTGCCGTTTTCGCGCGAGGCGACGATGTTCGCCTCGACGCTGGCGATCTATATCTTCTTCGTTTTCTTCATGGCGGACGGTGCCGGCACGATCGCTTCGGCACTCAAGGACATTTTCGAACAGCCGGAGGCCTGGCGCCTCGAAAACTCGACGGACGTCGTCGCGCTGATCAGCCATCTCGCGTGGAAATCGGCCGCCCTGGTGCTGCCGGCCTTCGTGTTGCTGATCCTCTTCGGCGTCGGTTCCTCGATCTTTCAGAACCTGCCAAGGCCGGTGCTCGACCGCATCCAGCCGAAGATGGAGCGCGTGTCGCCGATGGCCGGGCTGAAGCGCATCTTCGGCGTCCAGGGCCTGGTCGAATTCGCCAAGTCGCTGTTCAAGATCATCGTGGTGTCCGTCGTCGTCGTGCTCGTGCTCTGGAACGACTATTATGCGACGCTCGACCTGATGTTCTCCGATCCGGTCACGATGTTTACGACGATGTCCAACGATCTCAACCAGATCATGATCGTCATCCTGCTGGCGACCGCGGTGCTGGCGATCGCCGACCTCTTCTGGTCCCGGCATCATTGGTACACCGAACTGATGATGACCAAGCAGGAAGTGAAGGAGGAAATGAAGCAGGCCCAGGGCGACCCGATCGTCAAATCGCGCCTGCGCTCGATGCAGCGCGACCGGGCACGCAAGCGCATGATATCCTCGGTGCCGCGCGCCACGCTCGTCATTGCCAACCCGACTCACTATGCCGTTGCCTTGCGTTATGTCCGCGAGGAGAGCGATGCGCCGGTGGTCGTCGCCATGGGCCAGGACCTCGTGGCGCTGAAAATCCGTGAAATTGCCGAGAAAAACGGCGTGCCGGTGTTCGAGGACCCCCCGCTTGCACGCTCCATGTTTGCACAAGTCTCGGTGGATAGTGTGATTCCACCCGTGTTTTACAAGGCAGTCGCCGAACTCATTCACAGGGTGCATGCGTCGCAACCAAAACGGATGACATAACTCCGATGAAAAAGTGCGAATTCTCCGAGAAGCGGGAACAAATCGTAGCTGAAGCAATCCGCCCTGTGGCGACAGAACTGCGTCTGATCGACGCCGCCGACTTCATCGCGCTCCTGCGGTTCGAGTCCTATGCCAGCCTCGCGGATCTCGTCGAATCGGCCGCAGAGCTGTATTTCCTGCCCGGAACGGTGAACTTCGGCCTTGGCGGCAACTACAACCTGGATTGGGACTGCGAACCGGAGATCGTGCTCGATCTCGAACTCAAGCCGCGGGGCGTGACGATCTATGTCCGCCTGTCGCTCGGCAACGAAACGGCCGGGATCGAAATCAGCCATATCACCTTCCAGAACCCCTCGTCCGATCCGGACGAGAACACCGCGTTCCTGGTGAAGAGCCTGGAGGAAGCGAAATTCGTCACCACCTATGAGCTTCCGCTGGCGAGTTGAGCGGTCGGATCACACCGTCGGTCAGGACCGTCAGCGACAACTGACGTTTCGGGCTTCGCCCAGGGCCGTGATCGTCTTCGACCTGCCGCCGCCGAAAAGACCGAAACGCCGCGCCGGTAGGCGCACGTGTTCCTAGCTGATGTAGCCGAGGCGGATCGCCTTGGCGATCGCCTGGATGCGGTTGACCGAATCGAGTTTCGTCGTCGCGGCACCCAGATAGGCGTTGACCGTGTGGACCGAGAGACCCATGCGTTCGGCGATCTCTTCGCTGATGTGACCATCGCCGGCCATCTGCAGGCAGGCGATCTCCCGGTCGCTCAAGGTTTCTGCCGGCGCGACACGCCTTTCGTCCGCCGCCAGAAGATCGGTCATGATCATGCAGCTGCGGCCGTGCAGGTCGACCACCTGTTCCGTCGAGGCATCGACATAGCTGCCGGCAAAGACGACGTATCCGTTGCCCTGCGCGCCGAGCCTGACAGGAAAGGCGATACCCGAATAGGGCAGCTTGCGGCCCTTGAACCGGAGCGCGAAAGGCGCCAGATCCGAAAGCTCGGCGGCCTGATATTCACCCGTTCCATCCCAAAGCACCGGCAGCAGCGACTGATCGAGATGAGCGACAAGCTCTTCGCCGTAGGCATTGACGAGGTCGTGGGCGTTTGCCTCCGCCGCCACGCCCCAGTTGTCGAGTACGCAATTCAGCTTTCGCCCGGATCCCGTTCCCTTGCCGTTGAGGCGCAACACGGCGAAATTCTTGGCGTTGATCTGTCGCTGCATCGCCTGCAGGCGTGTGACGAGAGTTGCGGCCCGAGCCGCGCGATTGCCGCTTCTGGCGAGCTTCTGTTCGTCTTCTATCCGCCCGCCACCGAGAAAATGCGTCATCGCGCCCGTTCCTCACACAAGGTTGTTGCGCACCGCGTAGGCAATGGCTTCCGATCGCGTCCTGGTCGCGGTCTTGCGCATAACGCTGGTGATGTAGTTGTTGATGGTGTTGCGCGAGATGCCGAGAATAACCGCGATCTCCTCGCTCGTCTTGCCCTCGGCGATCCAGAACAGGCACTCAAGCTCGCGTTCGGTCAGCTCGAAATCTCGATCGTGGCGAACTTCGGCACGCGTGGTGAAGCTCGCCAGATAGCCCGCCAGCAGCGTGACGTCGCGCAGGCTTTCCTGCGACAGGATCACGTCCTCGGGAACCAGCAGCATCAACGAGAAACGAAGGCGCCCGACATTGAAGGTGATCGCGCAATACTCGCGGCTGAGCCCCCGAGGCAGGTCGATATCGTCTGGAAGCGCATGGAAACACGGCTGCAGGACGGCCAGGCATTTTTCCAGCTCCGTCGTCTTGGCATGCAGGGCGGTGATGACGCCCGAAAGGCGTCGCACCACATCAAAAGGCCAATCGGAGCACACAACGTGGTCAAGTCCGGTGTCCTGGGACAGGTCGTAGCGCGCCAGGAGATAGTGACTGGCGCCGACATAGTCGGTCAGAGCCGAAAGTCCGCTTCCAAGTGCGCCGCGCCCGGCGACCTCGCCCAGTCGTCGCAAAAGCTGCTCGCGTGAAAATCCACCGCCGCGTGCGCGCGTCGGCGCCGACGGCAAAGGCCAGACAGCAATGTCTGCTTGCGAAATGTCCATGAGTTCAGCCCCTGTGCCGGATCCCCATCCCGGAACTGCACTTGCACTGTCGCCGCCAACAGCCGGCCGAAGCCGAGTATCACCACCAGTCGCAGATCAGGACGCGAATCAACTGTTTAAAATGTACATCGACGCGAGAAAAAAAACATCGCCATCTTCTGGCTATTTACTTCGCGCCAGCCGCATGAATCGATTCGGCAATGAAGGGCGCCGGACATGGTCCGCAACTGCCAAAGCCACAACGTCTCCAATCCAACTCATTGATAGAGCGAGCATTTTTCTTCCATCCGCTGAGCCTTTTGGTCCAATCCTCGCGGTTATCGGCGGGGTGGCGCGCAGGCAAGGAGGCGAAATCATCCCGGATTTGGGTCGTTTTTCTTCAATTGCGAAAATTAGAAACCGCCAAAATTATACTTTGTTTTCACAGCTGTTGCTGAAATGCACCAGTGATTTCCTAGCCGAACAACATTTCACCAATATATAAATTGTAGAACTGACAGAATAAACAGAAACAACCATCAAGAATATATTTTCGATTATCTCTGTATTCCATGATGCCGGCATAGTAGTTGACGGCAAAGGATGCACGCCATGCGGGCGAGCCGAATCTATAAATTAAGATATCGTTAAAATATTACCATCAACGGCATGCTGCGGGACTCGGCTGGAATCAGTTCGAAACTTGAAGAAAATTCTGCATGCAGGCGCAACCGCCAACCGGACTCCTACAATATTTGCCGAAGGCCATGCGGCGCCCCGCCGGCGCGAGAAACGCAAATCCCGCCACGAGGGCGGGACTTGCATGGATATCGGGTTTTTTGAGCGCCTTTGTCACGCGGCCTTGTCGAGGGCCCACTTGCGCAGGATCTTCGCCGCGCGCTCTTCGCTGATCTCGACCATGCGGGCCAGGCGCCGCTCCGGTCCTTCCTTGACGCGGCGGTTGAAGCCGCCGCTGTCGTCGCCGCCCATGCTGAGCAGGTCGTCGGTGCTGTCGAAGCCGAAGTCGGAGCCGAAGCCTTCCATGAGCGCGCCGCCCGCTCCGGCATTGGCCGGAGAAAAGTCGGGCAGTTCGAGGCCGGCAGCTTCGCCCTGGACCTGACCGGCGCCGCCGCCAAGACCCAGCTGGCGCGCCAGCGGCCGCATGCCCATCCAGACCACCAGGAAGGCGACGACGACGAAGGCGAGTGCGTTGATGATGCCGCCGAGATTGCGCGTCAGCGTCTCCATGACACCCGGACCAGCGACCGCCTGATCGAGCAGTTGGGTCTCGACGAAGTCCATGGCCGTCAGGGTCACGACATCGCCGCGGCTCGTATCAAGGCCGGCGGCCGAGGCGACGATCTTCTGCATGTCGGCGAGATAGGCGTCGATCTTGGCCTGGTCAGCCGGCTCGCCCACCATCGCGGCAAGACGGCCGCGGTTGACGACGACGGCGACCGAGAGCCGCTCGACCGTGTAGCTGTTCTTGACGGTGGCGATCGTCTTGCTGTTGATCTCGTAGTTGGTCTGCTCTTCCTTCTTCTCGGCCTCGTCGCTCGACTTCGGGCCGGCGCCGCCGGTCGGGGCGGCCTGCGGAATGTTCTGCTGCACGGTTGCGGCATTGTCCGGCTGCTGCTGGCTGGACTTCTGTTCTTCCTTGGTCACGCGGGTCGAACGCTCGACGCGCGATTCCGGGTCGAACACCGTTTCCTGGATCTGCTGCGTATCGGTGTTCAGGCGGGCGGTGACGCTGGAGCGGAAGTTGTCCATTCCGAGGAACGGAGCGAGCGCATTGTCGATCTTCTTTTCAAGCTCGGCCTGGACGTTCTGGACGACGCCGAGCGACTGGTTGAGGGCGCTGTTGGTCGGATCGTCGCCGGAGGCGAGCAGCTGCCCGGTCGAATCGAGCACGGTCACGTCATCGACGTCGAGCCCCGGCACGGAAGAGGCGACGAGATGGCGGATCGAGGCTGCGGCGCTGCGGCCGACCGTGGCGCTGGCGCGGATCATGACGGAAGCGGTCGGGTTCTGGTCGGCTTTGCGGAAGCTGCCGCGCTCTGGCATGACGATGTGGACGCGGGCGGCGGCAATGCCGGAAATCTGCTGGATGGTGCGGCCGATTTCGCCCTCGAGCGCACGAACGCGGGTCACCTCCTGCATGAAGGACGTGAGGCCAAGCGAACCGACGTTGTCGAAAAGCTCGTAGCCGGCATTGGCGCTGCTCGGCAGGCCGCGCTCGGCGAGCATCAGCCGGGCCTTGCTGTTCATGCCGACCGGAACCTGGATGCTTGCGCCATCGGAGCCGACGTTGAAATCGATATTGCTTTCAGCCAGCGCGATGCTGATCTGGGTGACATCGCTGCGTTCGAGCCCGACATAAAGCGTCTCGAACGAGGGTCTGTTGACGTAAATGCCGGCCCCGAGCACCATGCCGACCGCAACGATGCCGGCCGCAGCCAGCGCAATCAGCTTTCCTTGCCCAAGACTGCTCAGGTTCTTTGTGAACGTCGAGAGTTGATCCAACAGACTCATTCTGTTTCCGCACCCAGTATCGCAAGGCCTTCGATCCGGTCATCGGATGTATGCCCTGCGCAGTTCCAACATTCGGGTTTGCTGGCTTTCGACATGCCTCGTATCGGTTCCAATGCCCACGAATCTACCAGCCCCGATCGGGACCGTAGGAAACGAAACTTGCGCGAACTTGGCTTGATGGGCCTTGCTGGCCCCTCAAAAGGCGCGATGGACGAATTATCCACGGCGCGAAATCGACGGCAAAAACCGGCTCATCGGCCGGCGCGGCAGCGCCGGCGCGCCGAGAAGCACGCCGTAAGGCATTGAATCAAAAACTATTATGGGTGCAGACGGTTCGCGCTCTGGCGAATGGCGGGTCAGAAAGCCTCGAAATCGCCGGCCGCTTTGGTCAGCGGTTGGGAGTGGCCGTGGCGCAACATGCCGTTGCCAAGCGTCTTCTTCATGTCCGCAAGCTTGACCAGGCTTATGGCCGTTGTGACGTCGACCAGCCAGCTATCGGGGATGGAGGCGGTGATCGTGTCGATGAATTCGGCAAGCCCACGGGTTTTCTGCACCGCCAGGTCGATCCCCTGCAGCACCATCATCTTGTCGGGATTGTCGAGCGCGTCGAGGCTCTCGTCGCCCAGGAGCTGGGGTTCTATCCGCTCGATCAGGTAGGCGACGTCGTGCAATTCGGTGACGATGCGCATCAGCACTTCGGGGAGCGCTTCTTCCACGTGCGGCATGTGGCCCTGGTATTCAGTCTGCATCGGTAAGTCTCACGTGGCTCGGGGCTTCGGTAGAAGGTCGTAGTGCGGCCTGCGAGGCGCCTGCCTCGCAGGGTCAGAAGAATTCGATCGAGCTTTCCACAGGCTTCGGCGCGACGATCGGGCGTTCCTCCAGCTGCACGGTGCGCTGGGTCTCGACCCCGGTCAGTGCGTACTGCCGGGCGCGCCCGGAAGACGGCCAGTATTCGAGCTTGCGACCATGCTCACCGCCGGTGCTTTCGCCGACGATGCGGATGCCTTCGTCAAGCAGGAACTGCCGGGCGAAGGCGGCGTTCTGCTCGCCGACATTGGAGAAGCGGGCGATCGTCTTGGCGCCGCCAAAGATCTTGGCTTCGAGACGATCTCGCCGGGCGCCCTGCTTCAGCAGACCGTTGATGAGGAGTTCCATCAGATGGACCCCGTAGCGGGTCGCGTCACCGCCGGTAGCGGGTGACGTCGCGGAACCGGGCAGCAGAAAGTGATTCATGCCGCCGACACCGACCACGGGATCGCGCATGCAGGCTGCCACGCAGGAACCGAGGATGGTCGACAACACGACATTGGGATCGTTGAAGACCTTGTACTCGCCCTGGATGACATGCACGCGCTTGCCGGCGGCTTCATTGTTCATTTGAGCGCCCCGAATACGGCTTCGATCGCGGCCTTCATCTTTTCGATGGTGAAAGGTTTGGCCAGCACATTGTTGGCGCCGAGGGCCGCGGCCTTCTGGACCAATGCGCGGTCGCCCTGGGCCGTCAGGATGATGAAGGCCGCCTTCTTGGTCGCCGGATTGGCGCGCACGGCCTGCAGCAGGCCGAGCCCGTCCATTTTCGGCATGTTGAAGTCGGAGATCACCAGGTGGTGGGGGTTCTGGGCCATGATCTTCATGCCCTGCTCCCCGTCGCCCGCGGCGGTGATCTGCTTGAAACCCAGCTGCTGCAGGGCGTCACCCAGAAGCAGGCGGCTCGTCACCTGATCGTCGACGATCAGAACTTTGATTTTTTCGGCGATGGACATTATTCGCTTCCTTCCTTGCGGAGCGCCGCTGCTTTCAGGACCTCCTCCCCGATCGAACCGAGGGGGAGCTGGGTTTCAACGGCGCCCAATTCATAGGCGACTCTCGGCATGCCGTAGACGACACATGTCTTTTCGTTCTGGCCGAAGGTCTTTGCTCCGGCATGCCGCATTTTCAGGAGACCGGAGGCGCCGTCGCGCCCCATGCCGGTCAGGATCACGCCGATCGCGTTGCGGCCGGCAAGTTCGGCGACCGAATCGAACAGCACGTCGACCGAAGGGCGATGGCCGTTGACCGGATCGCGGTCGACCAGGCGGCAGCAGGGTGCCGTGGCGTTTGCGACCTGCAGATGGCGCTCGCCGCCGGGCGCCAGGTAGACCTTGCCGATCTCGAGCCGCGCACCGTCCGTCGCCTCCTGAACCGTCGGCGCGCAGAGGCGGTTCAGCCGCTCGGCGAAGCTCTTGGTGAAGGTATGCGGCATGTGCTGGGTGATCACGGTCGGCGGGCAGTTGGCCGGGAATTTCTGCAGCACAGTGATCAACGCTTCCACGCCGCCGGTGGAGGCGCCGATCGCGACGATCTTGCGGCCGGCCCGATATTCCGAGGCGGCGTTCGCATTGGCGGGCGCCGGAGCGGCCGCCTTGTTGCCGGTGATGATGAACTTGCGCTGCGAACGGGCGGCCGCCTTTACCTTGTCGACGAGGCCGGCGAAGGGTTGCGGGTCGCCGGGATGCGGCTTGCCGACGCAATCGAACGCGCCGATTTCAAGCGCGGCGATCGTCGCCTCCGCACCCTTGTGCGTCAGCGTCGAGACCATGATGACCGGCATCGGCCGCAGCCGCATGATCTTGTCGAGGAATTCGAGGCCGTTCATGTTCGGCATCTCGATGTCGAGGGTGACGACGTCAGGGTCGAGCTGCTTGATCGCCTGGCGCGCCTCCATGGCGTCGGCCGCCTGGCCGACGACGGTCACGTCCGGGTCGGCATTCAAGACAGCGGTGATCAGGCCACGCATGGTGGCGGAGTCGTCGACGACGAGAACACGTGCGGGAGCGGTCATGCCCGTCCTCCATGAAACTTGCCGGTATGGCGGTAGGTGGTGATGCCGATGTTGTCGAAGTGCGCCTTGGCGTCGCCCGACACGCGTTCGGAATGGCCGATGTAAAGATGCCCGTCGGTGTTGAGCATTCCGGCGAAGCGCGACCAGATCTTCATCTGGGTCGGTTCGTCGAAATAGATCACGACGTTTCGGCAGAAGATCACGTCGAACGGCCCCTTGAACGGCCACTGCGCCATCAGGTTCAGTTCGTTGAAGGTGATCAGCCGCTTGACCCGCTCATCGACCTGCCACTTGAAACGGCCGGCGACGTTGACTTCGGAGAACCACTGCTTGCGCATCGCCGGGTTGACGGTTTCGAGCGCCGTTGCGTCATAGGCGCCGGCACGGGCGAGCGCCAGGATCTTCGGGTCGATGTCGGTCGCAAGGATGCGGAAGTCATAGTCGGCCGCATTCGGCAGCAACGACAGCACCGTCAGCGCGATCGAGTAGGGTTCCTGACCGTCCGAGCAGGCTGCCGACCAGATGCGAACCCGGCCGCCGGCCTTGGCGCGCGCGATCAGGTCCGGCAGCACGTCGGTCTTGAGATGCTCGAAGTGATGGTTCTCGCGGAAGAACCGCGTGAAGTTGGTGGTCAGATGCGAGAGCATGTCGCGGCGGGCAGCGGCACCGGCGGGCGATGAGACCAGCTGGCAATACTCGCGGAACCCCTTGAGCCCGAGGTTGCGGATGTGCTTGGACAGCCGCGAATAGACGAGCGATGCCTTGCTCTCGTTCAAGTAGATGCCGGCATCCGCATAGATCATCGCGGCGATCTCGCTGAGATCGCGACGGGTCAGCGGATATTCGCCGCTTGCCAGGCATTCATCCGGCGAGAGCTTCTGTTCGAAGGCGACCTGGTTCCTCATGCGGCTTCCCTTTCTTCCTGCGGGAAGATGGCTTCCAGCTCTATGAGGCAGATCATCCGGCCTTCGATCGCGAGCACGCCGCGGGCGAAGCTCTTTTCGAACTCCGACGAGATGACGTCGGGCGTCGGCTGGATCTTGTCGTCGGTGATCGTCAGGATGTCGGAGACGGCATCCACCAGAAGGCCGACAACCTGGCTTTTCACCTGGGCGACGATGATGACGTGGCGCACGGTCGGCTCGGCCGGCTTCATGCCGAGCCGGGCCGAAAGATCAACGATCGGCAGAACGGCGCCGCGCAGATTGATGACGCCGAGCACATAAGGTGGCGCATGCGGCATCGATGTCGCGGGTGTCCAGCCGCGGATCTCGCGCACCTGCATGATGTTTACGCAGAATTCCTGATCCCCGACGCGGAAAGCGATCAGCTCCCGTCCGTCCGTGGTCAGATTTTTTGCGGCATAGGTCATTGTCGTTATCCGGCTGCAGCAAGTGACATTTCAGGCTTCAGCGAGTGGCCGCGCGAGGCCGCGACGATCGCATCGACATCAAGGATGAGCGCCACGCGGCCGTCGCCGAGAATGGTTGCGGCGGCGATGCCAGGCACGTGGGTGTAGTTGGCCTCGAGGCTCTTGATCACCACCTGGCGCTGCCCCTGGATCGCATCGACCATCAGGGCACGCTGGCCACCACCTTCGGATTCGACCAGCAAGGCGACGCCTTCGACCGGGTTTGCCTGGATGGCGCGGAAATTCAGGATCCGGCCGACGTCGACAAGCGGGCAGAAGGAGTTGCGGATCGAGATCAGCCGCTGGTTGGAGCCGAAGGAGTGGATCGCAGACGCCTCGGGCTGCAGGGTTTCGACGATCGCGGTCAGCGGCACGACGAGGGTCTGGTTGGCAACCGTGACCACCATGCCGTCAAGAACGGCGAGCGTCAGCGGCAGGCTCATGGTGAAGACCGAACCGTGGCCCGGCTTCGAGGAAATGTTGATGCGACCACCGAGCGCCTGGATCGAGCGCTTGACCACGTCCATGCCGACGCCGCGGCCGGAAATGTCGGAGATCTTGTCGGCCGTCGAGAAGCCGGCGTGGAAGATCAGGTTGTCGATCTCCTCGTCCGAAAGGTTGGCGTCGGCCGCGATCAGGTCGTTGTCGATCGCCTTCTGGCGCACCTTCTCGCGATTGATGCCGGCACCGTCGTCGGCAAGCTCGATGACGATGCGGCCCGAACGGTGCTTGGCGGTCAAACGGACGGTGCCTTCGGCGCTCTTGCCGGCGGCAAGGCGCTTCTCGGGCGTTTCGAGACCGTGGTCGACCGCGTTGCGGATCATGTGGGTCAGCGGTTCGGCGAGCTTGTCGATGACCGTCTTGTCGACCTCGGTGTTCTCGCCTTCGGTGATCAGGCGAACCGACTTGCCGGTCATGTCGGCAATTTCGCGAACGATACGCGACATGCGCTGGAAGACGGGCTTCACCGGCTGGGCGCGGATCGCCATCACCGAATCCTGGATCTCGCGGGTGAGCTGCTGCAGCTCTTCGAGGCCCATGTTGATCGAGGACGTGCCGTTGGCGTCATTTTCAACGACGCTCTGCGAGAGCATCGCCTGGTTGATCACGAGTTCGCCGACAAGGTTGATCAGGCGGTCGACGCGGTCGAGATCGACGCGGATCGTCGGCGTGCCGGCGGAAGCGGCAGCCTGCTGGGCGGCGGCGCTCTGTGCTGCGGCACTCGCGGCGGCGGCTGCCGGCTTTTCGGCTGGCGCCCGCGAGGCTGCGGACTGCGCCATCTGGAGTACGTTGCTGGCGGTCCCTGCGGCGGAAACGGCAGCGTTGCGGATGTCCTGCTGCTGTGCTGCGAGTTCCTCCTCCTCGATGACGCCGACGGAAACCGCCGGCTCGTCGTCCAGGATCGAAAGGTCGAACGGCACCGGCTGCATCGGCAGCTCTTCGCCGGCCGGAGCGGCATCGTCGGCGAGCAGGGTTATTTCGAGATCGCAGTCCCACTCGGCAAATTCGAAGACGGTGCGGATCGCGTCTTCGCCCTTGTCGGACTTCAGCTGGATCTTCCAGAAGAAGTAAGCACTCTCCGGGCTCAGCCGATCGAGCGTCGGCAGCGCTTCCATGTCGCAATGGATGCTCATTTCGCCGAGACGCGAGAGGTCGCGCAGAAGCAGCGTTGCCTCGTTGCCCTTGGCGTAGAGATCCGACTTCGGCTTGAAGACGATCTCGTAGATGGGCATGTCCATCAGCGGCGGTTCTTCGGGCTGATCGAAGTCGTCGAAGGAGAAGGCGACCGGCTGGAAGCCCTCGTCGTTGACCGGCGGCGGAACTGCTGCGGCAACGGGCTTGGCGACCGGCTCAACCGCGGCAGCGGAAGCCTGGGGCACCTCGCCGTTGGCCAGAGCCTCCAGCTCCTTGATCAGCTGACGGCTGCGCGCCTCGTCGACGCTGCCGCCATCGCGGGCCGCATTGGTCAGGTCGGCCAGCACGTCGGCCGACTTCAGCATGACTTTCAGGACCTCCGGACCGGGATCGAGCCGGTTGGAACGAACGCAATCAAGGGTCGTCTCGAACACATGTGCGAAGGAGACGAGGTCGTCGAGCCCGAAGGCGCCCGCACCACCCTTGATCGAGTGCACCGCGCGGAACACCGCATTGACCGTTTCCGGGTCGCGGTCGCCGTCATTGAGCTTCAGCAGACCTGATTCCAGCTCGGCGAGTTGCTCCTCGCATTCCTGGAAGAAGATCTCTTTGATTTCGTTCATATCCATTGGAGGCTATCCCCGGACTTCAGGCCGTTACGCGCTCGATTGCATCGATGAGTTTGGTCGGGTCGAACGGCTTGACGATCCAGCCGGTTGCTCCCGCCTGGCGCGCGCGGTTCTTCTTTTCCGCATCGCTTTCCGTGGTCAGAACCAGGATCGGAATGGCACGGTAGCGGTCGTTCTTGCGCACGCCTTCGATGAAGCCGAAGCCGTCGAGACGCGGCATGTTGATGTCGGTGACGATCACGTCGGGATTGGCTTCCTCGAGAACTTCAAGACCCTCGACGCCGTCTTCCGCCTGGATCGTTTCGAAACCGGCATTGTTCAGGGTCACCAGCAGCATGTTTCGGATCGTCCGGGAGTCGTCGACCGTCAGAACTCGCTTCTTCATTTCTCAAATCTCCTTTGCCATCAGATGATCGATCTCGACCCCGATGAGCTGTGTCGTTTTCTCGAAAGCGTCCGACACCTTGCTGAAGGTGAAAGACAAATGTTCCTCTTGCCAGGTCTTGGCGCCGGCCATCAGCACCTGCACGCAAAGGGTCCCAACCCGCTCGACCGCCGACGCGTCGATCACGATGTCACTGCCCTTGAGCGCGAGCAGTTTCTCGTGCAGCGCCGTCGCCTCATTCAGGTCCAACACCGGCGCGAGGCTGAGCGTCTTTTGTGCGGTCTTCTTGCTGGCCATTCCTGTCTTCCTCGACTGCTAACTTTGAACTGCCCCTGGGATCAGCGCTGCCATCCGGCGAACCGCCGCTGCTCGCCGTCATCGAAGAGCGCCAGCGCCGTTTCCCCGGCAGCGGCCTCCGGCACCTGGCGGGTCAACTGACGGCCGACGGCCGGCGTCGATGCGACCGGCTCGCGGCGCTCCAGACGGAACTGGCGGATGGTTTCTCCGAGCTCGACGATGACCGTATGGAGGTCGTCGGACGAACGGGCCGTCTCGCCGGCCAAAACGGCGCTCGAATGGACGCCTTGGGAGATTGTTCCGATCTCGGCCGTGACCCCGCGCAGATCGCCGACCTGCGCTTCCGCCTCGCGGGCGATGCCGGATACGGCCGTGTTGATCGCAGTCACCTGCTCGACGATGCTGCTGATCGCGTCCTGGGTGCGACCGACGATCTCGACGCCGGTCTCGACCTGCGCCTTGGTACCGGTGACGAGCTGCTTGATCTCGCGCGCCGCCTCGCCGGAACGCTGCGCCAGAGCGCGCACTTCCTGGGCAACGACGGCAAAGCCACGGCCGCTGTCGCCGGCGCGCGCGGCCTCGATGCCGGCGTTGAGCGCCAGCAAATTGGTCTGAAAGGCGATCTCGTCGATGACGCCGATGATCTGCCCGATCTTTTCCGCGGATGCCTCGATGTCGGCCATGGCGGTGATCGCCTGGCCGGCGATCTGGCCGCTACGCTCGACGGCGACGCGTGTCTCGTTGGTCTTTTCCTCGGTAGAGCTGATCCGCCCGGATCCGGTCGCCATGCGCCCTGCCATGTCCGAGAGTGCTGCAAGCTGGCTTGAAAGCGCATCGGCTTCGGCGCTTGCCTTGTCGGAGAAGGCGACCGCGCCGCCGCGCATGCGATCGACGAGCGTTTCGGCAGCATGGCTTCGCTGAGCCGATGTCTGCAGGCTCGCCTGGATCTGCTCGAGCGCCGCGTTCAGGCTGGCGACGATCGGCTGATAGGCTTCGGCTCCAGTCTCCGGCAAGCGCACGCCGAGGTCGCCGCGGCTGAGGCCGTCCGCGAATTCGCCGAAGAGCGCCTGGACTTCCTGTTCGTCGGCGCTGCGCTGCTCGGCCAATTGCCGCTGATGCTGCTGGCGAAGCGCATTGAAGCGCAGCGAAACGCCGATCTCGGTATCGACAAAGGTGGTTCGAACGAGGGCCGCGACAAGTTCGCAGAGTTCGCGACGACGGGTCTTGCCCATCGGCAGGAAGGACTTCGGCCAGGCGTCTTCAATGAGCCCGACCAGCAGATGTTCGAGCACGACCGCATGGCTTGCCATCTGCCAGCGCGGGTCGAGGCCCATGCGATTGGCGGTGTCGGCGAGCACCTTGACCCGCTCGGCATAAAGGCCGTCGAAACGGGCGTCGGTCAGGACGTTCCAGTGGGACGTCTGCAGGTCCTGCAAGCGGTCGATCTGGCGGTCGCTGTCGAAATGGCGGGATGCATCGGGATAGGTCTGCAGGCGCTGAAAGAGATCGCGCAGCGCAAGGTCGATGCGCGGAGAGAGCTTCTGCCTGTTGTCGCGGACGCGGTTGCAGCTGTCATCGTCGAGCCCGGCAAAGCGCAAACGTTCCAGCAGGCTGCCTGCCTGGCCCTTCTTTGCCTGTTCTGACGATGTTTCCTGCCTCAACGCTGATCCCCGGGTACTGCGCGTTTTCGAATTTGCCTGGGGAGGTCACAGGGAGCCACAGTCCACCGGACGTGCACGCCACATTGATGAGATCAGCCCCCGCCAGCGGCGTCTGCCATCGATCATCCCGCAAGTAAATTCGGTGAAAAACGGATACCGGACCTGACCGGTACGGCGGGGCGGCATCATGCCTTGAGGAGACTTTTAGATTTTTCCCAATCCGACGTGTGCGACCATGTTTATGGTTAATTCCTTGCTTGAAGGTTAACGGTCCCTCGCCTCTAATCGGATTCACTAAAATTCGCGGGGTGTTTTCGCGCACATTTTTGCGTCGCAACAAAACTGTAATAAAAGCGCGAAAAACCAACAGGTTCTCACTCACAAGAGTTTAGAATTGTACTTTGACTTTGGCTCGCGTATCGAAGCAAAAGTGAAGTGGGCGCTGCATGCGCGAAGAAACCTTCGCATCACAAAAAGCGACATCATGAAGGTGCGCTTACAGGAAACGAACAATGATTGTTCTTGGCATCGGCGCCGCACTCACAGCAATCCTGACAATGACGGCAGTATCGATCGTGCTCAATATCGAACACAACCGGTCGATCAAGCGCAGCTCTGTGTTCTGAGCAAAGCCTGGACCTGACTTATACTGAAACAGCGCGAATTATCGGTCGGGAGCGAGCGTTCTACGACCGATTTTCTTTGTCGGCATGCCTCTTCGCCATGATGCGCCACGCCTGAGCGTAGTCGACGAGGCCCGCGGGAACAGCGCCCGTCAGCGGTTCGGCCCCGGTCCTGACGTTGGTTTCCTTGACGAGGCACGCCGCGCCGAGGCTCGTACCCGTCACATTGTGGGGATCGGCAAGAACCGGTCGCCCCGTCGCCGCAGCCAGCATGCGCAGATAGGTCGCGTTGCCGGCAAAGGGCCCCTCGACAACCACATCCCCGCGCGCGCCGATCAGGTCGAGGCAGGTGGCCGTCATCAATGCCAGATAGAACGACACGATCGTGAAACGTTCTGCGGGTCCAAGCGCCTGCTCGTCGCAGGTCCAGGTCGCCTTCAAGCCCGGAAACGGGCCGGACCCCTCGGGAACGGACGGCAACAGCATGTGCCGGGCCACCGCAACGCCTGCCTCCGTTTCGGGCGATGCGGCGACGACGTTGTCCCCGAGCAGGAGTTGGAATGCCCGTCCGCCCATGAAGCGGGCAGACGGCACAGGGTCTCCCAGCGCGTTGACGTTGATGAGCGTGTCGCGGCGCTCGTCAAGCGCCGTCGGCTCTGCGCCGACCGCAAGCATCACGACCCAGGTTCCGGTCGATACGACAGAAAAGGGCGAAGCGCGCGTCAACAGGTGCGGCAGCAGCGAGGCGTTGGAATCGTGAATGCCGCAGGAGACGGGCGTGCCCGGCGCAATCCCGGTTTCCGCGCACAGCTCCGGCAGCAGAGCGCCGGCGATGTCGCCTGCCTTCAGCACCGGCGCGAAGAGCGGTCGCCAGCCCTGGCGCTCGACCAGTGACGAGTAGCTCCCGGCCTTCGGGTTCCAGAGGTCCGTGTGGCAGCCGAGCGATGTCAGTTCATTGCAGCGCACACCCGTCAGGCGGAAGGTCCAGTATTGCGCGTAGGTCAGGATCGACGTGACCTTGGCAAACCGGTCCGGAAACGCCTTCTGCTGCCAATAGAGCTGCGCACCGACGTTGAGCCCCATCGGCAGCCGCGCCGAGCCAGTTTCCGAAAAGGATGGCCTTGCGGCGTCATAGTCCGCAGCCAGGCTGTCGGGGCCGGCGAACTCGTAATCGAGCACCGGCAGCGCGAGGTTTCCATCCGCGTCGAGCAGCGCCGCCGTTGCACCATGGGTGGTGATCGAAATCGCCTCGAAGGCGTGTTCGGCGTTGAGCGCCGCGAGGCTGTCGAGCACGAAGCGCCAGAGATGTTCGGTATCGAAATGCGGATAGGGTCCGCCGGCAAGGACCGTGTTGGCGGTCTTGCGCACGGCAATCTCCGCAAACAGGTCAAGGTCAACGGCCGCAACCTTGGCATTGGTCTTGCCGATATCGATGACGGCGACGATCCGCATCCGCTCATTCCATATGGAAAACGGTCTTGAGCGGCACGGCGACCGGCTCGTTGTCGGGCCGTGTCTCCATGATGTCGGCCATGTGCGCCCACCATTTCCGCATCACCGGATGGGACGGCAGATCCGCCATGCGATGATCGTCGGTTCGCCACAGCACGCCAAAGAGCATGCCGGTCTCTTCGTCCAGGTGGATGGAGTAGTCGGAAACGCCGGCCTCCTTCAATAGCCTTTCCAGTTCCGGCCAGATGGCATCGTGCCTTGCCTGATACTCGGCAGCCATGCCCGGGTTCAGCCGCATGCGGAAGGCGTATTTTTCCATTGGATCCTCAATGGGCGAGACGGCGACGGGCCCGGCGCCACAGGATGGGAAGCGCGATCACCGAGATCAGCAGCAGGCCGATGAAGATCGACATGACGATGCCGGGCACGTTGAGCAGGCCGAAACCGAAAGTCACCATGCCCATGATCAGCGCCGCGAGCACGACGCCGGGAATGGTTCCGGATCCGCCGAGAATGTTGACGCCGCCGAGAACCACCATCGTCACCACCTCCAGCTCCCAGCCGAGCGCGATCGATGGCCGGGTGGAGCCAAGGCGCGAGGTCAGGCAGATCGAGGCAAGGCCCGCCATCAGCCCGGTTGACAGGAACAGGATGAACTTGATGCGCGGCACGCGGATGCCGGAGAAAAGCGCTGCCGTCTGGTTGTTGCCGATCGCATAGACCGCGCGGCCGAAATTGGTCCGGTGCAGCACCACGCCGTAGACGACCGCCAGCGCGAGGAACAACGTGAACTCGAAGGAGAACACCCACCAGACATATCCCTGGCCGAACCAGGCGAAGCTGTCCGGATAGCCGGTGAAGGCCTGGTCGCCGAGGATGAGGAAGGAGAGCCCGCGAAACAGGCTCATGGTGCCGATGGTCACGACGATCGACGGTAGCCCGAGGCCGGTGATGAGCAGACCGTTGATGGCGCCGCAAACGAGTCCGACCGAGAGACCGATCGCAACGAGCGACGGCGTGTCGAAGCCAAGCTGGACGGCATAGCCCATGGCGGTCGAAGCCAGCGCGATGATCGCAGCGACCGACAGATCGATCTCGCCCGAAATGATCACCAGCGCCATGGCAAAGGCGATGATCGCTTTTTCCGTGAAGTTGAACGTCGCGTCCGACAGGTTCCAGGGGTCGAGGAAATAGGGTGACGCCAGCGAGTTGCCGAGGAAGATGAGGCAGGCGACGACAAGAAGCAGGCTCTCCCAGCTCTTCAGCAACCGTGTACCCCGGCCTTCGAGGCGATCTGGAATGTGACGGGGCGCAGGTTGGATCTCGGCCATCAGACGGCCTCCGCTTTTCTCAGGATGACGCGACCCTTGCGCCGCTCGGCGCGGGCGTTGACGGCAACGGCGATGATGATCACCATGCCCGAAATCGCCATCTGGGCGAACGGTGAGATGTTGATCACCGGCAGCGCGTTCTTGATGACGCCGAGGAACAGCGCGCCGAGCACGGCTCCCGCCACCGTGCCGATACCGCCGGCGATCGAGATGCCGCCGATGACGCAGGCCGCGATGATGTCGAGCTCGAAGCCGGCGGCGATATCGACATAGGCGACCGCGTAACGCGAGACCCAGAGATAGCCGGAGAGCCCGGCAAGCGCGCCCGAAAGACAATAGGCAGAAAAGCGCGTGCGGCCGACATTGATGCCGGTATAGATCGCCGCATGCGGATTGCCGCCGACCGCATAGAAGGCCCGCCCGAGCGCCGTGCGGTTCATCAGCAGAAACACGAGCCCGATCATCACCAGTGACAGCCAGGAGAGAACCGGGAAGCCGAGGAGCGCGTCGCGCGGTAGCGCCTTGAAAGCGTCGCTCATCTGGTGGGCATTGATCCATTTGCCGTCACTCAAGAGGAAGATCAGGCCGCGATAGATGGTGAGCGTGCCGAGCGTGACGACGATCGGCGGGATATCGAGCTTCCAGACGAGGGCGCCGTTGATCATGCCGAGCAAGGTGCCAAGCGCGACCGCCGCAAGGATGACCAGCGGGATCGGCAGGCCTGGAAAGGCTGCATTCAGCATCGCCGCCACCATGCCCGAAAGCGCCAGGTTCGCGGCCATGGAGAGATCGATGCAGCGCGTCAGGATCACCGCCATCTGGCCAAGCGCCAGGATGATCAGGATCGACGTGTCGTTATAGACACGCGCGAGATTTGCCGGAGCGACGAAGGGCGGGAACCGCCAGGTGATGAGGAAAAGCAGCACGGCGATCGCGCCAACAAGCAAAAGCTCACGGTTTTTGAGGAACTTCACCATCACGCGGCCCCCTGAATGCCGGCGGCAGCGCGCACCAGCTTTTCTGCCGTCAGGTCCGCGCGATCGAACTGCGCGGCGATCCGTCCCTCGCGCATGACGATGACGCGGTCGGACATGCCCATGATCTCGGGGATTTCCGAGGACACCATGATGACACTCAAGCCCTCAGCCGCAAGCTCGCTCATGAAGGCGTGCACGGCCGCCTTGGAACCGATGTCGATGCCCTTGGTCGGCTCGTCGAGAATGATCACCTTGGGTCTCGTCGCCAGCCACTTGGCGATCACCACCTTCTGCTGGTTGCCGCCCGACAGCGTGCCGACATCCTGGTCGAGCGAGGCGGCGCGCAGGTCGAGGCGTGACGTATACTCTCGCGCCAGCGCGAACTCGTTGGCGAGTTTCAGAAAGCCCGAGCGCGAGGTGCGCGACAGCGATGGCAGCGTGACGTTCTGGAAGATCGGCAGCCCGATGATCGCGCCCTGGCGGCCACGTTCCTCCGGTACATAGACGATGCCGGCCCGGATCGCTTCGGACGGGCTGCGGATCACCAGTACCTGGCCATCGAGGCGGACGGCGCCGGCGGACGGGCGGGTGACGCCGATCAGGGACTGCATGAATTCGGAGCGCCCGGCGCCGACGAGGCCGTAAAAGCCGAGGATTTCGCCGCGGCGAAGCTCGAAATTGATGTCCTCGAACTCCGTCGGGTGACGGTAGCCCGAGACAGTCAAGACCGGCTCGCCGATTGAAACGTGCTTCTTCGGATAGACGGAACCGACGGCGCGGCCGACCATGAGGCGCACCAGCTCGTCCTGGCTGACATCGGCGATCAACCCCTCGTCGACCATGGTTCCGTCGCGAAAGACCGTGTAGCGGTCGGCGATGCGGAAGATCTCGTCGAACTTGTGGCTGATGAAGAGGATCGCCTTGCCCTCGGCCTTCAACCGCTCGACCAGCGCATAGAGCTCGTGGATCTCCTTGTGCGACAGCGCCGCCGTCGGCTCGTCCATGATGACCACCTGGGCATCGACGGAAAGAGCACGGGCAATCGCGACCAGATGTTTCTTGGCAATGCCGAGATCCCGCAGCCGGATCGTCGGATCGAGATCGGCACCGGCGCGCGCAAGCAGCGCACGGGCATCAGCGTTGAGCTTCTTCCAGTCGATCAGGCCGAAGCGATTGCGCGGAGCGTGGCCGAGGAAGATGTTCTCGGCGACGGACAACTCGTCGAAGAGCACGGTTTCCTGGTGGATCGCAGTGACCCCGGCATGCGCCGCCGCAAGCGCGGTCGGAAAATGAACCTCCCGGTCGGCCACGTGGATCGTGCCGCTATCCGGCTGGTAGATACCGGTCAGAATCTTGACGAGCGTCGATTTGCCCGCGCCGTTTTCGCCGATCAGCGCCGTCACCGAGCCCGGATAGAGCGACAGCGAAACATCGGAGAGCGCCTTCACGCCAGGAAAAGACTTCGAGATCCCTTCGAGCGCGATGGCGGGCTTCATCCGCGATGTGAGCGTATCCTGCAGCAAGTTCCGTTCCGCCTGATCTATGTGCCTGACATTGAGGGCAGTCTGCAAATGCCCCTCACCCTAACCCTCTCTCCGCAAACGGGGAGAGGGAACGAGTGCACCGTCATCCTCCCGCCTCGTCGGGAAGAAGAAGGACAAACCGTTGCCGCTTGTCCCTTCTCCCCGCGAGCGGGGAGAAGGTGCCGGCAGGCGGATGAGGGGCTACCCTCACCGCGCGGATGAGGAGCAAGCAAGCATTTCGCCCGATCAGAAGATCTTGGCGAATTCCTCGACGTTCTTGGCGTCGTAGACGAACGGGTCGGCCATCGCGCCTTCGTTGTTGTCGTCGAGCTTGACGGCGCCCATGCGGCCCATCTTCAGTTCAGCACCCGGCTTGGCTTCGGCGCCGCCGATCAGGTCATAGGCGATCATCGTTGCGGAGTAGCCAAGGTCGATCGGGTTCCAGATGGCGAAGGACTTGGAGGCGCCCGACTTGACGTGGCCGGCCATTTCCGAGGGAAGGCCGAGGCCCGTGACGTTGATCTGGCCGATCTTGCCGGCGTCGGTGACGGCCTGGGCGGCCGCGACGATGCCGACCGAGGTCGGCGCGATGATCGCCTTCAGGTTCGGATAGGACTGAATGAGACCTTGGGTTTCGCGATAGGACTTGTCGGCCAGGTCGTCGCCATAGACGGTGGCCACGACATTGATGCCCTTGTAGTTGCCCTGAACCTTCTTCATTTCGGCGATCCAGGTGTTCTGGTTGGTCGCTGTTGCCGACGCCGAAAGCACGGCGACGTCGCCACCCTCAGGCAGGTTGTCGGCGGCAAGCTTGATGATCATGTTGCCGATCAAGGGGTTCGACGACGGGTTGAGGTGCATCAGCCGGCCGTCCTTGGCGACGCCCGAGTCCCAGGAGATGACCTTGATGCCGCGGTCCATCGCCTTCTTCAGCGCCGGCACCAGGGCGTCGGTGTCATTGGCCGAAACCGCGATCGCATCGACCTTCTGGGCGATCAGCGAGTTGATCACCTCGATCTGGCCTTCGGCCGTCGTCGAGGTCGGACCGGTATAGATCACCTCGACATCGCCCAGTTCCTTGGCGGCTTCCTGGGCGCCCTTGTTGGCGGCCTCGAAGAAGCCAATGCCGAGCGCCTTGACGACGAGCGCGATCTTCTTGTTTTCCGCATGCGCGGCATTGGCCATCAGTGCCAGCGAAACGGCGGCCGTGACCATCAGTGACTTCAGGATCTTCATGCTCATTTCCTCCCGTTGACCGGTGCACGATCAAGGCGCACCAGTGCTGGCTTCCTCCATTGGCAACAGCCCGGCTCCCTTTGCCCGTGACCGCCGCCTTCCCCTCGCCCCGTCCGCCTCAGGCGGACGAGGAAATGTTGTCCGCTTCCGCGCCCGCTCTGGAGCTGGCCACAACCAGCCGCACGCCGGCATTTTCGAGCATCGCGGCATGCCTGTCCTCGATGCCCGAATCCGTGATCACTGTGGCGATCCGCTTCAGCCCGCACAGGATGAGGCTCGACCGCTTGTGAAATTTCGACGAGTCGATGAGCACGACGAGTTCGTCGGCCTGGTCGATCAGCTTCTGCTCCGCCTGGATCAGAAGCGGATCCGCCTCCATCAGCCCGAGCGGGCCAAGGCCTTGCGCCCCCATGAACATCCGGCGCGCATAGAAATTGCGCGTCACGTCATTGTCGAAGGGGCTGAGGATGATGTTCTGCTCGCGGTAGATCGTGCCGCCCGACAGCATCACCGTGTTCTTCGAATGCTTCAAAAGGTGCTCGGCGATCGGGAAGGAATTGGTGAACACCTGCATCCGGCGGTTGCTCAAGAAATGCACCATCTGGAAGGTGGTCGTGCCGCCGTTGATGATGATCGGCTCGCCGTCCTCGCAAAGCGCCACCGCCTCCTTGGCGATCGCCTGCTTCTCGCGGGCATGCAGCCCCTCGTTGACCTTGAACGGCCGGCCGGCAAGGCCGACGAACTGCGGCGGATTGATCGCCTCGGCACCGCCGCGCACCCGGCGAAGCTTCTTCTGCACGTGAAGCGCCGCGATATCGCGCCGGATCGTCGCCTCGGAACTGTCGGTCAGATCGACCAGTTCCTGGACGGTGACGACGGGTTTTTCCTGAACCGCCGACTGAATGATCCGGTGTCTTTCTTTCTCGTGCATGCGTTCCTCCGATGGCATCAATGCTTCCATCACGATCGACCATTGTCAATCACAATCAATCATATTTTTTCATTGTGCAGCGCAATATGCGCGAACTTGATCGTTTTTGATTGACAATAACGCTCAAGCAATGTGATCTGATGCCAACCATATCTCTGTGCGGCCGCCAAGCCGTGCGGCATCAGACCGGGAGGAATTCGAGATGCTCGACAAGCAGCAGGGCGCGCGACTTGCAAACCTTTGGGACGAGGCGAAGGCTGCCGGCATGAGCGAATCCGAGCGACTGCTTTACCGCTCAAACCTGCTCGGATCCGACAAACGCATCACCAATTACGGCGGCGGCAACACCTCGGCCAAGGTGATGGAGAAGGATCCGCTTGGCGCCGGTGCCGTCGAAGTGCTCTGGGTGAAGGGCTCGGGCGGTGACGTCGGCACCATCAAGCTCGACGGCTTCGCCACCCTCTACATGGACAAGCTCAACGCGCTGAAGACGATCTACCGCGGCGTCGCATTCGAAGACGAGATGGTCGGCTACCTGCCGCATTGCACCTTCAACCTCAACCCGCGCGCCGCCTCGATCGACACGCCGCTGCATGCCTATGTCACGAAGAAGCATGTCGACCACATGCACCCCGACGCAATCATCGCCATTGCCGCAGCCAGGAACAGCCGCGAGCTGACGGCAAAGATCTTCGGCGACGACATCGGCTGGCTGCCCTGGAAGCGCCCGGGTTACGAGCTCGGCCTTTGGCTTGAAAAGTTCTGCCTCGAAAATCCTGGTGCCCGCGGCGTCGTGCTCGAAAGCCATGGCCTCTTCACCTGGGGGGATACCGCGAAAGAGGCCTACGAGACGACGGTCGAGATCATCAACAAGGCAATTGCCTGGTTCGAGGCCGAAAACACCAAACCGGCCTTCGGCGGCGCTGTCGCGCCGGTGCTTGATGCCACTGCCCGCGCCGATGTCGCGCGCAAGCTGATGCCGGTCATCCGCGGCCTGATCAGCGCCGACGAGAAGAAGGTCGGCCATTTCGACGACAGCCAGGCGGTACTCGATTTCGTCACCTCGAAGGACCTGAAGCCGCTCGCCGCGCTCGGCACGAGTTGCCCGGACCATTTCCTGCGCACCAAGATCCGGCCGCTGGTCGTCGATTTCGATCCGGCCAGTCCGGACGTAGACAAGACGCTTGCAGCCCTTCCCGACGCGATTGCCGCCTACCGCTCCGACTACGCAGGCTATTACCAGCGCTGCAAGCGTCCCGACAGCCCCGCCATGCGCGACCCGAACGCGGTCGTCTATCTCGTGCCCGGCGTCGGCATGATCACCTTTGCCAAGGACAAGGCGACCGCCCGCATTTCCGGCGAGTTCTATGTCAACGCCATCAACGTCATGCGCGGTGCCTCGGGTGTGTCGACCTATGTCGGCCTGCCGGAACAGGAAGCCTTCGACATCGAATACTGGCTTCTCGAAGAGGCGAAGCTGCAGCGCATGCCGAAGGCGAAGAGCCTCGCAGGCCGGATCGCGCTTGTGACCGGCGGCGCCGGCGGCATCGGCAAGGCGACGGCCAACCGGCTGATGCAGGAAGGGGCGTGCGTGGTGCTCGCCGATATCGACGAGACGGCGCTTGCCGCTGCCGAAGGCGAACTTGTCGCCCGCTACGGCAAGGACTTCGTGCGCTCGGTCAGCATGAACGTCACCAGCGAGGCGGCGGTCGAAGGCGGTTTCGCCGACACGCTACTTGCCTTCGGCGGTCTCGACATTCTGGTTTCCAACGCCGGCCTTGCGTCATCCGCCACGATCGAAGACACGACGCTTGCGCTCTGGAACAAGAACATCGAGATCCTGACGACGGGCTATTTCCTCGTCTCGCGCGAGGCCTTCCGCGTCTTCCGGCAACAGAAGGCCGGCGGCAACGTCGTCTTCGTTGCCTCCAAGAACGGCCTTGCCGCCTCCCCCGGCGCTGCTGCCTATTGCACGGCCAAGGCCGCCGAAATCCACCTCGCCCGCTGCCTGGCGCTCGAAGGGGCTTCCGCCCAGATCCGCGTCAATGTCGTCAACCCGGATGCGGTGCTGCGCGGCTCGAAGATCTGGACCGGCGAATGGAAGGAACAGCGCGCAGCCGCCTACAAGATGGATGTCGACGATCTGGAGGCACATTATCGCGAGCGGTCAATGCTGAAGCTCAGCGTCTTCCCGGAGGATATCGCCGAGGCGATCTATTTCCTGTCGTCAGACATGTCGGCGAAATCGACCGGCAACATCATCAATGTCGACGCGGGCAACGCCCAGTCGTTCACCCGCTGATCAGGGAGAGTTTCATGACGACGACGATGATCGGCCAGGCGACGATCGAGGCCGAGAACGAGACCCGCATCACCGCACTTCGCCGCGACTACGAGAGCCTCGGCGAGCGGCTCGATCGCCGCGGCATCGCGATCGACGCCATCAAGGACAAGGTCGCCGCCTACGGCGTCGCCGTGCCTTCGTGGGGTGTCGGCACCGGCGGCACGCGCTTTGCCCGCTTCCCCGGCAAGGGCGAACCACGCAACATCTTCGACAAGCTCGAGGATTGCGCCGTCATCCAGCAGCTGACCCGGGCAACGCCCACCGTCTCGCTGCACATCCCGTGGGACAAGGTCGGCGACATTTCCGAACTGAAGGACAAGGGCACGTCTCTCGGCCTCGGTTTCGATGCGATGAACTCGAACACGTTTTCCGACGCGCCCGGTCAGGAACATTCCTACAAGTTCGGCTCGCTCTCGCATGTCGACGCAGCCACGCGCGCCCAGGCGGTGGAACACAATCTCGAATGCATCGAGATCGGCCGGCAGCTCGGCTCCAGGGCGCTGACGGTCTGGGTCGGCGACGGCTCCAATTTCCCCGGACAGAGCAACTTTACCCGTGCCTTCGAGCGCTATCTCGACGCGATGAAATCGGTCTACGCGGCATTGCCGGAGGATTGGCGCATCTTTTCCGAACACAAGATGTTCGAGCCGGCCTTCTATTCGACGGTCGTCCAGGACTGGGGCACGAACTATCTGATTGCGCAGGAATTGGGACCCAAGGCCTTCTGCCTCGTCGACCTCGGCCACCATGCGCCGAACGTCAACATCGAAATGATCGTCGCCCGCCTCATCCAGTTTGGCAAGCTCGGCGGCTTCCACTTCAACGATTCGAAATACGGCGACGACGATCTCGATACCGGATCGATCGATCCTTACCGCCTGTTCCTCGTTTTCAACGAGCTCGTCGATGCCGAGACACGCAAGGCCAAGGGGTTCCAGCCGGCGCATATGCTTGACCAGAGCCACAACGTCACCGATCCGATCGAAAGCCTGATGACCAGCGCCACCGAGGTCTGCCGCGCCTATGCGCAGGCGCTGATCGTCGACCGTTCGGCGCTCGAAGGCTACCAGGATGGCAACGATGCGCTGATGGCCACGGAGACGCTGAAGGCTGCCTTCCGCACCGACGTCGAGCCGATCCTTGCGATGGCGCGGCTTGACATGGGCGGCGCCATCAGCCCGGTCGCGACCTATCGCAAGAGCGGCTATCGCGCCAGGGTCGCGGCCGAACGCCCCGCGGTTGCCGGCGGCGGAGGTGGCATCGTCTGAGCTTCATCGCGTGCGACGGTTCAAAAAATCGTCGCACGATGAAATTGCCCCCTATCTGATTTCAATTCCTGATCTATCTTTCCCTTGAAGGTCCAACGGAAAGGGAACCGTTCATGGGTATCGAAAGCATTCTCGTATTCCTGATTGTCGGCGCGATCGCCGGCTGGCTTGCCGGCCTCATCGTCAAAGGCTTTGGCTTTGGCCTGATCGGCAACATGGTGGTCGGCATCATCGGCGCCTTCATCGCCGGCTTCCTCTTCCCGGCAATCGGTATTAGCCTTGGCACCGGTATACTCTCGGCGATCCTGCACGCGACGATCGGCGCCGTCATTCTTCTGGTGCTGATCCGGATCGTCAAACAGGCGTGACCGAGGAGTTTCGAGGAGCCCTTCAGGCCTGCGAAAGCCGAGGGCTCCTTCATCCGGCCGCGCCCAAGACAGCCGAGCACGCCGACCTGTCGGATGGATGGGCGCGCCGGACAATGGCAGATCGACAGACGGAGGCGAGGATGAACGCAGTTTACACGGACAAGATCGAGACCGCACTCAAGTCATTCATGGCGGATCATCCGGGCGCACAGACACGCGATCAGGCGATCATCGCGATCCTGGAGAGCTGGTTCACCAGCCACGGCTACCTGCCGCCGCAACAGGAAGGCCGACGTCCGGAAGAGCTTGACGCCTCAAACGACGATTGAGAGATTGGCGCGCCCGACGCCCGGGACACTGCACCTGTCCTTCGGCATCGCGGCACCGATCGCCACAGCTTCAACAATGTGACCCCTTCGCCATGAGCCTTGCCTCCGTCAAAGACTTCTTCTCCCAGCACGCCCCCGACATCGACGTCATCGAGCTCAAGCAAAGCACCGCAACGGTGGCGCTCGCCGCCGAAGGTCACGGTGTCGAGCCGGCCCAGATCGCCAAGACGCTGGCGCTTCGGGTCGGGGACGACGTGATCCTGATCGTCACGCGGGGCGACGCGCGCCTCGACAACAAGAAGTACAAGGCGCGTTTCGGCACCAAGGCCCGCATGCTCGGCTTCGACGAAGTGGAGGCCGAAACCGGTCATCCGGTCGGCGGTGTCTGCCCTTTCGGCCTTGCCAAGCCGCACAACGTCTTTTGCGACCTGTCGCTGAAAGCCTATGACATCGTCGTGCCGGCTGCCGGAGCGACCAACGCGGCGGTGCACATCAGTCCCGCCCGGATCGTCGAATTGACCGGCGCCGAGTGGATCGACGTTTCGGAAACGTGAAGCCCGTGCCTTCGAATGGCCACAAAGCTTAATTGAGTACGGACGTCTGTCCTGGTGGTGATTTGCCGGGTCGGCCCCTTCCACGGCAAGGAGTTCGTTACGCATGAAGACTGTCGCATATCCCCTGATCCTCGCAGCCACCTGTTCACCGGCGCTCGCGATGGATCAGTCGCTGGTGCGCCAGTTCGAAAAGCTCGACCCCCAGACCCGGCTCGAACAACGGTGCGACACCGAGGCGATGGAGCGCATCAACACCGACAAGTCGAGCTTCAAGCCGGACAAGGTCATCGCCTACACCTTCGCCGAGCCGGTGGTGACGGACGACAAGATGAAGGCGCCGGGCGCCGTGTTCCGCAGCAAGGGCGAATGGTACAAGCTGAAATTCAAGTGCCGCACGGACGCGGAACACCTCGATATCCTCTCCTTCGAATACAAGATCGGCGAGCTCGTGCCGCATGAAAGCTGGGACGAGCACTACCTCTACCCTTGAGGCCACACCGGACCGCCAGCGTATCCATAGCAACGATGAAATGACCAGAAGCGCACCGTGATCGTTCAGGGCCGCTGCGTGCGCTCGGATTTACTGTGTGTTGAAAGCAAGCGCGCTGCGCATCTTTGCGCGGCGCGCTAGAGAACAGCCGCGAGAAACAGCAACGAGCCGAGCGACAGCGCGGCCATGATGCTCATCAACAGCTTCATCATGTGATCTGCCATGCCGTACATCCTTGCCTCGGCTCCTTGAAACGAATGATGCCTCTGCAGTCTCGGCCCTGGAGCCGCACGTTGTAACGGAAGGCGCCGCCGTCATGGGCACTCAGCCTGCGCCAACATGGTTAACAAGACCTTAACAGAGCGGCAGTCATCCGCGTGGAAAGGACGTCCCTGACCGCCTATGCAAGACAAGGCTCACACAAGATCGAAACGGAATAACGGACGCATGAGGGGGCCTGAGCGTGCGGTTCCGCCGTGCCTGGGTCATCTGCGGCCCGACGGCGCGGGCGACGCGCGCACTGGCAGGCCGGGGCCCGCCCGCGACGACTGACCATGGAGAGGCGAGTGAGCCAGGTTAAGCTGAGTATCTGCATTCCGACCTACAATCGCGCAGCCTTTCTTGAAAAGGCGCTCGGTTACTTCGTCGACCTTTACCAGTTCTCCTACAAGTACGAGATCATCATCTCGGACAACGCGTCGACGGACGACACGGGCGCCGTGGTCGAGCGTTTCATCGCCAAGGGGCTGCCGATCCGCTATCTGCGCCAGGCGGAAAACTATGGGTCGGGCGCCAACGTCGTCTCCGCCTTCAGCCGGGCCACCGGCGAGTACGTTCTCTACCTTGCCGACGACGACATCCTCATCAACGACGGCGTGCGCGACGCGATCCGCTATCTCGACCTCAATCCGGAGGTCACCGCCTGCTACGCGCCATGGTATACCCATGACGAAGTGGAGGAGCGCGACGACCCGCCGTTCTATTCGGTGGCCAAGGACACGAAATTCAAGAAGCGGGATTTCGAACCGGTCTTCGACTTTCTGGTTGAAGGCCACGTCTTTCCGGAGATCGGCATCTATCGCACTTCGGCGCTGCGCTCGGCCTGGGTGCCGCGCAACTTCGCCTACTGGGCCTTCGCCTACCTCGCCCACTTCCTGGACCAGGGCGCGGTCGTCTTCCTGTCCAAACCCTTCTATCGCCAGGTCACGCGCTCCAAGATCGCCCGTGACCGACCGCAGGCCGGCCACGCGGACGTGCTGACCGCCTGGGACAGCTATCGCGGCGGCCTCGAGTATTTCCTTTACTCCGGCGCCAAACGCGGAGCCGTCCGGATAACGCCGGATCGACGCGCCTATATGGACGCCCAGGTGAAGGACTTCACCCTGGTCCGCATGACCGTGGCGCTGCGCATGTGGATACAGAAGAAGGACTATATTCGCGCCTATGAGCTCTATACCCGGCTCATGCTCGGCGGGTTCGAGCATCATCCCGAGCTGCAGCGCACGAGGGGCGTGCTGCCGCTGATGGTGGCCCTCCAGACCGTCATGTGGCACACCAACGCGGTCGCCGAGATCGATCGCCTTGTGCTGCACGGTGTCGAGGATCACGGAGCGATCGAGGAGTTGCTGCGGGACCTGGGCCTGCGCTCGCAGATCGCCGTCGTGCCGGCGACGACGCAGCTGACACCGGACGAGATCGCGCGCACCGCCGTGTTCGTCACGGTCGACAGCGACCGCAAGCACTACCTCCGCAAGGGGCACCTGCCGAACCTGGTGGTCAGCGAAAGCGATATTCTCAATCACGTGCTGATATGAAAAGAGAGAGGGCGCAACATGCGCCCTCGTTGTTCACAACGCCTTATCGTAAAGGGCGGCCGACCGACATGGCCCGGCCACGTCGTCCCCGCCTCACCGCATGCTTATTTCATGTTCATCTTGTTGCGCTCGATGCCGTTGTAGTACGCACCGTTTCGCGGCGGGGCGCCCTTGAAACCGGGCTTCGTGTTGCTGGCCACCTTCTCCTTGTTGCCGCCGTTAGCCGCAAAGGCCGGAGCGGTCCCACCTGCGGCGATCGTCGCCACCAAAAGAGTCGCCAAAGACAGCTTAGTGAATGTGCTCATTTTCTTGACCTCAGTTGACCACCACGGCCCATCATCCAAGTAGCGTGGCTTCAGATTGCACCGCATTTGATTGCGCAGCTCAGGTCCTCCCGCCGCCAAAATACGCAGATCTTGTGACCGACATGTAACGCAGGTGACAGCGCCAGAACCTCGGATGCGATAGCCACGAGGATGGGCAGGCCGCTCGCGATGAGCGGCGCGGAAATCCGTATGCCGGTCAATAACGTCAGCGTGTCGCGAGGCGCCCTTTAGCGGAAGAGCTGCAGAATGCTCTGGGCGTCGGCGTTGGCGATCTGCAGGGCCTGGATGCCAAGCTGTTCCTGTGTCTGCAGGGCCTTCAGGCGCGTCGAGGTCTCGTTCATGTCCGCATCCACCAGGCGCCCGACACCCTTGTCGATCGTGGCCACCAGCGACTTGGCAAAGGTCGTCTGCATGTCGATGCGCGACAGCAGCGATCCCAGTGCCGATGCGCCGTCGATCGTGCGCTGCAAAACCACCTCGATATACTGCAGATAGGAAGCGACCGACTGCGGGTTGGCGGCGATGTCGATGTCGAGGAAGTTCCTGCGCGCAATCGGCTCGATGTTCACGTCGATGTTGCTGAAGCCGATAAAGGTGCCGGCACCGTTCTTTCGATCGAAGGCCGGATCCGACTTGATCAACACGCCGCCCGAGCCGTTGTTCTCGATGATGGTGTTGGGGCGCGTGATCAGCGATTGCAGCAACATCACCATCTCGTCGGCCGTTTCGATCTTGCCGGTATCCTTGCCGAGAAGCGCGTTCACGTAGTTGCGGTCGAACGAATGCGTGCTTTGCGCTTCGCCGTTGACCGAGAAATTGTAGGAAATGGCGACGTCCTTGTAGACCTCGAAGGGCTCGAACGTCAGCGTGATCTCCGATCCCCGGGTGCCGAAACTGGCGTTGGGCGCAAGTCCTCCGGCTCCGCCGGTTGTCGTGTTGACGACGAGATTGGAGACCTCGACGTAAGAACCGTTGAGCCCGGAATTTTGCTGGGTCCTGAAGCCTATCTGGTTGATGATGGGTGGGTGGGGCGGATTGGGATGATTGTAGGTCAAGACGGCCGCTCCGGCTCCTGCCGTCGATACGGCATGACTGAGAACGGCTGCATACTGGGTGTAGTTCGAAATGATGCCATTCGCCGCGACGCCCAGCACCGTATCAACGGTCGTACGATCAATCGTGATCGACGTCGTCTTTCCAGGATGCAGCGGCAGCGACAGGCCTTGTGCGCTGCTGTCCATGTCGACCGTCACGTCAAAGGTGATCTCGTCGCCCGGACTGGTGAACGCGATCGGACCGCTGAAACTGAAGGTGAACTCGCCGGCAACGCCGGCCCTGTTGTTGTAGTTGCTGTTGACGGTGTAGCCGTCAACGTCGACCGCGGTGATGAAACGGATACCGCCGACAGTGCGCATGTCGCGCGTGTCGGCCTGCAGGATGCCGCCGCCGGTGCTGTTGAACAGCGACGAGTCTCGCAGGAAGAAGTCGGCGGTGTTCAGCGACACGCCGTTCCGGCCGTTGCGGGAAAACGACGAGACGACCGATGTCCGGTTGAGGTCGCTGTCATAGATGTCGGAAACCTCGGTCTTCAACCAGTTCTGGCCGCTGAAGCTCGACGAGTTGACGATGCTCAGCACCTGCTGCTTGAGCTGGTCGAGTTCCTTTTGCATCTTGGCCTTGTCGACGCCCGGTTCGCTCGCGGCCACCAGCCGCTTCTTGAACTCGCTCAGAATGCCGGCGACGGAATCCATCGCCGCGTAGGCGGTCTCCACCTTCGCCGCACCGAGCCCGAGCGCATCCTGAACGGCCGAGACCGCCTTGCTGTCGGATCGCATCGTCGTCGAGATCGACCAGTATGCTGCATCATCGGCAGCCGTGCGGATCCTCAGACCGGAGCTGACCTGCTCCCTTGCCTGGGCCATGCCGGAGTTGATTGTTCGCAGAGTCTGGAGCGCAGAAATCGCCCCAGCGTTCGTAAGAATGCTGACCATATTAGAGACATCTTAAAATTGAAAATTGCCCATCATGGGCCCTGTGATTGTGGCGATACAACCAAACAGATGGTTAACACCCGCTTAACAAAACGCTTTCCAACGACCTTGCGTTGCAAATATTGCGCCGGGCCAGGCTGCGCTTGACAAAAATTGCGGCGGGAGCGGCTACGCGCTGTGATAGGCGCGCGGCTCCCTTTCCGGAACACGGGAAACAGCAGTCGCGGTCGCAGGCGTGGGAGATGCGGGCACCGACGCGACATTGCCGGCGACCGGCGCGGCAGGTTTTATGAGATGGGCGACGGCAGGCGCTGGCTCGCCGGCACGGGGCGCCTGCGGCGTGACCGGGAACCATGCCTTCAGCGCATCGAAGTGGCGCTCCATCACGTGCCAGGAGACGGTGGCGACAAGTACGGTGACCGCACTCATGACCAGAAACGTCAACGGCCCTTTCTCGTAAAACATCGGCCATTGTTCCGCGACCAGCCACCAGAGCACCAGGTGGTAGACATAGGTCGCGTAGCTGACCCTGCTCAAGAACCGTGTGAGCGGATTGGCCAGCAGGCGTGCCGACACGCCCCTGTAGCCGATGTAGGAACTGAGAACGATCGATGACAGCGCGTAGATGCAAAGCAGGCGGTAGCCTTCCGAGCGGCCGAACTCGAAGCCGATCAGGAATGGCGAGGCGATGATTGCGACCGAAGCCAGATTGTTGAGCTTGCTGGTCAGAACCGCCCGCACGTCGATATTGTCCTTCGCCATGGCGAGAATGACGCCCGCCGCTACCGGATCGAAGGCAAAGACGATGCTGGACCAGGCGGAAAGGCCGAGTTGGTCGTGGTAGGTCCGGGCGATGGCGGATATTGCGAAGATGATGCAGTATGCCACACATATCTGGCGGCGGGTCAGCAGCAGGATGATCAGCGGAGCCGCGAGATAGAATTGCTCGACGATATTGAGGCTCCACAGGTTCGCCACGATCCAGGGCTTCCAGCTGGCATTCATCGCGAAGTAGAGGCTGGACATCTGAAACAGGTGCCATGGCAGGCTTTCCCTGATCCTGTCCATGTTGAACAGCGCGGCGACCGCCAGCATCAGAAACAGCGCCGGGAGCAGACGTAACGCACGCCGAATGTAGAAGTTGGCAACCTTGACCGTCGCACCGCTGTCTTTCGCCGAAAGCAGGATGACACCAATCAGGAAGCCGCTGACGATGAAGAACAGCGAAACGCGAACCGATTCGAGTGTGGGGTGCTCGTTCCAATAGTGGACATACAACACCCCGGTCATGGCGATCACGCGAAGCCCGTCGATCTGCTCCCGCCTGCCACCGCGCGCTCCCGCCGCAGTCATCTTCAAAGCCCCGCCGGATTAATAATTAACAATATCTACTTAAGTATATCCTTTGAGAGTACGCCGCTTTTTCGCACTTGTGAAGAGTGCCGGAAATTTGGGCATGTCCGTTACGCAACGGCTGAAGAATGCTGTTGGCAAGACCAGCTGATGACCACCGGTCGGAATCGGATGTGAAAGGCGCAGACGCCACATGATCGGCGACCAATTCACCGAGCTATCAGAACCAGGTTTTCCGTGAGAAAAATGGTGCCCGGAGGCGAGCCACCTGAAGTAGGCAAAATCAATAACTTACGCGAAGGCTGGACACTCAACCGTCCAGCCTTTTCATTATGTTTTTCCGCAACAGTGTCCAGCCAATAGGCCGAAGACTGATGCCGTCGATGCTGCTTGCGTTCTTTGCTCGGTCCGGAGCACTACTGCAAAGGATGGATGCCAGCAATGGCCGTTGCCAGGTCCTCCAATGCGAGATCGAAGTGCCTGCGGCTCCCATCGGTGCAAATTAGCGTGATGAAGGGATCATTTACGCCGAAAGTTGCCGTTACGTACTTTAAATCAGGCAATGTCTTCCCATTCTGTTTCGATGGCAGCGCAACAACCGCGCGTGGCTGAGCGTTTCGGCAAGGACAGAAGTCAAGGGAGTTCAAAATGAAGGCATTATCAACGAAGTCGGCTTGCTTATTGGTATGCGCTACCGTCGCCAGTTCACCTGTCTCAGGGTTTTCGCAGTCTTTTCAAAACCCACCTGTCATGACTGCCGACGCGGTCAACCAAGTTCCACAAGGAACCGTGATTACCAAGGAATTCGCGACAGTCCTGGCCGCTGACACCTATGTCTGGGGTTATGCCATCGTGAACGCATTCCATCGCCGCGCATCGTTTGCCAAGGCTCCCGAACCTGGCCTAAGCGGGGGGATTCTGCCGGTTGCGCCAATTGGTTACGTGTCCATGCTCAGCGGTTACATCTCGCCAGAGCAGCGGTGGGTGGCCCATCCCAACCAGGATGTGGTTTATGGCTTCGGCTATGGTGCGGTCGACAAGGACCCCGTCGTCATGCAAGTTCCCGACTTCGGTGACCGCTTCTGGGTCTATCCGGTTTACGACGCACGAAGTGACGAGTTTTCCAATCTCGGGAAGCTCTACGGAACGAAACCCGGTAACTACCTGATTGTCGGGCCGAACTGGAAGGGCGAGATTCCCGAGGGAATTACGGGCGTCCTGAAGGCACCGACCGATCTCATCGCCATGGGACCCAGAATTTTCATGGATGATACGGCCGAAGACTGGGAGGCCATTCAATCCGTCCTGAACCAGGTCGTCATCTATCCGCTCAGCAAATATGACGGCCAGAAGAAGACGGTGGTCTGGCGGGATACTCCGAAGTTTCCGGTCGAGCAATCCTCGGACTCACAGGGCGGCAAGGCGGCCGAAACGAGCTGGGTCAATCCCGAAACCTTCTTTGACGAGCTTCCTGATATTCTCAAGGATGTGCCCCCGCTTCCAGGCGAGCAGTCGCGCTACGCGATGATTACCGCACTGCTGGACGCGGCGAAGCGTGACCCCGATATCAAAGCGACAATCGTGGAAGCTGCAAAATCGGCAGACAAGGACATCATCGCTCCTCTATTCGCATTCCGCACCAACGGCGTCGCTTATCCCGGCGGATGGAATTCCGTGCCGAAGGGTGCCGACTGGGGTTACGACTACGTCAGCCGGACAGCCACCGCCAAATCCAACATGTATGTGAACCGCTTCACGGAAACGCGTTACTTCTTCCTCGAAGTCGACAGCGACGGCAAGCGGCTCGACGGCAAGAACGCCTACACGGTCACCTTTCCGAAAGACAAAATCCCTCCGGTTGATGGTTTCTGGTCGCTGACCATGTACGACCCCAACCACTTCTTCGCCCCGAACGACATCGAACGGTATTCCGTCGGAACGAAGAACATGAAGGCCATGTCGCTGAACGAGGACGGCTCGCTGACGGTCTACATCCAGCATACGTCGCCTGGAAAGGCCAAGGAGTCGAACTGGCTGCCGGCGCCGGATAGTGAGTTCGAAGTGACGCTTCGGACATACGGGCCGAAGCCCATCATCAATGAAGGCGGCTGGGTGCCGCCTCCGGCAAAACGGGAGAAGTGAGCAGCATCAACTGATCGGTTTCGGCATGAACCAGGAGAGCACAATGGATATTCGAAGAACATTTTGCGTTGTCACCTTGCTTATGGGAACTGCGCTTACTCAGAATGCCCGTGCGGACGGAAACTTCCCAGACCCGCTCGTATCCACGCCGCCAACGCCTGAGGTTATCCAGAAAGGCCTGGAAATCGATGGATATACACAGACGGTCAACGGCTACATCTGGGGCTACCCGCTCGTCAGGATGGAGCGCGTCATCCGCGATTACATCGACGTCTCCAAGCCGCAGCCTGACACGAGTTATCGTGCGCCACTGAACCAGATCGGCTGGGCCAAGGCGCTGGCGGACCCCGATGTCAAGGACATGCCGACGTCCAACAACGACACGCTCTATATGAGCGCCGTGGTCAACCTGACAGAGCCATATGTCCTCACTGTGCCTGACACCAACGACCGGTACTATGTCGTCGATGTCTTCGACATGTGGCAGGAACTTGAACACTATATCGGACGTCGAACCACGGGCACCAAGCCGGGCAAGTTTGCCTTGGTACCTCCAGGGTGGAAAGGCGAGTTGCCTGCCGATGTAAAGCGCCTTGACGTCAGTACCTCCAAAGCCTGGCTCTGGGGCCGCCTGCGGGTCAACGAAGGCGAAGACATGGCGGCAATGGCCGACCTGCAGAAGAAGTTCACACTGGAACCGTTGAGCGGCAAGGCCCATACCGGGGAAGCATTGCCGCCTCTGCCTGAGATCGGCGATGATCCGTTTGGCTTCTTCGTGCATCTGGCCGCAGCGCTCAAGGAGAACCCCGTAAAGCCGGAGGACGCCGCCCTCTATGGCCAGCTCGGCAGAATTGGATTGACCGATTCCGGCTTCGATCAGAGCAAGCTGCCGGAGGCGACACGCAAAGGCATGCTCGATGGTTTGAAGGATGGCCCGAGCGTCGCGTACTCGTCTCTCACCAGCAATGCGGTCATCCGCAATGGCTGGACCTGGGCAACGAGCCTCGACAATTTCGGCTACAAATATCCGCTTCGTGCCATGGTCGCTGGGCCTTATCTTGGAGGTCAGGGCGAGAAAGAGGCGATGTATCCGACGCGATCCGACGACAGCAATGGAAAAGCTCTGGATGGTCGCAATGGTAGCGTCTACGAGGTCAAGCTCGGTTCGGCACCGCCCGTCAATGCCTTCTGGTCACTGACCATCTACAAGGCGACAGACAAGCTGCTGGTCGACAATCCGATTGATCGCTACAAGATCGGTCCCACGACCAATGGGTTGAGAACCGCGCCTGACGGCTCGATCACGATCCTCATTTCCCATGACAAGCCCACCGGGGAAAATGCCGAAAACTGGTTGCCAGCCCCCGACGGCATATTCTCGCTGTTCCTTCGCCTCTACCAGCCATCCGCCGAAATCTTGGATGGGGCCTGGCCTCTGCCTCAGGTCGTCAAGGTCAAGTAGATCGCGCTGAAACCAATCGGTCAGAAAGAGACGTTTCCGAAGTGAATTTGTCGACGCAAGGCCAGATACCTGTTCAAATGACCGGAGTTGGCGCTTAGTTGCTGTCAGTGGCGAAGCGGTAGCTTTCGGAGGGGGCTACCGCGCTTGGTCAATGTGCGAGTAAAACACACCGCTTACCGACGGGATGGCGCCACGATCAATTAGTTATGGGTCGTGAAAATGTCACCCCGTTGAGTTGCAACAGAATATCTTAAGTCATGCGGCGAGCTTCGACACAGACGGCCCTACCAAAGATCGCTAATGTCACAGATTTCAGACGGCCGGTCCAATCAAGGTGGTGCAAGTTTTCTGGACGTTTAGGGCGAGAAACCACAACAAAATCAAAGGTTTATTTTAGTGATGGTGCCCGGAGGCGGATTTGAACCACCGACACGCGGATTTTCAATCCGCTGCTCTACCAACTGAGCTATCCGGGCATCCTGCCGTTTCGGGCAGCGGTTCCTTGCGGAACCCTCGGGGCGCTTGTTTGTGCCCCGGAAGCGAGCGGGGTTATAACATCTTGTTCGGCGGTGTCCAGCACCAAATGAAAGTTTTTTGACTGAAATCCTGTGGGCAGTCAAAAAAGCCGAAAAAACAAACGGATTCAGAGAGATCGCAGATGCGCGATCAAGCTTTTCGGCAATGCGGAGCGCTGGCGGTTGCCAAACAATCACGAACGAGCCTGAGCGCCGAGGCGCCTGGCCGTGACAGACTATCGAATTGGAAAAGATGCCGAGAATAAATGCGGCAGGCGGTGGACGCGGCGTCAGCGTTCGTCGTCGTCCGCCTTCGATTCGTCGTCGGCAACGGGGATGGCGTAGGAGCCGGAAAGCCAGCGGTTGAGATCCACGTTGCGGCAGCGGTCCGAGCAGAAGGGGTAGTGTTCGCGGTGCGACGGCCGTCCGCATTCCGGACAGGGGCGCGGCGCGCGCAGGGGCGCAACGTTCGATCCGCTTTTCTTGGTTTCTTCGCTCACCGGCGTCAGCCTTCCAGCCAACGATTGTGCACGTCATAGCCTTCGCCGACAAGCAGCCCCACGGTCTCGTAGAGCGGCAGGCCGACAACGTTGCTGTAGGAACCGACGAGCTTGACGACGAAGCTGCCGGCGATGCCCTGGATGCCATAGCCCCCGGCCTTGCCGCGCCACTGGCCCGAAGCAAGGTAGCTTTCGATGTCAAAACCGGAAAGCCGCTTGAAACGGACCTTGGTGTCGACGACCTTCTGGCGCAATGTCTTGTCCGGGGTAATCAGGCACACGCCGGTATAGACGCGGTGGCTGCGACCGGAGAGAAGATGCAGCGCGCTCGATGCCTCGCTGACCAGCTCCGGCTTCGGCAGGATGCGTCGCCCGACGCAAACGACCGTGTCTGCCGCAAGAATGTAGCTTCCGTCCCAGCCCGCTTCGCCCTTGATCGCCGCAAGGGCTGCCCGGGCCTTTTCGGCCGACAGGCGCCGTGCGAGCGAACGCGGGTGTTCGGCGCGCTTGGGTGTCTCGTCGAGATCCATCGGCATCAGGCGCGCGGGCTCGATGCCCGCCTGCGCGAGAAGCTCGACGCGACGCGGCGAACCGGACGCCAATATCAGTTTCTTGGCCACTGTCATCGGAACGCGGAAATGCTCCAGGAATTGCGGAGTGCGAGGTGCGGCTTACTTGAAGCGGTAGGTGATGCGACCCTTGGTGAGGTCGTACGGGGTCATTTCAACGAGAACCTTGTCGCCGGCAAGCACGCGGATGCGGTTCTTGCGCATGCGGCCAGCCGTGTGCGCGATGATCTCATGCTCGTTTTCGAGCTTCACGCGGAAGGTCGCATTCGGAAGCAATTCAGTGACCACGCCCGGAAATTCAAGGACTTCTTCTTTCGCCATGTAGGACTGTTCTTTCTATCTTTGATTAGGGAACCATCAAGTATCCCGAAAAATTTGCCGGAAACTACACAATCGACGAGGATTTGTGAACCGTCTAACGCCGGCTTTTGCGCTTTTGTGACGGCACCGACACGAGCCGGTGCATTTCGGTCAGCCGCCTAGGGTTTCTGGTGGTGATGCGGACCCACGAGCCGGTGGTTGATCAACGCCGACAGATGATCGCGAACGGCGCGATAGGCATCGACGATCTGCTCGCGCGTGCCGGCCGCAACGGTCGGGTCCGGTGTCGGCCAGTAGACCACGTCGACGGCCATCGAGCGAGTCAATTCGAGTGCCTTGTGGTGCGCCTCCGGCGCCAGCGTAACGATCAGGTCGAAGTAATCGTCCTCAAGCTCGTCCAGCGTGTGCGGCTGGTGCCGACCGATGCTCAAGCCCACCTCGGCCATCACCACGTCGACGAAAGGATCACGCTCGCCATGCCGCACACCGGCAGAAGCAACATAGGTCCCTGGAGGCAGTGCCGCCTTTGCCAACGCCTCGGCCATCGGCGAGCGGATGGCGTTCATGCCGCACATGAACAGGACGGAGCGGGGCATTTTCGGTTGCGTCGCCTCGCCTCCCGTCATGCCGGTCCCCGCCCTCATCCGCGCCAGTAGAGCACGCAGACCAGCGTGAAAAGCCGGCGGGCGGTATCGAAATCGAGCCTGATCTTGCCGGACAGCCGATCCATCAGGGTCTGCGAGCCCTCGTTGTGAATGCCGCGGCGCCCCATGTCGATCGCCTCGATCTGGCTGGGCGTCGCCGATCGGATCGCCTCGTAATAGCTCTCGCAGATCATGAAGTAGTCTTTCACGATCCGCCGGAACGGCGTCAGCGAAAGGATGTGGGTCGCCACGTCGCCGCCCTTTTCGGTGGAGATCGCAAAGACCAGCTTCGAATCCACAAGCGACAGATTGAGCTTGTAGGGCCCGCCTTGATGGCCGGCCGGCTCGAACAGGTTCTCTTCGAGCAGGTCGAAGATCGCAACCGCGCGCTCATGTTCCACGTCAGGGGTCGAGCGGCCGATGGTCTCGTCCAGAACGACATCGCAGAGGCGCAGATTGCGGTCCGCCTTCATCCAATATCCCCGAGATTGAGGCGAATGGCGACGGAACGCGCATGGGCCTCAAGGCCTTCGGACTTGGCCAGAACGATCGCCGCTGGCCCAAGGATCCGCAACTGCTCGGCGTCGAGACGCAGGATCGAGGTGCGCTTCATGAAGTCGAGAACGCCGAGACCGGAGGAAAATCGCGCCGAGCGCGCCGTTGGCAACACGTGATTGGAGCCGCCGACATAATCGCCGATGACTTCGGGCGTGTGACGCCCGACGAAAATCGCGCCGGCATTGCGGATCTTTTCGATCATCGGATCGGGATTGGCGAGCGCCAGTTCCAGGTGCTCGGCAGCGATACGGTTGGCAAGCGGCACGGCGTCCTCGAGATCGGGCACGAGAATGACGGCGCCGAAATCGCGCCAGCTCGCCGCGGCGGTTTCGGCCCGCGGCAAGGTTTTCAGCTGCCGTTCGACGGCGCCTTCGACCGCCTGGCCGAATTCCGCATCGTCGGTAATCAGGATCGACTGGGCACCAACGTCGTGTTCGGCCTGGGCAAGCAGATCGGCGGCGATCCAGTCCGGGTCATTGTGCCTGTCGGCGATGACGAGCACTTCGGAGGGGCCGGCGATCATATCGATGCCGACAGTGCCGAAAACCTGGCGCTTGGCGGCAGCCACATAGGCATTGCCCGGACCGACGATCTTGGCGACCGGTTCGATCGTCTCTGTGCCATAGGCAAGGGCTGCCACGGCCTGTGCGCCACCGATGCGATAGATTTCCTCGACGCCCGCGAGCCTTGCTGCGGCAAGCACCGCCGGATTGATCCTGCCGCCGGTTGCCGGCACCACCATGACGATGCGGGGCACGCCGGCGACCTTCGCCGGCAGCGCGTTCATCAACACCGAGCTCGGATAGCTGGCGGTGCCACCGGGCACATAGAGGCCGACGGCGTCGACCGCCGTCCAGCGCGAACCGAGGCCGACGCCCATGGCGTCCTCGTAGATGTCATCCTTCGGCCGTTGGCGGGCATGGTGACTTTCAATGCGGGTGGCTGCGACCTTCAGCGCGCCCAGCACCTCCGGCTCCACCTCCTGGATCGCCGCATCGATTTCGGCGGCGCTGACGGCCATCGGCGTTGCGGAAAAATCGATACCGTCGAAGCGTCTGGAGTAATCGGCAAGCGCCTGGTCGCCGCGACCACGCACATCGTCGACGATCGTCTTGACCACGGCATTGACGTCCTCGGACACCTCGCGCTTGGTCGTCAGGAATGACGCGAACTTTTGTTCGAAGTCACCATCGAGAGAATTGAGCCTGATTGCCAAAGGAGAAATCCTCGTATGCCTGTGTCGTTCGGGTCTGAAGCGCAGCGCGCCCTTGAAGGACGCGCCAAGGTCGCTGCACCACTCTGAAGCTTCTGCGTATCCTGCCCCCCGGATCGATGCTGATCCAAGCGACCTGCAGCAGCCCGCTCAAGCGCCTTCGGGATGCTTGGGCTTGAAAGCGGTTTCCCACGCGCCGCCGGTATCCGCAAGCTGCGTCTCGATGCATTCGACGTCAAGCGCGATCGAGGCGTCGCCGGCCAGAAGCAGCTCGACCGTGCCCTCGGGCGCTTCGCCGCGCACGGTAAACTTGAGCGCCAACAGGGCCAGAACCGCCTCGTTGTCGCGCCGGTCGAAGCCGACGGAGCGCACCGCATTCACACGCTTGAACAGAAGAAGTGCGCGCCGGCGCTCGAAGGAACGGCGCTTGCCTTCGGCCGTCTCCCAGACAAAGCGGTTGACGACGAGCGAAAACTGCTTGCGGCGGGCATCGTAATCCAGGCCCGAAACCTTGAACACGGCGTCCTGGACGTGGGCAGACACAATCGCGAGATCTTCCTCGTCGAGCGCCAGCAGCTTCAATCCACTCATGCCGTCCATCCCTTTCGTTTCGCCGCACATCCTGACGTGCCACAATTGAAATGGACATAGGACGTTGCGCCTGAAACCGCAACGGTATCAGGCGCAACCGGTCAAATCAGTCGCTGACGCGCTCGACATGCGCGCCGCAGCGGGTGAGCTTCTCTTCCAGCCGCTCGAAGCCGCGGTCGAGGTGATAGACGCGCGAGACCATGGTTTCGCCTTCCGCGGCAAGGCCGGCGATCACCAGCGACACGGACGCGCGAAGGTCGGTCGCCATGACAGGCGCGCCCTTCAGGCGGCTGACACCCTCGATCTTGGCCGTCTGGCCGGAAAGCGAGATCTTGGCGCCGAGACGGGCGAGCTCCTGCACGTGCATGAACCGGTTCTCGAAGATCGTCTCGGTGATGTGCGACGTGCCCTTGGCCATGGTCATCAGGCCCATGAACTGCGCCTGCAGGTCGGTCGGGAAGCCCGGGAAGGGATCGGTGACGATATCGACGGGCTTGATGCCTGCGCCGTTGCGCACCACGCGGATGCCGCTGTTGGTCGCGGTGATCTCGGCACCGGCGCGACGGATCGCTTCGAGCGCCGTGTCGAGCAGCGCCATGTCGGTGTCTTCAAGAATGACGTCGCCGCCGGTCATGGCAACGGCCATCGCATAGGTGCCGGTCTCGATGCGGTCGGGCAGGACGCGGTGACGGGCGCCGGACAGCGATCGCACGCCCTCGATGGTGACCGTCGCAGTGCCCTGGCCGGTGATCTTGGCGCCCATGGCGTTCAGGCAGTTGGCAAGGTCGACGACTTCGGGCTCGCGTGCCGCGTTGCCAAGCACCGTGGTGCCATTGGCAAGCGTCGCCGCCATCATCAGCACGTGGGTGGCGCCGACGGAAACCTTGGGAAACGTATAGCGCGCGCCGATGAGACCGCCGGCGGGTGCCGTCGCGTTGACGTAGCCGCCGTCGATCTCGATGTTGGCGCTGAGCGCCTGCAGACCCTCGATGAAGAGGTCGACCGGACGCGTGCCGATGGCGCAACCGCCCGGCAGCGAAACTCGCGCCTTGCCCTCGCGGGCGAGCAACGGACCGATGACCCAGAAGCTTGCGCGCATCTTCGAGACCAGCTCGTAAGGCGCGGTGGTGTCGACGATGTTGCGGCAGGTGAAGTGGATGGTGCGGGCGTAGCTTTCGCCCTGGCGCTCGCGACGGCCATTGACGGAGATGTCGACGCCATGATTGCCGAGGATGCGGATCAGCTGCTCGACGTCGGCCAGATGCGGCACATTTTCGAGCGTCAGCGTGTCGTCGGTCAGAAGCGACGCGATCATCAGCGGCAGGGCCGCATTCTTGGCGCCCGAAATCGGGATGACGCCGTTGAGCTTGTTGCCGCCTACAATCCTGATGCGATCCATGAGGCCTCTTGAACGGGCTTGGCCCGCCTTTCCAAAATAATCCGGTGTTGTCTGAAGGCGCCTCTTTAGTGGAGATGCCGCGAAATTAGAAGTACCTTGAACGGCGCACATCCCCGCAAGCGCAAAGGTCGCCGCAACACATCAGTCGATCTCCTCGGATCCGTCCTGATCCGGGAAACCATGCCTTGGACGTCAGACAGCCCCCGCTGCCTGCAATGGAAAGTCGGCGGAAAACGCCGCCGCTTCCCCGTACTAATCTTGGGAATCGTCCGTTTTTGCGGCAGGAAGGCCGCTGACCTCATCGGCTGCACCCGAACGGCGCGCCCGCATCTGCTGCTTGCGGCGCATGAGATTGTCGCGCAAGTTCCTGGCAAGACGCGCCTTTTTCAGGTCCGCCTCGGTCGTGTCCTTTTTCTTTTCCTTACGCGCCTTGCCATCCGCCTGCAGCCCATCGGGCGCCGGCACGGCATTGCCGCCATCTTTATCGTCTGTTTGCATGTCCCTGCCTTAGCGCAAAACCAGGGCCTTCGGAAGCGCCGAGGACTTTTCTCACAGCTCTTCACGAAAAACTTCGAAAACCTGCTTGCACTCCCCGTCCAGCTATGGCAATAGCCCCCTCGCTTGATGCGGCTGACACACGAACCGGCCGCGAGATGCTGCTATAGCTCAGGGGTAGAGCACTCCCTTGGTAAGGGAGAGGCCGAGAGTTCAAATCTCTCTAGCAGCACCAGTTTTCTCTTAAAGAAATCAACAGTTTGCCCAGAAATCAATGGGTTAGGCTTTCGTTTGTTCCAGCGCACTGTTACAGCGGAGCCATGAACGACATGCCTTCTCACACTCGTCTATTCCGTCGCGGCAGCGTTTGGTGGCACCGAGGACCGATCCCGCGTGACATCCGAGATACGTACCCGAAGACCGAAGAAACGTTCTCCCTTAAGACGTCAGATCACAAGGAGGCACTTCGGCGCCTTCCTCGGGCAATGGCCGAAGTCCTGGAGCGTTTCGATGAGCACCGCAGAATGCTCGCTCGGCAGCAAGAGCCAGCGTTGCTGGAGCTTACACCGGAACAGCTCAAACACATTGAGGACGTGTACTACTGGCACCTGATGGATGAAGATGAAGAGGTGCGACTAGATGGACTGGACGATGCCGGTTTCGAAGAGCTGAACAGTCTCATCGATTTGGCGGATGAAGTTGGACGCTACGAGCTTGCCCGGGGCCAAATGTTCTCACCTTTCACAGAGAGCGAAGCTGCTGAGGTCCTGACTTGGTCCAACGTAGACCTCAAGCTCGACAAGGCTTCGCCCAGTTGGCCAAGGCTCTACCGGGCAATCCAAACAGCAACCGTGAAGGCGGCAGAGGCCAGGCGCCAGCGTAGCGAAGGCTCACCCGTGGAAACTCCACCGGAGCCGCGAGCCAACAAGCCAGCAGAGAGACATCTGGCATCGACGCTGATTGGAGAGTGGGTCGCGGAGAAGAGCCGCGCGAAAGGCGGCTGGACCCCAGCAACGGCCGCAGCGAACAAGCTCTGGGCTGAGCGCTTTGTCGAAATGGCTGGTGACCATCCAATAGACGGCTACAGCAAGGCGGACGCACGAGAGTTCAAGACCGCCCTGCTCTCGCTCCCGCCAAACTGGACCAAGATCAAGGGCCTTGAGAAGCTCGCCATGAAAGAGGCGGCTAGACGCGCCATGGAGCTGAACCGGGAGCCGATGTCGGGGAAGAACGTCAACAAGGTGCTGGGCTTCGTCAGGGCGTTCTGGAACTGGGCGAAGGCAAACTATGACGTGCCCAGTAACCCCTTCGACGGCCTCAACGTCAAAATCAGCGGCAAAGCTCGTGACGAACGGCAGCCGTTCACCGTGGCCGAACTATCCGCGATCTTCAAATCGCCGATCTACACGGGCTGTCAGAGCGTCCGTTATCATAACAGTCCAGGCGACCTGATCCCGTACGACAACGGCGTCTACTGGGTCCCTCTCGTCGGTCTATTCACAGGTTGCCGCTCGGGCGAGGTCATTCAGCTCCGAACCGAGGACGTGAAGACCGAAGGGGGGATCGCCTACATCGAAGTCACTGACGACGGCGAGGACCTGAGCGTCAAGAACAGCGGCTCGCGTCGTCGCATACCGGTTCACAGAATGCTCAAGGAGATCGGCTTCCTTCGCTTCGCCGAACGACAGCGGAAGCTCGGACACAAACGGCTGTTTCCCGACTTCCCGAAGGCAAAGGACGGCACCTACTCCACGGCCTATTCGAGGAAATTCAGCAATCTGCTGAAGGCGCTGGAAGTAAAGCACGACAAGATTTCGTTCCACAGTTTCCGCCACACCTTCGAGGACGCTTGCCGAAACAGCCGTATCCCGCTTGATTTCGTCAACGCTCTCCAGGGACACGCTCAGCAAGGCATGGCGGGGCGCTACGGGAACGGGCTCTATGGACTGAAGCTTCTCAGTGAGGAGATGGAGAAGCTCCAATACGATGGGCTCGACCTGTCGCATTTGATCGAGAAAAAAGCCTGAGTTCCGGCTTCGGCTGGTCATCGGTTGACGGCGACTGATCGTTCTTGCAGTGTCGTCATCACACCTTGGGCAAGTCCTTTCCATTCCTTATACATTCCACAATTGGGCATCATGGCTGCAGACCTCAAGACGATCTCCGACAAGCTCTGGACAACTGCGGACAAACTCCGCGCCAACTCAGGCATTCTCCCCGCCGAGTATGCCCGGCCCGTGCTCGGCCTCCTATTCCTACGTCATGCCGATGAGCGGTTCACCGAGGTCGAGGCGAAGCTCGCGCCACGTGAAGGGTCGCGCATCCGACCGGGCCCGGAAGCGTACAAGGCCGAAGGCGCTATCTTCCTTCCGCCCGAGGCTCGGTTCTCATTTCTGCTCAGTCTTCCTGAAGGTTCGAACCTTGGCCGTGCCCTGACGACTGCTATGCGTGAGATCGAGGCTAAGAACCCGGAATTGGCAGATGTCCTTCCCAAGACCTATCAGTCGATCCCCGATGACGTTCTCGTTGAACTACTCCGCGCCTTGAAGCCGCTCAAGATTGCCGGTGACGCTTTTGGCCATGTCTATGAGTATTTCATGGGCAACTTCGCCAAGGACACGATGCAGAAGGGCGGCGAGTTCTACACACCGTCGTCTATTGTGCGGCTGATTGTCGAAATTCTCGAACCTTACCACGGGCGCATTCTCGATCCTGCCTGTGGTTCTGGTGGCATGTTCGTGCATTCGGCGGATTTCGTGAAACGGCATCAGAAATCTCCGGAAAAAGAGCTGTCGATCTATGGGGTCGAGCGCACCAGGGAGACTTGGCGTCTGGCTCAGATGAACCTTGCCGTCCATGGTCTTTCCGGAAAGATCCTCGACGCCGACACCTATCGCGATCCGGTCTTTGAAGAGGTCATGCCGAAGAAGAACGACAAGGGACGTTATGAAGGTCCCGGCGGCTTCGACTTCGTCATGGCGAACCCGCCTTTCAACGTGAAGGAACTGGACAAGAGCAAGCTGCTGGACGCCGCCAACCGCTTTCCGCACGGCGTCCCGACGGCGGATAATGCGAACTACCTCTGGATCCAGTTTTTCTGGTCGCGCCTGAACGAGACAGGCCGCGCCGGTTTCGTCATGGCTAATTCCGCAGCCGATGCCCGAGGAGTGGAACAGGAAATCCGTAGGAAGCTGATCGAAAGCGGTAGCGTGGATGTGATAGTCTCGGTCGGGCCGAATTTCTTCCTGACTGTCACGCTACCCTGCACTCTCTGGTTCTTCGATAAGGGCAAGGCGAAAGGACCACGGGCTGATGAAGTGTTGTTCCTTGACGCCCGGCACCTCTTCCGCCAGATCGACCGCGCCCACCGCGACTTCACCCAAGAGCACATCGAGGCGCTCGCTAATATTGTACGCATCTGGCGCGGCGAAGAGCCGGAGTTCTTTGCGCAATCCAAGGGGTGGCTGCAGGAGCGCTTCCCGGGCCTGATCTATGGTGACGTTGCCGGACTTTGCCGTAGCGCCAGCCGAGCTTACATCGAAGGACAAGGCTGGTCGCTCAACCCGGGGCGCTATGTCGGCGTCGCAGCGGGTGAAGAGGATGACGAGGATTTCCGCGAGAAACTGGAGGAACTCCACGAGGAGTTGGAAATCCTTGATATTGAGGCAGCCCGATTGCAGTCGGCGATAGCACAAAATCTGGCGGAGGTGCTGAATGGATGACGGCCGCTGGCAAGACTGTGTATTGGGGGACTTGATCACCCTTCAACGTGGGTATGACATTACGAAAAAAGCTCAAAGTGATGGCCCTTACCCAGTGGTGTCTTCGTCTGGCCCGACGTCAACCCACATCGCCTTTACTGACGCGGGTCCCGGCGTCGTCATTGGTCGCAAAGGAACTCTAGGTAAGGCATTCTACGTCGATGGTCCCTATTGGGCGCATGATACGACGCTTTGGGTGAAGGACTTCAAGGGCAACGACAGGAAATTCGTGTTCTACCTCCTTAAGTCTATGAATTTGGCTGCCTATGATGTTGGCTCATCAAATCCCACGCTGAACCGAAATCATCTTCACTTAATTTCGATCAGAGTGCCCATCCAAGTAGATAGCCAGCGCCGCATCGCCAATGTTCTTTCGACCTATGACGAATTGATCGAGGTGAACCAGCGGCGCATAGCGATCCTTGCGGAGATGGCGCGGCGACTGTTCGATGAATGGTTCGTCCGGTTCCGTTTCCCCGGCCACGAAATTGTGCCCATGGTAGAGACAGAGCTAGGAATTTTGCCGGACGGATGGGACTTGGAGACTGCCCGAAACGCGTTGTCTTACACAGGCGGCGGCACTCCTTCCAAATCTGAGACGAGCTATTGGCAGAACGGAAGTGTGGCGTGGTTCACGCCGACCGATCTAACAAGAACAGGACGAACATTCCTCGACAGTTCATCTCTCATGATCACCGAAGCCGGTTTAGCCAAAAGCTCAGCGCGTCTGTTTCCTCCGTTTTCAATCATGATGACGAGCCGTGCGACACTTGGCGTCTTTGCTATCAACACGACACCGGCGACGACGAACCAAGGCTTCATCACCTTTATCCCGGGCGGTCGAACACCTCGTTACTTCCTCTACCACATGCTAAAGCGAGAGTTCCCTCGCATGGAAGCAGTGGCGAGTGGAGCTACCTTTAAAGAGATTACAAAGGGTGCCCTGGGCGAACTGATGTTTGCATTGCCTCCCGAACACCTTGTGCAACGGTTTGAGAGACTTGTTACGCCGCTGATGGAGCAGGTGGCTGTGATCTCTCGTCAGAGTGATCGTCTTCGCGACGCCCGCGATCTACTTCTGCCCAAATTGATCTCCGGCGAGATTGACCTCTCGACAGCGGAAGAGAAATTCGCAGAGGCTGCGGAATAGCCCATGGCCGATACGCCGAAGGACATCCACTACGGCATTCCCGAGGGCACCCGCGCCACGCTGACCGGCTTTTCCGAGGGTGGTCTTGTCGAGAAACCGGCCATTGAGCTGTTCGAAACCCTCGGCTGGGCCCACCACGATCTCTTTGAGGAAACCTTCGGCGTTGACGGCTCGCAATTCCGCGACACCCTGCGCGATCCCTATCTGACGAAGATGCTTCGTGCCGCGCTCTCCCGACTGAACCCCGATCTGCCACAGGAAGGCCTCGACCTTGCCTTCGATACCCTGACACAAGACCGCGCCGCGATGGTGCCTATTGCCGCGAACCGACAGGTTCTGGAACTGGTGCGCGACGGGATCGATGTCGAGTATCGCGATGAAGACGGCGGCATGGCGAAGGAACGGGTCCGGGTCATCGACTGGCGCAACCTATCCGCCAATGACTTCACCTTGATCTCGCAGGTCTGGATTTCGGGCGAACTCCACCGGAGGCGCACCGATCTGATCGGCTTCGTCAATGGGGTACCGCTTCTCTTCATTGAGCTGAAGGCCGGACACAAACGGATCGAGGATGCCTATCGCGACAATGTTCGCGACTACCGCGATACCATCCCGCAACTCTTTCGGCCCAACGGCTTCATTCTGGTCTCCAACGGGCTCGACACCCGGATCGGCGCTTCGGCCCATTCACCGTGGGACACCTATAAGGAGTGGAAGCGGATCGATGACGAAACCGAGGCTGGCCGCGTGTCGCTCGAAACCGCGATCCGAGCTGCTGCCACGCCTGAGCGCCTGATCGACCTTGTCGAGAACTTCCTCCTCTTCGAGGAGACCAAGGACGGCCTCGTTAAGAAGATTGCCCAGAACCATCAGTTCCTCGGGGTGAACAAGGCGGTTCAGGCCGTCGCCAATCTTGGCGAGAACCGGGGCAAGCTGGGGGTCTTCTGGCATACACAAGGCTCCGGCAAGAGCCTTTCCATGCTGACCTTCTCTCGGAAAGTTCTGCGCACGATCCCCGGGGCCTGGACTTTCGTGATCGTCACCGACCGCGAGGAACTGGACAAGCAAATTTCGGACGTCTTTGCCGCCTGTGGCGCGGTGACCAAGGATGTGCGCGAAGTTCGCGCCGGAACGAAGGAGCATCTGAAGACGCTTTTGCGGGGCAATGAGCGCTTCGTCTTTACGCTGATCCACAAGTTCGGAACGGCCAAGGGCGAAACCTTTCCGGTCCTCTCCGAACGGTCGGACATCATCGTCATCGCCGACGAGGCGCACCGCTCGCAATATGATACCCTCGCTGCGAACATGCGCCGGGCCTTGCCGAGCGCGGCTTTCATCGGCTTCACAGGAACCCCGTTGATGGCCGGAGAGGAGAAGACCCGCGACGTCTTCGGCGACTATGTCTCGACCTATACCTACCAGCAATCGACCGAGGATGGAGCCACGGTTCCGCTCTATTACGAGAACCGCATCCCGGAGCTAGAGTTCGCCAACGAGACGTTCGCTGAGGATTTGGAGGCCGTCATCGAAGAGGCCGATCTCGACGAAGAGCAGGAGCGCGAACTCGAGAAGCGCCTCGGTAAGCAATATCACCTGATCACGCGCGAAGACCGGTTGGACCGCATTGCCGAAGATCTCGTTCGCCATTTCGTCGGTCGCGGTTATCGCGGCAAGGCCATGTTCGTCGCCATCGACAAGGCAACGGCAGTTCGAATGTACGACAAGGTTCGCCGGGCTTGGGATGTGGAAGTCGCCCACCGGGAAGCAGTCCTTGCCTCAGTTCCAGCCGAGCAGCGTGAGGCACAGGCTGCCGTCATCGCCTTCATGCGCGAGACAAACATGGCGGTGGTCGTCAGCCAAGGCCAGAACGAGATCGCCGACATGGAGGCCAAGGGTCTCGATATTCGCACCCATAGGAAGCGGATGAACGAGGAGGACCTGGATGCCCGGTTCAAGAAGGGTGACGACCCGCTCCGACTGGTCTTCGTTTGCGCGATGTGGATCACCGGCTTCGATGTGCCGACTTGCTCGACCATCTATCTCGACAAGCCGATGAAGAACCACACCCTGATGCAGACCATCGCTCGGGCAAACCGCAATGCCCCAGGGAAGAAGGCGGGCCTGATCGTCGACTATGTGGGGATCTTTCGAAATCTGGAACGCGCCCTTGCGATCTACGCCGTGGGCGGCGCGACCAATGCCAAGCCAATCGAGGACAAGACCGCTCTTGTCGAGGACCTCGCCCAAGCCATCGACGAGGCCCTAGCCTTCTGCCGTGCCCGGAGCGTCGACCCGGGCGCGATCCTTGAGGTGACGGGGTTCGATCGGCTGGCGAGGCTCGGCGATGCTGTGGAAGCGTTGAACGGCACGGACCCCGAGCGGCGCACTTTCCTTGCACTCGCCTCGAATGTCTGGAGCACGTTCAAGGCCGTCCTTCCCGATGCCCGAGCCGAGCCCTACCGAAAAATCTCCGCAGCCATAGAGGTGATAGCCGAACGCATTCGCTCCCTTGCTGAGCGCCCGGACATCTCCGAGGTAGCCAGCCGGATCGAAGCGCTCCTTGACAACTCCATCGCGGGTGTCGAGATCACTGCACCTATCCGCGAGAATGGCGATACCGAAGGGCTGTTCAATCTGTCCCGCCTCGACATTGAGCGGCTGAGGGCGATGTTCGGACAGGGCAACCGACAGCGCACCGAAACTCAGCGCCTCCGTAGGGCCGTCGAAGATCGGTTAGAGGAATTGGCCGCGCGAAACCCTACGCGACGTGGCCTCGTTGAGCGCTTTGAAACGCTGATTGCCGCATATAACGCCGGAAGCCTCACAGCCGCCGACTTTTTCGAACAGCTACTCGCCCTAGTTGGCGACATGAACGCGGAGGATCAAAGAGCGATCCGCGAAGGGCTGACTGAGGAAGAACTGGCGATCTTTGACATCCTGACGCAGCCGGAACCGAAGCTCGGTCCCGAGGATGAGGACCTCGTCAAACGCGTGGCGAAATCCTTGCTGGAGAAACTGAAGACTGAGAAGCTGGTTCTGGACTGGCGACTGAAGGAACGGGCGAAAGCTGCAGTCAAAGCCACCATCCAGCAGCTTTACGACGACGGTCTTCCTCAGGCATATGGGCAAGGCATCTTCGATGAAAAGGTCGAGCGGACGTACCAGTGGGTGTTCGAGAAGTACGTGGGTGGATCGGAGACAGCCACAGTCCAGTGAGAAAAGCCTGCTGATGGTCTGCAGTCAGCAACGCCGGAATGTTTGGTGCAGAAATGTGCGCCACCCATCGGATGAATGGCAAGCTCGAACTTCCCCCCTCGGGGTACCCTCCTACCGAAAAACCACACGGCATCTTCATCAAGTTTGACCCTGCGAATGTACGCATGATATCCTGTGCGTGTGTCGGAGCCGAGGCATTCGCGCCTCGACCCTTTGCACCCCTACGGGGCTGCCGGATTGGGCCGCTGCAACGGCTTTCTCCGGGACGAAATAGGGCTAAGGCGGTTCCATATTCGCACCTCCTCCCATTTCAACCATTGTTCCGGTGGGCTTGGCATCGCCAAGTCCATCGGTTGCTCCGTTACTCCCAGTGGCCACCAGCCGCCCTTTCCGTTCCATGGAGTGCCTCGGCGCCCGCTCGGGCATGTTCACTGCGGCTTTGCGCATCGTTCAGTTGCCTCGCTTGCCGCTTCTCTTCCAGCCGTTTCTCGGCGTAGGGCGCGAGGAGGTTTCTGGTCGGCGTCACATCGTAGTAGGGCCGCCCATCTTCGGTGCGGCTTTTGGCTATGAAACCCTTCGCTTCAAGCGACTTCGTGATCCTTTGAACCGTGCGTTGGCTCACACCCATTCGTTCCGCGATTGTCGTCGCCCGGGGAAACACGACATCCTTCGGCCGCCACCAATGAGCAAGCAAGTTTAGCAGCACATTCAACTCCTCACTGGATAGGCGCAGCTCAGATTGAGCGAACAGCAGGACGTCCGGAAGCGCTTGATATCCCGCGCCCGCTATCGCTCCCCATCGCTCTGAAATCCGGAGCCCTTCCAGTCGCTCTTTCGAAGCGAGTTCAGACAAATTCTTAATCATCATGCCTCCGCAAATAGCAAATGCGCTTTATAGTGTAAATCATCTGTTTAATATGGGTGACATTTTTGTCGTTTTTTCTGGGAACGCTTCTTGGCGGGGTATCCACGGTTGCAGCCATTGGTCCATCAAAACAGTCCCCAAGAGGTGTGCGTAAGGCGAACTAGCGGGTTTTGGGGCGCGGAAACGTCACGTTAGGCCCAAATCGCACCAGGGATGAAATGACGCAGGTCCGCTCCATCTCGTCGAGCGAATTATCATGCACAACGTTCGTTGACATTTGATAATTACCCTGACACACTCCTCCCAGCGCAGGAGATCAGACATGCTGCAGTACGCCATCTACACCCGCGTGAGCACCGAGGACCAAGGCCGCAGCGGTCTCGGGCTGGAGGCTCAGAAGCGGGACATCGACATCTTCCTCGAGAAGTTCTCCGACATCCCCTTCGAGATCGTCGGCGAGTTCCAAGACATCCAGTCCGGTGCGGACAGCGAACGCCCCGAGTTGGCCAAGGCGTTAGAACTGGTGCGCAAGACCGGGGCCGAGTTGCTGGTCGCCAAGCTGGATCGTCTGAGCCGCAAGGTGTCGTTCATTGCCACGCTCATGGATGACAAGAAGGTGAAGCTGCGGGTCGCCCAGATGCCACAGGCTGACAAGTTCCAGCTTCACATCTACGCGGCCCTTGCCGAGCAGGAGCGGACGTTCATTTCGGAGCGGACCAAGGCGGCACTGAAGGCAGCGAAGGGACGGGGCGTCCGCCTCGGTGGTCTACGCGACAAGACGATGAAGCGCAACGAAGCGATCCAGCAGAAGGCCGGCGCCGAAGCAGCCAAGGTCATGAAGATCGTCGGGCCGTTGAGAGCGTCGGGGCAGACCCTGAGCGCCATAGCCGAGACGTTGGACAGCATGAACATTCCGACATCCCGAGGCGGCAAGTGGACGCCGACGCAAGTGTCGAGGGTCTTAGATCGAGCCTCCGCCCAGTCTTCATAGCGGATCACCGCATTCTGCTGCGGTAGAGGCACCCTGGAGGCGGAAGCGTTTTCTGCCACCACCCTAGCCGGAACTGCGGAACACGCCCAGAAGAGCCCGTACGGCGTCATGAAGCGGGGTCGAATAGGGGCAACAGGAGCAATTTCATTTTTTTGATTTTGCACCCACTCACGCTCACCTCGAAAGGCTTCTCATGTCCGCTGCTACTCTCAATGCCAATCCTGTCGCACCGTTCCGCTTCTTCCATGCCGCGTACTTCCTCGGCGACTTTTTCTTCGATGGCCATCAACGTCTGATCGTCGCTCCAACCCTCAACGAGGCACGTCAGGCTGCCAATGTGAGCGGCCCGATGGATGATCTGCAAGTGCATATCGAAGAGGTTCACGACGCAGAGTTCGAGGAACTGTGCGCACTTTATGAGCGGGAAGACTGCGACCGCCAATGGATCGTGGTAGTTGGCCTACGAGAACGACCACTCGTTTGAGATACCCGAGGAGTGCTTGTCGCTCCTCGCACCACCTCGGGCAATAGGGGCAACAGTAGGCGCCTTGGGCGGAGCCCCTTAGGTTAAACTATGGTTATAACCTAGGTAGCCCTGAAGCATGGGCCACAACTCCCGAGAGAGGGGGAGGGTGTCATCACCACTCCTTCCCATGACCAGAGCCTCACTGCAGTAATCCACGGTCCACACCTGCGGCATTGCCTTGGGCTGTCCTGAGACTCCCTCTCGCAGGTGATCCACCGTGGCTTCCACGCGAGAGCCTTCCATCGCTCGCACCGATGTCTGATCCGTAATGAGGAGGATCAACGATCTCCTCCCGACCAGTAGTCAGCCTGAGATCAACTGGAGTTGCGCTGTCGTCTTCGCCCAGGGCGATCTGTGACAGCCTCAGACAATGTTTCCGGTAACAGCCATAGACGCGCTTCGGTTCGTCTCCGGTGTCAACGCCCAGCCAAACCCTCAGCGCTCGTAAATCGCCTTCACCGCACCAGAAAGAATGCCGGTCTCGGGGCGGCGTCGCCAGTGCGCCCCCTTCATCATCAAATCACCACCAACAGGAAAGGTATCCTGCATTGATCCCAGCGGTCATGACCGCCATGCACACCATCGAACTGATCGGCTCGTATGTCGCCCGTCATGTCGAAAGCGGCCTCACGGTCGATCTCACCTCCCGTCGAAACCGCAGCACCACCAAGGGGCCGCTCTCGCCGTTGTGTCGGAAGCTCGTTGACCTTGGGCATGATCCGAGGGGGAAGGCCCACATCATCCGCAAGGCCCTCGACGGGAACGGACATATTCCCGTCTTCCAGCGAGACCGAGCGCTCAGGACTTGGGCTGACCTCGATTGCGTAGAGAGCGAAGCGAGGTCGATACGTGTCCAGAAATATCGTTCGTATCCTGACGCCGTAGAGGCAATTCAGAGCCGATAGGCGTTGCAAATACCTGAGGAGCCTGAGATCGCTCCTCGCGAAAGGCACGGCCTCACGCCGCGTCCTTTGAGCACAACTCCCTGCCCGCCCCGGCTTTCAAACAAGAGCCTCGGCGGCTGGGATGGGTCGGTTTACCTTCCTCGTCAAATCCTCCACCGGTGTTTTTTACCTAGCATCAGATCGGCGATGTCAAACAATCTCTGCTTGAGCAGCGACAGCCTTGCTGCGCGACTTGCTAGGACTACTCTTGGCTACGGCCTTTTCCATCATTGGAATTAGCCGATCACCTATTTTTTCGATCCACATCGATTGCTCATCGGAGAATACCTCATGGATCAGTTTCTCACCCTTACCTATGGTGAAGTTTCGTTCTGTGGCCATCAAGGCCTTAATTGAGTGCGTCTTTGCCGACGGATCTCCAAAGTGAAGGGAAGTAAGTAGCGCCATTATCTTGGCCTCTACGTTAGTCGCCTCGTTCCTCAAGAAGCGCATCATCGTTCGATCTTGCCCATAAGCTCTCAGGAAGAAAAACGAGAGACTCTCAAAGATCAAAACGAAGGTTAACCTAGGGAAGAACTGTTGAACGAAGTACGTCCAGCTATGCTCTACAACAGGTGCTTGCACGTATGCCGAACCATTCCAAACACGGGGCGGTTCGCTTATGATGGGGTAAATAATGAAGCCGCCCATAAACATCAGCCCAAGTACCCCAAAAGCAATTCCCCAAACGAGGTTCGAATTTGCGGAAATCCGCTGGTTCTCGATCTGTCGGTACAGTCCTGTTAAGAACTCATCGCCCTTCTTTGCGATAAGGGAAGTCTTACGTTCCTCCACGATCGCCACTGAATAGTCCGCTACGATCGCGTCTTTTGCGGCGTTGGCAATCTCCGAAGTAGCAACCTCTTTTACAATTTTTCGGAGCGACGCATCGTCAACCTTTGGATCACTCATTGCCAGCGCTTGCCGAACGCGGCCCAACTCTTCTCGAAGCGCGAGTATTTCGTTGTCAGAGGGTGTGTTCTCAGCGGGCCCAAAGACTTCGAGCCGCGCACCAGTAATAATCAACGCTCCCACGGCGGTGGACAGGACGCCAAGGATAAGCGGGAAACTCAGTGACAGAGTTGGAAGGCTAACTCCCGCCAAGTCGAGGAGCCAAACTGCGACTGATAGAAGATAGAATACTGCGCTCAGAAAGATAATCTGCCGCCCACCGTGCACTGTTAACGCCGGCGTCTTCTTAGTGGTTTCTTCCATGGCTTGCCCCCGTGATAGAGAGACAGTCACCCGACGGCTCGCACACGGTCAAGTAGCAGGAAGGATTGCATCACCCCCATCCAGAACTTTCTTTAGAAACGCACCCCGACAACCCCACCAATAGGGCGCCCCGACATTGCAGCCAAAGGAACGAAAGGGAACTATCGCCACTTGCAGACGTTACAGCGAACTGTTACAGTCTTCAACGACAGACAAACGACAACCACTTGATTTTTATAGATAAACTGAGATCTTAGAGGAAATTCAAATCTCTCTAGCAGCACCATTTTCCTTCAAGAAAATCGGATGCATATTCGCCGCGCGTGGTGACGCTTCTGCGTGCGTGAACAGCTGGACGGCATGCGGTGACGGACGCGGCATGCGTCTGCACAGCGCCGCTCGCCCATGCGGCGCCAGCGCAATTCCCGTCGTGCGGGATCTGCGCTATGCTCGATTCGGGCACGCCCATGCCTCCCCCCTCCGCCTGGGAAAGTAGATTTCATACGGGGCGCACTTCCATCATCGAACCGACTGTTCGGGCATTGAGCACAAGGAGGGACTGCGCAGATCGCCCGCATCAGGAGGATACCGATGAAATTGTCTGCGCCGATCTATCACTTGAAACGCAAGGCGAGGCGCCTGTGCCGCGAAGCGAGCATTTCCCTGCATGAGGCGCTTGATCGTATCGCCGCCGAGGAAGGTTGCGCCAGCTGGAGCCTGCTCGCGGCCAAGCATGCGGCCGCCGGAAACGCGACAGCGAGCCTGCACTCCCGATTGTCCAAGGGAGATCTCGTCCTCGTCGCCGCACGGCCGGGCCAGGGCAAGACGCTGAAAAGCCTTGAGTTTGCGGTCGATGCGATGAGAGACGGCCACAGCGCGTGGTTCTTCACGCTGGAATACACGCTGAAGGACGTGATCGGCCGGTTTGCGGCGATCGGCGAGGACTACGACCGGTTTGCCGGTCTGTTTCACATCGATTGCTCCGACGCGATTTCAGCCGACTACATCATCGGGACCCTGGCGGCGACCGCGCCAGGCACCCTCGTGATCGTCGACTATCTGCAGATCCTCGACCAGCGGCGCGAAAGCCCCGAGCTCGACGAGCAGGTTCGAAGCCTCAGGGCATTCGCCAGACAACGCGGCCTCATCATCGTCTTCATCTCGCAGATAGACCGGTCCTATGACGCGGATGCAAAGCGTTTTCCGGATATGCGGGACATACGCTTGCCCAACCCGCTCGATACCGCGCTTTTCGACAAGGCCTGTTTCCTCAGCAAGGGTGAAGCCCGCCTTCAGGCAATGCGTTGAACCCAACGCCTCGCGGCATTGGGAACGTATTCCCCGATGCCGCGTTACCGTTGCAAAGAAAGCAACGTGGAGGCTTCCCAATGAAAGGCATCGTACTCTGGCTCATGGGCGTGCCGCTCATCGTCATCATCCTTCTCTACATGTTCGTCTTCTAGACGAACGAGTTGGGCGAGCCGATCGGCGCCTTAACGCAACCTTAAGATTCCACTGCCAGATTTGATAATGCGATGATGGACAGTCGCAACATCTTTGATCCCCTTTTGAAACCGGCTCGTGCCGGTTTCTTTTTGACTTCGGACCAATGATCGCTGAGCGTCCATCCGATCTCCCTGCCTAGACCTTGACCGCCTGCTCGACGAAGTCCTCGGATCCGAAGAACTTCAGGTAGCGCTCGACCTCGGCCGGGTCACCGGTCGCCTTGCGCGGGTTGTCGGAGAGTTTGACCGCCGGGCGCCCGTTGGCCTCGCTGACCTTGCAGACGATGGAGATCGGGTTGAGGCCCCGGATCTCCGTCGGCGCGCAATCGGCAAAATCGTTGGTGAGATTGGTGCCCCAGCCGAAGCTCATGCGCACACGCCCCTCAAAGTGCCTGTAGGTCTCGATGATGGTGTCGACGTCGAGGCCATCGGAAAAGATCAGCAGCTTTTCGCGCGGGTCCTTGCCCATCTTCTTCCACCACGCCAGGATTTTTTCGCCGCCTTCGATCGGCGGCGCGCTGTCGGGGCGGAACCCCGTCCAGTCAGCCACCCATTTGGGCGCGTCGCGCAAGAACGCTGCCGTTCCGAAGGCATCCGGCAGAACGATCAGGAGGTTGCCGCCGTAAAGCTGGTTCCAGTCCTGCAGCACCTTGTAGGGAGCTGTCGCCAGTTCCTTGTCGTTGCGGGCGAGCGCTGCGGCCACCATCGGCAGCTCATGCGCGTTGGTGCCGAGCGCTTCCAGATCGTTGGCCATGGCCAAAAGCACATTGCTCGTGCCGGAGAAGGAACTGCCGATGCCTTCCTTCAGCGCCTCGACACACCAGCGCTGCCACAGGAAGCTGTGACGCCGGCGCGTGCCGAAATCGGAGATCCGGAGGTTCGGATACTGCCTGAGGCGCTCGACCTTGGACCACATCTTCGCCTTGGCGCGGGCGTAGAGCACATCGAGGGTGAAGGGACCGAGACCCTTCATCGCCGAACGCGAGCGCAGCTCGTTGATGATCGCCAGCGCCGGGATCTCCCACATGGTGGTCTCGGCCCAGCGACCGCGAAAAGTCAGCTCGAACTGGCCGTCGCGCCGCTTCAGTTCGTAGTCCGGCAACTTGAATTTCGAAAGCCAGGCAAGAAATTCCGGTGAAAAGATCTGCTTGCGGCCGTAGAACGTGTTGCCGGCGAGCCAGATCATCTCCTTCTTGGAAAAGCGCAGCTCGCGCGCGTGATCGAGCTGCTCGCGCAGTTCCTGCTCGTCGATCTCGCCGGCAAGGCGCACCGTCTTCGTGCGGTTGATCAGCGAAAAGGTCGCATCGACATCCGGGTAGAGCTGCCAGATCATCTGCAGCATCAGGAGCTTGTAGAAGTCCGTGTCGAGCAGGCTGCGCACGATCGGGTCGAGCTTCCAGGTATGATTGTAAACGCGCCTGGCAATATCGGTCTTGGTCATCGGTAAAACTGCTCCTTCCTCGAGACGAGGGTATCGACCCTTGAGCGCCGTGCGTTGGCATGAACGCACAAAGGACGCTCTAGTTCAGTTCAACGCCGGCATCACACATGCGCGTGATCATGGCCTGAAGCGAGCCGTTGAGGTCGATACCCCGACAGGCTTCGAGATTGACCGATGTCGCAAAACCCTGGGCAACGGCATCGATCGCGGAGAAGGCGACGCAAAAATCGGTCGCCAGTCCGCACAGCACCACCTTGCGGATACCGCGATCGCGCAGATAGCCGGTCAGGCCGGTCGGCGTGCGTCGGTCATTCTCGAAGAAGGCCGAATAGCTGTCGATCTCGGGCCGGAAGCCCTTGCGGATCAGAAGCTCCGCACGGGTCCATTCAAGTGCTGGATGGAAATCTGCGCCGGCACTTCCCTGGACGCAGTGATCGGGCCAGAGCGTCTGGGCGCCGTAGGGCATGGCGATCATTTCGAATGGGGCCTTGCCGGGATGACTGGAGGCAAAGCTGGAATGGCCGGCCGGGTGCCAGTCTTGGGTCAGGACAATATGCTCGTAGCGGCCGATCAGGCTGTTGACGATCGGAACGATCTCGTTGCCGCCTGTGACCGCAAGCGCGCCGCCCGGGCAGAAATCGTTCTGCACGTCCACGACAATCAACGCTCTATCCGCCATCGCTTCCCCCCGGATCGACGAAGTTCCATCGATCACCAAAATCGATTTAAGTCCAAGATCAATCACAGAAATTGGGCGCCGACAAGCCGCTTCCTGAGGCTTTGACGCGCGTCAACGGGACAAAGACAAAGGGCGCCGACCTTTCGGTCGACGCCCCCTTTGAGTTCATGCCTGCAAGGGCAGCTAGTTGCCGAGGCTGTTGATGTTGTCGGCGATCGAGAAGCCAGAATTGGCGATGCCGACCGGCTGGGCGACGAAATTCAGGAACTTCGAAAAATCGACCGACGGGTGGCGCGAGGCATAAATGACGTCGCGGTTCTTGACCGGGAAGGTCTGACCGACGATCAGGCTGTCCGGCTTGCTCATGTCGAAGCGGTAGACGATCGGGTAGCGGCCCATGCTGTCGGTCTTCATGCCCTTGCGCAGCATTTCGTTGAAACGCTGCTGGCCGAGCAGGCTCATGACGACATCCGGCTCTTCGTAACGGAAGACGAAATAGCCCTTCATGTCGAGCGCGTAGTCCGAGCCGCCGCCGGCAAGGCCCATCGCCTCGAGCAGGTTGAGATCGTTGGCGCCGAATTCGACGCGCTGGTTGGCCTTGACCGCGCCAAGGATCGTGAAGCGGCGCGGATCGCGCGTCACGAAGATCTGGTCACCGGGCTTGACGTGGATGTTTTCGGACGGATTTTCGATGATCGACTTCAGGAGGACCGTTCCGGTCTTCTTGCCGCGCACCAGCGTCACATAGGTCTCGTAGGGCTGAGCCGCAGGCCCGCCGGCCTTGGCGATGACCTCGTTGATGGTCTCGTCGACGAGGCTGAGCGGAACCACCGAAGACTTGCCGACGGCACCCGAAACCGTGACGTTGCGCGAAGCGGTGCTCATGCTCGTCACGATGACATCCGGCTCGACCGCCTTCTGCTTCAGCGCTTCGAGGATTTCCTGGCGCGCCTGTTCCAGCGTCAGGCCGGCAAAGCGCACGGGTCCGACATAGGGGATCGCTGCCTTGCCGTCGGGCTGAACGACGAGATCGATGCTGGTCTGCTTGGAGTCCTGGGTCGAAAACAGGCCGTCGCTGCCGGCCTCGAAAATCGATACCTTCAAGGCGTCGCCGACACCGATGACGACCCGCCCGACACCGCCGCCAACGCCGAAGCGCCGGTTCAGCGTCGAGGACACATAGTCGGAAACCAGTCGCGCCGAGCGGCCATCCACATCAACGATATCAAAAACGGTCGCATTCTGGCGGCCGATCTCGGCGCCAGACTGGCCGGCATCCTTGACGATCGCTCCGGCCAAGGGCCCCTCGCCCGGGACGGCCTGGCATCCCACGAGGGCGGAACAAAGCAGAAGGGCACTGACTCGTTTCACTACGACACTCCAAATTCGGCACAGCCATGATTTTGCTCACAGTTCTGCACCGCATCATCTCCCGGCAGGGAATTCGCCGGTCTCTGAAAAGCACAATCGCCGTCCCACAACAAGTCACCCGAAGACCAAGACGGCCAAATTATTTGGAGCCGCGTCTTTCTGGTCATACCTTCTCTACCTTGAGCGTGGTTTGTTGCCGTGTCTGCCTTGGGTTGGCGTTGACAGCGTGTATATCTTCAGTCTTTAGGGGTTGAAAGCTAGGGACTTTAAGTTAAAAGCTGACTAATGAGGCGGAACGAATATAGCTGGGGACAGCCCCGCTGCATGACGATTGGCGATTGCAATTCGTCTCCCGACACGCAATCGCAGATGCAACTTTAACGGCAGTTTAGAGCGTTCGATCATACATGGCTGTTGAGATTATTGGGCGGGCATGCCTCGCCCCTGGAGCAGAATCGCCTTCGGCGTTGTTCAAACTTCTACGTCAAGGCAAGTGCACCGTCACCAGCATTCCGTCGGATCGCTGGGACGTCGCGCGATTTTGGCATCCTGTCATGGGCACGCAAGGAAAGACTTACTCCTTCGCAGCCGGCGTGCTGGACCAGCTTTACGATTTCGACCCCGCCGTCTTCGGCATGTCGCAGCGCGAGGCCATGTACATGGACCCGCAGCAGCGCGTGCTGTTGCAGCTCGCCTGGCGGGCGCTTGAAGACGCCAACATCTCGGCGACATCCCTTCACGGCGAGAATGTCGGCGTCTATATCGGCGCATCGAGCCTCGACCATGCCAACCTGACGGTCGAAGATCCGGCGGCCGCCGGCCCCTATTTCATGACCGGCAATACGCTGTCGATCGTATCGAACCGCATCTCGCACATCTTCGGCCTCAGCGGCCCCAGCATGACGGTCGACACGGCCTGTTCCTCCTCCCTGGTCGCGCTCGACCAGGCGATGCGGGCGCTGACCTCAGGCGAAATCGACACCGCCATCGTCGGCGGCGTCAATATCCTTGCCCATCCGCTGCCTTTCGTCGGCTTCGCCCAGGCGCGCATGCTGTCGCCGGAAGGCCTCTGCCGCGCCTACGACAATGACGGTGCAGGCTATGTGCGCGCCGAAGGCGGCGTGGTCTTCGTACTTCGCCGTTCCGACCGGGCGCGCCGGGAGAAGGACCGCAGCTATGCGCGGATCGTGGCGACCGGGGTGAATTCGGCCGGCCGCACCAACGGCATTTCGCTGCCATCACGTGAAGCCCAGGCCAATCTCCTGAAAGCGATCTACGAGGGCAACGGCATCGACGCCAACCAGGTGGCTTTCGTCGAAGGCCATGGCACCGGCACCAAGGTCGGCGATCCGGCCGAAGTCTGGTCGATCGGAACGGTCATCGGCGCCAGGCGCCGCGCTCCGGTGCCGATCGGTTCGATCAAGTCGAACATCGGCCACACCGAGCCGGCATCCGGCCTCTTCGGCATGCTGAAGGCCGTGATGGCGCTGGAGAACAATTATCTGCCGGCGTCGCTGCACTTCGACACGCCGAACGAGCATATCGACTTCGACGGCCTCAATGTTCGCGTCACGGCGAACCCGATCGAGCTTCTGCGCGGCAAGCGCGCGCGTCTTGCCGGCATCAACTCCTTCGGCTTCGGCGGCGCCAATGCGCACGTCGTCATCAGCGATCCGGAACCGGCGGCCGATGAAAAGGTGTCGAACCCGTCGTCGTCGGGACATGTCTTCCTGGCGAGCGCGCATACGGCCTCCAGCCTGGAAGCGCTGTTGAAGGACTACAAGTCCGCCTTTGCCAATGCGTCCAAGGGGGAAGTCCGCTCGATGGTCGCCGCGTCCGGCGCCAATCGCAGCCATATGCGCCATCGGTTCGCGGCCCGCAGTGACCAGCCCGAGGATATCGTGCGCGCGATCGCGAGCCACCTTGAGAAGCCCGGCTCGGATATCGGTGAAGTCGGCGAAGCTGTCGTGCGCGACGCCAAGGTCGCCTTCGTCTTCTCCGGAAACGGTTCGCAATGGGCCGGCATGGGTGTAGAGGCCTTCCGCGAGAACCTGCATTTCCGCCAGTGTTTCACCTCGGTCAGCGCGCTGTTCAAGTTCCACTCCGACATCGCGCTCACCGACCTCATCAACGATCCGGATCTCGACAAGAAGCTTGGCGACACCAAAATCGCGCAACCGCTGCTCTTTGCAGTGCAGGCAGCGCTTTCGGACTCGCTGGTTGCCATGGGCATCAAGCCGGTCGCGGTCTTCGGTCATTCCGTTGGTGAAATCGCTGCGGCTTATGCCGCCGGCGCGCTCTCGCTGGTCGATGCGGTTTCGATCGTCGCCAAGCGCTCGCTGCACCAGGACCTGCTCGCCGGTCACGGCACGATGGCCGCCGCCATGCTCGGCGAAGAGGCTGCCCGCGCCTTTGCCGAGGCGCGCGGTCTCGGCCAGCTTTGCGTCGCTGCGATCAACGCCCACAACTCCGTGACGATCTCCGGGCCGGCTGACCAGATTTCGGCCTTCCGCGATGCCGCCCGCAAGGCCAAGATCCCGGTCCAGATCCTCGACATCAATTATCCGTTCCACCACCCGATCATCGACCGGGCGAAGGACGCCTTCCTTTCCGACATCCCGGATATCGCACCGCGTCGCACCGAGCTGACTTATCTGTCGACCGTGACCGGTGCCGCGCTCGAGGGAACCCAGCTCGATCCGGACTACTGGTGGAAAAACGTTCGCGAGCCGGTCCGCTTCCAGGCGGCCGCGGAAGCTGCGATCGAGATGGGCTGCCGTCTGTTCGTCGAGATCTCGCCGCGCCCGATCCTGTCATCCTACGTCAAGGAGACGATCAAGCACGCAGCCGCCCCCGGAATGGTGGTGCCGACGCTGCTTCGCGACGTCGGCGAAACCGGCCGGGATCCGATCTCGGCGGCGATGGCGCGCGCCGTCGCCCATGGTGCGGTCGTCGATACGACCCGGGTTTTCGGCAAGCGCAACGCATCGATCGCCCTGCCAAGCCTGCCGTTCGAGCCGGTTGAACTGCGTCCGGCGGCAACGACCGACGCTACGGATCTCTTCGGCCGGGTCGCACGGCCCTATCGCCTGTCGGGCTGGCGCAGCGACCCGAACAGCGGCAACTGGAAAAACCACGTTGACGCCCACCTCTTTCCCGACCTTGCGGAACATGTCGTCGACGGGAAGGCGATCCTTCCGGGAAGCGGCTTCATCGAGATTGCGGTTGCGGCAGCGCAGCAGTTCTACGGCAGCGAAGAGGTCGAGATTACCAATCTCGAGATCGTGCGGCCGCTGGAACTCAGCGACACGAAGATCATGGAACTGTCGACCGTGCTTTCGCCGGAGACGGGCGACATTGAAATCCGCTCGCGCGAACGGCTGTCCGAAGACGACTGGGCCGTGCACGCCGTTGCCCGCTGCCGCAAGCCGCTGCCGGCGGAAGAGCACGTCTATCCGTCGCTTGCCGGTCTCGCCAAAACTGCGACCGTGGCGCCTGCCCGCGCCTATGAGACGGCACGGCAGTTTGGCCTCGACTACGGGCCGCGCTTCCAGCTGCTTGCAAGAGCGGTGGCTTACGGCGACCGACTGGTCGAAGTCGAACTGAAAGCGCCTGATGCCAGCGGCCACCCGCTGGTGCGCTACGCGCTCAATCCGATCTCGGTCGATGCGACGTTCCATGGACTGGTCGCACTCTTCGACCGGTTCACCGGCGACAAGAGCGGCGCACCTTACATCCCCGTGCGCTTCGGTGCGGTGCGTGTGGTCAATGGCGGCCTGCCGATCGCCCGCGCGATGATCGAGATCGAGCGCGTCAGCGCCAACTCGATCAAGGCCAGATTCCATTTCTTCGGCAAGTCTGGCGAACCGATCGCCCATTTCGACGACTGCCGCTTCCGCCGCACCTATCTGCGCAAGCACAAGACACTCGACGCCCTGTCGTTCCACTACGAAGCGGTGCAATCGGACATCGTGCTTGCGGGTGTTCAGCGCAACACCCTGTCGCCCGTACCGGTCGCCGTGCCGGCCAACGACGGGTCCGGCATCGACAATGCGACGCTGCTCTTCAATGCGGCCATCTACCGGGCTTGCCAGGAGATCGCGCTCAAGGTCGGCAAGGGCCGACCGACGATAAACGGCAACACTCTGCCGGGCGATTTCGCCTTCCAGTGTTTCGTGACGAGCTGCCTCTATGTCCTCGAAGACGCCGGGCTCAGCCAACACAAGGATGGCGTCTGGACCGTCGCTCAGGATTTCAATCTGCCTGAGGTGTCTGAAATCCTGCGCGAACTCTACGGCGAGCGACCTGAGCGGGCGGTTGAGGCCGTTCTGATCAACAACGCCTACGCCGAAGCACTGGCGCGCATTAAGGCCTTGCAGACGGGCGTTGAGGCGCCTGGCTCCAGCTTCATCAGCGATGCGACGCTCGACCATCAGGCGGTGCATTCCGAAGCAAGCCGCCAGCGGATGGCCTTCGTCCTCGACGCGCTCGATAAGGCCCTTTGCGCACAGCCGGCCGGCACGCGCCTTCGCGTTGTGGAACTCGGCAGCGTTTCGGCCGGTTTCACCCGCCGCCTGGCAGCACTTTGCGAACAGCATGGCGCAAGCCTGACCGTGTTCGAAGCGCGCGACAACGCACAGCGCGGCCTTGAGCTCGCGTTCGAGAACGACGCCCATGTGCATGTGCTCGCCAAGGGCGCGCTCGCCACGCTTGCTCCCTTTGATCTGGTCGTCAGCGCCTCCGACGGGCTCTACGGTCTGATCGAGGATGACGTCGCGGTGAGAACGGCATTGCGCGCCACGCTTCGCGACACCGGCGCCCTGATCGCCGCCGTCAGCGCGCCGTCGTTGTTCAACGATTTTGCGCTCGGCCTTTCCGAGGGCTGGTTTACCCGCAGCCAGACCGCGGAATTCCCGATCGGCAGCCTTGCAGCCGCGTCGCACTGGCAGAAATGCCTCGGTGACCTTGACCTGCGCGACATCGAGATTGCCGATCTTGAATGCGCAAGCGGCAATCTCATCTGGCTCGAAGCGCGCGGCGCGGCTGCAGCTGCGACCGCAGCCGCAGTGCCGGCCACCGGGTCCTATCTGCTGTTGCAGGTCGCTGGCGACCAGCCCAGCAAGCCCGAAGGTTCAGCTGTTCCGGTTCGTCTCAGCGGCGACATCGCAGCCGACAAGACGCTGCTTGTCAGAGCCCTTTCGACGCTCGGCGACGGGCCGGCGCGGGCTGTTTTCCTGGCCTCGCCGACATCCGCGTCACCCACGGAAGATTCTGCATCCCTGCAGAAGCAGATCCTCGCCCTTGGCGCCTTCGCCGAAGCGTTGCGCCAGCATCTCGGTGGGGCGGAGCCTGTCGACGACAAGCGCCCGCGTCTGGTGCTGGTTGCGCCCGGCGGCGCCCCGATCTCCGGCCGGATGGTCGGAGCACCGGTTGCAAGCGACGGCGTGAATGCCGGCCTTTGGACTTTCGCGCGCGTTCTCCAGAACGAGTACGAATTCCTCGACGTGCACGCACTCGACATCGATGGATCCCCGACGGCGGTCGAACAGGTCAAGGCAGCCGCACCGCTGCTTGCCAACGCCGGCGCCAACCGTGAATGGCTGCTGACGCAAGACCGGGCAGCGCTGCTGGAAATCCGCGCGGTGCCGGGCCCAGTCGACAACAGCCATGCGGCAACGTCAGCCTTCAAGGCCGCCACGATCCGCCAGCGCGTCAGCTCGCAGGTCGGCAGCATCGTCTGGGAAGAAAGTGACATCCCGTCGGCCGGGCACGGCGAAGTCGTCGTCGCGGTCGCCGCGACCGGCCTCAACTTCCGAGACGTGATGTGGGCGATGGGCCTGCTGCCCGAAGAGGCGCTCGAAGACGGCTTTGCCGGCGCCACGATCGGCATGGAGCTTTCAGGCCACGTGGTAGCGGTCGGCGAAGGTGTCGACGATCTCGCCGTCGGCGACGCCGTCATGGCGATCGCCTCCTCCGCCTTCTCCACCCATGCCGTGGTGTCGCGCGCCGGTGTCGCGCGCCTGCCGCAGACGGTCAGCCCGGTTGCAGCCGCAACGGTTCCTGTCGCCTTCCTCACGGCCTACTATGCCATGGTGGAACTCGGCCGCATCCAGCCGGACGAGACGATCCTCATCCACGGTGCTGCCGGGGGCGTCGGCCTTGCCGCGCTGCAGGTTGCCAAGCTGAAGGGCGCGAAAGTCATCGCCACCGCGGGCACCCGCGAGAAGCGTCGGTTCCTGTCGATGCTCGGCGCCGATCACGTGTTCGATTCCCGCTCGCTCGGCTTCGTCAACGATGTCCGCGCGGTGACGGGCGGCGATGGCGTCGACCTCGTCCTGAACTCGCTCTTTGCCGAAGCAATGGAGCAGAGCCTGGCGCTGGTGAAGCCCTTCGGCCGTTTCCTCGAACTCGGCAAGCGCGACTATTATGCCGACAGCAAGATCGGCCTGCGTCCGTTCCGTCGCAACGTCAGCTATTTCGGCATCGACGCGGACCAGCTGCTGGTCAACCAGCCCAAGCTCACCAAGCGGATCTTCACCGAGATCGGCGCGTTGTTCGAAGCCGGCAAGCTCACGCCGCTTCCCTACCGCCCATTCGACTTCGACGAGATCGGCAACGCATTCCGGCTGATGCAGAATGCGGGACATATCGGCAAGATCGTCGTCTTGCCGCCGGTTTCGGACCAGCACCGCGTCGCCACGCGTGCGCGCGATGGCATGGCGGTCGATCCGGACGGGATGCATCTGGTGGTCGGCGGCATCGGCGGCTTCGGGCTTGCCGCAGCCAACTGGCTGGTCGAGAAGGGCGCACGGAAGATTGCGCTTTGCTCGCGCCGCGGTCTGGCCGACGCAGAGACCACCGCGATGATGGAAGGCTGGACCAAGGCCGGCGTTTCCGCCTCGGTTCACGCCTGCGACGTCACCGATCCGGCAGCAACCGAGCGGCTTCTCAGCGAGTTGCGCGCCATCGCGCCGCTTCGCTCGGTGGTGCATGCCGCCATGGTGCTCGACGACGCTTTGATCAGCAACCTCAACGGCGAACGCAACCGCCCTGTCATCGACACCAAGGCCAAGGGCGCTGCCGTTCTCGACGCGCTCACCAGCCATGACACGCTCGACAACTTCATCCTGTTCTCGTCGGCAACCACACTTGTCGGCAATCCCGGACAGGCGAACTATGTCGCCGCCAACGGTTACCTCGAAGGTCTCGCCCGCGCCCGCCGCGCTCGCGGCCTTGCCGGTCTCGCCGTCGGCTTCGGCGCGATCGCAGACAAGGGCTACCTGGTCCAGAACACCGATGTGAACGACCTGCTTGCCAAGCGCATCGGCAAGACGGCGCTGAAGGCGCAGACGGCGCTCGACATGGTCGAAAACCATCTGGCCTTCGATCCAGGCACGGTCGATGCGGCCGTGGTGATGATCTCGGAGATCGACTGGTCTGCCGCCCGCAACCTTCCGGTTGCCAAGAACGCGCTGTTCGAAGTGATCCTGCGCAGCGCCGACCAGCACGCGTCGGGCGGCGAAGGCACCAAGATGGACCTCGTCGCGATGATCGAGGGCAAGTCGCCGCAGGAGGCCGAGGACATCCTCTTCGACCTCGTCGCCGGCGAGATCGCTGCGATCCTGCGTGTGTCGAAGGACACCGTCACGCGCGCCAAGGTGCTGAAGGAGATCGGTCTCGACAGTCTGATGGCGGTCGAACTGGGCATGAGCTTCCAGCAGAATACCGGCTTCGACATGCCGCTCAGCGGTGTCGCCGACAACACGACGGTTGGCGACGTCGCCCGCAAGCTCTATGAAAAGGTCAGCAAGCGCGACCAGAGCGACGACGCCGAGCCTGCCGACGACAAGATCGTCAGCGAACTCGCACAGAGGCACGTCGGTCCGGCGAAGGAAAAAGCACAAGGCCAATGAGCACGAACGGAAACGGTCCCGGCGCATCCAAGATGACCAGCAGCCTCAAGGAAAACCTGCTGGACCGGATGAGAAACACGCATCAATCCTCCGAGCGCAACCGCATGGCGCGCTCGGAGCGGGAGATGCCGCCGCCGGCCCGCCGGCAGCAGGCCCGCTTCGAGGACCTGCCGGAATACAAGCAGGTGATGACCCAGAAGTTCGCGAGCGAACAGCTTGGCATCGCCAATCCGTTCTATCGGGCGCACCAGACCGCAGCCGGCGCGACCACGGTGATCGACGGCCGCAAGCTCATCAACTTCGCCTCTTACGACTACCTCGGCCTGAACCGTCATGCGGAAGTGCTGGCCAAGGCGCGCGATACCATCGGCACATTCGGCATTTCCGCGTCGGCGAGCCGTCTCGTTGCCGGCGAACGCCCGGTGCATGTCGCGCTGGAAGACAAGATTGCAGGCTTTTACGGCGTCGATGCCGCCGTCTGCTTCGTCAGCGGATACCTGACCAATGTCGCCGCCATCAGCTGCCTGATGGGCCCGAAGGATCTCGTCGTTCACGACGAATTCATCCACAACAGCGCGCTTGCAGGCGTCAAGCTGTCGGGTGCGACGCGGCGCCTGTTCAAGCACAACGACGTCGCCGATCTCGAGCATGTGCTGCGCACGGTTGCCGGCGACTATCGCCGCATCATGGTGATCGTCGAGGGCATCTATTCGATGGATGGCGACGTCGCCGACCTGCCTGCCCTGTTGAAGCTTCGGGGCGAATACGGCTTCTGGCTCATGGTCGACGAGGCGCATTCGCTCGGTGTCCTCGGCAAGACCGGCCGCGGCCTTGCCGAGCATTTCGGCGTCGATCCGCGCGAAATCGACATCTGGATGGGCACGCTGTCGAAGACCACTTCGAGCTGCGGCGGCTACATCGCCGGCAGCGAAGCGCTGGTCGAAGTGCTGAAGGCGTCGGCCGGCGGCTTCGTCTACAGCGTTGGCCTCGCGCCAGTGCTGGCGGCAGCGGCGACTGCGAGCCTGGATGTGCTGGAACGCGAGCCGGCGCGCACAGCGGCGCTGCGTCGCAACGGCGCTCTGTTCTTGAAGCTTGCCAGGGAAGCGGGTCTGGATACCGGACTCTCGAGCGGCTTTTCCGTCGTTCCTGTTCTCGTCGGCGATTCGCTGCGGGCGGTGCAACTGTCGAACGACCTGCTTGCCGAAGGGGTCAATGCGCTGCCGATCATCCACCCGGCGGTGCCCGAGGGCCTTGCGCGCCTGCGCTTCTTCATCACCAGCGACCACACGGAGGAACAGATCCGCCGGACCGTGACGCTGACGGCCGAGCGTCTGACTGACTTGACCGAGCGCAACTTCGGACTGGGCGGTATCGACATCGACCAGATGATGAAGGCGCTCTCGTCGCGCTGAGCCTGCGACCGACCGGGCATGCAATGAGCGGGGCCTCTGCATGACACATGTGATCATCACCGGCGGGTCGAGCGGTATCGGGTTTGCACTTGCATCCCTTTACGCGGCACGGGGCGCCCGGCTGTCGCTGATCGCACGGTCTCACGATCTTCTCGAACAGGCGCGCACCGATCTCGTTCGAGCGAGCGGATGCAACGCCGAGGACATCAGGCTCGAAGCTGCGGATGTCGCTGCCGAAGCGGACCTCCTTGCAGCCATCCGGGCTTGCGAGTTTGCCTTCGGACCCTGCGATATCCTCATCACCTCGGCCGGCATCGTCGAGCCGGGGCACTTCGAGGAGAGTGACAGCAGCGCGTTTCGGCGCCAGATGGAGACCAATTTTTCCGGCACGGTGCATGCGGTGCGTGCCGTCTATGACGGCATGACGCGGCGCGGGCGCGGCCGCATCATGATGATCTCTTCGGGAGCAGGCCTCATCGGCATCTACGGCTACTCAGCCTACTGCGCCTCCAAATTCGCACTGCACGGCTTCGCCCAGGCGTTGCGCTTTGAAGCACGCCCGTTTGGTGTCGGCGTTTCGGTGTGTTTCCCCCCGGACACCCAGACGCCGCAGTTTCAGCGCGAACTTGCGAGCCGGCCACCGCAAGCCGCCACGATCATGGGCACCGTCCGGCCGTGGCCAGCGAATGCGGTGGCAAAGAGGATTGCAAACGGCATCGAACGCGGGCGGTTCGAAGTTCATTTCGGCGCCACGCTTTTCCTGCTTGCGCGTTTCGGTCCAGCCGTCCGCCCACTTCTCAACTGGTGGTTCGACAGGGCCATTGCGCGGGCGGACGATCCGGACGCGCATAATCGTGGAGTGTCGAAGCGACAAACCTGACGGCGCTTGTACCTGTCAACGATAGGATTTAAGTGTCGAACGGATGCTGTGCCGCACAATGCGGCGTCGGCCGGCATGAACTATGAAGGTTTCCGCTTGGCGTTGCTTCCCTTTCAGCTGCATGACTACCCGGTAACACTGACGCTCTGTTGTTATCTGCTGTCCTGTGCGGTGATCTTCTTCACCGACCGCTTTGCCTTGCCGAAGCGGGAGCGCCGCGCCCATGCCTCGCCGTTCGGGCGAACACAGGACGTGGTGGACGCGCTCGCCCGCCTGCCCGTCATCGCTCTGGTGTTTGCCGGCTTTTTCGCCGGCTCCTGGCGACCGCTCTATGCGGCGGCCGGCACGATGAGCTTCTTCATCATCTTCACCGGCATTTCCCGCGCCAAATTCAAGTTCATCCGCGAGCCGCTGATTTTCTCCGATATCGCGCTCGTCGTCGATGTCTTCAAATACAAGACCATTTTCTATGCGAGCTCGCTGAACGTCGTCTTCTGGACCGTCGCATTCCTCTATGTCTTCGGCGTTTCCGGCCTCTACATGTATTTCGAGCCGGCCATCCTTCCCGATAAGGGAAAGGCGTTCTGGATCCTCGTGATGCTCGGGATCGCCTATGGTCCCTGGCTTCTCCTGTTTTACGGGCCGGTGAACCGGCCAACGGCAGCGCTCGTGCAGCGACTGCTCAAAGTGCTCGACGTCAAGATGAACACCGTGCGTTTCGGCACCTTCGGTTCGGTCGTCTTCCGCTTCATCGTCTGGCTCGGTGTCCGGCGCGAAAAGATCGTCGCGGAGCTCTCCGAGATCGTCCGGGCCGCGGTGCAGGATCTGATCGGCGACGACGGCTCGCCGCTGATCGTCGTCTGGCAGTCGGAATCCTTCATCGACATGCGGCATTTCGGGGTCGACACCCTCAAGATGCCGACGCTCGACCGGCTGCGGCGCGAGGCCGTTCAGTGGGGCCGGCTCAGCAGCGTCTTTGAGGGCGGCTACACCCTGCGTACCGAATTCGCCGTCATCAGCGGCCTGGTGCCCGACGACATTCACGTCGATGCCAGCTACCCCTATCTGCGCGCCTCACACTATTCCGACGTGGTCTGGCCGGGAAAGATGAAGCGGGCGGGATGGAACACGCATTTCATCCATCCCTATGACCGCACCTTCTTCCTGCGGCACAAGGCGATGCCGCAGCTCGGCTTTTCCAAGCTGACCATGCTCGACGGTTTCGACCATGTCCCCGCGCGTGACGGTCCCTATGTCTCCGACGCCAGGCTCACGGAAAAGGTGATTGCAGCGTGCGACACGTTGCCGGACGACGAAAGCGGCTTCGTCTTCGTCGCCTCCATGGCCAATCATGGCCCGTGGGAGCCGGGCCGGGTCGGCGACCTCACCAATCCCGTCGACATCTACCTCGCGATCCTTGAGCAATCGGATGCGGCGCTCAGCACCTTGAGCGAACACCTCGACAAGCTCGATCGACCGGTCTGGCTTGTCTTTTACGGCGACCATGCGCCGTTGCTCAAATCCTTCGCCGATCCTTTCCCCGATCCGCGCACCGACTACCTGATCGTTCCGCTTGCCAAGGCGAAGTCTGCAAGCCACCGTCCGGTGGACCCACAGGGCGTCGAGGCCTGGAACCTGATCGAGGCCCTGCTCAAGCACGCCAACCTCAGAAAGGACACGCTGCGCTAGCAGCGAAGGGCGAATGGAGAACGCTTCGACCAAAGCAACGGCAACGATAGGACGGACAGGACCGCGGGTCTTCCTGTTCCTGCAGGGTCCGTCGTCGCCGATCTTTCGCAAGATCGCCGATCGGCTCGAAGCGCTCGGCCATCGCTGCCTGAGGATCAACCTGAACGTCGGCGATCAGATCATGTGGCGGCGCAAAGGCGCCCATAACTTCCGCGGCACGGCGGTCGAATGGCCCGGCTATCTCCAGGCGTTCATCGCGCGCCATGGTGTGACCGACATGCTGTTGCTCGGCGAGGAGCGGCCCTATCACCGGGCAGCAACTGCTGCCGCCAAACGCGCCGGCGTAAACGTCGCGATCGTCGAGATGGGCTATCTTCGGCCCGATTGGCTGACGCTCGAGCGCGACGGCATGTCCTCGAATTCGCATTTTCCTGACGACCCCCGGCAGATCCTTGCCGCCGCCGCCGGCCTTCCTGAACCGGACTGGCGCAAGCGCTACAGCCAGACGTTCCTCGCGGACGCCAGCTACGACCTGCTCTACAATCTGCCGAACGTCTTCTTCTGGTTCCTGTTCCCCAACTATCGCCGACACGCGATCTTCCATCCGCTTGCCGAATATGCCGGGTGGATCCGTCGGCTTCTTGGCGAAAAGCGGCGCTCGACCGAAGCCGAAGAGACGGTTGCCCGGCTCTTGCGCAGTGACGCGCCCTATTTCGTCTATCCGCTGCAGCTTGAAACCGATTTTCAGCTGCGCGCCCATTCGCCCTTCCACAGCCAGAAGGACGCGATCGCGGAGGTGTTGGCGTCCTTTGCGGCCAATGCCCCGCAGGACGCCCGCATTGTCTTCAAGGTGCACCCTCTCGACAACGACCTCATTGCCTGGCGCAAGTTCATCGACGCCGAAGCCTTGGAACTCGGGTTGAAAGGACGCGTCTTCTACCTCGACGGCGGGAACCTCGACACGTTGGGCGAGGGCTGCGCCGGCATGGTCACAGTGAATTCGACAGCCGGCCTCCACGCGCTCAAGCAGGGAAGGCCGGTCAAGGTGCTGGGTACGGCGCTGTTCGATATCGATGGCTTGACGGACCAGCAGCCGCTCGCGGCTTTCTGGAATGCACCCCGGGCGCCAGACGCAGACCTCGGCATCGCGATGTTCCGCCTGCTTGCGGCTTCGATCCAGGTGCGCGGCAATCTCTATTCGCGGGCGGGTACCGATGCGGGCGCCGATGCGATCGCCTCCCGGCTGAATGACAACAGCCTCAATCAGCCCGGTGCCTTCGTCGATCCTCCACCGCGCTCCAAGCCGGAAAAGCGGGCGATCGAGCCTTCATCGCGCGGCGATGTTCACCGTTCGGCGGGGCTGCTGGCCTGAGCACTGCCGGGTCTAGCGACGCGCGACCGCCGCCGCGATGGCCGCCACAAGCATCAGGCCGGCAGCGGCCAGTGGCAAGGCGACAAACGACAGTCCGGCATAGACAGCGCCGAAGCCGAGGGTGCCGGCAAAGAGCGACAGATAGGTGACGCCGCTGTTGAGGCCCATGATCGCGCCGCGTCTTGAGGGATCGAGCCCCGTCAGCCGCATGATCATCACGTTCAGCCCGAAGTGGTTGGCGAGCCCCCAGAAGAAGACAACGACCAGCATGGCCACATAGGAACCGCTGGCGATCGCCAGCGCCCCATAGGCGCAGGCGACGGCGACGAAGATGCGCGGCAACAGCCGGCCGGCGCCAAAACGGTCGATCAATCGGTCGAGGAACGCGGCGGCGCCGAAACCCAGGCCGTAGGAGGCGGCGACAAGCCCGTTGGCGCTGACGGGCAGGCCGAGCGCTGAATGCAGATGCTCGCCAATATAGGCATAGACACCGTAAAATGCGGCCATGAAGGCAGCGCAGGCAATCAGAAGCGGCGCGACGCCCGGCACGCCAAGCGCTGCCAGCGGCGACGTCGCCTTGCCTGATGGCCCTTCGCGCGCCGGCGCCAGGCTGACCGCTCCACAGGCAGCCAGCGTCGCCAGGGCGACAATGGCATAGACCATGCGCCAGCCGGCGAAATCGGCGATGGCGGCCGAGATCGGCACGCCGGCGACCATGCTGAGCGTCCACCCGGTCAGCACCAGGCCGATGGTCTCGCTCTCCCGGCCGGGCGGTGCGATGACCGAAGCCAGCGTGTAGATCGATGGAAGTGCGATGCCGGCAGCCAGCCCGACGACGAGCTGGGAGGCGACGAGATAGACAAGCGCCGGCGCAACTGCGCTGCCGGCGAGCCCTGCCGTCAGCAACAGCAAAGCCGTAACCAGCATGAGACGCGGACCATAACGATCGATCAGGCGGCCAAGGAAGATGGCGCTTGCCGCGGTGCCAAGCCCGAAAGCGGCCGACGCCATCATGACCGACGGGACGTCGGTCGCAAGATTGATGGCGACCGCAGGGGCAATCGGCCCAAGCGCCAGGGAGTTGGATCCGATGACGCCGACACAGACCGTCAGCGCATAGGCGAATGGCGGGATTCGCGCGCCCTTGGCCCGGTTTATCGAAATGGATTGATCACTATTCGTCATTAGGGCATTTTTGCAGAATGGTGTTCTGTCGCAACAGGGAATTCCGATATGGATCAAAATACAGATGACGTTCGGCGCAAGCGCGTACCGGAACGCGACCTCGACGCCATGGACCGAAAATTATTAGGTGTTCTGGTCGAGGATGCGACCACGAGTTATGCCGAGCTTGGTGACCGTGTCGGGCTTTCGCCGCCGGCGGCGCATGAACGGGTGAAGCGGCTGCGGCGCTCGGGCGCGATCCGCCGCGTCTCCGCGCTGATCGATCCCGAAGCGGTCGGCAAGACGTTGCTCGCCTTCGTCCATGTCGACACGACGGGCTGGGGCAAGACGCAGGCCTTGCTTGCCATCGAGGAATGCCCCGAGGTCGAGGAGATCCATTCGGTGGCAGGCGACACCTGCATGCTCTTGAAGGTTCGCACGGAAAGCACCCATGCACTCGAGGGCCTGCTGGCGCGCCTCTACGACACGCCCGGCGTCAAGGCGACGCGCAGCTACGTGGTGCTTTCAACCTATCTGGAACGGCCGGTGCAGCCGGGCACGACCAGCGACTGGCCGGCTGTCGTGAAGGGTTGATGTCTCGCGCGCGGGCGTAACGCTGCTACCCCGGCCCCGGGGCCGCGCTGGGCGCTCAGACCACGCCGGCGCGCAGGAGGTCGTGAATATGCAGGATGCTCTCGGGGATGCCCGCATCGTCAACGACAAACAGCACGGTCACCTTGTGCTGCTGCATGAATTCCATCGCGCCGCTTGCCAGAACGTCGCTGCGGATGACCCGCGGATTGCGGGACATGACCGCCTCGACCGGCTGCTGAAGCAGATCGCCCGACATGTGGCGGCGTAGGTCGCCGTCGGTGATCACGCCAGCGAGCTTGCCGCCGTTGTCGACGATACCGACGACGCCGAAGCCCTTGGACGACATCTCGATCAGCGCTTCGCTCATCGGGCGGCCGGTCTCGATCAGCGGCATCTGGGCGCCTGCGTGCGCCAGCTCGCGCACCAGGCGCAATTGCGCCCCGAGCTTGCCGCCGGGATGGAAGGTCTTGAAGTCCTCGGCAGAGAAACCGCGCCGCTCCAGAAGGGCAATGGCGAGCGCATCACCGATGGCGAGCTGGAGCATGGCCGATGTCGTCGGCGCGAGCCCGTGTGGACAGGCCTCCTGCACCTTCGGCAACACGATCGGAACCTCGGAATTGCGCGCCAGCACGCTGTCGCGGTTGGCGCAGATCGAGACGATCGGCACGTTGAAGCGCTTGGCATAGGTGAGCATGTTTGCGAGCTCGGCTGTCTCTCCCGACCAGGAGAGCAGGATCAGCACATCCTGCGACGTGACCATGCCGAGATCGCCATGGCTCGCTTCTGTCGGATGCACGAAGTAGGCCGACGTCCCCGTCGAGGCGAGCGTCGCTGCAATTTTTCGACCAATGTGGCCGCTCTTGCCGACACCGGAAACGACGACGCGACCCTGGCTCTCGCCGATCAGTTCGACGGCATCGACAACGCTGCGGGCAAAGACGTCGTCGGAGCCGAATTGGTCCGCAAGCGCCTTGATGCCGGTCATCGCGGTCGTCAGCGTTCGGCCGATCGATTCCAGGGCCGCAGGCGCGCTGCGCCCATCCACCGATGCATGTCTCAAACCCATGATGACCCCACTTCTGCGAAGACGTTGCCGCAGGCCTCAATGCCGCGGCAGACCATTTGAGGGCAGATAAGCGCTTTTTCTTGGCAAACCAAGTGTTGCAAGCGGGTTCCGGGGCAAATCTGTCAGAAACGCAGGCGTTTTTCGTCAGCCGGCCCGTTTTTCTTCCGATGGTTCCAGCGGCATCGACTTGTCGGCGGCGAATTCTTCGAGCGTCATCGAATCGAGGATCGCGGCCATGGCGTCACGCACCGTGGTCATGGACACCCTGACCTGACAGGTATCGGGATCGTTGCAATCCTCGCAGACCTCATAGGCCGTGCGGCTGGCACAGCGGATTGGCGCCAGCGGCCCGTCCAGCGTGCGGATCACATGACCGATGCGAATGTCGGAAGCGGGACGCGACAGCGAATAGCCGCCGCCGGGGCCCTTCTTTGAACGCAGCATGCCGGCATTGCGCAGTTCGAGCAGGATCGTATCCAGGAACTTTTTCGGGATATTGTTGCGTTGTGCGATCTCGGTGATGAAGGCGGTCTCTCCCGGCCCCAGCCGTGCAAGATCGACCAACGCCTTGAGCCCGTATTTTCCCTTCTTCGTCAGCATTCCGGCACGCTTTCCCTGCGGCGGACCCCCAGGAAACGGGAATCGTCCGCGCAAATGCAAATATAGCTTGGCATAGCACAAGAAACCTACTGCCAACATATATTTATAGTGGGGAATTGACCGGGTGCGTGGCCGTCGTTTCAGCCGAACCGACGCAACGCCGCTTGGCAGATAAGCATGAGATCAGCGGGAGAAGCCGCCAAAAGGCTTTCGTTCGCTGATCTCACCTTCACCGGGACCTCGGACCAGTCTCTGGGGCCGACCTTTGGGACCGGCCTCAGGCGGCAGCGCTGTGGCCCTGCCTGCTTGCCTGCACGGCCTGGTGGGCCAGCAACTGGCGGATCGCGGCACGCGCCTCGTCGGCCGAGCCGAAGCGCTTCGCGTCCAGATCCCAGACGTGATACTTCACCGCCAGGAACTTGAAGCGATCTTCATCCGGGACAACAACACCGACGGCTTCGCCGCCAAATTCGATAACTTGCTTGCTCATTCAAATAACGCTCCTTCCACGCCAAGGCGCGGAAACTTTCAATTTTCGGCAAAAGATAAAGTTCGAGGGGGTCGAAGGTCACATTCGGCAGAGATTGCGAATGTGACGTTTTTTCTCTGTTGCGCGACAAAGGAGACGCGTGCCGAAGAAGGCGGCGGTCGAGACGGTTTCGGACATGTCACACTCCTTTGGCTGGCCCGGCATCAGCATGCCGGAGCGTTTGATGAACACCGCGAGGCGGACTCCCCGCTTCACGTGAAGGCAAACTAGAATAATCTACCAATTCCGTCAATTAAAAAGATGAAGACGCAGAAAAAAATTCTTCACCCATCAAATTTTAGGGGTCACGGACGCAAAATCCATTCCCCCATCCCGGAGCCGGCGACCCACGCTATCTAGGTAGCGAAGAATCAGTCTGCAAGGCACAGGCGGGATAAAGACAGCACATTCGGACGAAAAAGGGGCGGCTCGACGAGCCGCCCCTTCACGTTTCATGTCTTTCAAGCAGAGCGGGGCAGATCTCAACCCCCGCTCCGTCAGATCCTGACAATCGATCAGGCCGCCGGCGTTCCCGCCTGCGGCGTGGTCGTGCCGGTGCGGGACGCTTCGCGATCCTTCCACCAACGATTGAGGAAGAGCAGGATCGGGCCACCGATGTAGATCGACGAGGTCGTGGCGACGATCACGCCGAAGATCATCGGCCAGGCGAAGCTCTTGACCGCATCGCCGCCCCAGATCGCCATCGGCACCAGCGAGAAGGCCGTGGCCATCGAGGTGAAGATGCATCGCGCGATCACCTGGTTGATGCTCATGTCGATCAGGTCGGAGAACGGCATCGATTTGTACTTCCTGAGGTTCTCGCGCATGCGGTCGTAAACCACGACCTTGTCGTTGACCGAGTAGCCGATCATCGTCAGCAACGCCGCGATGGCCGTCAGGTTGAAGTCGATGCCGGTCAGGGCGAAGAAGCCGATCGTCTTGGTGATGTCGAGCAACAGGACTGCGATCGCGCCGACGGCGAAGTGCCATTCGAAGCGGAACCAGATGTAGAGAAGGATCGCCACCATCGCGAGGCCGACGGCAAGGAAGCCGGATCGGGCAAGTTCGGTGCTGACGGTCGGACCGACGACTTCGGTGCGCTCGAAGCTCGCATCCGGGATCGTCTGGACGACGGCATCCTTGATGCGGTTGAGCGCTGCCGTCTGCTCCTGTTCGCCGCCCGGCTGGCGCTGAACGCGGATCAGGACCGACTTGTCCTGGCCGAATTCCTGCAGCGCCACTTCGCCGATGTTGAGCGCTTCGAGGCTGTGGCGAAGCCCCGGCAGGTCGAGCGTGTTCTTCGAGGTGGTCTCAACCTGGATGCCGCCGACAAAGTCGATGCCGTAGTTGAGGCCCGGCGTGAAGAACAACACGACGGAGCTGATCGAGAGGAAGGCCGACATGCCGATGGCGACGAAGCGACCCTTCATGAACGAGAAGGACGGAAGCTTCGGAACCTTGCCGAACAGCGACGGGATCTCGAGCTTCTTCATCTTCCGGCGGACGACGACCTCGCGCATCATCAGGCGAACGACGGTGATCGAGGTGAACATCGAGATGATGATGCCGAGCATCATGGTGACGGCAAAACCCTTCACCGGGCCGGAGCCGAAGGCAAAGAGCAGCACGGTGCCCGAAAGCGTCGTGACGTTGCTGTCGATGATGGTTGCGTAGGCCTTGTTGAAGCCGATATCGAGCGCCTTCATCGCGCCGGCACCCGCTTCCGTTTCTTCCCGGATACGGGCGTTGATCAGGATGTTGGCGTCCACCGCCATGCCGATGCCGAGGATGATACCGGCGATGCCGGGCAAGGTCAGCGTCGAGCCGAGCATGGCGAGCAGCGCGATCGTCAGGATCGTGTGCAGCACCAGGCCGACATTGGCGATCATGCCCCAGGCGCCGTAGAGCAGGACCATGAGCGTGACGACGAGGGCGAAGCCGGCAAGACCGGTGTAAATGCCCATGCGGATCGAATCCGAGCCGAGGTTCGGGCCGACGGAGCGTTCTTCAATGACGGTCAGCGGTGCCGGCAGGGCACCGGAGCGCAGCAGCGCCGACAGCACGGTTGCTTCCTGTGCGGTGAAGTTGCCGCTGATCTGGCCGTTGCCGCCGATGATCGGCTCGCGGATGACAGGTGCGGTCAGCACCTTGCCGTCGAGAACGATGGCGAAGGGCCGGCCGACGGCGGCTTGCGTGATTTCCGCGAACTGGCGCGCGCCGAGCGTGTCGAACGTGAAGGACACGATCGGTTCGTTGGTGCGCTGGTCAAAGCCGGCCTTGGCATCGGCCAGACGCTCGCCCGAAATCGCGACGCGGCTTTCAACTGCGTATTTGTTGGTGTCGTGGGCACCCGGCAGGATGTCGACGCCACGCGGCGGCGGCTGGTTCGGATCCACGGTCTGGTCGACCATGTGGAAGCTCATCTGTGCCGTCGAGCCGAGAAGCTGGCGCAGTGCCGTCGGATCTTCAAGGCCGGGAAGCTGGACGAGAATGCGGTCGGAGCCGACACGCTGGATCAAGGGTTCGGCAACGCCGACGGTATCGACGCGCTGACGGATGATTTCCAGGCTCTGTTCGACCGCCTTGGTGGTGCGGTCTGCAAGGCCGGCCTCGGTCATGGCGACGGTGATGGTGTCCCCATCCTCGGTGACCTCGATATCGGAGGCCGAACCGCCGAAGCCGAGCGTGCCGACCGGAGCGGCCAGTTCCTTAAGCTTCGGCAGAACCTTTTCGCGATCGGCCGGGTCTTCGATCTTCACGGTGATGGCATCGCCGGCGATGCGGGCCGAGGAGGCCGAAATGCGCTCGGCGCGAAGCGCCCGGCGCGTATCGTCGAGCAGGGTTTCAAGGCGTGCCTTGCGCAGGCCGTTGGCATCCACCTCGAGCACGAGGTGCGAGCCGCCCTTGAGGTCGAGGCCGAGCGTCACCGGCTTGACCGGCAGCCAGGCTGCGAATTGTTCACGTTGTGCTGGCGTCAGCACGTTGGGGAGCGCCGCGACGCATCCGAAGATGATCACGGCGACATAGACGAGAATCGCCCATTTGGATGTACGCATGGTGTGGTTCCGAAAGAGCCTGCGCGGGGCACGGGGCGCGCGTCGTCAGGACTTGTTTCATCAAGGCAGGGTCGCGACCAAAGCCGCCAATCCCGCCGAAATCCGATGGATGGATCAGGCGCTGGGTGGTGCGCGAATATGATGGCCGCTATCCGGCGCTCTGCCGACATGCCGGCCGACGCGGGTCGCGATGCCACCCTGCGACAGATTGGGAAATTGCAGTTCCGCCAGCACCGGCAGGAGTGCCGGAAGGCCGTCGTCAGCCGCGGACTTGGCGTCCTTGCGTTCGGCGGTAAAGCGCAGATCGGAAAGCGGCGTCGCCCGCGAGACCTGCCGGGCTGCCGGCCGGTCGCCCGAACCGGTGTCGGTGACATTGCCGGCCTGGGCGCCCGAGGACGACCGTGACGGAATGCTCTGCCCGACGGAGATGACCTGCATGGCAAAGGAGGCACAGAACAGCCACAGCACGGCGAGAAGCCGGCCGGCCTGCATGTTCTTGCTGCCACCACCCAAGCGGTCCATCGAGGACGCAGTCCCTTTTTCGTTGGCGCCATGCGCCAGCGAGCCAAATTCAGCGCGAGGATCCGACATTAACGAAAAAACGTGGCCGGAATCGAGCATGAGCGCTCTTAACATCATCCCGGGCCGGAAAAGTCAAACCCGGCCCGTGTCACTTCAGGCGGACGTTCAGGCGGAAAGACCGCTGGTTTGCCCCTCGTGGATTTCGATGAGCGACGGCCCTTCACGCTTTACCGCCTCGGCGAGCGCCCGCGGCAGATCGCCGACCGAGCCGAGCCTCTGCCCTTCGACGCCATAGGCCCTGGCCGCCAGCAGGAAATCCGGCGCCGAGGGCTTCACGCCCTCAGGCGTGACGCCGGCATCGACCATGTAGTTCTCGATCTCCTGGTAGCCGTCATTGTTCCAGACGAGGAAGATCACCTTCGCCTGCGCATCGGCGGCCGAGCCGATTTCGGCGAGCGAGAACTGGAACCCGCCGTCGCCGACGAGGCACACGACCGGCCGCGTCGGATCGGCCACGGCCGCGCCCACCGCCGCCGGCGGTGCATAGCCCAGTGCGCCGTAGCCGGTCGCGGAATTGAACCAGCTGCGCTGACGCGGCGCATCGCAGTAAAGGTTGCCGGCGTAGACGGCCTGGGTCGAGTCGCCGACAACGGTGCAGTCCGGCAGCGTGCCGTAGATCGTTTCGATGATGCCGATTTCGGTCCGCATCTTCGGGGTCAGCTCCTTCAGAGCCGCCTTGCGCGCGATTTCGGCGCGGGCAACGCCATCCCTCCGGCTGTGCCCCGGCAGAAAGGCGAGAATGCCCGAGGTCGCCGCCTTGGCGCCGGAAAGGATGGACAGGGTCGCATGTGGTCCGCGCGCCAGCTGGGCCGCGTCGATGTCGGTGCGGATGAGGTTGCGCAACGCCGGGAAGCCGCCGTCGGCATACATGTCGTAATCCGTCTGGCCCATCTCGGTGCCGAGCGCCAGCACCAGGTCCGCCTCCTTCAGCAGCGACCGCACCGCCTTCAGGCTCGGGCTGGCGGGGACGCGCAAGGGATTGCCGGCGAGCATGCCGCGGGCGTTGACGGTGGTGACGACGGGCGCGCCGATCTGCTCGGCAAGCGCCGTGACCTCGGCTTCCGCCGTCAGCGCGCCGCCACCGCAGATGATCACCGGCCGCGAGGCGTCGGCGCAGAGGATCGCTGCGCGCTGCAGGGTCTCGCTGTCGGAGCGCGGCCGCGTCGCGGTCGCTGGCCGCACGGACTGGGGCGCAATTTTCGCCGACATGACATCGGTCGGGATTTCGATGTGCACCGGACCCGGGCGACCGGAGACGAGCACCGAGAAAGCGCGATCGACCACGAAGGCAAGATCGTCCGGGTTGAGCAGCGTGTGCGAATAGAGCGCCAGCGTCTTCATCATGCCGTGCTGATCGGGAAGCTCGTGCAGAAGCCCGCGGCCGTGGCCGAGGGAATCGCGGCGGTTGACGCCGGAGATCACCAGCATCGGGATCGAATCCTGGCGCGCCTGCGCCATCGCCGTGATCGTGTTCGTCAGCCCCGGCCCGGTGATGACGAGCGCGACACCCGGCTTGCCGCTGACACGGGCGTAGCCATCGGCCATGAAGCCCGCGCCCTGTTCGTGGCGTGGCGTCACATGGCGGATCTTCGAGGCGGCCAGCCCGCGATAGAGCTCGACCGTGTGCACGCCGGGAATGCCGAAAACCACCTCGACGCCATTGGCCTCGAGCAGATCGACCAGGACTTCTCCAACCGTTTTTTCGATGGTCATGCGCGGCGCTCCTTGCGCAGGCTGGCCCGTTCGGCAAGGGCTTTGATGCGTCGGCAGGCTTCGTCGATGGCGTCATCGGGCACGGTGAGGCTGACGCGCAGATAATTCTGCGCCTCGTCGCCAAAGGATGAGCCGGGCATGACGGCAACCCCCTCTTCTTCGAGCAGCGCCCAGGCAAACGCGTCCCCGTCGAGGTCGGTTCCGGACACGTCGATCAAGATGAACATACCGGCCTCCGGCGCGAACACCTCGATGCCGGGCGCTGAAGCGAGAGCAGCCACGATCTGCGCGGCACGCGACTTATAGGAATCGCGCATCCTGCGGGCCGTATCGATGTCATGGGTCAGCGCATAGGCCGTCATGTCGGCGATGAAGGGCTGCGTGCCGAAGAGCATCGTTTCGGAAACCGGCAGCAACCGCTCTGTGAATTCGACCGGGCCGACCGCCCAGCCGCTGCGGAAGCCGGGTGCAGCATGCGACTTGGAAATAGACGAGACAACGACCGTACGCTCCGCGAGATCAGCATTGTCGAAGGGCGAGGCGAAGACGGCGTCGAACACCAGTTCTTCATAGACTTCGTCGCAGACGATCCAGAGGTCGTGACGGCGGGCAACCTCGCCGATCGCGGCAATCTCGTTCGCCGTCAGCACGGCGCCGGTCGGATTGTGCGGCGTATTCAACAGCAGAACCTTGCTTTCCGGCGTGATCGCCTTTTCAAGGTCGGCCGCCTGCATATGGAAGCCGAATTCGGGTTTGAGCGGCACCAGCACCGGATGGGCGCCGGTCGTGCGGATCACGCCTTCATAGGTGGCGTAGAGCGGATCGCCGACGAGCACAGCATCGCCGGCTTCCGCCAGGCCGAGTATCACGGCAAACAGCGCCGTCTGCGTTCCGGGGAAGCACAGGACGTTTTCCACCGTCACGTCGGCGCGGCGCCTGCGGTATTTTTCGGCGAGCGCCGCCACGACGGCGTGTTCGCCGCGGCCGTTGGAGTAGCGGTAGCGACCGGCGTTCATGGCGCGCTGGCATTCATCAAGAAGGGCGCGGTCCGGCGGCAGGTCCGGCTCGCCGATCGTCAACTCGATGATGTCGGCCCCGCTTGCCTTCAATTGACGGGCCCGAATATGCAGCGACCATTTTCCGGAGCCGAGATCGGCGAGACGTTCGGTGATGGACGCGTAGCGCATGCGGTGTTCTCCCGTTTTCATTGTTTTGTGTTTCCGATCGAGGTGCCGAGCAGCGCTTCGACCGACGACATGG
>NZ_DASYGZ010000169.1:0-2244 GCF_035999135.1 Ensifer sp.
GCCGCAACCGGTAAAGCCCTGAAAAGATGAGGAGACCGCCGTGGCAGCACCTGGCGAGAACATGCGCGTCAATTCAGACCGCCTGTGGGATTCACTTATGGAGATGGCCAAGATCGGCCCTGGTGTCGCCGGCGGCAACAACCGCCAGACGCTCACCGACGCGGATGCCGAAGGGCGCCGGCTGTTTCAGTCCTGGTGCGATGACGCAGGCCTTACCATGGGCGTCGATACCATGGGCAACATGTTCTTCACCCGGCCCGGCACCGACCCGGATGCCCTCCCCGTTTACGTCGGCTCGCATCTCGACACCCAGCCGACCGGCGGCAAGTATGACGGCGTGCTCGGCGTGCTGTCGGGTCTCGAAGTCGTGCGCTCGATGAACGACCTCGGCATCAAGACCAAGCACCCCATCGTCGTCACCAACTGGACAAACGAGGAAGGCGCGCGCTTTGCACCCGCCATGCTCGCCTCCGGCGTCTTTGCCGGCGTGCTCACAAAGGATTTCGCCTACGGCCGCAAGGACCCGGACGGCAAGACCTTCGGCGACGAACTCAAGCGCATCGGCTGGCTCGGCGACGAAGAGGTCGGCGCCCGCAAGATGCACGCCTATTTCGAGTACCACATCGAGCAGGGTCCGATCCTCGAGGCCGAAAACAAGGACATCGGCGTCGTTACCCACTGTCAGGGCCTGTGGTGGCTGGAGTTCACGCTGACGGGCCGCGAAGCCCACACCGGCTCGACGCCGATGAACATGCGCGTCAACGCCGGCCTTGCCATGTCCCGTATCCTGGAGATGGTGCAAGGGGTGGCGATGGAAAACCAGCCGGGCGCCGTCGGCGGCGTCGGCCAGGTGTTCTTCTCGCCCAATTCGCGCAACGTGCTGCCGGGCAAGGTGGTTTTCACCGTCGACATCCGCTCGCCCGACAAGGCCAAGCTCGACCGCATGCGGGCGAAGATCGAGGCGGAAGCACCCAAGATTACCGACGCGCTCGGTGTCGGCTGTTCCATCGAGGCGATCGGCCATTTCGAGCCGGTGACCTTCGACCCGAAACTGGTGACGGCGGTGCGCAGTGCCGCCGAACGGCTCGGCTACAGCCACATGAACCTGATCTCCGGCGCCGGCCATGACGCCTGCTGGGCCGCCAAGGTGGCGCCGACGACGATGATCATGTGCCCCTGCGTCGGGGGCCTCAGCCACAACGAGGCGGAGGACATCTCCAAGGAATGGGCTGGTGCTGGCGCCGACGTCCTCTTCCACGCCGTCGTCGAAACGGCCGAAATCGTCGAATGAGTTTGCGGGCGGGACGAAAGTTCCGCCCTTTTTCGTGTGGGCTGCACGGGTCGCTCGAAGTCTTCACATGAACGTCTGCAGGAGCAAGCTTGGCGCACCGATGGAATTGGGAACGCATGTGATGGATGAACGCAGTAGCGGGGCCGTGGAGTACAGCTTGAGCCTGCTTGTCCACGACGTTGCCGAGCATGTTGCAGCGTCGATCCGGCCGCGGTTCGACGATTGGGATGTTCAGTGGAGCGGGTCTGACTGTCGCCTGTTTCCAAAGGACGAGCAGTCAGTCGAGTTGAGCCTCAACGATTACGTCGACCAGGTTCTGACCGAACACAGCGGCATGCTTTTGGAGACCGCAAAGCAAGGTGCGGCACGAACAATGAGTGTGGCGATCTATTTCGACCCGCAGACCGTCGCAGCGATTTGCCCAACGCTGAAGGCCGCTTCCATGCGGAGAATTGCAGACCTCGGATACGATCTTGAACTGTGCCTGTTTCCGTGCAGCGACGCGATTGAACGGCACCAAGGGTAAGGTAGGGAACAGAACCATGAGCACTGTCATCAAGGGTGGTACCATCGTCACGGCCGACCTGACCTACAAGGCGGACGTCAAGATCGAGGGCGGCAGGATCGTCGAGATCGGCCCTGATCTCTCCGGCGACGAGACGCTGGACGCCGGCGGCTGTTACATCATGCCCGGCGGCATCGACCCGCACACTCATCTCGAAATGCCCTTCATGGGCACCTATTCCTCCGACGATTTCGAAAGCGGCACGCGCGCGGCGCTCGCCGGCGGCACGACCATGGTGGTCGACTTTGCGCTGCCCTCGCCCAACCAGTCGCTGCTCGAAGCGCTCACCATGTGGGACAACAAGTCGACCCGCGCCAATTGCGACTATTCCTTCCACATGGCGATCACCTGGTGGAGCGAGCAGGTCTTCAACGAGATGGAGACCATC
>NZ_DASYGZ010000206.1:0-111714 GCF_035999135.1 Ensifer sp.
CCTTCGACAAAACCTCAATCCGCTGCAGATCGCGTTCGCTCATCGCAATCAATCCCATCCGCAATCTCCCAGGTCATCAAAACCCGGGGAGAGTGACATTCCAACTTTGCAGGATCAGGACACTTTAACTTTGCGGCTACATATGAAAGTCGCATAAGCTGAATTATGGAACTGCCGTGCTTCTGATATCCGTCGTGTTACGGGCTTTCGACGCGGCACCAGCCCCTGTCACGCAGGTGACAGGCTCCGGCGGGGTCACTTGCACTTGCCTCGGGCAGCGACCACATCAAGGTCCTGCTCACCTTTCTGCGGCGAGCTCATCAGGAGCACTGCAATGGGATATTTTGACAGGGACGTTCTGCGTCCCGACGATGCTGCGTTGATTGACGCCTACTCGCAAACGGTTGCCGACGCGGTTGATCTCGTCGGTCCTGCCGTCAGCCGCATCGAGCGGGCTGACGGCCGGCCGGGGCACGGGTCCGGGTTTGCCATCTCTCCCGACGGGTTGATCATCACCAACCACCACGTCGTCGAGGAAACGAAGACTGTGCGCATCCGGGCGGCCAACGGCAGCGTCGGCCACGGAACGGTGCTTGGTCGCGACCCGGACACCGACATTGCGCTCATTCGCGCCGACATGGATGTCCAGTCGTGGGCGCGCCTCGGCAACTCGAAAACTCTGCGGCGGGGTCACGTCGCGGTTGCCATCGGCAATCCGCTCGGCTTCGACTGGTCCGTGACCACGGGCGTGGTTTCAGCGCTTGGCCGCTCGATGCGGGCATCGAACGGCCGGTTGATCGATGACGTCATCCAGACCGACGCCGCGCTCAATCCGGGAAACTCCGGCGGTCCGCTGGTCTCTTCTTCAGGCGAGGTCGTCGGCGTCAACACCGCGGTGATCATGGGCGCCCAGGGGATCGCCTTCGCGGTCGCCTCCAACACGGCCAACTTCGTGGTTTCGGAAATCCTGCGCTTCGGCCAGGTGCGACGGGCCTTCATCGGCATCGCAGGCGATACCGTTGCCCTCCCCCGCCGGATTGCCCTGCAGGCGGGCGCCGTGCAGACCACGACCGTGCGCATCCGCCGGATCGAGCCGGCAAGCCCGGCCGCGCATGGCGGCTTGCGTGAAGGCGACTATATCATCGCCGTCGACACGCTGCCGGTCGCCGGCGTCGATGACTTGATCAGGCACCTCGACGGTTCGCGCATTGGCCGGATGGTCGCGCTCACGGTCTACGATGTCGACGGAAATCTCGTCACGCGCTATGTCGAGCCCGCTTCGCGCGCGGGCTGACGACATTTGCGCATGAAGTCGCTCCGCGGGGCCGTTTCATGCCGGCGCGGCCGCCGGGCTTGAGCCAGGTTCCGGCATCTTCGGCAGCACGAGCAGCAGGGCCACTGAAATCAGGTGAATCACGCATGTCACCGCTGCCAGCGCCGAAAGGCCGATTGTAATGAACGGTGCGGCAACCACTGTGCCGAGCGTCGTCGTCATGAAGATGAAGAAGACGATCAGCGCTGATCCACGGGCGTTGTTGGCGCCGGACGCGACGATGCCGCGATAAAAGCCGATCGGGCCGCGCAGGCCCAAGCCGAGCGCCATCGGCGTGAAAAGTACGGTGAGCCATATGGTGTCGCTGCCGCCAGAAAGGCCGTAGACGAGCAGCGAGACGGCGCTAAGAGCCGCGGTCGCTGTGCCGAAAGCGATGACGGGCTCGACACCAAAGCGTTCGGCAATCCGGGCGGTGAGATTGGCCGCGACGATGAAGCCGGTGATGTTGGTCACCTGCATGAAGATGAAGTCATCGAGCGATCCGCCCATGGTGGCGACGATGACGGTCGGGGCTCCGAAGACGAAGGTCAGGAGCCCGCCAAGGGTGGCTGCCTGGCTCAGCGCATAGCGCATGAAGATCCGGTCGGTGAGAAGCTGCACGTAGCTGCCGCGAGACCTTTCCGGTCCACCCGCCTCCGCTGGCAGCCCGAAGACGACGATGAGCAGCGCGGCTGCCGCCGTCAGGGCACCCAAGAGCTCGAACGACGACTGCCAGCCGAAATGTGCCAGCAGCGCCACGCCCAGGATCGGGGCCAGCGCCGGCACCAGCGATTCCACGCTGCCAAGAAAACCGACGGCGCGAACGGCGGCGCGATCGCTGAACAGCTGCCGGATCAGGCCGGGGCCGAAGACGGGGGCTGCGGCCGATGCCACGCCCTGAACGAACCTCAGGGCAATGAGGGTGGCGATATCGGGCGCGAATGTGCAGGCAAGCGATGCGATGGCGAAGGCGACGAGCGAGGCGACCAGCATGGTCTTGCGTGCGAAATGATCCGCCAGGCGACCAAACAGCAGCAGTCCCAATCCGCCGCCGCAAACATAGGCGGCAAGCACCAGCTGTGCCGTCGCCTCGCTTGCGTCGAAGATCTCGGGCAATTGCGGTACGGCCGGAAGGACGAGATCGGTTCCCGCCAGCGAAAGGGTGGCACAGAGGATCAGCAGGAGGAAGGCGATGGCGCGGCGCGAGGGTGTCATGGTGCGAAGGACTCTTGGGCGTGGTTCTTGATCCCATGAGCAAATTGGCCACCGACAGTCGGTCAGTTGACGCCCCGTCGGCAGCCACCAATATGGGTCGCCGGAATGCTAGCAAGCGCCGGCTTGCCCGGACAACGAATGAAATATTCGCGGCTCACAGCAGCCCGACCGTCGTCACCAGGCGGCCGACCCGCCCGCCGGAAATCCCGATCCTCTCCCATCGCACGGTGCTTGGAGGGATAGGCATCTCGGCATCGTTGCTGCCGCAGGTCGCGAACTCGACAGATCCCGAAGCGGCATCGTCGAACCAGCCGAGATCCGGCAACGCCAACTCGCATTCGATGATTTCCGGCGTCGCGTAGCGCCAGAGCGAGACACCGCGAAACGACGCCGCAGAGACGCGCCACTGCGCCTGCCGCGCCGGCGAAGCCGATAGAAGTACGTGGCTGTCGTCGCAGACCAGATGGACCGGAAAAGGCGCCTCTTCGACCAGACGATGCAGGGTGTCGTCGATGCCGGCGCTTTCATGCCGTTGGAGCAACGCCTCGATCCGGGTGCGGGTCTCGGTCGAGGGCTCATGCACCCCGGCTTCCCACCGGGACAGCATCCCTTGAGACACACCGAGGTCGGCCGCAAGCGCCTCCTGCTTGATCTGCCGCAGCCTGCGGAACCGGCGGAGCCTGCGTCCGAGCGGCAGAGCGCATATTCTCAGGTCGTCGGCCATGACCTTTTCCCGAGGGTTGATGATCGTCCTGAGTAGAAATGGCGTGCGGCGCCACGTCAACACGTCAGGCAGCTTTCGGGCGTTAGCAGCAACAACCGACAAGGCGTTCCAACAGCTTTCCAACTAAAAAACATCGCTTGGAGGCGCACTGTTGGTCATCTGCAAGTAATTGACGCGCGTCTGGTTTTTGCTATCTTGGGTTGTCGTTTAAATTCTCGGAGCGAGCCAGTGAGACGCAGTTTTTATCTAGTATCACTCGCGCTCCTGTCCGTCCTTGGACTGGGTGTTGCGGCATCTCACTTCTGTAAGGTAAGTCGCGACCAATTAAAGATCGAATCCGAAGCCGCTGAAAACTGCCGTTCCCCATCAATTCCAAGCCTATGGCACCAAATGCCTGTCTGGGCCGAGAAAGAGCGATTTCCTAACTACAACTCTCAACAAGTATCCAACTATCTCGGCGTCTTTGCTGCGTATGCAAACAACGCATACACTCCAGAACCTGAAATATATTTCGATCTAAAACCCGAGGTATTTGGCTGGAGACCGATCGGCAAGCCCATTGAGCGTGCAGGCGGGTTCCAGGCACATGTGTACTATAGGGATACCCCGGATAGGCTCTACGTCATGACCGTATATCGAGGTACCGACGGGTTCCTCGACTCCGACAGCTTTTCGAACGCCAGCTGGTTCACTCAGATGATCAATCCTTGGGACCAGTATCGAACAGCGCGAACAGCCTATCAGCAAATTCGCGCCGACGCGAAGAGCGTTGCTGGCACGAAGAGCATAGGTTACCTGACCGTTGGCCATTCTTTGGGTGGCGGTTTGGCGAGGCACGTTGCAAAGGCTTTCCCTTGCACTGCGGCTATTGTTTTCAATTCCAGTTTTGTAACAAATGAGTATCGTTTGGAGAACGCCTACACGGATGCTCTTGTAATAGATGTCTTCGAAGACCTTGATGTTCTCTCTTATGCCGCCCTATACGTGAACCCCACTGAGTTCTTCAAAATCAACAAAAGCCATTATTGGTATCGTCTGAACTTGAACCGGGCAAAGAACGAGCATGGGATCTTCAAATTTGCGGCGCATATGGCTCGAGTTCCGGTTGATTGCTGGGATGATCGAGAATGCTACCTCAAAGATTATCCTCCGCCACCCGGCGACTACGAAGTGATTTTTCCAACTGGGAAGGAAGAAGTCGATAACCTGCTTTGTAGTGCCGCCCCACCAAAAGTTAGGAACGAGGAAGAGTTGTGCCCTGGTGGGCTGACAGGCCAGTCGGCACTTGCACAATGAAGGCGTCGACTCCTTCCTGCTTTTTCGTCATCCAGAACGGACGACACACGGGGGCCCGTTCGAGACGTGCGGTGGTTCCTGTCGGACGGCTATGCCGCGATGGGGGTTCTTCGCGACACGCCGGACCGGCCCCTAGAGCCAACCGGCCTTCCTGAAGCGATAGTAGAGCAGTGAGCAGAGGAGCGCGATGGTTCCGAGCACGACGAAATAGCCGTATTGGGTCTTCAGCTCGGGCATGTTGTCGAAGTTCATTCCATAAATGCCGGCGATTGCAGTCGGCACCGCAAGAATGGCGGCCCAGGCGGCGAGCTGCCGGGTGATCGTCCCCTGCCGTTGCTGCTCCAGGAGGTTGCTGGCTTCGAACACGGAGGTGATGACCTCGCGCAATCCGCCGACGGTGCCTTCGACGCGCCGCACATGGTCGAGAACGTCGCGGAAATAGGGTTTGGCGTGGTCGTCGATACAGGGCAGATCGAGGTTCGTGAGCTTGCTTGCAACTTCGGACATCGGTCCGAGCAACCGCTGGAACAGGATGACCTGCCGTCGCAGGCGAAAGATGCGGCGGATTTCCTCGCGCTCCAGGAATGCGACCAGCATGTGTTTTTCCATGGCCAGCACCTTGTCCTCGATCGTCTGGACGATCGGCAGATAGCCATCGACGATGAAGTCGATGATGGCGTGCAGCACATAGTCGGTGCCCTTCTGCAAAAGCTGCGGCGAGGCTTCCAACTGGGCGCGAAGATCGGTGTGGGCGCGGGCCGAGCCCTGCCTGACGGAGATGATGTGATTGCGCCCGACAAACAGCGCCGTCTGTCCGTAGGCGATCTTGTCGCCTTCGAGATGGGCCGTCTTGGCGATGACGAAGGACTGCTCGCCATAGATTTCGACCTTTGCCAGCTGTTGCGTGCTGAGCGCGTCTTCGACAGCGAGCTGGTGCAGCCCGAAGGCCTTTTGCAGCGTCGCCATTTCGTCGGCCGTCGGGGCATACAGCCCGATCCATGCGAACTCGTTGTCGCCAAAAGTTCTCGCGGTCGGGGAAAGCGGCAGTTCTTCTGCGCGTTTTCCATCGCGGTAGAGGAATGATGCAACGACTGGCATGGGGTCTTTCTCTGGTGCAGGCGGCACGCCGGCCCCGCGCTAGGCGCGCTTGGCGTTTACCGCTAAAGGAGGTTGCTCACCCAGTCCTCATGTCCATGACGAACGCGGACGATGAGGATGTCATCGCCGGGCTCGATCCGGTAGACGACGAGATGGGCCTTGAAGGGATGGATGCGCATCGATGGCGACAGCTCGGGCCGCTCGCGCGCCATGCGCGGGTTCGCCGCAATCAGTTCGAAGACCGAGAAAAGCTCGTCGTGATAGCGCCGCGCCTGGGTGGCGCCGAAGAGGCGTATGCCTTGTTCTGCGATGCCGATGACATCGTCTTCGGCCGCCCGCGACAGGAGAAATGCCATTATCCGCGATCACGCGGCGTTTCGGCCCGCACAAGGGCAGCTGAAAAGAGATCGTCCCTGGAACGCTCGCCGATGCCGCTGTTCAGTCCGTCATCGACGAGGCGCTGCATCACGGCGATCTTGTCATTGCGCTCCTGGTCCCTGCGGATCAGGTCGCGCACGTAGTCGCTGGCGTTCGCATAGCGGCCCGTGCGTGTCTGCGCTTCCACCCAATCCTTCATCGGTTCGGGCAAGGATACGTTCATCGTGGCCATGTCAGCCTCCGTTTCCATAACCAATGATGGCATATTTTGGCAAAGATTGTCAATTTTGACGGAGCACGCGGCGCAGTGGCGCGACTTTTCCGCCACGGACCGTAGGCGTGCCGAGCGGCTCCGGCGCCGCCAAATGCGGTTGCGGGTGCGGCTGCGAGCAACTGTTGATCAGTCTTGTGGGGTTGAAAGGGCGAAAAAAAGGCGATTCTGGCATCATTTCGCGGTTGGAAAGCAAAATTTAACCATACTTGTCCATCCTTTCTCAATCCGTCGTCAAGAAGGGGACAATCCGGAAGTCGCGCTGAAGTGGTCGCTCGTCGGCCCGAAGAAACGTGCGTGGTTTGCTGGCTTGATTTGCGTAGTTGAGTAAGATCGCTCGTTCACAATTTTTGCACCGCCTGTTGCGGCCACTGCTGATTACTTGCTGCGGAACCGCCCTTGCCGGCACTGCGGCGTGGTCGATGGTTGGCATGGTCGCGATGGGCAGTTCCCACACGCACGGTTCGGGCAACTTCCTGCCCAAGCCGGAACTCTACCTGACCGAACGGGCGCAAGAGCGCCCGTGGAACAAGCATGCGCGGGTTACACCGAAGCAAACCCAAGACACGACGGCTGCGCAGCCGGTGACCTTCGCAAGCCTTTCTGCAAGCGAAGCAAAGTCGGGCCGAAGCTACGTGCTTCCGGACGGCGAGATGAGCGCCACGGCGTCGCGTTTCGACGCGCTGGCCAAGCAGGCCGGCCTGACGCCCGAGCTCCTTGTCAGCCATTTCAAGAAAGCGCAGGCAGCCAAGGCGCTTCAGGCCTCGGCAAAGGTCGAGCTCCCGGCGCCGGAACGTTTCGGGGCTCCGTCCACGGATACGACGCAAAAGCCCCTCACCCAGCTTGCCTATGCCACTCCCGCCCAGAGCGGAGCGACCGGTGCTGCGTTTTCGGCCGTGCTGACGGCACCGATCGAGGAAGATCGGGTCGAGGACGATCTGGCGGCATCGCCGGAGGTCGACGTCAGCGACGAAGCCGTCGCTTTGCCTGACTATGAGGCGACCCCGTCCGCAGGCCCGCTGCCGCAGTCCCGGCCGCGCGGCGAAGAGCCTCAGAAACAGGCGGTCGAGACGGAAAAGCCCGTTGGCAAACGCGAAGAGGAAGCGGTTGCTGCGAAGGCCGACGCGGCCGACAAGGCTGACCTACGCGAGGCGCCGAAGCAGAAGATCGCCTATGCCCGGCCGGACGATCCGACAAAGAGCAGCTCCGGCACCGGGTTCGGCCAGGCGCTGCGCAACATGTTCGGCGGCGGCGCAAAGGCCGGCGACGGCGTTGCCGTCTACGACATCACCGCCGCCAAGGTCTATATGCCCGACGGCAGCGTGCTCGAAGCGCATTCCGGCATCGGCAAAATGGCCGACAATCCGCGCTACGTCGACGTCAAGATGACCGGACCGACCCCGCCGCACACCTATAATCTGAGGATGCGCGAAACCCGTTTCCACGGGGTCGAGGCGATCCGCATGCTGCCGATCGACGGCAAGAACAAGCATGGTCGCGACGGGTTCCTGACCCATAGCTACCTGTTGCGCGGCGCGCGCGCAGAATCGCATGGCTGCGTCGCCTTCAAGGACTACCCGCGCTTCCTGACCGCCTTCAAGCAGGGCAAGGTCAAGCAGATCGTCGTGGTGCCGAGTGGCGGCCGCGCTGCCGGTACGCGCATCGCCCAGAACGGCAGGAGCAGCTGACGGGCAAGCCGCTCTTCCCTGTTGCGCGTGACGACCTATCTTGAGATCGTCACCGCGATTGGAAAGAGGACCGGGAGCTCGCCATGTGCCGCAACATAAAACCGCTGTTCAACTTCGAGCCGCCGGCGACGGACGACGAGGTCCGTGACGCAGCGCTGCAGTTCGTGCGCAAGCTGAGCGGAACGACGAAGCCATCCAAGCGCAACGAGGCGGCCTTCGAACAGGCCGTGGAGACCATTGCGGCCTGCGCCCGGGAGCTCATCGATGCGCTCGAGACGTCGCAGCCTCCCCGCAACCGCGAGGAGGAAGCAGCCAAGGCCCGGGCGCGCTCGGCCATGCGCTTCGCCTGACGCTCGCGCGAGCCTTCCCCAAAAGACCGATATGGCCGCCTGGCCTCAGCCGGCAGTCACTTGCGCCGCACATCGAGCCCGAGGGCTTCGGCAATCGTGATGGTCTGGTCGATCGTGATGATCGCATCCTTGAGCTGGACGTTTTCCGGGTCGATCGCGCTCAGGTCGCTGCCGCGCAGGTCGCAGGCAGTGAAGTCGACGCCATGCAGCCAGGCGCCGGAGAGGTCGACATCGCGCAGCGAGCCTTCCCTGCACGATGCGCCCGTGAGATCCGCCTCCCGCAGGCGTGTTTCCTTGAAGCTTGCGCGCCCGAGGGACGCGCCGGGCAGACCAGTAAAGGACCAGTCGCCGCCGGTCACCTGCATCTGGTCGAAATCGCAGGCGTCGAACATGCTGCCGACGAACTTGCACTCGGTGAAGCAGCTGTCGAAGAACTTGCAGGCGACGAAGGTGCAATTGATGAAGGCGCTCGCCTGGTGCGACGAGGCGTTGAAGCGGGCCTGGCGAAAGGTGCATTCGTGGAAGACCACGCCGACGGTCTGCGCTTCCGTCAGGTCAAGGCCGGTAAAGAGCGTGTTGTCATGGCGCTCGCGCTCGATCTGCCGGCCGTACCAGTCGGCGCCGGCGATCGTGCTTGCGGTCTTCGGCGCTGCTTCGCCATATCTTCGCTCGGCCATTGTCATCCCCCAGGGCTCTGCGCCCGAAGGGCGAACGCGCTGCTGCTCGTCCAAACCACCATTTCCCACTTCGCCTGGTTCGGCAATGTGAAAACAGGCGTGCGAGCGGGCCGCCGCAACTCGGGTTCGCGCGCCTTACCGGCAACCGCTATTCCACCAGCCGGACGCCGCCTGTTCCCGCAAGGCCCTTCTGAGCGAACGTCTCGCCTGCCGCCGTCGGCTTCTTGAAGTATGTTGTTCCGGAAACGTAGAGGTTCAGCACTTTGGTGATCAAAGCCGTGAAACTGGATTCCGAATTGAGGCTGCCGCTGACGTTCCAGTCGATGACGGCATAGGGCAGGTAGATTGCGCCATTGTAGAAGCTTCCCGCAGAGGTGTTGATGCGAAACTGCACGCTGCTGTCCTTGGCCTGACGGCCCTGGAACATGAGGATGCCCGCATGCGTGCCGGACGTGGGTGCGGAAACCTGCAGGACCGCGGCTCCGTTCAGCATCAAGGGGGACTGCGCGTCCTCGAAGTAGAACTGAACGTCCTTTCCGATCACCTTGGCGGACGTGTTCAGGGTGAAGGCGCCGCCACGAAACGTGTAAATTCCAGGCTTCAGCGTCAGGTCATCGGTCGCGTTCACGGTCAGCCCGCCGCAGTAGACGCCCGGCTCAAGCGAGGTCTTGCCCTGGCTGTTGATCGTTTTCAGGCTTTTGGAAGTGCAGGCCGCACCTCGGGCGACCGGCTCCGCCATGCCCGCCAGGGGATCGGGAACGACAGGAGATCCGTCCTTCGGTTGCGGCGAAATCATCGTGCCGGAGAGCTTGGACTGGCCGGCGACCGCGATGTGCGATGCGGAGAACTTGCCCTGGTTTTCCATGTAGAACGCACGCTGCGAATGCAACGAGTTTACCTGGAAGCCGCATTCATTGATGACGGAGTTCGAGTTGCTGATCCTCAGCGCGTCGCTCTTGCTCGGGTCGAGGATCAGGACACAGGCCGAGGCACCGGCTTTTCTGACGGCCTTTGCGTAAACCGAAATCGGCAGCGTCTCGTAGCCGAAGATGTGCATGACCGCGGTCTTGTAGTCTTCCCGCACGACGACGGCGACCGTGTCACGCTCGATGGTGACTTGATGCGTCCAGTCCGGCGGCGCTTTCGGGTTGGTAGCGTTGTTGCTGCCGAGATGGGCGCCGAGAAAACCGTGGGCGACGGTCTGTTCCGAACCCGTGCCGGCGGCCGCCCCTGCCAATGCCGCAGCGTCCGCCGCACTTTGCATGGCGTTCTTGCGGTTGAGCGCAGAGGCGAAGTCGATCGCGATGCCGGCGGCAGCAATCAGCGGAAGCATGATCAGTGCCGCCAACATGCCGAAGTTGCCGGATTGGCTATGCAGCAGGGCCGAGGCGCAACGGACAATTGGAACGAGGTTCAAGATGATCATGGCGTGTTCTTTGCAACAAGATGGAGTGTCCATTGCCTCATCGCGCAGCCAACCTTGCCAAGCGTTTAACTCTGAATGCCAATTAACGGTATGCACTTGGACTTGTAGGGATACTTAAGCTACCTCTACATATGCATTTGCGTGGTTGCTTATTCTCCGAAATGCCGTGCTTCCCTCCTTCACGGCCGTCGAATGTGGCCGGCAGGCCTTCAATCGCTGCTGCCTCCGTTTCATTGACGGGGCCGGTCAAAACCATGCGGTCGGGCTAACCCTTTTGCAGGACCGGCCTAATCCTTGACTGAAACGTGCGCTGTGAGACGCTACGGCTTCAAGGTTGTAGTGCGTAAGGGGCGGACCATGAAGTTCTCGAAGACCAAGAGAAAGCATCCCGGGAAAGCATTCAAAATCGGAGGGGCAGACAGAAGCGCCTATGACGGGTTCGTCGGCGCGGCTCGTGCGGCCCCTGGTTTCTCCTATCGGGGGAGATGGGCCAGCGAAGGCAGCCCCGGCACGTTCGAGGCCTGGCTCGTTACCAAGGGCGTGATGCCCAAAGCGTAACGTCTCCCAATCGCCTGGCGCGTCGCTGCCCGATCGGTGGTGGAGACGGTCACGACCGTCGGCGAGCGCTGCGTGCCGCAGCGCTCCACCGATCTCGTTCGTTCGACCCGTCGCTGTCGTTACGGGCTCAGTCGGCGACACTTTCGTCCGGTGCGACCGACCCGATGTTGTAGCCCTCAAGCTGGGCTGCGGCGCTGTCGCGCTGCGGAAAATGCAGGATCGTCGCCGTTCCCGGCGTGACCGGAACGACCCGTGACGGCGGCAGATCCAGGAACTCGTGGCAGGCAGCCCGCACCACGCCGCCATGGGCGACGATCAGGAGGTCTCCCTCGGTACGGGACATCCAGTCGCGCACGCCCTCGGCCACCCGTCCACGAAAAGCGCTCCAGGTCTCGCCGTTCGCCGGCGTGAATGTGCCGGCGCGCCAGGCGGCATATTCATCCGGGCGCTCGGCGATCAGGTCCGGTTTGCGTCGCCCGGTCCACTCCCCCATGTCCAGCTCGCGGAAGCGCTCGTCTGTCGGGGCATCGGGGTGGCCGATGAGTGCGACGGTCTGACGGGTCCGGCCGAGATCGGAGGCGATGATGCGCACCGGTTTCAGCGCCTTGGCGTAGGGGCGAAACCGCCTGACCTGCGCGACCCCACGTTCGGACAGAAGCGAATTGTCCTGGCCCTGGAGGCGCTGTTCGGCGTTCCACTCGGTTTCCCCGTGGCGCATGAGGATGAGCCTCATTGATGGATCCTTTCTCCGGTGGCGGCGAAAACCGCGTCGGGTGTGCGAATGAACGAAAGGGGGATGAGTTCCCCCGGTGTCGCGGTAAAGTAGCCGTCGGCCATCGCCGTCAGGCGCAGCTCGCCGATCATGGCGGTCACCATCGTGCGGCCGGCAATCGGCGCGGCCTCGGCGAAACGGGCGATGAGCGATGGCGCTCCGTCGACCGAGCCGACGCTCAGGTCCTCTGCCCTGTAGAGCAGTTGGACCGCGTCGTGGCCAGCGGCAAGTGCGGCAGGCGCGAGCGCCGTCTCACCGAAGACCAGCCCGTCGCCCTCGCGGCGGACGCCTACCAGATTTGCCGGTGGCGTGCCAAGAAAGGTAGCGACGAATGTGGTTTGCGGATTGCGCAGGAGATCGATCGGCTTGCCGAACTGTTCGACGCGGCCATTGTTGATGACGGCGACATGGGTCGCCATGGTCATGGCTTCCACTTGGTCGTGCGTGACGTAAACGGAGGTGGCGCCGGTCGCCCGATGGATGCGCATCAGTTCGCTGCGCATCTCGATGCGCAGCTTGGCGTCGAGGTTCGACAGCGGCTCATCGAAGAGAAGGATGCTCGGCTCCGGCGCAATCGTGCGGGCAATCGCGACGCGCTGCTGCTGACCGCCGGAAATTTCCGCCGGGTAGCGCTCGGAAAGCGCATCGATGCCGAGAAGCGAAAGCACTTCCCTGACACGCCTTTCGCGCTTCTCCCGCGGCCATTTCGCGACCTTCAGCGGCCAGGCGATGTTGCCGGCAACGGTCATGTGTGGCCAGAGCGCGTAGCTTTGGAAGACAAGGCCGGCGTTGCGCTTGCCCGCATCGGCGATCACGCCGCCTGCCCCGCTTGAAACCGTCCGGCCGACGAAGTCGATCTCGCCCTCGCTCGGGCCTTCGAGGCCCGCCAGCATGCGCAACAGGGTCGACTTGCCGCAGCCGGAGGGGCCGACCAGCACGAGGAACGCGCCGGCGGGCACCGAGAGATTGACGTCCTTGACGGCGGTGAAGGCACCGAAGCGCTTGACGAGGCTGCGGATCTTGATGGCGTCCGCTGCGCCGGTTGCTATTGCATTCATGGTTGTTTCCATTTCTGGACGCGGTTCTGCAGGCTGTGGGCGACAAGCGAGGCTGCCAGGCAGACGACGAGGATGACGAGGGTGATGGCGTTGGCGAACTGCATGAAGCCTTCGGCCGCATAACGGTAAGCAACCATGCTGAGCACCGGCGAGGTGGCGGTGAACAGGAGCACGACAAGAGAAAGATCCCGCACCATCTTGACGAAGACGAGGATCGCGCCTGCAAACAGGCCCCGGATCGCCAGCGGAAAGATGATCGCAAACAGACGCCGGATCAGCCCTGCGCCGGTCAGCCGCGCACTTTCCTCGATATCGGCCGAGATCTGGCCGAGCACGGAGCGACCCGACTGCACGGCAAAGGGCAGATTGTGGGCCGATGCGGCAATCACGAGCAGGGCGAAGGTGCCGTAGAGCGAGGGCAACGGCCCGATCGGCGCTCCGAAGAGGGCGATATAGGCGGCGGCAAAGGCGATGCTCGGCACCAGGAGCGGCAGGAAGGCAAGCTGGCTGAGCACGCTCGCAAGCAGGCTGCCACGGCGCTGAACGATGGTGTAGGCGAGCGCAAGGCCGAGCACCATCGTCGTGAAGGCGACGACAAGGCCGAGCTTGATTGTGTTCCAGAGCGCATCGATCAGCACCGGGTTGCGGAAGATGCCCGCCTGCCCCTGCGCGATCTCGCCGCCCCCTTCCCCGATCCAGAAATGCAGCGTCCAGTTTGAAAACAGCGCTCCGCTCTGCGGTGCCAGGCTCGAGGCCGCCAGCACCAGCACGGGCATGACCGTGGTGAGGAGGCCGATCGCGAGCGCGATCGCAAAGAGTGGCCAGCGCCAGGCCCCGAGCGGGAAACGCTTGGTGCGCCCGCCCTTGCCTGTCACCGTGATGAAGGCCCTCCGTCCGGAAACGATACGGTCGGAAAACCAGAGGAACAGCGCCGAGACGGCAATCAGAAGCAGGGCGAGGACGAAGCCACGTTCATTCTGTCCGGTCTCGATCATGCCGAAGAGGCGGGTCGACAGCGTCTGCATGCGCACCGGAAGACCGAGCAGAGCGGGCGCTGCAAAATTGGCGACGGCGCCGGCAAAGGTCAGCGACGCAGCGGCGATCAGCGCCGGTGTCACGACTGGCAGGATGATGCCGAAGAAGATGCGGGGACGTCTGGCGCCGGCCATCTGCCCCGCTTCCACCAGATCGGCGCCGACCGAACTGAGGGCTGCGGCGATGATCGTGTAGGCGAGCGAATAGTAGTGGGCAATCAGCACGATCGCTGTCGGGACAAGGCCCCAGGCCAGCCAATCCGGGATGACAAGGCCGCTGGTTTCAAAGAAGCCGGCCGAACCGCCGAGGCGCGAATTGCGAAACAGCGTGCCCCAGGCGAGCGCTGCGGCAAAGCTCGGGATCATGTAGGGAAGCGTCGCCATCAGCCCGAGCATGCGTCGGCCGGGCACGTCGGTCATCACCACCAGCCAGGCGAGGAAGCCGCCGATCAAAAGGCAGCCGGCGCCGACGCTGAAGCCGAGGATCATGGTGTTCAGCAGCGGCCGCCACCAGAGATTGGCCGAGAGCGGGCTCGCGAGCACCGCCTTCCAGGCGGCAAGCCCCTCGGGTGTCAGCGTGGTGAGAAGGATGCGAAGGAGCGGAGCGACCACCAGTATGGCAACGATGGCGACGAGGATGGCCGGCAGGAGAAAGCCGGATCGGAGCAGCCGGCTGCCCGATGGCGCGAAAATCGATAAGGATGTCATGTGCGACCTCAGCGTCCGTCGGCACACTTTAGAGACGCGCGCCGACAGACGGTTTCCGTTACTGGAGCGTGATGATCAGATCGCCGATGCGCCCGCGCGCAGCCGCCGTCTTTGCCGGGTCGATGGTCCAGGCCTTCAGGTCCCCAAGTTTGACGGAGTCCGGATGGTCGGCGATGGTCTTGCGCGTGGCATAGTCGCCCGGGACATTGAAGGGCTCGAAGCCAGGGCCGCCTGACGGCGTGTCGTCGCCGAACATGAAGTCGATCAAGAGCCGGGCCGCAGCCGGGTTGGGCGCCTTGTCGGCGACCGTCAGGACCGCGGGAAAGAGGATGCCATTGGCCGGTTCGACATTGTTGGCGATCTGCAGCGCCCAGCCTTCCTTCTCGTTGTCGCGGCGGTCGGAATAGGTGCCGAAACCGACCGGCGGGTTCTTGGCATGGGCGTCGCCGACCGACTTGTTGAGTACGTCGCTGTTGGGGACGAGGATCAGGTCATTTTCAAACAGGTCCTTGATGAACTGTTCGCCGGCACCCTGAAGATCGGCCTCCACTTCGATATCCTTGCCGAAATGCGCCTTGTAGGCGGCTGCCATCTCGTCCGGATGCAACGCGATTTCCGTTAAGAGATCAAGCAGTTCGCCGCGCTGGCTCGGATCGACCATGAGCACCCTGCCCTGCCATTCCGGCTCGGTCAGTTGCCACAGGTTGGTAACCGGGGAACCGTCGGGGAATGCCTTCTCATTGTACATCAGCACTTTGGTCGAGAGGCGCTGGGTCAGAAGCGGTCCCTTGTAGCGCTCCTCCAGCTCATTCGAAATCCGCGGCGGCACGTAGTTGACGATGCGCTTGCCTTCCAGAAGCTTGGTGAAAACGACGGGCGTATCGGCGATGTAGAGCACGTCGACGGCATGCACGCCGGCCTGCTGCTCGGCCTCGATGCGGGCGATCTGCTTGGTCGAGCTCATGTCGAGGCCGATCAGGTCGATGCCCGGATAGGCTGCCTCGAAGGCCTTCTCGATCTTGGCGATGCGGCTCGACAGCGAGAAGACCGTGACGGTTCCCTCCTTTTGCGCGAGCGGCAGCAATTGTTGTGGCGTCAGGCCGTCGAGATCGGATGCCATCGCCATCGACGGCAGAACGAAACATGCGGCAAGCGCGGCAGTGGTCAGTCTTTTCTTCATGTTGTTCTCCTCCCTTATCAATTTCCCTCAGTCGAAGTCGTTGAACAGCTCCGACAGTTTCTCCAGCCTGCCGATCACCTGTCCCTGGTGGCGGCCGGCAATCGTGAGCACGACGGCATTGACGATCGCAAAGGGGATCGTCGGTGTCTGGAATTCGCTTCCCGAGCGTCCGCGTGGCGCCGCGAGCATGAGGTCGGCTGTGGGCTCCATCAGCGGCCCGGCGAGATCGGAAACGAGGATCGACCGCGCGCCGACTTGGGCTGCGTGCCGTACCAGGGGGCCGTAGCTTTGCGGCTGCTTGCGAAATGCCAGCGCGACCACCAGGTCACCGGCCTCCATGCCGACCAGGCGCTCGGCAATGTCGCGGCCGCGTCCCGTCAACTGGATCGTGGTCATGCCGAAGCGATCGAGGCGGCGTTGCAGGAAACCGGCCACCGATTGCGCATGGCCCTGACCGAAGATGTACACCCTACGGGCGGCAAAGATCAGATCGGCGGCCCTGTCGATCTCCGCCTGCTCGACCGCTCGCGCCAGCGTTTCCAGCGCTGCGATTTCGGCTGCGATGAGGTCGGTCAAATAATCGCCATGCTCGACTTTCGAAACCGAGCGACGCATGCGGTTGGCGGCATCCTGATCGTCGAGAACCTCGCGCTGCAGCTGCGCGCGCAGGTCCGGAAACCCCTTGTAACCGAGCTTTTGCGCGAGCCTTGTGGCGGTCGCCTCGTGGACGGTCGCCCGCTGTGACAGTTGCGGACCCGACAGGAACGCCGCTTCGGCGCGGTTCTCGAGCATGGTGGCGATCAGTTTCTGATCGGCCTCCGTCAACCGTCTGGAATGTGCCTTTATGCGATCGAGGATTGTCATGACGTCCCTGCAAGTTCATTTGCCGGACATATGGTCTCTGCAAGTTTTGCTGCCGTCAATGATGTTGGTGCAAGAATCTTTGCAAAGGCCTGCAAGGCGCGTTTCGCGGGTGCATGGCATCTGCGCTACGCTGTTTGACGGAGGACGCGACAGCCGATTTTCAATATCGAAGCGTGTCTATCCTGGTTGCTATTGCAATCTTTGGAGGTGGAGCAAAAATTCTTTGCAAGGAACCGCAAACCGCTTCCGACCGGGCAGCCCCGGGCGGGTCAGGTTTCACCGGTCTCTATCGCGCGGGCCCATGTCGCGGCACGTTGAGCCGCGGCTGCAAGAACGGGCTTCGGCGCCTTGTACCATTCGTCCTCCGGCAGGCCGCGCTTGCCGCGGACGAAGGCGATCGCCGCGTCCAGTGTCGGAAACTCGCTGGGCAGCGTCAGGTGCAGGAACAGCGAGACGACAACAACCGAGCGAGAGCGTCCGCCGCGGCAGTTGACGAGAATGCCGCCGCGCTCGCGCCGCGGATAGGAGGGTTTGTCCGGCAGGACCTGCTCCAGTGCTGCCTTCAGGATGTAGTGCGCGGCCAGCATCTGCGTATCCGGGTTACCGTCGCCGTCGATGAGCCCGACCTTGTAGTAGCGGATCTCGCCGGGGCCATGGACGCTGTTGCGATGATCCGAAACAAGCTTGGGCTCTGCGACGAAGTTGAAGTCCAGGTTGACGGCGCAGTTGACGACGGTGGTGATGCCACTCGCGCGCAGCAGCTCAAGATCGCTTGCCCCTTCCTTGCCGGCGATGAAGATGTCGACGTCGTAGGCCGGATGCTTGGCATAGACGAGGCTCAACCTGGCAAGCTCTCGGCTCGCCTTGCCAGCGGTCATGTCATTCGAAATGTCGTCCATGCTGTTCTCATGCCTCATGGTTTCGGAACCTCGGCGATCCGGCCATCGGAAATGGCCTCGGCGACGCGGTTCAAGGTCGGATAGTCCGCGCCGGCGCCATAGGCGAGATAACCGGGGCAGAGGTAATCGGCGGAGCCTGATGGTACCTTGCCAAGCGTGAGCGGCTCGTAGCGACCGCCGGCATTCTTCAGGATCAGGGTCGCTGCGGCCACATCCCAGGCATTGACCCCGAAACCGGCGGCGGCATCGGCGAAGCCCGCCGCCAGATGCGCGATGCTGAGTGCCGCACTGCCGGGCCGGCGCACGGTCGAAAAGGTTTCGACCAGGTCCCCATAGCGGCTGAGGGCGACAACACGGCCATCAAGGCGAAAGTCGCGCGAAACGGGATAGCCGGTGATCAGTGTCGCCCGGCTTTCCTCGCTCACCGACTTCGAGACGATGACCTCGCCGTTCAAATAGGCGCGCGTGGCATCGCTTGAAAACAGGAGATTGGCGACAGGATCGTAGATCACGCCTGCGACGACGGCTCCCTTCTCGACGGCGGCGATCGAGATGCACCAGAAGGCAAGGCCGCGCGCGAAGTTGGCGGTACCGTCGATCGGATCGACATACCACTGGATCTCGCCGCTGCCGACCTGCCCGCCTTCCTCCCCGAGCATGGCCGAATTCGGTTCGTGATCGAAGATGAAGTCGCGGATCAGGATCTCGGCGTTCCTGTCGTGGATCGTCACGATATCATGCAGGTCACGCTTGTAGTCGACCGTCATGTCGGAGCGAAAGGCTGCAAGCAGTGGGGCGCCCGCGGCGCGGGCTGCACCTTCGGCTATGCGCATCAGATGGCGCGAGCGGCTCAAGCGGTCCTCGTCATCCGAGGCCTGAGGGCTTGCCGCCGGGTTGGCGTTGATCATGCTCTTTTCCATTCATGCGGAGCGACGACCGGCGCGCTTGTCCTCGTCACGTCGCGCCGGCCGAGATTGCTATTTCGTGTAATTCACACGCCAGAAGTCCTGCCATTCCTCGCGCCGGTCGAAGTCGTCGAGGCCGGTCGCAGCGTCATAGGGGAACAGGCGGTCCGCCACTTCCATGATCCCCGATGGCTCGTCTTCCGGCATCTTGATGTCGATGTTGGTCGGCAGCTTGCCGTCCTTCATCTGCGGCGCGATGCCCTCTTCGGTCAGCACGTAGTGAATGAACAGCCTCGCCGCATTCGGGCTTGCCGACTTGGAGGCGATCAGGCCAAGCTTGGTGTAGGTCCAGCCGACCCAGGGCTGAAGCTCGGTGCAGAGCCCGAGTTTGTAGCCCTTGCCTTCGTTGTCGCGGAACTTGGCCGAACTCAGGAGCCCGAAGAAGGGCTCTTTCTGTCCGCTCGCGCCGACGGCTTCGGCAACGGGATCGTCGCCGTCGGTCACAAGTGGGCCGTTCTGCGCGAGCGCCTTGATCCAGGCGGCTGCGGCACTCTTCTCGGCGGTTTCGAGATCCTTGCCGAAGTGGACCTTGTAGGCCTCCTTCACCGCGTTGTCGGCGTGCTTTTCCAGCTGGTTGAACCAGTCGGTGTAGGTGCTCTTGGTCAGGGGATCGACGAGCGCGATCTTGCCTTTCCACTTGGCGTCGGTCAGCTCCCAGATGTTGCTGACCGGGCACTTGTCGTAGACTTCGGTGTTGTAGGCCCAGACATTGGCGTTGGTCGAAATCGCCAGCGGGTTCTGGAAGGCGGCCGGGATCTTTTCCTTCATGTCGCCGGGCAGATAGCTTTCGACAAAGCCCTGCGGCAGAAGCTGTGCCAGTGCCGCCGGCGCGTCGGTGATCAGGGCGACGTCGCCCTGGACGTTACCGGCCTGCGCTTCGCGAATGATCATTTCCAGCTGACTGTTGGCCGAGACTTTGACGCCTGTCGCCTTCACGCCGTACTTCGCGGTGAAAGCCTCGGCCATCTCGACGATCTTGCCGGTGCTGTCATAGACGTTGATCGGTTTTTCCTTTTCGGCGGCCTCCACCAGCGCATCGAGATTGAACGCCTCCTCTGCGTTTGCCTCGACCGCGACGGCCGTCGTCAGGGCGGCCAATGCCGCCCCGAATGCCAGGTATTTGTTCTTTGCTTTCTTCATGGTTTCCCCTCCCAAGGAGACCGTTTCAGACGTTACTGCACTTACTTCTGGTAGCTGAGACGCCAGAGGTCCTGCCAGGTTTCGCGCGCGTCCCAGTCTTCGAGGCTGGTTGCCATCTGGTAGGGCATGACCTGGTCGAGAACCGTGCCGATGCCCGACGGCTCGTCGGCCGGCAGCGCGACATCCTTGTTGGTCGACATCTTCCCGTCCTCGGCCTGCGGCGCGATGCCTTCGGCGGTCATGACGTAGTGGATGAAGAGCTTTGAGGCGTTGGGACTGTTGGTGCCCTTGGTGATCAGACCGACGCCCGGGTACATCCAGCCGAGCCACGGCTTCAGGTCCTTGCAAAGCCCGAGTTTCATGCCCTTGTCAGCGTTGTCGCGGAATTTTGCCGAGCTCATCAGCCCCATGAACGGCTGCGATTGGCCGGGTGCACCAACCGCATCGGCCGCCGCCGCATCGGCATCGGTCAACAGCGGCGCGTTGGCGGCGAGCGCCTTGACCCAGGCGGCCGTTGCACTGCCGTCATCGGCCTCGAGCTCCTTGCCGTAAAGCTCCTTGTAGGCGGCCGCCACCTTGTCGTCGCCGTGTTTGGCCATCTGGTTGAACCAGTCGACATAGCTGGGCTTGCCGAGCGGGTCCTGCATGGCGACCTTGCCCTTCCACTCGGGACCCGTCAGCTGCCAGATGTTGGTGACCGGGCACTTGTCGAAAAGCTCGGTGTTATAGGCCCAGACATTGGCGCTGGTGACGACCGTCAGCGGGTTCTGATACTCCGGCGCAATGTTGGCTGCGAGGTCCGGCGGCAGCCAGCTTTCGGCAAAGCCCTGTGGAATGAGCTGGGCCATCGCGGCCGGCGCGTCGCTGATGATCGAGACGTCGCCCTGGATGTTGTTGGCGCGGGCTTCGCGGATGATCATTTCAAGCTGGGCGGTCGCCTTGACCTTGGAGCCCTCGGCGCCGACGCCATATTTCTCGGCGAATGCCTTCGCCATTTCGACGATCTTGCCGGTGCTGTCATAGACCGTGATCGGCGGTTCCTTGCGCGCTGCCTCGATCAGCGCGTTGAGGTCGAACGGCTCTTGCGCCAGCGCCGGCCCGGCAAAGGCGACAATAGTGGTTGCCAGCAGTGCGCGCCTAAGCGCACCCTTTGTCCTGTCTTTCGTCCGAAAATGCATCGTCTGTTCCTCCCTCAGATTATGTTTCGGTTTGTTGTTCGGCGCGTGCCGCCTCAGTTCAGCGTATTCTTGCGCAGAAGCGCGTCCGCCTCGGTGATGCGCTGGCCATCCTTGTCGAAGACGTGCAGCGCCTCGGGCGGCGCAAAGAAGGAAACCTTCGTTCCCGTCTCGACGCGCGGCAAAGTGTTGGTGGTCAGGAACAGCGTGTCGCTGTCGTTCCTGAGTTCAAGGATCCAGCTGCCGCCGGTCGGCAGCACGCCCGTCACCGTCATCTCGCCGGCGAAACTGCCTGCCGGCACGTCCTCGCGTTTGACCGAATAGCCGATCGCCTCCGGTCGAAGGCCGATCGAGCCGATGCCGCGCAGTGATGGATGGCGCGCGCCGAGATAGGCTTCGGCGGCGCTCGACAGTTGCGAGGCTGCCGAGGAGCCGAAGGTCAGGATGTTGATCGGTGGGCTGCCGACGAATTCCGCAACAAAGCGGTTGGCCGGGCGGTCGTAGATGTCGTTGGGCGTGCCCATCTGCTGCAGCGTGCCCTCGTTCATGACGGCGATTGTCGTTGCCAGCGTCATTGCCTCCCACTGGTCGTGGGTGACGAAGACGATGGTCGTCTTGAACTCCTTGTGGATGCGCTTGAGTTCGGCGCGCATTTCGAGGCGCAGCCGGGCGTCGAGGTTGGAGAGCGGTTCGTCGAGCAGAAGCACGCCCGGATTGACGGCCAGCATGCGGGCAAGCGCCACGCGTTGCTGCTGGCCGCCCGAGAGCTGCGACGGATAGCGGTCGCGGTACTTGGCGATGTCGAGCGCCTGCATCACCTTCTCGACCCGGCGCTCGCGCTCCTCCTTCGGCAGCTTGCGCAGCCGCAGTCCGAAGTCGGTGTTGCGCTCGATCGTCAGATGCGGCCAGAGCGCGTAGCTCTGGAAGACCAGCCCCATCTCGCGCTTTTCCGGCGGAATGAACACCCCTGCCCGGACCGAGTCGACCACCCGCTCGCCGATGCGGATCTCGCCGTCCGAGAGATTTTCGAGGCCGGCGATCATCCTGAGCGTCGTCGTCTTGCCGCAACCGGACGGACCCAGAAGACACATGAACTCGCCATCGCGGATTTCGAGGTCGAGATTGGAGACTGCGTTGGCCGAGTTGACGCCGTAGTTCTTCTGCGCGCCGCTGAGATTGATGGTGGGCATCAGCTTCCGAGTCCTTCTGCGAGGTTGGTCTTGGTCAGCTTCTGGGCTGCCAGGGTACCGAGATAGGCGATCGCCGCGATGATCAGCACGACGGCGTTTGCCGCTTGCGTGTAGTGGTAGTCGACGAGCCGCAGCGAATAGGTGGTCAGCACGTCCGTGCTTGGCACGGCGAGGATGACGAACAGGCTCAAGCCCTTGATGCCGGAGATGAAGGGCAGGAGCACACCGGTGACGAGCGATCCCTTCTGGATCGGGATGACGATCGAGATCATCCGCCGGAACCAGCCGGCGCCGGCGATCTGGGCGGCCTCCTCGGGATCCTTGCCGAGTTGGGTCATCGCCGAGATGCCGGCGCGCGAGGCATAGGGCATCTGGTCGGCGATCAGCGCCAGCACCAGGATCGTGACGGTGCCATAGAGCGCCGGCATCGGCCCGCGCGGCACGGCAAAGAGCGACAGATAGGCGGCGGCAAAGGCGATACCGGGCACCAGATAGGGCAGGAAGGTGACCTGGCGCAGATACACAGACAGCGCCTTCACCGGAGTGCGAATGACGACGTAACCGACGAGCAGCCCGAGAATGCCTGACGTCACGGACGCAAGGCCGACGATCATGAGGGTGTTCTTGGCCGCCGCCCAGAGATCAGGGCTCAGAAGCACCCCGGTCTGCAGCGCGACGGTATGAAGATCGCGGCCGATCCAGTATTCGAGCGTGAAGTTGTCGAGCGTGAACTGGGCCGGAAGCTTCATCACGGTGGACAGGGACAGGGTCAGCAGCGGAAGGCCGACACTCAACAGGAAGATCAGCGCTGCGAAACCGGTGGCCGGAAGGCGATATTTCCCAAGCCGGCTCTGGCGGTTCATCGAGCCCTTGGAGCCGACCGTCACGAAGCGCCGAGCTTCTCGGACAAGCCTTGCGTCGATCATCAGGGTGATGATGCCGATCAACATGATCGAGGCCGCGACGACGCCGGCAACGCCGGTCTGGCGCGACGCGATGCTGCGGAAGAGCGAGGTGGACAGCACCTCGAACTTGACCGGCAGGCCGAGCACATAGGGCACGCCGAATTCGCCGAGGCACTTGGCGAAGATCAGCACCATCGAGGACAAGAGTGCCGGGCGCATCAGCGGCAGGATGATCTGCACCGCCACCTGATACCGTTTGGCACCCAGGATGCGGGCCGAGTCTTCGAGCTGGCTGTCGAAGCGGCGAAGTGCCGAGCCGAACAGCAGGATCACGAACGGGGTATAGTGCAACGCCAGGATGATAATGATCGGGAAGCGTCCATAGGCGACCCAGTCCGGCGGCGTCAGCCCCATGGCCTCGAACCAGCCCGGCTGGCCTCCGACGGTGCGGTTCTTGAACAGCGTCGTCCAGGCGAGCGCGAAGGTCCAGGCCGGCAGCATGTAGGGCACGATCAGCGCGGTCGCGAACCAGCGTCGACCAAACATGTCGGTGCGGCTGATCAGCCAGGCGAGCACCGTGCCGATCACAAGTGACAGGCTGATCGCGCCGAGCGCGACCGTCAGCGTGTTGAACAGTGGTCGCCAGAAGAGGTCGACCGAGACCGGCGAAAGGAAGGCTCGGTCCAGATAGTAGAGTGTCAGGTCGCCGAAATCCTTGCCGAGCCGACGCTCGTGTCCGAACTGCACCTGCACGGCGTCAAGCACGATCGAAATGATCGGCACGACGATGAGATAGGTAAACAACAGCGCCGTCAGGACGCCGATCAGCGTCGTCGGTTCCCGGGAGGCGACCTTCGCACGGTAGCGCCAGCGCTGCCATGCCGTCGGCGCAGCCGGCTCGAGCGGCACGACGGATTCCTTGGCTGTTTCTGTCACTAAGGCCATGCTCTTCCCCTTGGAACCCAACATGCGCGATGTGCCGCGGCTGACGCCGGACGGAACTCTTAAGCAATGCCAACGGGGAAACACGAAACAGGCGCCATGACTTGGCGCTGATACAAACAGCAAGCCGTGCGGAGCGCGTAGCGACCGCGCCTCACCAGCGTTCTCCTCCCCGTTCGCAAGGCAGGCGCGCGGCCTGCCTGATGGCGGCGCCGGCTCCTCAACCGGTCCGCCATCGTCACGAACATGGACGGAACAAAAATTCCAATTTCCGTCCGTCCATGGAATGCATGATCCAATGGAGCGGTGGCCTTGTCAACAAAAAAATGCACACGTGCGCAATGATCTAATCGTATGTTTTAGTTGATATTTTTATCGGGAGGCTACATTGTTTTGCGAACACGTGATCAATGTCCGTTCGAGCGCGCATTCCGAAGCTCCCATGGCTCAGTCTTTCGCGGGCGGGAGCCTCGAGTTTCCGGTCATCGACCGGGGCGGACGAGCGGCCCCCTCTGGGCGCGCGCGTATATTTTTTCATTGGAATGGTCGGGCTTTTGTGGCCCTGATGGAAACCGTCTGATTCTGCAGGGGAGAGGCATGGCAAGAGGCTTCGTGACGGCCGAAGAGGTTGCAAAACGCGCAGGCGTGTCGCGTTCGGCCGTATCGAGAACCTTTACGCCCGGCGCCAGTGTGTCCCAGGCTGTGCGGCGCAAGGTGCTGAAGGCCGCGCGCGAACTCGGCTACCGGGTCAACCGTCTGGCGCAGGGCCTCAACAACGATCGATCGAACCTCATCGGCGTCGTCGGCGCCAATCTCAGTTCGCCCTTCCACGCCAAGCAACTGGATCTGCTCAGCATCGGCCTGCTGCGCCGCGGGCTGCAATGTCTGCTGCTGAATGCCGCCGATGCGCGCAAGGATATCGCGCCGCTGATCGAGCTCCTGTTCGAGTTTCGGGCGCAGGCAATCGTCGTGCTTTCGGGCGAGCCACCGGAATCGATCGTCGACCAGTGCATCGCCAATGGCGTCAGGCTGATCCTGATCAACCAGAAGCTCGACCGCACCGACACCAGCATGGTGCTGAGCGATGACAGCCGCGGTGCCGATCTTGCGGCGCTGCGGCTGATCGAGGCGCGCTGCAAGAAGGTGGCGGTGGTTTCGAGCGGCAGCCATACGCCGGCACAGGTTCGCCGCACCACCGCGTTCAAGCAGAAGATGGCGACGGCCGGTGTCGAGGTGGTGTCCTGGGCGGGCGGCCCGACGAGCTATGAGACCGGCTATCAGGCGGGTTGCGAGCTGCTCGTCGACGAGGCGATCGACGGGGCCTTCTGCGTGACCGATCTTCTCGCACTCGGCTTTCTCGATGCCGCGCGCACCGAGATGCATCGGAGCATCCCGGCCGATCTTTCCGTCGTCGGTTTCGACGATATCCCGCAGGCGGGCTGGAAGAGCTATGAACTTACCACGGTAGCGCAGTCTCTCAGCGCCCTGACCGACCACGTGCTCGCAGCGCTTGAATCCGACGAGATGGAAACCCGGCTGCAGGTGGTTCCGGTGGCGATGGTCGAGCGCAAGACCGCCCGGCGGTGAAGCGTCGCCCTTCCCGATGCGCCTACTGCCGGCCGCGCAGCAGTTCCGCCCGGAAAAGCTCCTGAAAACAGCCGTAGCTCGCAAAGCCGAGATCGTTGACAAGCCGCATCACCGTCGTCGTCGAGACACCGCTGCGGCCGGCAACCTCGCGGGCGCTGGCAAAGGCCACGTCATAGGGATGGGCGAGCACGAACTTCGCCACCTTCAGGCGGCCGCCCTTCAAGCGGCGGGCGCCGATGCGCCAGGTATCCCTGAGCTCGGTGAAGGTTCTGGGCGGGGTTGCCGTGCTTTGCACGGAAGAAGCACCAAGTTCCATGGTCAGGCTGCCTCCTCCTCGCCGGATGTCACTTCGACGCGGATGTGCCGGCCGCCGGCTTCGGCACGATCGAGGAAGGCATCGAAAGCGCCGAAGAACACGGCCAGAAAGCCCGGGATCGAGCCGTCCCAACCCATTTCGGCGGGCCTGCCGAAGCGCTTGGCGATGGCGCGATAGAAAAGGCGGCGCGGCTCGGGGATACGATCGAGTGCAAGCACGCCCGCCTGCCTGAGGCAATACCAGTCGGCGATCAGTTCGAGCATGCCGATCTCAGCCAGCCCGTCCCTGTCGCCACCCGGTGGGAGCGTTGCGAGCGCGTTGTCCAGTGCGCCGGCCCCGTAGATGCGATCACAGCACGCCTTGACCGAGAGCCCCGATGTCTGATCGACCACGGCTTTCGGCCATTCCTTCGGGAAATACCGGTGTTCGACCAGCGCGCGCTTGTGCGCCTTCAGGAATGTTCCGTAGTCATGGGCCTCGAAGGCCGGATCCGGCTGCTCGCAAAGCTCGGCCATTTCGCGGCTGTAGGCGGCAAGCACCCGCGGGTCGACGGTGGTGGACGACAGCTCGACCGTTTCGACCGCAAGACCCGAAGCGATCGGCGCGATGACCTTTAACGCCGGGGGAAAGGCAACCAGCGAGGGCACGGCGATGTTGGTAAGAGAACGGCCCCCCCGCTTCAGGCCGGTGACGCCCTCCACATGCAGATGACCGCTGAAATGGGTGGTCATGCCCGCGCCCATCAGCGCTTGCGCCACCGCCGCGCCGGGGGTTCTGCGGGCAATGTTGGTCTCTCCGAAAAGCACGCCCTCGGCGCTTGTCGCACCATCGAAGGGATCAAGGACCGGGTAGTGCGAGAAGGCAAGAAGCTGCTTGCCGAGGTTCTTTGCACGGGCCGAAACGTCGGCGATCCAGTCAATGATGAACGGCTTCAGTCGAACAAGCGCGTTCCAGCCGGCAGCCGTGCTGTCGATGAACGCCGCCTCCTCGCCTGTCTCGAAGGTGCCGTCGCGCGGCTCGAAGACGTTGGCGTCGATCATCATGAGCCAGAGGCCGGGTTCCGGTTCGATGAGATAGGACGCGTCCATCAAGGTGTAGCGGTTGAGGCCATCGGGCGATGCGATGGAATAAAGGCGGTCCTCGACCCTGTCGGAGATGCCGAAAGGTGTCTCCCAATGATAGTCGCCGGATCTGCGGAAATATCCGAAGGCGGCCATTGCGGTGAGCCCCGTCGGGTACCCCTCGCAATACATGCGGGACGTCACATGGGCTCCGGAACTGGCCTTGCCCGCGTCGCTGGTCACCAAAATCCTGGCGCCGTTGCGGTCGAGAAACTGTTTGGTCTGATGCCGGCCCTGCGGCCCGAAGATGTCGTGGTTGCCGGGGAGTGCGTAGAAGCGCGTGCCGTGCCGGCGCTCGTGTTGGTCGAGCACGGCGCGGACGCGCTCGGTCGTCAGTCGCTGTCCGTCGTCGGTATAGTCCCCGAGCAATACGACGTGGCGGATGCCGCGGTGCACCACCTCCGCCAGTGCCTCGTCGAGCGCTCTGGCGCTTTCGTTGAAGACGCGGGTGGATTCGCGCGTGTCGGCCCAGCTTCTGACCGCCAGTCTTTCGCCATCGATCTCGATGGCCGGAAACCCGAAGTCGCCTTTCAGGTCGTGGAAATGCGCATCGGCAATGACGGCGATCTGCGGCAAATCAGGCATCTGCATTGGCCCTTGCGCGCGATTTTTCCACAAGGTCGATCCAGTCGGACGCCCGTCGGGCGGCCTCGTAAAGCATCGGTTTCGGTGTCTCGAACCATTCGTCCGGCCGCAACTCTCGGTGCTTTCGAATATGGGCGACCGCGGCGTCGAGCGTCGGAAACAGATTCGGTTGCTGCTTCAGCAGCAAGAGAGCAACGAGCGAAACCGACCGGCTGCGTCCGCCACGGCAATTGACCAGAATGTTGCCGCCGTCGCTGAAGGGATAGGTGGCGCGCTTGGGCATTGTCTGCCTGAGCGCGCCCTCGAGAATGTAATAGGCGCCGAGCATCATCGTGTCGGGACTGCCGTCGCCATCGATCATGCCGAGCTTGTAGTAGCGGATGTCGGCATAGCCGCTGGCGCACAGGTCGTCATTGACCGCGACCGCTTCCTCGCGCACGAGATTGATGTCGAGGTTGATCGCGCAGTTGACCACGATGGTGATGCCATGACGCTTCAGCATGTCGAGATCGCGTGCGCCGTCGCTGCCGCCGATATAGAGGTCGGCATGGTGTGGCCCGAGGCCGGTGGCAATCAGGCTGATTGCGGGTCTCGAATAGACCGGTGCATCCATTTCAGGGTCCTTTTTGGCTGCCGCATGGGTCGACCTTAGCATTGCTTTCGCGCCGTCAGGCCGGTTGAAGTTCGATCGGCTGTTCCCGGCTTTCGATCGGAATGCCCGAGGCGACGCTCACACCACGCGCGATTGCCGGCGTGGCGGCAAGAACCGGCCCGCCATTCAGAAGCGTGCCGATCTCCATGAACGGGCATACGACACCGCCGGCCTCGGCGACAAGGAGCAGCCCGGCAAGGCAGTCCCAGGCATTCATATGCAGTTCCACATAGGCGTCCGAGCGTCCGTCGGCGACATAGGCGAGCGCCAGAGCTCCCGAGGCGCCCCGGCGCACGTTGGCGCCCTTTTCGAGCAGCTGCCGCATGGTTTCAAGGAAGGCTGCGTCCGGTACCCGGCGCGACCACCCCATCTCGACGGAGGCGGCATCGAAGCCTGACGTCGGCGAAACCTTGATTGGGCTGCCGTTGAGCGTCGCTCCAGCGCCTCGCCGGCAAAAGTAGAGTTCGTCCTGGGCCGGATTGTAAATGGCGCCGATCTCCGCCCTGCCCGCTTCGACATAGGTGATCGAGATACAGAAATGCGGGATGCCGCGGGCAAAATTCGCGGTGCCATCCACCGGGTCCACCACCCACACGCAATCCGAAACGGTGCCGCCACCCTCCTCTCCTAGGAACGTGTCTTGCGGAAAGTGTTCGGCAATCGCCCGTCGTATGTGGGCTTCGGACGCGGCGTCGGTCTCGGTCAGAAAGTCCTGGGGGCCCTTCATCGAGAAGCCGCGCTTTTTGCTTTGCCTGAAGCCGTCAAGTACGAGGGCTCCGGCGGAGCGAATGACGTCCTGGCAGAGCAAGGCGCGGCCCGGAAGGTCATCTGAGTAACGCGGCTTAATGTGGTCCATCAACTGCTCCATTGCACACGCGTGCACAATTGCACGCGTGTGCACGACGCGCAAGCTGATTTTGCGCCGCTACTGCGCGAACCGGTATCGGAACCCGGCTGCACCACGCCCGTTCCAGCCTGTGGCATTTCTGCAATGTTCAAGTGAGACCGGCGGTCGTAGTGTCTGCCCGGCAAATCTTTGAGAGGACCGCATGACCACGACCACGATGCAGGACGCGCTCGACAGCGCAGGTACCGGCCCCTACCAGCGCAGGTTGATGGCCATTTTCGGCCTGGTCTGGGCCGCTGACGCCATGCAGGTTCTGGCTGTCGGGTTCACCGCGGCTTCGATCGCGGCAACGTTCGGCCTCAGCGTCCCGCAGGCGCTGCAGACCGGGACGTTGTTCTTTCTCGGCATGCTTCTTGGCGCTGTCGGCTTCGGGCGCCTGGCCGACCGGATCGGACGCCGCAAGGTGTTGATCGTCACCGTCGCCTGCGATGCCGTGTTCGGCTTCCTGTCGATCTTCGCGCCCAGTTTCGAAGTGCTGCTGCTGTTGCGTTTCCTGACCGGGGCGGCCGTCGGCGGCACCCTGCCCGTCGACTACGCCATGATGTCCGAGTTTCTGCCTGCCCGCAGTCGCGGCCGGTGGCTGGTGATGCTGGAAGGCTTCTGGGCCGTGGGTACACTGGTCGTCGCCCTGACCGCTTGGCTCATTTCACTTACGGATCTCACCGACGCCTGGCGCTACATTTTCGCCGTCACCGCCGTTCCGGCCGCGATCGGCATCGGCTTGCGCTTTCTTGTACCGGAATCGCCACTCTACCTGTTGCGTTCGGGCAAGCCGGCCGAGGCGAAGGTCATCGTCAACCGGATGCTCGTCGCCAATGGTCGGCCGGAACTTTCGCCGACGGTGACGATCGCCCTTCCCGCCGCATCAACGGGGGCCGGCATATTTTCTGGCGCCCTGCGCCGGCGCAGCCTTCTCGTTCTCGCCGTATGGTTCTTGGTCTCGGTTTCCTATTATGGTGTTTTCACCTGGATGCCGCCGCGACTGGCCGGCGAAGGCTTCGGCTTCGTGCGTGGCTACGGCTTCCTCGTTCTGATCGCGCTTGCACAGATCCCGGGCTATGCGCTTGCCGCCTATGGCGTCGAAGCGTGGGGGCGCCGCCCGACACTGGTCGGCTTCTGCCTGCTGTCCGCCTTCAGCTGCCTGCTGTTCGTCGTGGCGAACGACGCACCGCTCATTGCCGCCGCCCTGTTGATCATGAGCTTTGCGCTGCTTGGGACCTGGGGTGCGCTCTATGCCTATACGCCAGAGCTTTATCCGACGGAGACGCGCGCGACCGGGATGGGGACGGCCGGCGGCATGGCAAGGCTTGGCGGTCTGCTTGCGCCGTCGCTGATCGGACTTCTGGTGGCCAAGGGCTTTGCGCTGGCGATCGGAACGTTTGCCGGGCTGCTGCTGATTGCGGCGATGGCCGCCCTGCTGATCGACGCCGAGACCCGCCGTGCTTCGTTGACGTGACGGCCTCCTCGGGCGGGTCTGGCCGGGCATGGCGCCTCGATAGACACAGTTCGCCGAAACAGGAACGCGATCAACACCTTGGGCCGATATCGGCCTGTGGATTGACGGTGGATGGCCTGGGCATAACCTCAGGCGACCGACCGGCGGCTTTTCGATCGCGAAAGCTGGCCTAGAATGGTCCCCGTGGCCAAGCTCACCGGCCGCAGTGTAGCAATAGTGTAGCAACTATCTCATCGGGGTCGGCGCTTCCAGCCGGCCCCGATTGTCGTTCCACACATTTCCCAAAAGTCTGGGCCAGAACCGAACCGGCGGGCGTATCCCCCGACGCAACGGGCGCGTGCCCTTCGATATCTGCATAGCTGCATTGCACAATAAATGTTTTCCAGGTGGTCAAAAATCAGGCATAAAGCACACAGCTGATGCACATGGCGGCTCTCCTCCCATGTCCGCCGCACCAGCTGTTCCCCTCTGGAGGTTTTTGACCTTCACACCTTATGGGCCGCGGTCTTCCGTCGGCCCTTTTTTCTTTTCTGCAGCGCTTCGAACGCCAAACCCGCTGGTGACATGCGTTCCCGCCACGGTGGGACACCCTCCCCCGATCCGCAATCGCCGCGATTGCGTTCGGCATCAACGTGTTCTGTAATAAAGCCGATCGTCATGTGGACCGGAGGCTGGAGCTCGTGGGACCGACACATCTGTTCGAGCTGGTGATCGGAATGTTCGTCGCGATCATCGCGCTCCACTACGTTGCCCACCGTCTGGGGCTGCCGCCCTCGGTGGCGCTCCTGGCCGGCGGTGCTCTGCTTGCCTTCGTTCCCGGACTGCCGGCGATCGAAGTGAACCCCGAGCTGGTGCTGGTGATTTTCCTGCCGCCATTGCTGATGGACGGCGCCTGGACGATCGCTCTTGCCCGCCTGCGTCGTCATCTGATCGGCATTGCTTCGCTTGCGGTCGGTGCGGTGCTGTTTACCTGTGTCGTCGTTGCCGTGGCGACGCACCTGCTTTTTCCCTCGCTTCCGCTGGCGGCCTGCGCAGCGCTCGGGGCCATCGTCTCGCCACCGGACGCCGTTTCGGCGCGCGCGGTGCTGCAACGCGTACGGCTGCCAAGGCGGTTGCAGATCCTGCTTGAAGGCGAAAGCCTCTTAAACGACGCGAGCGGCCTGGTGTTGTTCCGCTTTGCGATTGCCGCCGGTGTCACAGGGGCCTTCAGCGTGACCGGCGCGGTCGGCAACTTCTTCCTCTTGGCCGTTGGTGGCGCCCTGGTCGGCATCGTTATCGGAACGGCCTGGGTCCAGCTCGCCCGTCGGCTCGGCGACGAATACCTTGTTATCGCAGCGACGGCCCTTTTGTCGTGGACGTCCTACCTGCTTGGCGAGTTCCTGCATGTCTCCGGTGTGATCGCGACCGTGACCACGGGCCTTGTCGCGAGCTGGCACCAGCACACGGTGCTTTCAGCGGCCACCCGCATGCGCGGCACCTCGTTCTGGACGGTGATCGTCTTTCTGATGGAGGCCGCCGTTTTCATTCTCATCGGCCTGTCACTGCGTGGCGTCGTCGAGCGCGGCGGCGGCTTCGAGACCGTCGCGGCCTCGTTGGCATGGCCGATCCTGGTGATCCTCGTCGCGCTCACGCTCGCACGTTTCGTCTGGGTATTCGGATCGGACTTCGTCATCCGCCTCGGCAATGCGGCCGGCATCAGGCGCTACACGCCGGTTGGCGCGCGCGGCGCGACCGTGCTTGCCTGGGCCGGGGTTCGCGGCGTGGTGACGCTGGCCCTTGCGCTGAGCGTGCCTGAAGGCTTCCCGGGCCGTGACCTCATTCTGGTGACGTCTTTCGCTGTCATCGTCGCAACGGTGCTCATTCAGGGCACGACGCTTGGACGGGTGATCGAATGGGCGCAACTGGTCGAGCCGCAATCGGAACGGGCGCGCCTGACCCTGAGCCAGGCCGAGGCCGCCATGGCGCAGGTCCAGCTGGTGACGGTCAAAAGCCAGGCCTATGACGAGGCCGGCAAGCTCATCCACCCGCAATTGCTCGAAAGATATCAGCGACGCGCGGTCTCCATCGTCGACTATGCCGAGCGCACGGAACACTACGTGCCCATTCTTCACGCGCATTTCGATCTGATCCTCGCCGCGGTCGCGACCGGGCGTCGCGAACTCATAAGGCTGCATCGCGCCGGCGAGATCGATGACGAGACGCTGCACGAGCTTGAGCGGGATCTCGATCTGGAAGAGTTGAGCGCCCTTGCCGCCAAGGCGTGAAACAACATCTCTGTCTTCGTCGTTTCCTTTTCGGTTCATCGGTCGGGATGGCTGACGCCGCCATGCGCTCGGATTTTGATTTTGGAGCATTTCCCTGCGCCAAAGTATTTTCACTTGAAGGCGTGATGCTCTAGAAGCTATCGCCAGGACGCGCCGAGGGTTGAGGGAGCTTGAAAGCGATCAAGAAATCGAAGGCGCAGAAATCACCCAAGCCGAGGACACTGCTGCAGAAACTGGCGGCTTCGCCTGAGAAACTCTTCTCGGGCGCCTTTCGCCAGCAGTACGCGGCGCTGTGTTTTCGCCGCACCGCCGACGGGTTTGCGCTCGAAATTCTGGTCGTCACCTCGCGCGACAGCGGCCGATGGCTCATCCCGAAGGGTTGGCCGATGAAGCAGAAGGAGCCGCATGAGGCCGCGGCCATCGAGGCGCTGCAGGAGGCCGGTGTCCGCGGCAAGGTTCGAAAGAAGCCGGTTGGCAGCTACACCTACCTGAAAATGCTTGATGACGGCGACGTCGTGCCCTGCGTCGTGGACGTGTTCCAGGTCGAGGTCACCAAGCAGGTGGAAAAGTACAAGGAAAAGGGCGAGCGCATCGTCGCCTGGGTGAGTGCCGACGAAGCGGCGCGGCGCGTGCGCGAAATCGAACTCAAGTCGCTGCTCATCGATTTCAAACCACGGTGAGATCGGCGATTGGAAAGGCGGCCCTTGAGCGGGCCGACTATGGTCAGATCACCAACTGAAGTTTCGCGCGCCGCCGAACGTCCTCATCCGCGCCGCTCGCCGTTCGCATCGAAGAAGTGGAGCGCGTCGGCCTTGGCGCCGACCTTCACCACGTCGCCGATCTCGTGGCGGGCGCGGCCCGAAACGCGGAAGATCAGGTCTGCGCCGTTTTCCAGCCTGCCGTGGATGAGGCTTTCGGCGCCGACCAGCTCGATGCCGTCGATGCGCACCGTTGCCTGGAAGGCAAGCGACGCACCGTCGGCGGGAAGCGGTAAAAGGTCCTCCGGCCGCACCCCGAGCGTATACTCGCCGCTCGGCTTTGGCACGTCCGCCGCAAGCGTCCACCCTGATGTGGTGCCCGTGCCCTTGAGCAGGTTCATCGACGGCGAGCCGATGAATGTGGCGACGAAGGTGGTTGCCGGCCGCTCGTAAAGCTCGAGCGGCGTGCCGACCTGCTCGATGCGGCCGGCATTGACGACGACCAGACGATCGGCAAGCGTCATCGCCTCCATCTGATCGTGGGTGACGTAGACGCTGGTCGTGCCGAGCGAACGCTGGAGCCGCTTGATCTCGATGCGCATCTGTCCGCGCAGCTTTGCGTCGAGATTGGAAAGCGGCTCGTCGAAGAGGAAGGCGGCGGGCTGCCGAACGATCGCCCGGCCCATGGCGACGCGCTGGCGCTGGCCACCGGAAAGCTGACGCGGCTTGCGGTCGAGATAGGGCTCGATTTCGAGCGTCTTTGCGGCAGTTGCGATTCGCCGGTCGATTTCGTCGGCCGGCGTGTTGCGGTTCTTCAGGCCATAGGCGAGGTTCTGGCGCACCGTCATGTGCGGATAGAGCGCATAGTTCTGGAAGACCATGGCAATGTCGCGCTCGGCCGGTTCGACGTCGTTGACGCGCCGTCCGCCAATCTCGATGTCGCCGCCGGTGATGCCCTCGAGCCCGGCAATCATGCGCAACAGCGTGGACTTGCCGCAGCCGGACGGCCCGACCAGGACGACGAACTCGCCGTCGGCGATGTCGAGCGAGACGCCCTTGATCGCGTCCACCGTGCCATAGGCCTTGCGGATGTCTTTGAGGGTGATCTCAGCCATTACTTTTCTGTCTCCACAAGGCCTTTGACGAACCAGCGCTGCATCAGCACGACGACGAGGATGGGCGGAATGATCGCGAGGATCGCGGTCACCATGACGTAGTTCCAGGGGGTCGAGGCGTCGGTGAAATCGATCATGCGCCTGAGCCCGATGATGATCGTGTTCATCTTGGCGTCGTTGGTGACGAGCAGCGGCCAGAGATACTGGGTCCAGCCATAGATGAAGAGAATGACGAAGAGTGCCGCGATGTTCGTTGCCGAGAGCGGCAACAGGATATCTCTCATGAAGCGGAACGGACCGGCATTGTCGATGCGCGCGGCCTCCACCAGTTCGCCGGGGATTGTCAGGAAGAACTGGCGAAAGAGGAAGGTCGCCGTTGCTGATGCCATCAGCGGTAGCGTGAGGCCCGCATAGGTGTCGATCAGGCCGAGATCGACGATCACCTTGTAGGTCGGCAGGATGCGTACCTCGACCGGCAACATGAGGGTAATGAAGATCATCCAGAAGAAGACCATCTTCAGCGGGAAGCGAAAGAAGACGATCGCAAAGGCCGACAGGAACGAGATGACGATCTTGCCGACGGCGATGGCAAGCGCGACGACCGTGGAATTGAACAACAGCCGTTCGAGGCTGACGCCGACGACGCGCTCGACGCCGCCGCCGACGGCTTCGCTATAGTTTGCGACAAGATGTTCGCCGACCGTCAGCGACATCGGCGGTCGCACGATCTCGATCGAGCTGTGGGTCGAGGCGATGAAGGTGTAGTAGATCGGCAGCGCGACGATGACGATGCCGATGACGAGCAGCAGGTGGCTGATCAGGGTCGATAGGGGGCGGTTCTCGATCATCGGCGGCTCACGAATAGTGGACCCGCTTCTCGACGAAGCGGAACTGGAAGGCCGTCAGGGCCACGACGATCGCCATCAGGATGACGGATTGGGCGGCCGAACTGCCGAGGTCGAGATTGACGAAGCCGTCGTTGTAGACCTTGTAGACGAGGGTTTCGGTGGCTTTTGCCGGGCCGCCGCCCGTGACCGCATGAATGATGCCGAAGGTGTCGAAGAAGGCGTAGACGGTGTTGACGACGAGCAGGAAGAAGGTCGTTGGCGCAAGCAGCGGGAAGACGATGGTCCAGAACCGCTTGGTGCCGCGGGCGCCGTCGATCGCGGCCGCCTCGATCAGCGACTTCGGGATTGCCTGCAGGCCGGCGACGAAGAACAGGAAATTGTAGCTGATCTGTTTCCAGGCCGCGGCAACGACCACCAGCAGCATCGCCTGGTCGCCGTTCAAAAGCGGATCCCAGCTGATGCCGTTGCGGCGCAGGATATAGGCGAAGGTGCCCATTGCCGGGTTGAACATGAACAGCCACAGCATGCCGGCGACGGCCGGCGCGACCGCATAGGGCCAGATCAAGAGCGTGCGGTAGAGGTTCTTGCCGCGCACGACCCGGTCGACGGAGGTCGCAAGCAGGAGAGCAACCGCCATCGACAGCAGCGCGGTTGCGAGGCTGAAGACGACTGTGACCTGCAGGGAGTGCAGGTAGTCCGGATTGGAAAGCACGGCGCGGAAATTGGCGAGCCCGACGAAGCCGGATTTCAGGCCGAACGGATCCTCGCGCAGCACCGACTGGTAGAGCGCCTGGCTTGCGGGCCAGAAGAAGAAGACCACGGTGAGCACGATCTGCGGCGCGAGCAGCAGATAGGGCAGAACCCTGTTGGGAAAGACGACGGACTGCATGGCGTGCCCCTTCCGTGAAAGATGGGGCCCGCGCGCAGATGCGGCGCGGGCCCTCGGGTTGGGGGATTAGTTGCCGACCGCGGCGGCAATCGCCGCGTTGGCCTTTTCGACGCCTTCGGTCAACGCTGCCTTGGCGTCCTTCTGGCCGGCAAGCATGGCCTCGAACTGTTCGTTGAGGATGTCGCGCACCTGCGGCAGGTTGACGAGGCGCACGCCCTTGGAGTTTTCCGTCGGCGCCTTGCCCATCATCTGCTTGATCGGCGTTTCGCGACCCGGGTTCTTGTCATAGAAGCCGGACTTCTTGGTTTCCTCGTAGGCGGCGATCGTCACAGGCAGGTAGCCCGAGACCTGATGCAGCTTGGCCTGGGTTTCCGTTTTCGACAGGAAATGGAAGAACTCCGCCACACCCTTGTACTCAACGTCTTCCTTACCGGCGAACACCCAGAGACTTGCGCCGCCGGGAATGGTGTTTTGCGGGCCGTGGCCTTCATAGTACGGCAGCTGGCCGACACCGTAATTGATGCCCGACTTCACGATGTCGCCAAGACCACCGGAGGATTCGGTCAGGATGGCGCATTCACCCGACATGAACAGCTGCTTTGCTTCCGATGTGCGGCCGCCATAGCGGAACGTTCCATCCTTGGCGAGGTCGGCGATCGACTGGAAATGCTCGATGAAAATCGGCGCATTGATCTTCAGTTCCACGTCGAGGCCCGCAAGCCCGTTCTCGTGGGTGCCATAGGGCACATTGTTCCAGGCGGAGAAGTTCTCGGTCTGGATCCAGGTCAGCCAGGTGGAGGTGAAGCCGCAGTTGGCAGCACCGCTCGCCTTGATCTTCTTGGCGGCCTCAAAGACCTCGGGCCAGGTTGCCGGGGGCTTTTCCGCGTCAAGGCCAGCCTTCGAGAAGGCGTCCTTGTTGTAATAGAGGATCGGGGAGGACGAGTTGAACGGGAAGGACAGCATCGTGCCGTCAGGCTTCGAATAATAGGCAACGATGCCTGGCAGGTACTCATCCTTGTTGAACTCGTAACCACCCTTCTTGAGCACGTCGACAACCGGAACCACGGCGCCCTCGGCGCCCAGCATCACGCCGCTACCGGCATCGAACACCTGAAGGATCGCGGGTGCCTGCTTGGAGCGGAAAGCGGCAATGCCGGCATTGAGGGTCTCGCCGTAGGTTCCCTTGAACACCGGGACGATCTTGTACTCCGACTGGCTTTCGTTGAATTCCTTGGCGAGCCGCTCGACCGTCTCGTTGTTGGCTCCGGTCATCGCGTGCCACCAGGAAAGCTCGGTGGCTGCAAGCGCGTCCGAAGCGACTGCGATCGAAAGTGCGGATGTGGCCGCAAGGGTCCACTGGAATGCTCTCATGGCGGTTCCTCCCGTTGATAGACGACAAAATATCTGGCCGCAGACGTGTCGGCCCTCCTCTGCCGGGCGCGTCTGACTTTCGTGGCGAAAGTGTGTTGATTAAAAACGAAAGACAACGAACCTGCAAGAGAAAATAGAACAAGCAATTCGAAAACCCAGCGATTTAGAAGATGCGTTCCATTGAATATACGGAAGCGCTAATTCTCCTTTCTCCAAGGGCGCGAGCCGGGCTATGTATTCAGCAGCCGCTTTATAGCGTCCCAACCCTCGAATCGTTGTTCGGTTCCCTCAAGCCCGTCATCCTGAACGAAAACGCCGCGCACGTTGACTTTTGTCAGCATTGATGAATTATGTCAGAACGATATTCGCGAAAGACGACCGATGCCGATCCGTGCCAACGACCAGATCATCCACAAGGCCGCCTGGCTCTATTATGCGCACGGCTTGCGCCAGGACGAGGTGGCCCAAAGGCTGGAAATTTCCCGCGCGTCGATCGCCATGTATCTGCGCAAGGCACGCGAAATGGGGATCGTCACGATCACGACGTCGACGGAACTCTTCTCCAGCGACGTTCTCGCACGCGAACTCGAGGATGCGACCGGGCTTGCGAGCTGCTGGCTCGTGCCCGAAGACCGGCAGGCCATGGATCCGGCGGCCGAAATGCCGGTTGTCGCCGCGTCCGTGTTCCTCGAACTGATCAACAAGGGCGACCGGATCGGCGTCGCCTGGGGCCGCACGGTCTATCATATCGCCGATGTCATGCCGTTTGCTGATCTGCGCGGCGTTACCGTCGTTCAGCTGTGCGGCAACCTCGGCGCGCCCTATTCCTACCGCCCGGACCAGTGCACCACGGAAATCGCCCGTAGGCTCAATGCGGAAGGCATCAACTTCTACGCTCCGCTGGTGCTTTCCTCGGAGCAACTGGCAAACGAGCTGCGTGGCGAGCCCGTCATCAAGGAACAGCTTGCGACGATCTCCGATTGCGCGCTGGCGCTCTATTCGGTCGGCGGCATCGAGGATGACAGCCATCTCGTCAAGTGCGGCGCACTCTCGGCCAAGGACATGCATGCCATGGGCGAGAAGGGTGCGGCCGGTGTGATCGCCGGCCAGCTGATTGACCGTGACGGACAATGGATGGATTGCGCTCACAATCGCCGCTGCATTTCCGCCGATCTCGATTCCATGCGCGCGATCAAGAAGCGCATGCTGGTCGTGCAGGAGGACAGCAAGTTCGAGCCGCTGATGGCAGCGCTCAAGGGTGGGTTCGCTTCGCATCTGGTGATCACGGAATCGATGGCGCGGCGGGTGATCGAGCGCTGGAGCCGTGAAGGGCTCGGCAAGGGGAGCTCCGGCGGAGCCTGAGCATCGGGTTTGGCTCCGCCGATGCCGGCCGGGCCGGTTTATCGGGAGGCTGAACACCATGGAAAATCTCTGGCGCGACGACGCGGCTGAAAAGATGGTCGCGGATTATGCGGCATCGGGCATCGGTCGTGATCTTGCTCTGCGCACCTACACGACCCGACTTCTTGGCGGCGAACCGCGTCTGGTCCTGCACGGCGGCGGCAATACGTCGGTCAAGACCGAGATCACCGATCTTGTCGGCGACACCCATGGGGTGCTCTGCGTCAAGGGCAGCGGCTGGGACATGGGCACGATCGAACCGGCGGGGCTGCCGGCCGTCAAGATCGCGCCACTGCTCAAAAGCCGCAGGCTCGAAAAGCTCTCGGACGAGGACATGGTGACGTTGCTGCGCGCCAACCTCATCGACCCGGCCTCCCCGAACCCTTCTGTCGAGGCGCTGCTACACGCGTTCCTGCCGCACAAGTTCGTCGATCACACCCATTCGACCGCCATCCTCGCCATTGCCGATCAGGCGAAAAGCAGGGAGATGTCTCAAGAACTGTTCGGGCAGAAAATGGGTTTCGTGCCCTACATCATGCCGGGTTTCGCACTCGCCAAGGCGGCGGCCGAGGTCTTTGACCAGGACCCGACGGTCGAGGGACTGATCCTCGACAAACACGGGATCTTCACCTTCGGCGCGACGGCGAAGGAAGCCTATGACCGGATGATCCACTATGTCACGCTGGCCGAGGAACACGTGACGTCGAAGGGGCGCTCCCCTTACACGCCGGCCACCCTGCCCGCGGTACTCGCGAGCCCGCTCGACATCGCCCCGATGCTGCGCGGCGCCGTTGCGGTCGACAAGGGCGAAGGCCGTTTCGATCGCATGGTCACCGTGTTTCGCGCCACGCCAGATATTCTTGACTTCGTCAATGCGGCTGAAGTGGAAAACATGGCGGCAAGGGGCGTCTCCACGCCGGACCTCTCCATCCGCATCAAGACCGGACCGATGGTGTTGCCCGCGCCGGCCAAGGAAGACCTTGCCGGCTACCGCGCGGTGATCGATGCGCGTGTCGCCGCCTTTGCTGCCGACTACACCGAATACTTCCGCAGCAACGATGCCCGCGACGAGGTCAGGCGCGTCATGCTCGACCCGATGCCGCGGCTGACGCTGGTGCCGGGGCTCGGCATGTTCGGCCACGGACGGACCTACAAGGATGCGACCATAGCGGTCGACGTCGGCGAGATGTGGATCGAGGCGGCGCGCGACGCAGAATCCGTCGGCCGGTTCGAGCCGGTCAGCCGGCCCGACCTTTTCGATCTCGAATACTGGTCGCTGGAGCAGGCAAAGCTCGCCGGCGCCAGGCCGAAGCCCTTTACCGGCCAGATTGCGCTTGTCACCGGCGGCGCCGGCGCCATCGGTGCGGCGATCGTCAAGGCGTTCGTGGCCGAAGGCGCCCATGCCGTGGTGCTCGATCTCGAAGGCGAAAAGGCAGCCGCTGTCGCCAGGGAGGCCGGCAACGGTTCGATCGGCATCGCCTCAGACATCACCGATCCGGCATCCGTGCGCGCGGCCTTCGAAAAGACGGTCGAAACCTTCGGCGGCGTCGACATTGTCGTCTCCAATGCCGGTGCGGCCTGGGAAAGTCCGATCGCGACGATGGACGATGCCTTGCTGCGCAGGAGCTTCGAGCTCAATTTCTTTGCGCATCAGACGGTGGCGCAGAACGCGGTCAGGATCATGAAGGCGCAGAAGACCGGCGGCGCGCTGCTCTTCAACGCCTCCAAGCAGGCGGTCAATCCGGGCGCGAAATTCGGCGCCTATGGCCTGCCGAAGGCGGCAACGCTGTTTCTCTCGCGCCAATATGCGCTTGAGCATGGCGCCGACAATATCCGCGTCAACGCGGTCAATGCCGACCGCATCCGCTCCGGCCTGCTCAATGACGAGATGATCGCCAACCGCGCAGCGGCGCGCGGCCTGTCGGTCAAGGAGTACATGGGCGGCAATCTGCTTGGCCTTGAAGTCACCGCCGAGGACGTCGCCCGCGCCTTCGTTCATCAAGCGCTGGCAGAGCGCACGACCGCCGACGTCACCACGGTCGACGGCGGCAATATTGCGGCGGCGATGCGCTGACCGGCTTCCGTCCGGGACCAAATTTTGCCACCATGCCGTCTCCCGCTAGAGTTGTTCGGATGGAGACGAGATGGTCGATCAATGGCCCTTGGATGCCGCGTTCAAAATGGGTGATTATGCCGCAAAGAAAGGCCGCGCTTCCTGGCGCGGCAGGATCGTCGGCTGGTACCGCACGGACCTGACCAGTCTCGGCTATGCGATCGAAAGCCACTTCGAGCCCGGTTCGGTGCAGATCTACCCCGAGACCGCGATTGAGGCATGGGAACCGCCGGCGGCGGCGAGCGCGTGACGGCGATCCGAGACAAAAAAAGGGGGCGGCCCGATAAGCCGCCCCCTTTCGGTTCGTCTTGGGAGACTAAGGCTTCGGCATCCAGGCGGGCATGGCGACATCCGCATGGGCGAACTGTGGCAGCTTCACGCCGAGTTCTTCCATGTTCTTGATGTCCTGATCGTTGAGGTCCTTCTGGGTGATCAGCGTCGGCGGCACGATGACCTGGCGGCCCGGATCCTCACCGGCAAGCAGCATGGCGAGCGAACGGACCGAGACCTGGCCGACCACGGCCGGGTTGGTGGCGGCGGTCGCAGTCCAGGCCGAGCCGGATTCGCGCATGGCGGCGATGTCGGAGGTCGAGATATCGGCCGAGTAGATCTTGACGCTCGAGGAGAGGCCTGCCTCGTCGACGGCGATCTTCACACCCTTGGCGAATTCGTCGTAAGGCGCAAACATCACGGTGATGTCGGGCTTGGCCGTGATCACCGCGCGGGCCTGGTTGGCGACCGAGTTGGCGATCGGGTTGTCCATGGTCCCGAACTGGGCGGCTTCCTCGATGCCCGAGTACTTCGCCTTGAATTCCTTCCAGGTTTCGTCGCGGCGGTCGAGCGGCGCGATGCCGGCGACATAGACATAGCCGGCCTTGAATGCTTCGCCGTTGTCCTTGACCGCCTGTTCGAGCGCAAGGCGGGCGAGGTCGCGGTCGGACTGTTCGATCTGCGGGATCTTCTCGTTTTCGACGTTGACGTCGAAGGCGACGACCTTGATGCCGGCATCGACCGCGCGCTGGGCGGCTTCCTTCATCGATTCCGTCAGGCCGTGCTGGATGATGATACCTTGCACCCCGAGCGCGATCGCCTGGTCGACCATGTCGGCCTGGAGCGCCGCGTCCTGGCGGCTGTCGAAGACCTGCAACTGGACGCCGAGCGCCTTTGACTGCGCCTCGACACCGGCAAGGTAGGACTGGAAGAAGTCGCCGGTCGAAAGGTAGCGCACGAGCGCGATCTTGACGTCTCCGGCCTTGTCGAACGGCTTCGGCATATCGGCTGCAAAGGACGGCACACCGAAGGCCGCGGCCCCCATCAACCCGAGCGTCAATGCGCCCAGGCTCCTGCGAGTGATGTTCATGTCAGTCTCCTCCACTGGTGAACTTTTTGTTGTCGGCCGAGGGGGCTCCCTCAGCGTTTGCCTCTTTTCGAGAGTGCAAAGGTGAAGATCAGGGCGATGACGAGCACCGCGCCCTTGATGAAGTCCTGGGTGTAGTAGGGGGCGTTCATCATCGTCAGACCCTGTAAAAGGATGCCGACGAAGAGCGCGCCGATGGCCGTGCCGAAGGCGTTGGGCTTGGCGGCGCCGAGCACGGCAAAGCCGATCAGGGCGGCGGCCACCGCGTCGAGAAGCAGGTTGTTGCCCGACGCGATGTCGCCACGGCCAAGGCGGGCGGCAAGCAGAATGCCGCCGACCGAGGCAAAAACGCCGGAGATGATATAGGCCGAGATCTTGTAGGCGTTGACCGGCGCGCCGGCGAGGCCGGCCGCGCGCTCGTTGGAGCCGACGGCATACATCATGCGACCGAAGCGGGTGTATTCGAGGAAGAACCAGATCAGTATCGCCAGCACGATCAGGACCACGACCGAGACCGGCAGCAGATTGGGCAGGATGAAATCGAAGCGGTGGCGGCCAAGCGCCAGGAAGCCCGGGCTGAAGGTGCCCGTGGCAACAGAGCCGTCGGGCAGCGTCATGCCGGTCGCAATCGACCGACCCTCGGTCGGGATGCGCTGAAGGCCGAGCAACAGGAACATCATGCCGAGTGTTGCGAGCAGGTCCGGCACGCGCATGTAGACGATGATGATGCCATTGACGAGGCCGACGAGCACGCCGATGGCAAGGCACACGAGCGTCGCCGTCAGCGCGTCGCCGCCCATCACCACCATCACATAGGACGAGGCCATCATCGCCGTCGTGGCGACCGAACCGATCGAAAGGTCGAAACCGCCGACGACCAGCGTTGCCGTCACCCCGAGCGCCAGGATGCCGGTGATCGACACGGACTGCAGGATGAAGACCGCACTTTGCGGCGACGCAAATCCGCCGGTGACGATGGAGAAATAGAGAACCATACCGGCCAGCAGCACGAGGAAGCCGTATTTGATCGCTGCTTCGCGCCATCCGGACGCACTTGAAAGTGTCCGGATCGGGGCTGCGGAATTGCTCTGTTCACTGCTCATGACGCATGGACCTGTTGATGGATTTGGCCGGCGATCTCGGAGAGCAGCCGGTCGACGTCGATATCGGCATTGCGGTGCTCGCCGACGATGGTGTGTTCCGACATGACGAGGATGCGGTCGGCGACCTCGAAGGCCTCGTCGAGTTCGGTCAGGAAGAGAATGGTGGTGCGCCCGGCTGCCGATGCGCGCAGCTTCGCGCCGATATCGCGACGGGCGGCAATGTCGACGCCCTGGAACGGCTCGTCGAGGATCAGCAGGCGCGAGGGCTCGGACAGCCACCGCCCGACCATCACCTTTTGCTGGTTGCCGCCCGACAGCGTCTGCATCTCGTCGCGTTCGCCGCGGCAGACGACACCGAGCGATGCGATCTGCTGGCGCGCCTTGCCCTTTTCTGCCCGGCGGCTTGCGATGCCGAACCGCGAAAGCCGGCGCAGGAACGGCAGGCTGATGTTTTCGTAGATGTTGAAGTCCGGGACGATGCCGCTGATCGCGCGGTCCTTGGCAACGAGGAAGACGCCGTGGTCGATGGCCTGGCCGGTGTTGCGCGGGGCAAAGCGCGTGCCATCGAGCGTCATCTCGCCGGCAATCGGAGCACGCGCGCCGAACAGCGTCTCGGCAAGTGCCGTCTTGCCGACGCCGACGAGGCCGGTGACGGCAACGATTTCGCCATCGCCGAGATCGAAATCGAACGGCAGCGACTGCGCGGTGAGTTTCAAGCCGCGCGCCTTGAAGACGGGGCGGCCGGCATCGACGAGGGCAACGGCGCCCGCCGATACCGTGCGGCCGAGCATGGCGTTGACGGCACCTTCGTAGTCGAGCTCGGGACCTTCGAAACGGCCGCTGATGCGGCCGTCGCGCAAAGCCACGATGCTGTCGGCCAGGCGGCGGATGTCTGACATGCGGTGCGAGATGTAGAGAATGGCGACGCCGCGCGCCTTCAACCGGTCGACGAGTTCGAAGAGACGATCGGCCTCCGCACTTGAAAGCGACGATGTCGGCTCGTCGAGGATCAGCACCTTCGGCTCATGCGCCATGGCGCGGGCGATCGCCACCATCTGCCGATCGGCGAGCGTCAGGTCGTTGATGTTGGCCGACAGATCGAGTTGAAGCCCCATGCGCGATGCGACGGCGGCTGCCTCGCGCCGCACGCGGCGCGGATTGAAGAAGAACCGCGCGCCGCGGCCGTTGAGCCGGTCAAGGGTGAGATTGGTGGCGACGTTAAGATCGGCGACGACGCCGTCATTGATGTTCTGATGCACGGTCACCACGCCGGCGCGGATCGCTTCGGCCGGGGTCACCGGCTGGAAGGCGCTCCCTGCAAGCACCATGGTGCCGGCATCGCGCGTGTAGACCCCGCTGAGGATCCGCACCAGCGTCGATTTTCCAGCGCCGTTGGCGCCCATCAGGACGGTCACCGCCCCGGCCTTGAGGTCGATGTCGACGCCGCGCAGAACCGGAACCGGCCCGAACGACTTGCGCACGCCCTCAATGCGAAACACTGCCTGTTCGCTCATTGTCTCCTCCCAGTGAAGGCAGGTTAGGATAGGCTCTCGTCAAATGTCAAGGTCATTGACATTTGACAGAATGGCGCCTTAGTTGTTCCCATGCAGGGCATGGTTGCGCGCGGTGGAGGCCGCGCCATGCCAAGGAGGAGAACACTATGGACAAGCAGGTCTTCGAGGCTTTGAGCGCCGAGACGTTGCCGGCAAAACTCGGAAGCAACGCCGTTCTCAGGCAGAGGATCGGAGAGGCCGCGTCGGGCTGGAACGTCAAGGAAGTTGGCGACGGTAACCTCAATCTCGTCTTCATCGTCACCGGCGACAAGGGAGCGGCCATCGTCAAGCAGGCGCTGCCCTATGTGCGCCTCGTCGGCGAGAGCTGGCCGCTGCCGCTGAAGCGCTCCTTCTTCGAATACCACGCGCTCACCCGCCAGGCGGCACGCGATCCGGGCATGGTGCCGGAGATCTTCTTTTTCGACAAAGCGCAGGCGCTGATCGTCATGGAATTCCTGACGCCCCACGTCATCCTCAGGCGCGCGCTGATCGACGGGCGGCAATTGCCTGGGATCGGCCGCGATCTCGGCCTGTTTGCCGCCCGCACCCTGTTTCGCGGCTCGGATCTGTCGATGGCCACGCGCGACAAGAAAGCCGACCTGGCAATGTTTTCCGACAATGTCGAGCTCTGCGACATCACGGAAAACCTTGTCTTCTCCGATCCCTATTTCGAGGCGACGCTCAATCGCCACACCACGCCGCAGCTTGACCCGATCGTTGAGGAACTGCGCGCCGACCGCGATCTCAAGGTCGAGGCGCAGCGGCTGAAACACCTGTTCTCCGCCAAGGCCGAGACCCTCTGCCATGGCGACCTGCACACCGGTTCGGTGATGGTCACGGATGACGAGACCCGGGTCATCGATCCGGAGTTTGCCTTCTACGGTCCGATCAGCTTCGACGTCGGCATGCTGCTAGCCAATTTCTGGATGAGCTTTTTCGCCCAGAGTGGGCACGAGACGTCAGCGGGTGCAAGGGACGGCATGCGGGCCTACCTGCTCGATACGGTCGAGACGATTTGGGAGACTTTCCGCGCGGAGTTCGCCCATCTTTGGCGAACGGAGCGCAAGGGCATTCTCTATCAGGCAAGCCTGTTCGAGGACCGCAACGATCCCTTCGGCGCCGAACAGGCGCTTCAGATCGTGATGGACGAAATCTGGTGCGAGATGCTCGGATTTGCCGGCGTCGAAATGCACCGCCGCATTCTCGGCCTCGCCCACAATGCCGATTTCGAAACGATCGCCAATCCCGACCGCCGCGCACCTTGCGAAGCCAAGGCGCTCAAGCTCGGACGTCATCTCGCCGTCAACCGGCACCACATCCACAGCCTCAAGGATATCCGCGCCGTCGCGGAGCGCCTTCAGAAGGAGACACTAGCGTGAAAGTCGGAGACCGCCACTACCATACGATCTGGCTCAGCGAGGACGGCCGCTCCGTCGATATCATCGACCAGCGCTGGCTGCCGCACGAATTCCGCGTCGTGACCTTGAAGACCGTCAAGGATGTCGCCGTTGCCATCCGTGACATGTGGGTGCGCGGGGCGCCACTGATCGGCGTTACCGCCGCCTATGGCGTGGCGATTGCCATGGCCAACGATCCGTCGGACGCCCATCTCGACGCTGTCTGGGAAGAATTGAACGAAACCCGGCCGACCGCCATCAACCTGCGCTGGGCGCTGAACGCCATGCGCGATCATCTCCGTCCCTTGCCGCAAGACAAACGCGCTGCCGCCGCCTACGCCCGTGCCGCCGAGATCGCGAATGAGGATGTCGAGCTCAACCGCGCCATCGGCGCAAACGGCCTGAAGGTCATCCGCGAGATCGCCGCGACGAAAAAGCCGGGAGAGCCGGTGCGCATCCTCACCCATTGCAATGCCGGGTGGCTTGCAACCGTCGACTATGGCACGGCGACAGCGCCGATCTACATGGCGGTCGAGGAGGGTATTCCGGTTCACGTCTATGTCGACGAGACGCGGCCGCGCAACCAGGGCGCCTATCTCACCGCCTGGGAAATGAACGGCCACGGCGTGCCGCATACGTTGATCGTCGACAATGCCGGTGGCCACCTGATGCAGCACGGCGACGTCGACATGGTGATCGTCGGTACCGACCGGACGACGGCCAATGGCGATGTCTGCAATAAGATCGGGACTTACCTCAAGGCGCTGGCCGCCCATGACAATGACGTGCCCTTCTACGTTGCCCTGCCCTCTCCGACGATCGACTGGACGGTTCGCGACGGGGTGAAGGAAATCCCGATCGAGGAGCGGACCGGCGACGAGGTGACCTTCGTGCAGGGGCGCGCGAGCGACGGATCGATCGCCAGTGTGCGCATTTCGCCGGAGGGAAGTCCGGCGGCAAACCCGGCCTTCGACGTCACGCCTGCCCGGCTGATCACCGGCCTTATCACCGAACGCGGCATCGCCACGCCTTCTCCGGAAGGTTTGAAGGCGCTTTTCCCGGAACGGAGTTGAGACGATGAGCCTTTTGAACCGCAGGTCCACCGAAGAGATTGCGCTCGGCATTCGCCGGCGCGTGTTCTTCCACACGATGAAGCACAATGGCGGCTATCTCAGCCAAGCCTGTTCGGCCGCCGAAAGTCTCGCCGTGCTCTACAACGAAGTTCTGAAGCTCGGCGAGCCGACTTTGCCGATGGTGCCGCTGCCGTTTCGCGGCGTGCCTTCGGCGCACAATCCGGACGCCTTTACGGGCGCCGGCTATCATGGGCCGGCCGGACCGGAGTTCGACCGCTTCTTCATTTCGCCCGCCCACTATGCACTGGTCATCTATTCGGCGCTGATCGAGACGGGGCGCATGGATGAGCACGCGCTCGACCACTTCAACAAGGACGGCGGTTCGGTCGAGATGATCGGCGCCGAGCACAGCCCCGGCATGGAGGTGACCACCGGCTCGCTGGCGCAGGGCCTTTCCATGGCCTCGGGCGTTGCCTGGGCGCGGCTGAAGAAGAAGGAGCCGGGCAAGGTCTGGGTCTACATGTCGGACGGCGAATTCCAGGAGGGCCAGACCTGGGAGTGCCTATCTGCCATGAGCTATCACGGGATCGACAACATCCGCGTCATTGTCGACGTGAACCGGCAGCAATGCGACGGCGCCATGTCCTCCGTGCTCGACCTCGGCGACCTGGCGTCCCGCGTCAGCGCTTTCGGCGTCACCTGCCGGTCGGTCGATGGTCACGATCTCGATGCGCTGCGCAACGCGGCGGGCAGTGCAGAAGCGGGCAAGCCGCTCGTCATCCTTGCCAACACCTCGCCCTATCAGGGCATGGAGTTCCTGAAGAAGCGCTTCCCGCGCCTCCACTATGTGCGCTTCAAGAGTGCCGAGGAGCGGCTGGAGATGCGGGCAGCCCTTGCTGCCGAGCTTGGCATCGACCTCAACGCGATGGAAGGGGCCTGATCATGGTCGAAATCGTCAATCGCCCCTATGCCAAGGCGTTCGAAGCCTTTGCCACCGCACGGCCCGAGGTCCTTTGCCTTTCGGCAGACCTCACATCCTCCTGCGAGGTCGATGGCTTTCGCGACCGGCATCCGGAGCAATTCCTCTCGCTCGGCATGGCCGAGCAGAACATGCTCTCCTTTGCGGGCGGTCTCGCGATGCAGGGCTTCCGGCCTTTCATCCATACCTTCTCGGTGTTTCTCTATCGCCGTCCCTACGATCAGCTGATCAATTCCATCGCCTATTCCAACCGCAAGGTGCGCCTGATGGGCTTCCTGCCCGGCATCACCACGCCTGGCGGCATCACCCACCAGGCGATCGAGGACATTGCCGTCTTGCGCGCCGTGCCGAACATGACGATCCTCGAAACCGGCGACGCGACCGAGGTCGAAACCGTACTTGAAGTCGCCGACAGCATCGACGGGCCCGTCTATGTGCGCGTCCTTCGCGGCGAAGTCCCGCGCCTGTTCTCGACGCCGTTCGCGTTCAACAAGCTGCGGGTCCTGTCTGAAGGCGACGACATTCTCGTCGTTTCCTCGGGCGTGTGCACCGAGGAGGCGTTGCGCGCGACCCGGGCGCTCGAAGCCCGCGGCATCGGCATTGCGCACCTGCATGCGTCGACCCTGAAACCGTTTGACCGAGATGGCCTGTTGAAGGCTGCACGCGGCAAGAAGGGCATCGTGACGCTGGAGAACCACACGGTGGTCGGTGGCCTCGGTTCGCTCGTTGCCGAGATCGTCGCCGAGGAAGGCCTCGGCGTGCGGCTGAAGCGGCTGGGCCTCAATGACACATTCGCCCACGGCGCTTCGAAACCCTACCTCATGAAGAAGTATGGCCTCGACGCCGGCGCGCTGGTTACTGCCATTGAAGGGCTTCTTGGCAAACACCTTGCGATCGGGGAGGATGAACTGGCGGAGGTTCGGCTCGATCACGTCCATTCGGCGCAGAAAGCGGAGGCGCTCTGATGGCTCCGCGTTTCTCGGTTACCTACTACATCCGCGCCGCGGACGCTGCCGAGGCCAAGGCGCGTGCGCTCGACATCGCACTGGAGCAGACCGTCGAGATCCCGCGCGATGTCGTTCCGAAGGGCTATGTCGAGGATGAGATCCTCGGCAAGTTGGAAACGCTCACCGAGGACCCGGCCGGGCGGCCGGGCTTCCTCGCTACCATCTCCTACTCTGATGACGATGTCGGCGGCGATTTTCTCCAGCTGCTGAACGTCATCTTCGGCAACAGTTCCATCAAGCCGGGTCTGAAGGTCGAGGATATCGCACCCTCGCCCGGAATTCTCGCACTCTGCCCGGGACCGCGTCACGGAATCGCCGGTCTTCGCGCCCGCGCCGGTATCGGTGAAAACCCGCTGTTGATGTCGGCGATCAAGCCGGTCGGGCTCTCGACAGCGGAACTTGCCCGCCGTGCCCATGATTTCGCGCTCGGCGGCATGCACTACGTCAAGGACGACCATGGCCTCGTCGATCAGAAGAACTCGCCCTTCGATGAGCGGCTCAGAGCCTGCATCGACGCGGTCGGCGAAGCGAACGCAAAGAGCGGCGGCAGGACCGGTTTCGTGCCGAACGTCACGGGACCGGCGGACGCCATCATCGACCGGGCCAGGCAGGCTCAGGCCGCCGGCGCGGGGGCGGTGATGATCGCGCCGGCACTGGCCGGCTACGACGTGGTGCGCACGCTTGCCGCTGCCCCCGATTTCACTCTGCCGATCGTCACGCATCCGGCCTTCTGCGGCGCAAACGTCGTCTCGGCTGACTGCGGCTTCTCGCATCGTGCCTATTTCGGCACGCTGCATCGCCTGATGGGCGCCGATGCGGTGATTTATCCCAATTTCGGCGGGCGTTTCGGCTTCACCCGGGAGGAGTGTCTGTCCATTGCCGATGCCTGCGCGGTCGGCATGGGCGGACCGAAGGCGATCGTTGCCGCCCCCGGCGGCGGCATGACGTTCGAGCGTGTGCCGGAAATGCGTGAGGCCTACGGCAACGACGTCATGTATCTGATTGGCGGCGCATTGCTGCAGCAACCGAACCTGGTCGACGCGTGCCGCCGCCTGGTGGCGGCGGTGAACGGCTAGCGGGCGCGCCAGCCTCAGTTGCCGAGCAGGGCGCGCGTCAGCGGGTGTTCTGCCTCGGCCAGCCCGTCGATGATGTTGAAGTGATGCCTGTCGGGTTCAACAACTGACGCCGTCGTTGCGCCAAGGCCCGTCCAGATATTGGCGAGCAAAGCATTCTGGCGCAGGAACTCTGCGCGTTCGCCGCCGCCGACCCAGCAGGTAATGCGGGCGCTTCGCATCGGCCTGAGCAGCGCCGGGCTTTGCGACAGCGCCTCGGCCTCGTCGATCGCGAGCTTCTCGTTCATCGCCGTCGACATGATGGGACGAAGGTCATGCACGCCCGAGATCGAGACGACGTTGCGGATCCGAGCCTGGATATCCGGCGAAAGCGGAGCCGTCGCCGTGATCATTCGGCTGACGAGGTGGCCACCGGCCGAGTGTCCGGTCAGCATCAACGGCCCCTCGACCAGTTTCGAGGCCTCGCTGATGGCCGCTGCGACCTCCGCGACGATGCCACCGATGCGGATCTCCGGGCAGAGCGTGTAGGATGGCATGGCAACGGCGTAGCCGCTAGCGACCGCCCCTCCGGCCAGATGCGACCAGAAACTCTTGTCGAGCTGCAACCAGAATCCGCCATGCACGAAGACCACCAGCCCCTTGGCCGGGCCATCGGGCAAAAACAGGTCCATGCGGTTTCTCGGGCGCTCGCCATAGGCGAGGTCGAGCTTCGCAAGTCCCGATGCCGAGCGAGCGGCGCGGAATGCCTCGGCCGGCCCAACCCATGCCTCCGGCCAACGGTCGCCGCGCGCGATGTTGACGCCGTTGGCATAGGCGTCGTTCCAGTCCGAAACACGGTGTTCGACCATCGACAAAATCCTCCCGTAAATGTCTCCCCAAGCCTAGAAATCACCCGCCTCATCGACAAACGCAATGGTCAGATTCGAAAAAACTTTAGGCTTGAAATAATTTTGGACTGGTGCGATGCTGACCCATGTTCAGCCGAGAAGTGGAGGTCTCGCTGTGCTTATCGCCATCCCTGAAGTCGCCAAGGCGACGGCGCGCCTCACCGGCAACGGTGCGACGATGTCTGCCGTCTGCCTGCGAATGAGGGCGCCGTTGCACCGCAAGACGTTTCGCCGGCCATAAAGACGCCTGGGCAACAGGCAGGACCGAAATGAGGGAACAGCCGTCACATGCTTGGACCGACTTCGCACGTCGACACGTTCACACGCGACCACCTGCCGCCAGAGGAGGAATGGCCGGACTTCCTGCTGGAAGGCTTTGATTACCCTGATCATCTCAATGCCGCGGTCGAACTGACCGATGCCATGGTTGCTAGAGGCTTCGGCGATCATACCGCGCTGATCGGCAATGGCCGCCGGCGGACCTACAAGGAACTCTCCGACTGGACGAACCGCCTCGCCCATGCGCTGGTCGAAAACTACGGCGTCAAACCCGGCAATCGCATTCTCATCCGCTCCGCCAACAATCCGGCCATGGTCGCCTGCTGGCTGGCCGCGACCAAGGCCGGCGCCGTCGTTGTCAACAGCATGCCGATGCTGAGATCCGGCGAATTGGCCAAGATCGTAGACAAGGCGGAGATCAGCCTGGCGCTCTGCGACACGCGACTGATGGAAGACATGATCGCCTGCGCCAAGGACAGCCGCTACCTGAAGCAGGTCGTGAGCTTCGACGGCACGGCGAACCACGATGCCGAACTCGACCGCATTGCGCTCGACAAGTCGGTGGTGTTTGCGGCGGTGAAGACCGGCCGCGACGACGTGGCGCTGCTTGGCTTCACCTCGGGCACGACAGGCGTTCCGAAGGCAACGATGCACTTCCATCGCGACCTGCTTGCCATCGCCGACAGCTATGCCCGCGAAGTGCTCGGGGTGACGCCTGACGACGTCTTCGTCGGCTCGCCGCCGCTCGCCTTCACCTTCGGCCTGGGAGGCCTGGCGATCTTTCCCTTGCGCTTCGGTGCGGCTGCGACCTTGCTTGAGCATGCGACGCCCGCCAACATGGTGGAGATCATCGAAAAGTACAAAGCGACGATCTCGTTTACCGCGCCCACCGCCTATCGGGCGATGATGAAGGCGATGGACAATGGTGCCGACCTTTCATCGCTCCGCGTCGCGATCTCGGCAGGCGAGACGTTGCCGGGGCCGGTCTTCGAAGAGTGGACGGCCAAAACCGGCAAGCCGATCCTCGACGGCATCGGCGCGACCGAGATGCTGCACATCTTCATCTCCAACCGTTTCGAGGACCGCAAGGCCGCCTCGACCGGCAAGCCGGTCAGCGGCTACGAGGCCCGCATCGTCGACAGCGACATGCGCGAGGTTCCGCGCGGCACGGTCGGCAGGCTTGCCGTGCGCGGCCCGACCGGCTGCCGCTACATGGCAGACAGTCGCCAGCGCGACTATGTCCGTGACGGCTGGAACCTGACCGGTGACGCCTTCTACCAGGACGAGGACGGCTTCTTCCATTTCGCCGCCCGCTCCGACGACATGATCGTCACCGCCGGCTACAACATCGCCGGGCCGGAAGTGGAGGCCGCCCTGATCGCGCATCCCGAGGTCGCCGAATGCGCCGTCGTCGCTGCGCCGGATGCCGAGCGCGGCCAGATTGTCGAAGCCTATGTCGTTCTGATATCTGGCGTCTCGGCGGACGACGCAACGATCAAGCGTCTGCAGGATCACGTGAAGGCGACGATCGCGCCCTACAAGTATCCGCGATCGGTCAAATTCCTGGACAGCCTGCCGAAGACAGCGACGGGCAAGATCCAGCGGTTCCGATTGCGGTCGGAGACCTGAAATCATGAGCAACTCATACGACCCTTCCAAGGAAGGCGCCCAGATGTCGTTCAAGGGACGCATGTCCTACAGCGACTATCTGATGCTGGAAAAGGTGCTGGACGCACAGGAGCCTCTGTCCAAGGCCCATGACGAAATGCTGTTCATCATTCAGCATCAGACGTCGGAACTCTGGATGAAGCTGGCACTGCACGAGATCAACGCCGCGGTCCGCTCGATCCGCGACGACCGGCTGGAGCCCGCCTTCAAGATGCTGACGCGGGTGGCGCGCATCTTCGAGCAGCTCAACAGCGCCTGGGACGTGCTGCGCACCATGACGCCCAGCGAATACACCACGTTCCGCGAATCGCTCGGGCAGTCCTCCGGTTTCCAGTCGTGGCAATATCGGGCGATCGAGTTTCTGGCCGGCAACCGCAACGTTGCCATGCTCGGGCCGCATGCGCACCGGCCGGATATCATGGAAAAGCTGGAAGCAATCCTCGCCGCCCCGTCGCTCTACGACGAAGCGATCCGGCTGCTTTCACGCAACGGCTTCGATGTCGGCGAGGAGGCTCACCGCACCGACTGGCGCGAGACGCGCACGGAAAGCGACAAGGTCTTTGCCGCCTGGCAGGTCGTCTATCGCGATCCCGAGCGCTACTGGATGCTCTACGAGCTTGCCGAAAAACTGGTGGATTTCGAGGACTATTTCCGTCGCTGGCGCTTCAACCACGTGACAACCGTCGAGCGCATCATCGGCATGAAACGCGGGACCGGGGGGACGTCCGGCGCCTCCTACCTCAAGAAGATGCTCGAAGTGGAACTTTTCCCCGAGCTCTGGCATGTGCGCACGGGTCTCTGATAGAACACAACTCAAAAGGGAACCTATAAAGAGGAGAACAGCATGAACCGCATTCTGGCAGCGAGCCTTCTTGGCCTTTCGCTTGCGACGTCCGCCTATGCCGAGCCGGTGAAGATCGGCGTGATCACCACGCTTTCGGGCGGCGGCGCCGGTCTCGGCATCGACATGCGCGACGCCTTCACGCTGGCGATCAAGCAGTCGGGCAACAAGGACGTCGAACTGGTGATCGAGGACGATGCCCAGAAGCCGGAACTTGCGGTGCAGATCGCCGAAAAGATGATCCAGGGCGACAAGGTCGACCTGATGACCGGGATCATCTGGTCGAACCTCGCAATGGCCGTCGTGCCGAACACTGTGGCGCAGGACATCATCTATCTTTCGCCCAATGCCGGTCCTTCGGCGCTTGCCGGTCAGAACTGCAACCCGAACTACTTCAACGTCGCCTATCAGAACGACAATTTCCACGAGGCGATGGGGCAGTACGCCAACAAGGACTACAAGAACGCCTTCGTGCTCGCTCCGAACTATCCGGCCGGCAAGGACGCGCTGACCGGCTTCAAGCGTTACTACAAGGGCGCGCTCGCCGGCGAAATCTACACCCAGGTCGGCCAGACCGACTATGCCGCCGAAATCGCCCAGATCCGTGCGTCGGGCGCTGACAGCGTCTATTTCTTCCTGCCCGGCGGGATGGGCATCGCCTTCATGAAGCAATATGCGCAATCGGGCGTGAACATCCCGGTCATGGGCCCGGGCTTCTCCTTCAGCCAGGACGTGCTGCCGGCGATCGGTGATGCGGCGCTCGGCGTCAAGAACTCTGCCACATGGTCCAAGGACCTCGACAACGACGCCAACAGGAAGTTCGTCGAAGCCTTCAAGGCGGAATACAAGCGCCTGCCCTCGATCTACGCTGCCCAGAGCTGGGATACGGCAAACCTGATCCTGGCGGCGCTGTCCAAGGCAAGCGTCAAGGACAAGGACGCTTTCCGCGCGGCGCTGAAGGCGGCCGATTTCCAGTCGGTGCGCGGCAAATTCGTCTTCAACACCAACAACCACCCGATCCAGAACATCTACGTTCGCGAGGTGGTCAAGGAAGCCGATGGCGTGCTGACCAACAAGATCATCGCGACGGCCTTCGAGGACCACAAGGACGCTTACGCCGAGAAGTGCTCGATGTAATCTCTCGCTTGTTGTCTGCCGGGTGCTCGGCTTTGAAAGCCGGCATCCGGTCGATGATCCGCGTCACTTCGACATGAAGCTTGGACCGACCTCTTGTTCACCGCACTCCTGATCGAACAGCTGCTCAACGGGCTCCAGCTCGGTGTCATGCTGTTTCTGATGGCCGCCGGCCTCACATTGATCTTCGGCGTCATGGGCCTGATCAATCTTGCCCACGGCTCGCTCTACATGATCGGCGCCTTTGCCTGCGCCACGGTCGCTGGTGCAACCGGCTCCTTCTGGATCGGGCTGATTGCCAGTCTCACGGCGGCAGCCGGCGTCGGCGCGATCATCGAGGTCGCCGTGATCCGCAGGCTCTATGACCGTGACCATCTCGATCAGGTGCTCGCCACCTTCGCGCTGATCCTGATCCTTTCGGAAGGTTGCCGCTGGCTGTTCGGTTCCTTCCCGCTCTATCTCGACATCCCGCCCGTGCTTCAGGGTGCCGTCCCGCTGCCCGGCGGCGGCCAGTACCAGCTCTATCGCCTGGCGATCATCGGCGTCGGCATTGCCGTGGCCGTCGGCCTCTACCTGCTCATATCGAAAACGCGGCTCGGCATGCGCATCCGCGCAGGCGAATCCGACCGCGAGATGATCGGGGCGTTGGGCGTCGACATCGGCACGCTCTACACCGTCGTCTTTGCGCTCGGGGCGGCGCTCGCGGGGCTTGCCGGCGCACTCGTCGGCGCACTGCAATCTGTGCAGGTCGGCATGGGCGAGCCGGTGCTGATCCTCGCCTTCGTGGTCATCGTCATCGGCGGCATCGGTTCGATCAAGGGGGCGCTTGTCGGCGCGGTCATCGTCGGCGTCGTCGACACGATGGGGCGCTTCCTTTTGCCTTCGCTGCTCTCGCTGGCCATGCCGGCCGCGCAGGCGACCACGATCGGTGCAGCGCTCGCCTCGATGCTGATCTACGTCGTCATGGCGCTGATCCTCGCCTTCCGGCCGAGCGGCCTCTTCGCTGCGCAGTCATGAGGTTGAGATGAGCCGCGAATCCACCGTCAATCTTGTACTCGGTCTCATCCTTCTCGGTGCGCCACTCGTGGCGGCCGCTCTCGGCGAGCCGTTCTACGTCACCCTTGCCACCCGCGTCGCCGTACTGGCGCTCGCCGCCGTCGGCCTGAACCTCGCGCTCGGGCTCGGGGGCCTGCTGTCCTTCGGCCACGCAGCCTTCTTCGGCCTCGGCGGCTATGTCGCCGGTATCCTCGCCACCCACGCCTTCAATGGCGAGCCCCTGTTTGCCGGCATTCCGGCAACGACCTCGATGCCGCTGATCTGGGCGACAGGCGTCATCGTCGCCGGGCTCGTCGCCCTGCCGATCGGCGCCATCAGCCTGCGCACGTCGGGCGTCTACTTCATCATGATCACGCTCGCCTTTGCGCAGATGATCTATTATTTCGCGATCTCCTGGCCGGCATATGGCGGCGAGGACGGCCTGTCGATGTCGGTGCGCAACGCCTTTCCCGGCGTCAGCACCGCAAAGCCCCTGCCCTATTTTCTGATCTGCTTTGCCGTGCTCATGGCGGCACTCCTCCTGTTTCGCTTCGTCGAAGGATCGCGCTTGGGAACAGCACTTCAGGCGGCCAGGCAGAACGGAACCCGTCTTGCGGCCGTCGGCATCGCGCCTTTCAACATCCGGCTTGTCGCCTTTGCCGTCTCGGCCATGATCACCGGATTTGCCGGCGCGCTCTATGCCGACCTCAATCGTTTCGTCGGCCCTTCGATGTTGTCCTGGCACATGTCGGGCGAGTTGATGGTGCTCATCATCCTTGGTGGCAAGGGACGCCTGTTCGGACCCGTGGCCGGTGCGATGATCTTCGTCCTGCTCGAGCATGTGCTTGGCGGCATCACCGAGCGCTGGCAATTCTTCCTCGGCCTCATCCTGCTCGGCATCGTGCTCTTTGCCCGCGGCGGACTGCTCGGGCTGCTCTCCGGAAAGCCGCGCCATGTCTGAGCCCGTTCTCGAAATTCGCGATCTCAGAAAATCCTTCGGCGCGCTCAAAGCGACCGACGGCGTCAGCCTTGAGCTGCGCCCCGGACAAATCCATGCGCTGATCGGGCCGAATGGCGCCGGAAAGAGCACGCTCATCCACCAGATCGCCGGCTCGCTCAAGGCAGACAGCGGCACGATCCGCTTCCTCGGCCAGGACATCGGCGGGCTCGACATGGCAGCCCGCGCCAGGCTGGGGCTGGCGCGCAGCTTCCAGATCTCCTCGCTGGCGCAGGAGTTTTCAGCGCTTCGCAACGTCATGCTGGCGGTGCAGGCGAAACAGGGAAGCAGCTTTCGCTTCTTCCGGCAGGTGACTTCGGACAAGGACCTGACCGAACCGGCGATGGCGATGCTGGAACGGGTCGATCTGGCCGCACGCGCCCATGTTCCGGCCGGCGAACTCTCCCATGGCGAGCGCCGGCAGCTCGAAATCGCCATCGCGCTGGCACTCTCGCCGAAGGCCTTTCTGTTCGACGAGCCGATGGCCGGCATGGGACCGGAAGGCTCCAAGCGATTGACGTCGTTCCTCGACGGCCTGCGCCATGAAGCGCCGATGCTGCTCGTCGAACACGATATGGATGCGGTCTTTGCGCTTGCCGACCGCATCTCCGTGCTGGTCTACGGTCGCGTCGTCGCGTCCGGCACGGTCGATGAGATCCGCAGCGACCCGGAGGTCCGCCGCGCCTATCTGGGAGATGCCGCGTGAGCCTGCTTGATCTCAAGGGCCTCGAAACTTTCTACGGCGCGTCGCAGGCGCTTTTCGGCGTCAATCTCGATGTGCGCGAGGGCGAGGTGGTCGCGCTCATGGGCCGCAACGGCATGGGCAAGACGACGACGATCAACTCGATCCTCGGCCTGGTGCGGCCGCGATCGGGCGCCATCTCGTTTGGCGGCAAGCCGATCTTCGGCATGCGGGCGCACCGGATCGCCAGGCTCGGCCTCGGGCTCGTGCCGGAGGGGCGGCGCTGTTTTCCCAATCTGACGGTGCTTGAGAACCTGGTTGCCACCGCACGCGGCAGCGGCTGGACGTTTGAGAAAGTGGTCACGCTTTTTCCCCGCCTCGGCGAGCGGCGCGACCAGTACGCCAACACGCTTTCGGGCGGCGAGCAGCAGATGCTGGCGATCGGCCGTGCGCTGATGACCAATCCCAGCCTGCTCATCCTCGACGAGGCGACCGAGGGGCTGGCACCCGTCATCCGGCAGGACATCTGGTCGGCGATCCGCACCCTGAAGGCGGCGGGACAATCGATCCTCGTCGTCGACAAGACGCTGTCGGAACTCCTGCCCGTCGCCGACCGCTGCTTCATTCTGGAAAAGGGTACGACCGTTTTCGAGGGTGCGCCGGCGGCGCTGACGCCGGAGCTTCAGGATCGCTATCTCGGCGTGTGAACCGTCGCTCAAGCCGGGGGAATGCCGCCGGCGAGCACCGTCGAATAGGCTGAAGCGTCGATGTTGCCGCCCGAGATGACGCAGACGATGTTTCCCTTGAGGTCCGGTCGCGCAATCGCGGCGGCGAGTGACGCGGCTCCGGCACCTTCCGCGACGACCTTTGCCTTCCTGAACAACAGGCGCATCGCCTCGGTCACGTCCGCGGGGCTGACGGCAATCGCACCGTCGATCAGCGCCCGCGCGACCGGCCAGAGTTGCGGCACCAGCGATGGCGCGCCGATGCTCTTGATGAAGGAGGGGCGGGTTTCGATCGTCACGATCCGCCCGGCCGCAAGGGCTGCCGAAACCGGAGCAGCGCTGTCGTCCTCAACCGCAAAAATACGGCAGCGGTCGGACAAGGATCGGATGGCACTGGCGACACCCGTCGTCATGCTGCCGCCGCCAAAGGGTGTGAGCACCACATCCACATCGGGCAGGTCCTCGACGATTTCCATGCCGAGCGATCCGTTGCCGGCGAGTACCGCCTGATCGGTCACCGGATTGATCAGCAGGTCGGGCGCATCCGGGTGGTCAGCGTCGGTAATATAGTCCCACCATGTCTCGGCGCTGACGAAGCGGACTTCGCCGCCGAGCGCGCGTACGCCGTCGATCTTGGTCTGCGGCGCGCCGCGATACATGTAGGCAACCATCGGCACGCCGATGAGACGGGCGGCCCAGGCGATGCCGTAGGCCATGTTGCCGGAGCTCGTGACCGCGACGCCGTTGGCGAGAGCCGCCAGATCGCGCGACAGGACAGCGTTTAATGCAGGACGCAGCTTGAACGCGCCGATCGGCGACAGCGTCTCCAGCTTCAGAAAGATCTGCCGGTCGGGAAAGCCGAGGTCGAGCCGCACCAGCGGTGTTCGCGCAAAATGGGGGGCAATGCGCTCGCGCGCTTCGGTGATATCTTGGGATGTCGGACGGCGCGGCATGGTCACTGCGAAAGGCTCCCTTTGCGCCGCCCACGTTCGGGCAAGCGGATTGCGGCCTATGAACCGGCCAGGTGGCGGGCGGTCATCCGCCCGCTGCCCGATATCGAACGAGATCAGGTCACGGCCGCGCGGACCGCAAAGCGCGCGTCCTGCCAGGCACCGGTGCTGAGGATGTCTTCGAGGATCTCGACCGCGCGCCAGACGTCGGCATAGCTGACATAGAGCGGGGTGAAGCCGAAGCGCATCGTCGTCGGCGCCCGGAAATCGCCGATAACACCGCGGGCAATCAGCGCCTGCATGATCTCGTAGGCCTGCGGATGGCGGAACGAGACCTGGCTGCCGCGCTTCGTCCCGTCGCGGGGGCTCTCGAGCTCAAGCCCGTAGGCATCGCATTTCTCCTCGACCAGCGCGATGAAGAGATCCGTGAGCCGGATGCTCTTTTCGCGCAGTTGCGCCATGTCGACCTCGTCCCAGACGTCGAGTGCGCCCTTCAATGCCCGCAGCGACAGGATCGGCTGTGTGCCACAGAGGAACCGGCGGATGCCCTCACCGGCGGCATAGTGCTTTTCGAAGGCGAAGGGGCGTGCGTGGCCCCACCAGCCGCTGAGCGGTTGGCGGATATCGCCGTGGTGACGCGTGGCGGCATAGATGAAGGCCGGCGCTCCCGGCCCGCCATTCAGGTATTTGTAGGTGCAGCCGACGGCGAAATCGGCGTTGGCGCCGTCGAGATCGACCGGCAGGGCGCCGGCCGTGTGGCAGAGGTCCCAGATGACAAGCGCGCCGTGTTCGTGCGCCTTGCGCGTCAGCGCCGCCATGTCGCGCAGTTCGCCGGACTTGTAGTTGACGTGGTTGACGAGGACCACCGCGACGTCACCATCGATCAGGTCCTCGATGTCAGGGGCATCGACCCCTTCGAGACGCAGCGAGGCGCCGGGGCGGGTCGAGACCACGCCTTCGGCCATGTAGAGGTCTGTCGGGAAACTGCCGCCTTCGCTGACGATCACCGAACGGTCGGGCCGCAAGGCCATCGCCGCATGAAGCGCCTTGTAGATGTTGATCGACGTGGTGTCGCAGACGACCGTCTGGCCGGCCTCGGCCCCGATCAGCCGACCGACCCGGTCTCCGAGCACAAGCGGCATTTCGAACCAGCCGGCCGTGTTCCAGCTGCGGATGAGATCCTCGCCCCATTCCTGCGTCGCTGCCTTGCTCAGTTCCTCAAAGGCGGCCTTCGAGGCAACCCCGAGAGAGTTGCCGTCGAGGTAGACGAGGCCCGCGGGCAGGATGAAGCGCTCGCGCATGGGACGCAGCACGTCGGCTGCATCCATGGCCTCAATCGCAGCAAAATCTGGAACAACACGCATGAGATGGTCCTTGTCTATATGCGAAGTCTATTCGCGAACGGTTTCGCGGGCGGGCGCCGGCCCGCGGCTGCGCTTGAGGCTCGGAAGAGCCAGCATGGCGAGCACGAAGAGGCCGGTCGCAAGTTTCAGGTCCGGTGGCGGCATGCCGGCCGCGAGGCAGAAGGAGACGAGCTGGTAGTAGACGATCGCGCCGACAAAGGGGGCGGCGAGCTGGCGCATCACGCTCTGCTTGCCGACGATCGCCTCGCCGATCATCAGCGCCGCAAGGCCGTTGATCAGGATGCCGAGGCCCATGTTCACGTCGGCAAAGCCCTGCGACTGCACCATCAGCGCGCCGCCGGCCGCCGAAAACGCACCGGCGAGCCCGACGCCACCGATCGTCGCCAGCCAGACATTGATGCCTTGTGCCTCGGCCATGTCGGGATTGGCACCGACGGCGCGAACGGCCGTCCCTTTTTCAGTCCTGAAGAAATGATAGAGCAGGACGAAGACGATGAGGGCGATCAAGCCCGCGACCACGATCTTGCTGGCCGGGAAGCCCGGCTGCAGCCCCGGCGCCCAGTCGAACACCGTCGGCGCGCCGAACACCGAGAGGTTCGAGCGGCCCATGATCCTGAGGTTGATCGAATAGAGCATCGTCATCATCAGGATGCCGGCCAGCAGCGTGTGGATGCGGAACCTTAAGTGAATGAAGGCCGTGCAGCAGCCTGCGAGGAAACCGGCGACAACAGCGATGGCGATGGCCGCAAGCGGCGACATGCCGGCCGCCATCAGCACGCCGCAGACGCAGCCGCCGAGCGGAAACGCGCCTTCGCTCGTCAGGTCCGGGAAACTCAGCATGCGGAACGGGATCATGATCCCGAGCACGACGAAAGCCAGGATCAGGCTCTGGGCGAGTGTGACCGGAACGAGAGAGATAAAACTCGAGATGGTATTTTGAATGATATCCATGATCGTCAGCTCGCCAGGAACATGCGGTCGGTTTTGACGGCGAAATGGCCGATCAGGTCAGGCACGGTCGTCTGAGCCTTGTCCTTGCCGTCGATCTCAAGGCGCACGCGCCCGGCGTCGAGCATGATGACCTTGTGGCCGAAGTCGACGGCGTGCTGCATGTTGTGCGTCACCATCAGCGTCGTCAGCTTCAGGGCTTCGACCGCACGGATCGTCGCCTGCATGACGATGTCGGCCGTGCGCGGATCAAGGGCGGCGGTGTGTTCGTCGAGCAGCAGCAGTTCGGGCTCGCCGCCGACGGCCATGATCAGCGACAGGGATTGCCGCTGGCCGCCGGAGAGCAGCTCCACCCGGGTGTCGAGCCGGTTTTCGAGGCCGAGAGCAAGCAAAGAAAGCCGCTCCTTGTAGGCGGCAAGTCGCTTGGCGTTCAGACCACGGCGCAGGGTGCGCCTGTTGCTGCGCAATTCCGCGAGCAGCATGTTTTCCGCCACCGTCATCGAGGCGGCGGTTCCGCGCATCGGGTCCTGAAACACGCGGGCAAGCCGCATGGCGCGCTTGTGCACGGGCGTTGCCGTCATGTCGTCGCCGTTGATGACGACCTGGCCGCTGTCGAGCACCAGCGCGCCGGAGATGGCGTTGAGCATGCTGCTTTTGCCGGCCCCGTTTGAGCCGATGACGACACCGAATTCACCGGTCTTGAGACGCAGGTCGAGGCCATCGAGCGCGACTTTCTCGTCCGGTTGCCCCCGGTAAAAGACCTTGCGGGCCGATCTGATTTCCAGCATTGGCTCCCCCTTTGCGCATGACGTGACGGCGCTTGTGGCGCCGTCACCGTTGAGACCAATCGGAAATCAGTCGACGACGCAGTTGCACTCGCTGGCGAGCGCTGCCGGCACTTCGATGCCGAAGGCTGCGGCCGCTTTCTTCGAGATCAGCGGTGCGTGATCTTCGTAGGCGGGGCGCGACGGCGCGATGGTCTTGGGGTCTGCGCCTTTCAGGATCTGGGCAGCGATCTTGCCGGCATTGACGCCGACCTGTTCGTAGTTGACGGCGAAGCTTGCCGGCACGACACCGTCACGAACGGCGCCATCGTCGGAATTGACGATCGGGATCTGGGCCTGGCGGGCGGCGGCGGAAACGGCGCCGATCGCCGGCTGCAAGAGGTTGGATGCAGGCGTATAGATCACGTCGGCCTTGCCGGCGAAGGAGGCGATGCGCTGTTGGATGTCGTTGACGTTGTCGACACCGACCTCGACGACCTCGAAGCCTGCGGCAGGTGCCGCTTCCTTGATCTTGTCGAGCAGCGCGGTGTCGTTGGCCTCACCCGGATTGTAAGGCACGCCGAAGCGCTTGGCGTTCGGCAGGAGCTTGTGGGTGAAGGCCATGACGGCGGCCACGTCCTGAAGGTCGGTAGCACCGGTCATGCCATCGTCACCCGCCTCCCACGACGGAACGAGCTTGGCGGCCACCGGGTCGGTAACGGCTGAGAACACGACCGGAATGCCCGAGCCTGCGAGCGCCTTCTTGGCGATCTGCGAGACGGGCGTCGTGATGGTGTAGACGAGCTTCGGCTGTTCGGCCTGCAGCTTGGCGATCATCTGCGGCACCAGCGAGGCATCGAAATTGGTGTGGCTCTCGGTGTAAACCACATCCTTGCCTTCGACGAAGCCGTTTTCGGAAAGCGCCTTCTTGAAGCCGGCGATCGACGCGTTCAACTGCGGATGCTCGCCGAAATTGGCGATGCCGATGCGGATCGGATCGGCCGCCGCCGCGTGAGCGCCGAGCGCAATTGCGCCGGCAACGACCAACCCCGAAAGCCACGTGCTCTTAAGCCTGCTCATACATCCCTCCCAGAAATTCACGAGCGTGACCGCCCTCCTCGGCGGTGTGCGGCGATGATGGCGAGGGCCAGAGTTCTTGTCAAACAAATATATATATTTTCTTCTTTGGCTCCGAACTATATATATTTGTACCGATCCGATGCGGGCGCTAAGGGAACGCAATGCAGGACCACGAACAGTCGACGAAAACGGAAACGGCATACCGGTTGCTCCGCCGAGACATCCTGGCGACGCGGCTGAAACCGGCCGCGCCGATGAAGCTCAGTGCGCTGCGCGAAAGCTATGGGATCGGCTGGACGCCGTTGCGCGAGGCGCTCTCCCGGCTGGAGGCGGAAGGTCTTGTGACGGCGATCAGCAATCGCGGCTTTGCGGTCGCCCCGGTTTCACGGGAGGAACTGGACGATCTCACCCGTGCGCGCCTTGCCGTCGAGATGCCGTTGTTGCTCGAGTCGATCGAGAACGGCGACAGCGCCTGGGAATCCGCCGTCGTCACGGCGCACTACCGGCTGTCGCGCTGCAAGGTTTCCGTCGAGCATTTTTCCGAAAGCGAGGTCGACGAGTGGGACGAGAAACATGCCGGCTTCCATGCGGCGCTGATCAGTGCCGCACGGTCGCGCTGGCTGTTCCGCTTCCAGGCGACAATTTCCGATCAGCTCCGGCGCCATCATCGCTTCTTGAGCCTTGCGCCGACGATGCGGGCGGCCTCGGGGATGAGTGCCGGTTACGAGGAGGCGGTGGCGGCGCTTGAGGACGCCATGGCGATCGAGCATCATACCGCCCTGATGGAAGCGGCCCTCGATCGCGACGTTGCGCGCGCCGGCGCACTGATGGCCGAGCACATCGGCTTTACCGTCAACGTCTATGCCCAGTCCGAGGACGGCGGTCGAGCCGTTGCGCCGATCGGCCCGCTGACCGCCGGTCTCGCGTCCGAATGACGGGCCGTGACAACCTGTGCAAGACCTGCGAACCTCTTTGAGAAACAGGAAGACGAAGTGCCCGGTGATTTGCCGACCGGGATTTTTAAGCGGACGTTCGAATGATGGGTGAAGAAAAGTTCGACATCGCGCCGGAATGGTTGGATGGCGAGACCAAGGCGCTCGAAGCGCCGGGCGATCATCGCGCCGAACTCAGGCTCTGGCTGCGCCTGCTCACTTGCTCGACACTGGTCGAAAGCGAAGTCCGCAGGCGTTTGCGGGAGGAGTTCGATTCGACCTTGCCGCGCTTCGACCTGATGGCCCAGCTCGAACGTGCGCCTGACGGCATGGTGCTTGGCGAGGTGTCCAAGCGCATGATGGTCTCTCCGGGCAACATAACGGTGCTGGTGGAGCGGCTGACCGAAAGCGGTCACATCAGCCGCACGACGCTCCCGACCGATCGACGGGTACAGGTCATCGCGCTCACGCCCTTTGGCCGCTCTGAGTTCGAGAAGATGGCGGCACGGCACGCCGACTGGATCTCCGATCTGTTCGCCGGGCTTCCGGCGCGGGAGGGCGGCGTGCTGATGGATGAGCTGGCCACCCTCAAGCGATCGATCATCGCCTCGCTCGCCCGCAATTCCTGACGGCTCCCGCCCCTCTTTCCCTCCCTGCTGCCGAACGGCCGAGTGGCGACGCTTTCGAGTCCGCCCCGCGGAGGCGCACGTGCGGAGCAGGCACACGTCCAAAACAATTTTAAGCTTGAAATTTCTCTTGAACGAGTCCACGCTGCTTGAAGCAGTTGGGATGGCGGCAATGCCAGCTCGACGGCGACGCGCGCAGCCGGAGCTCGGGAGGAGAACGACATGCGGATCGTCTGTATCGGTGGCGGGCCCGCCGGGCTCTATTTCGCGCTGCTGATGAAGCGCCAGCATCCGGAGCATCACGTCACCGTCGTTGAGCGGAACCGCGCCTTCGACACCTTCGGGTGGGGGGTCGTGTTTTCGGACCAGACCATGCAATCCATGCGGCAGTGGGATCCGCAAACGGCCCAGGCGATCGAGGTCTCCTTCAATCATTGGGACGACATCGAACTGGTGTTCAAGGGTCGCAAGATCAGGACGACCGGCCACGGCTTTGTCGGCATCGGCCGCAAGAAGATGCTCAACATCCTCCAGGACCGCTGCCTGGAGCTTGGCGTCGAGCTTGTTTTCGAGACGGATGTCGAAAGCGACGAGCAATTCGCCCATGCGGACCTCATCATTGCATCCGATGGCGTCAACTCGCGCATCCGCAACAGGTACGCTGATATCTTCCGGCCCGACATGGTCATCCGGCCGAACCGCTATGTCTGGCTTGGCACCGACAAGAAATTCGACGCTTTCACCTTCGACTTCCAGCGCACCGAGCACGGCTGGTTCCAGGCGCATATCTATCGCTTCGACGAGAATACCTCGACCTTCATCGTCGAAACCACCGACGACGTCTTCCGTGCCCACGGCCTTGACCAGATGGACCAGGACCAGTCGATCGCCTTTTGCGAAAAGCTCTTCGCAAGCACGCTCGATGGCCACAGGCTGATGACCAATGCCCGGCATCTGCGCGGCTCCGCCTGGCTGAATTTCGGCCGGCTGATCTGCGAGAAGTGGAGCCACTTCAACGGCCGCAGCCATGTCGTCCTGATGGGCGACAGTGCCCACACCGCCCATTTCGCCATTGGATCGGGCACCAAGCTCGCGATCGACGACGCCATTGAACTCACGCGGCAGTTCGATATTTTCGGCCACGACAAGGCCAACATCCCCACGGTGCTTTCCGCCTATGAAGAGGTGCGCCGCGTCGACGTCGCCCGCATCCAGAATGCCGCCCGCAACGCGATGGAGTGGTTCGAGGTCGTCGGCACGCGGTATGCTGACACGCTGGAGCCCGAGCAGTTCATGTACTCGATGCTGACCCGCTCGCAGCGTATCAGCCATGAAAACCTGCGGCTACGCGACAAGGACTGGCTGGAAGGTTTCGAACGCTGGTTCGCTGAACGCGCCGGCGTCGAACCGGCCGCAAACGGCACGGTGCCGCCGCCGATGTTCACGCCGTTCAAGTTGCGTGGCCTGACGCTCAGGAACCGCATCGTTGTGTCGCCGATGGCGATGTATTCGGCAACCGACGGCCTGCCGAACGATTTCCATATGGTGCATCTTGGTGCGCGCGCCATGGGCGGCGCAGCGCTGATCTTTCCGGAAATGACCTGTGTGTCCGCCGATGCCCGGATCACGCCCGGATGCCTGGGTCTCTGGAACGACGAGCAGGCGCAGGCCTTCAAGCGCATCGTCGATTTCGTGCACCAGCAGACGCCGGCCAAGATCGGCATCCAGCTCGGCCACGCCGGCCGCAAGGGCGCGACCAAGCTCGCCTGGGAGGGGATCGACCAGCCTTTGAGCGAAGGCGGCTGGCCGCTGATTTCAGCCTCCCCCCTGCCCTACCTCAAGCATTCCGACATTCCGCGCGAAATGACGCGGGCGGACATGGACCGGGTCCTTGCGGATTTCGTCGAGGCCACCGAACGCGCCCGAGACATCGGTTTCGACATTCTCGAATTGCACGTGGCGCACGGCTACCTCCTGTCGAGCTTCCTGTCTCCGCTCACGAACCTTCGCGCCGACGAATACGGCGGTGACCATGCGGCCCGCGCCCGCTTCCCCCTCGAGGTGTTCCACGCGGTCCGCAAGATCTGGCCCGAGGACCGGCCGATGTCGGTGCGCTTGTCGACCCATGACTGGCACGAGGGCGGTAACACGCCCGAGGATGCCGCGATCTTCGCCCGGATGTTCAAGGAGGCGGGCGCCGACATGATCGACTGCTCGTCCGGGCAGGTGGTGAAGGAGGAAAAGCCGGTCTACGGCCGCCTGTTCCAGACGCCGTTTTCCGACAAGATCCGCAACGAGATCCAGGTTGCGACCATCGCGGTCGGGTCAATTTCCGAGGCCGATCACGCCAATTCGATCATTGCCGCCGGCCGGGCCGACTTGTGCGCCATCGCCCGCCCGCATCTGGCGGACCCGTCCTTCGTCCTGCATGAGGCGGCGAGGATCGGCTATGACGATCAACCCTGGCCAAAACAGTATCACTCCGCCCGCGCGCAGTATGTGAACAACCTCGCCCGTGCCGCAACGACGGTGGTGAAGCCATGAGCCGGCACGCCCTCGTCACAGGTGCGGGAAGCGGCATCGGCCGGGCGATCGCCCTTGCGCTTGCGGCGGACGGCCACATCGTCAGTCTTGCCGGGCGACGCGCAGAGCCGCTTGAAGCGGTGCGAGAGGACATCCTCGCGTCCGGGGGGCAGGCGCAGGTTTGCGCCGGGTTTGACGTGGCCGATCCGGAAGCCGTCGAGCAAGGGATCGCGGCGGCGATTGCCGCGGCCGGAGACATCGCCGTTCTCGTCAACTGCGCCGGGGAAGCGCCCTCGGCGCCGTTCGAAAAGACCGATCTCGCCCTTTGGCAACGGGTGATGACCACCAACCTCACCGGCGTCTTTGTAGTGACGCAGGCGGCGCTCGGGTCGGTGCGTCGCGCCGGCAACGGCCGCATCGTCAATGTTGCAAGCACGGCGGGCCTGACGGGCTACGCCTACGTGTCTGCCTATTGCGCCTCCAAGCACGGGGTCGTCGGCCTGACGCGCGCGCTCGCGCTGGAGCTTGCCCGCACCGACGTGACCGTCAACGCCGTCTGCCCCGGTTTCACCGACACGCCCCTCATTGACGGCGCGCTCGATACGATCAGCGAAAAGACCGGGCGAACACGCGAAGAAGCCCGTGCGAGCCTTGCCCGGACCAACCCGCAAGGACGGTTGGTAACGGCTCAGGAGGTGGCCCACACCGTTTCCTGGCTGGTGTCGGAGAAGGCGAGCGCGATCACCGGCCAGGCGGTCGCGGTTGCCGGCGGCGAAGTTCTTGGAGGATAAGATGACCAACCCGATGCAGGCCAAGAAGCGTCCCTTCAAGGGCCATAAGCCAGAACATTTCCTGTTTGAGACCGATGCCGATGGCCGGGTCGCCACGATCACGCTCAACCGGCCGGAAAAGAAGAACCCGCTGACCTTCGAGAGCTACGAGGAGCTTGCCGATCTCTTCCGCTCGCTCGCCCGCGCCAGTGACGTGCGAGCCGTGGTTCTGACTGGGGCGAACGACAATTTCTCCTCCGGCGGCGACGTCTTCGAGATCATCGAGCCGCTGACACGCATGTCGATGCCCGATCTTCTCGATTTCACCCGCATGACCGGCGAACTGGTGCGCCAGATCCGCGCCTGCCCCCAGCCTGTGATCGCCGCCGTCGATGGCATCTGCGCCGGCGCCGGCGCCATTCTCGCCATGGCCTCGGACTTCCGTGTGGCAACGCCCGAGGCGAAGACGGCCTTTCTCTTCACACGCGTGGGGCTCGCCGGCGCCGACATGGGAGCCTGCGGCATTCTTCCCCGCATCATCGGCCAGGGCCGTGCCGCCGAACTGCTCTTCACCGGCCGCGTCATGACGGCTGCGGAAGGCCACGCCTGGGGCTTCTACAACGCTCTGCACGAGCGTGCGCCGCTGCTTGCCGAAGCCCAAAAATTCGCGCGCGGTATCGCCGACGGCCCATGGTTCGCCCATGCGATGACCAAGAAGATGCTCGACCAGGAATGGGCGATGGGCATCGACCAGGTGATCGAATCCGAAGCCCAGGCCCAGGCGATCTGCATGGCGACCGGTGACTTCCGTCGCGCCTTCGAGGCCTTTGCCGCCAAGGCAAAGCCTGAGTTCAAGGGCAATTGACGATGGGCGCGCCCGATAAGACGCCGCGCGGGCCGTCCCGCGATCATCTCGACTGGCCATTCTATGAGGACCGGCATCGTGCGGTTGCCGCCGGGCTCGATGATTTCATCCTCGGCGGTGGTCTCGGCGCGGTCAATCACGCAAACGTCGACGCTGCCTGTCGGGATCTGGTGACGGCATTGGGTGGTGCCGGCGTGCTTCGCCATTGCGTGCCCAAGGCCTTTGGCGGCGCGTGCGACGAGATCGACAGCCGCACGCTGTGCCTGATCCGCGAAACGCTCGCCTACACCGATGGCCTTGCCGATTTCGCCTTCGCCATGCAGGGCCTCGGGACAGGTGCTGTCAGCCTGTCCGGCTCCGAGGCGTTGAAACAGGCCGTCCTGCCCAAGGTCGCTCGCGGCGAATGGATCTCCGCCTTTGCACTTTCCGAGCCCGAGGCCGGCTCGGATGTCGCGGCGATGGCGTGCGCTGCGCGCCGCGATGGCGATCATTTTGTACTCGACGGCGAAAAGACCTGGATCTCCAATGGCGGCATCGCCGACGTCTATACGGTCTTTGCTCGCACCGGCGAGGCGCCGGGGACCCGCGGCATTTCCGCATTTGTGGTTTTCGCCGGAACGCCGGGTTTTCGGATCGCCGAGCGCATCGAGACGATCGCGCCGCATCCACTCGCCCGACTTGCCTTCGACAATTGCCGCATTCCGACGTCGCAGCTTCTTGGGAGCCCTGGCGAAGGCTTCAAGATCGCCATGCGCACGCTCGACATCTTCCGTCCCTCGGTGGCGTCAGCCGCGATCGGTTTTGCCCGGCGCGCGCTCGACGAGGCGGTGTCGCATGCAAAGAACCGCAAGATGTTCGGTGCGACGCTTGCCGATCTGCCGACGGCGCAGAGCACGCTCGGCGACATGGCGACAGCGATCGACGCCTCCGCCCTTCTGACGTCCCGCACCGCCTGGCAGCGCGACGTGCAGAAGCGGCCGACGACGCGGGAAGCGGCGATGGCCAAGATGACGGCGACGGAGAATGCGCAATGGGTCATCGACCAGGCGCAGCAGCTATTCGGCGGTCGCGGCGTGCGCGTCGGCGAGATCACCGAGCGGCTCTATCGCGAGATCCGGGCGCTCAGGATCTACGAGGGCGCGACGGAGGTTCAGAAGCTCATCATCGGCCGCGAGCTGATGAAGGATACGACACGATAGCGGGCTGCGCGCGTGCGGGGCCCGAATACGGCGTTCGAGACGCTGGCACAACATCTGGAGACGACAAATGCACACCATCCTGCAACCTGAAGGCTGGGCCAAGCCCATCGGCTACGCCAACGGCGTCGCCGCCAGGGGCCGCACCGTTTTCGTCGGCGGCCAGATCGGCTGGAACGCGCAGTCAGCGTTCGAGACGGACGATTTCGTCGAGCAGGTGCGCCAGACGCTGAAGAACGTCGTCGCCGTGCTCGCCGCCGGCGGCGCGGAGCCGCACCACATCACGACGATGACCTGGTACTTCACCGACAAGCAGGAATATGTCGGCAACCTGCGTGGCATCGGTCAGGCCTATCGCGACATTATCGGTCGGCACTTCCCGGCGATGGCGGCGATGCAGGTCGTGGCGCTCGTCGAGGACCGCGCCAAGATCGAAATCCAGGCCACCGCCGTCGTTCCGGACTGAGGATCGCCATGGCCGAGATCCGGTTTTCCGAGAGCGTTTCCGCCCGCCTTGAAGGTTCCGCCCTCGTCGTCACCATCGACAATCCACCCGTCAACGCCCTTTCAGCCCATGTTCGCTCTGGCCTGATGGCGGCGCTTGACCATGCCGCCGGCGACGCTTCGATCGTGGGTATGGTGATCACCGGCGCCGGCAGCACCTTTGTCGGCGGCGCCGACATCAGGGAGTTCGGCAAGGCGCCTGTCGAGCCGATGCTTCCCGCCGTCATCGAGCGGATCGAAGCCTTCGACAAGCCGGTGATTGCTGCTGTCAACGGCGCAGCCCTTGGCGGCGGTTGCGAAGTCGCCCTTGCCTGCCACGGTCGCATGGCCGGGAAAGAAGCGTCATTCGGCCTACCCGAAGTCAAGCTCGGCCTCGTTCCAGGTGCCGGCGGGACGCAGCGGCTGCCCCGCCTTGTCGGCCTTCAAGCGGCGATAGACCTGGCCGGCACCGGGCGCCCGGTCAAAGCCGCTGAAGCCGTAGCACTCGGGCTCGTCGATGGCATGGCGGATGACGCAACGACGGCCGCGCTTACCTTCCTGCAGGACCAGGCCGGCAGACCGCTTCGCCGGACCGGCATGATGGCCGTGCCCCCGGCCGATCGCGCGTCGGTCGACGCTCAGGAAGCGAAGATCCTGGCGCGGGCGCGCGGGCAATCGGCTCCTGCCGAAGCCATTCGCCTCGTCAGGGCCGCGGCGGAACTTGATCTCGATCGGGGACTTCAGGACGAACGCGCGACATTTCTGCGTTTGCGCGACTCAGCAGAGTCCAAGGCCCTGAGACAAGTGTTTTTTGCCGAGCGCGCCGCCGGCAAGGTTGAGGGGCTCGACAAGGTATCACCGAGGCCTATTGACACCGTCGCGGTGGTCGGTGCGGGGCTGATGGGCTCAGGCATCGCTGTTGCCGCCTTGACGGCCGGCTACCGGGTGATTGCCCTGGAACAGGCAGAGGACGCGGCCGAAAGCGGCAGGGCGCGGATCGCCGAAACGCTCGACAAGACCGTCCGCTCAGGGCGGCTTGCCGCCGATCAGCGCGATGTTCTTGTCTCCCGGCTGCAGATGACCACGGACGCCGCCGACCTTGCCGTCGCAGACCTCGTCATCGAAGCGGTGTTCGACGACCTTGAGGTCAAGGCGGAGCTTTTTCGCAGGCTCGACGGCATCGTCGCGCCCGGCACTATATTCGCGACCAATACCAGCTATCTCGATCCCGATGCGATTGCGGCGGCCACCGCCGACCCCTCGCGCGTGGTGGGCCTACATTTTTTCTCGCCCGCCAATGTCATGCGGCTGGTCGAAGTTGTCGACTGCGCGAAGACGGCGCCCGATGTGCTGGCAAGCGCGCTCGCCTTCGTCAAACGGCTGGGCAAATTGCCGGTCGTTTGCGGCGTGACAGAGGGGTTCATCGGCAACCGCATCTTTTCCGCTTATCGCCGTGAGGCGGAGTTCATGCTCGAAGATGGGGCAGCGCCCGAGGAGATTGACGCAGCACTCGAAGCCTATGGCTTTCCGATGGGCATCTTCGCGGTCAACGATATGGCGGGTCTTGAGATCGCCTGGGCGCGGCGCAAGCGCCAGGCAGCAACCCGCGATCCACTTCAGCGCTATGTCGAGATCGCCGACAGGCTCTGCGAAGCCGGCCGCCTCGGCCTCAGGAGCGGTCGCGGCTGGTACGCATACACCGATGGCAAGCGCGCGGTCGATCCCGAGGTTACCGTGATCATTGCGACGGCGCGGGCGGCGAAGAAGATCACCCCGCGCGATTTCACGTCCGAGGAAATCCTCGAGCGTCTGCTCAGAGCAATGGTTGAGGAGGGCGAAGCGCTGATATCCGAAGGGATTGCAGCCCGGTCCAGCGACATCGACCTGGTTATGATCAACGGCTACGGCTTTCCGGCCCATAGGGGTGGACCCATGTTTGCCGCGCAGAACCCGTAGGATTGGCATGTGTGAGGCGCGTATGCGTGTCGCAGAGGTCCCCTTTGTTGCCAAGAGTATTGGCGTCGGACCGGGTATCTCGCTCGTCCTGCGGCGACCCTGAGGCAACCACCGGGTCCGTGCGCTGTGTCGGACGGATGCAAGTGATTCTCTGGGGAACAAGCTTCGGAAGACGTCGGCTGATCGATTCGCTTCAACGGCGCACGCAAAGGTGTTGGTAAATACGATCTGCCGTTTGCTCCGGGCATTAACAAAACTGTAACATTTTCAGGGGTTAGCGGCAGAAATCGGGGGTTTGTGGCGTCCGCACGTTATGCCTTTGTTAACCCTATTGAACTGGACGGAATCGGAGAATCGTGTTCTAGCTCTTAGCGGACAATGGCCGGCAAACCGGCGATAGGCCGCCAAGAGGGTGAGATGGCGATAGCGCAACGCACAGAATCGGACGTTCAACTCAAGGAAGACGCGGCAGCAAAGATCTTGCGGCACGCCGGTCTTTTGTCGAGCCAGCTGCAGCAGCTGCGGACCCGCATGTACCCGCCGACATCCGAAAAGACCTTGCGGTCGTTTCTGACGAACGAAGTTTCGAAACTGACATCGATACCGGATTCGACCCTCAAGCTGATGTCATCCGAGGGCCGCGGGCCGACGCCTAGCCGTCTTGAGAACAATCACCGGGTCTACACGCTCGCCCAGATCAACGAGCTTCGGGAACTGTTTGCCAAGCAAAAGCCTTCCGAAGCGTTGCGCTTTCTACCGCGCCGGCGCCCGGGCGAGCACCTGCAGGTGCTTGCGATCGCAAACTTCAAGGGCGGAAGCGCCAAGACGACGACCTGTGTGCACCTCGCGCACTATCTCGCCCTGCATGGCTATCGTGTTCTCGCGCTCGACCTCGATCCCCAGGCATCGCTGTCGGCGATGTTCGGCGCCCAGCCGGAACTCGACGTCGGCGCCAACGAAACGATCTACGCCGCACTTCGCTACGACGACAATGAGCGGCGTCCGATCCGCGACATCATTCGCAAGACCTACTTCGACGGCGTCGATCTCGTTCCCGGAAACCTCGAGGTCATGGAGTACGAGCACGAGACCCCTCGGGTGCTGGCGAACCGGTCGAGCTCCGGCGCGATCTTTTTCGAGCGGCTGAAGCTTGCGCTCGCCGAGGTCGAAGATGACTACGACATCGTCATTCTGGATACGCCACCGTCGCTCGGCTTTTTGACACTGAGCGCGATCTATGCGGCGACAAGCATGGTCATCACGGTCCATCCCGCCATGCTGGATGTGGCCTCGATGAGCCAGTTTCTCCTGATGATGGGTGATCTCATCAGCGTCCTGAACGAAAGCGGCGCGCAGCTCGACCAGGATTTCATCCGCTATCTCGTGACGCGGCACGATCCCAACGATGCCCCGCAGTCGCAGGTCGTCGCGTTGCTCAGGCACATGTTCGGGTCAGATGTGCTGCTGCCCACCGCCATTGAAAGCACAGCCGTGGAAGCGGCCGGCCTGGCAAAGCGCTCGATCTATGAACTCGAAATGGGCCAGATCGGCCGTGATACGCACAAGCGCGCGCGGGAAGCCGTCGACGCGGTCAATGAAGCGATCATCCGCCTTGTCAACGACAGCTGGGGACGCACATGAGCAAGTCTTCCCGCAAGTCAATTGTCGCAAGCTTCGGTTTGCTGTCGGCGGAGCTGGAAAACAAGCTCGCAGATGAACCGAAACCGGCCGCCCCTCCCCCGTCGCCACGGGTCGGCGCGGGCGTCGTCGGCGCAGCGCATCGCGCGATCGACGACATCAGGGCCGAGCGAGACCGATTGAAGGCAATCGTCGAGGCCGGCGGGGGCGCGGTCCTCGATCTCGATACCGCACTTATCGATCCTTCCCCCTATCCGGACCGGCTGGCGGACGACGACGCCAGCGATTTCGAAACGTTCAAGCGTTCAATCGAGGCCGAAGGGCAGAAGGTGCCCATTCAGGTCCGGCGTCATCCGTCGTCGGCCGGTCGCTATCAGATCGTCTACGGCCACAGACGCTGGCGAGCCGCCAGGGAACTTGGCAAGCCGGTGCGTGCGCTGGAGGTCGAGATCTCGGATCTCGATCTGGTCGTTGCGCAGGGCATCGAGAATGCCAACCGGCAAGACCTGACATGGATCGAGCGGACGCTGTTTGCGTCGCGAATGGACGATGCCGGCATCAAGGCGCGCAACATCTATGCTGCGCTGTCGATTGCAGATGCCGAGCTCGCCAGGATGCGAGGCGTCTATCGGGCAATCCCTGCAGACGTGATCGAAGCGATCGGCCGGGCGCCCAAGATCGGTCGCCCACGCTGGATCGAGCTTGCGAAAGCCATAACGAGCGACCCCGAATCTCTCGTTGTCGTTCGTCGCGTTCTGACGGATGCCGTTGGCGGCACTTCGGTATCGGACCAGCGCTTCCAGCGGGCATTCGAGGCGGTGAAGCCGTCGCGGCAGCCGCAGGAGGACAGCAACGAATTGTCGGACCTGGCGGGCCGGAAACTGGGCGCATGGAAGATTTCGCCCAAGGAGCTTCGGATTTCCGCGGACGGCCCGCTCGGCGTTGAGTTCATGAAGTTCGTCGGGAAGGAACTGCCGGCTCTTATGGAGCGCTTTTCTCGCGAGCGTGAGAGCTGAGACGCTCAGCATAGCTGCCTGAAAGACCAGGTCGAAGGAAATACGGAAAGGAACACCGCAAAAGAAAAAGGCCCCCAAACGTTGCCGTCGTGGAAGCCTCTCTCATATCTGGACAATCTGAGAATCGCATTTCCACGAATCCCCGTCAAGACTTAATGGCACCGAATTTGGTGAGCGGACTTCTTTTGCCTATTTGAGGGGTGAAAGAAAATGCAGAGTGGAAGTGTGACGACGCCCTTTGGGCGGCGGCCGATGACGCTTGCGCTGGTGAAGCGACAAGTGGCATCCGGCGAAATCAGGTCGGACAAATCGGTCGATAAATGGAAAGTGTTTCGTGACGCCTGCGAAGCGAGGACGCTTCTTAAGCTGCAGGACCGTGCGCTGACCGTGCTGGATGCACTCTTGAGCTTCTATCCCGAGGCCGATCTGCGTCAGGGGGAACCGCTCATCGTCTTCCCGTCGAATGCCCAGTTGTCGCTGCGTGCGCACGGCATCGCAGGCGCCACCTTGCGGCGACACCTGGCGATGCTCGTTGACGCCGGCCTCATTGTTCGCAAGGACAGTGCCAACGGCAAGCGCTACGTCCGCAAGGACAGGACCGGTGAGATCGAGGATGCGTTCGGTTTCGACCTTTCTCCATTGCTCGCCCGATCGGAAGAGCTTGCGCAGCTGGCTCAGCAGGTAGCGGCAGAACGAGCACTTTTTCGCCGCACCAAGGAGGCCCTGACGATCCGCAGACGCGACGCCCGCAAGCTCATCTCGGCAGCGATCGAGGAGGGGGCGAGCGGTGATTGGGGCAGGATCGAAGACGTCTACCTGGCCCTTATCGCCAGAATTCCGAGATCCCCGACACTGCAAGACCTCGTGTCAATCCTGGAAGAGATGGACCTGCTTTGCGCAGAGATCGTCAATCAGTTGGATGTCTTGGATAATTCAGCAAAAATGAGCAGCAATGATGCTCTTTCTGAGCGTCACATACAGAATTCAAATCCCGAATCCATCAATGAACTTGAACCTAGCTCTAGAAACGAGCAGGGAGCGAAAGCCGAACGAGAGAGGCAGCCTCAGAAGGAGCCGCTGAAGGCATTCCCGTTGAGTATGGTGGTGCGGGCCTGCCCCGAGATGAAACTGTACGGCCCGACTGAGGGCATATCGAGCTGGCGCGATCTGATGGCGGCCGCTGTGGTGGTGCGGTCGACGTTGGGAGTGAGCGCGAGCGCCTATGAGGATGCTTGCGATGTGATGGGGCCTGAAAACGCGGCGGTTACGATTGCTTGCATTCTCGAACGGGCAGGACACATCAACTCGGCCGGGGCGTATTTGCGTGATCTGACGTCAAAGGCGCGGCGCGGCGAATTTTCGCTCGGTCCGATGTTGATGGCCTTGATGCGAGCGAATGGAAGCTCTGAGCGCAGGGCCGGGTGAGTGTTCCGCCGTTTCCAGTCTTTCTGGTTTCGGCCGGCGGTGAGCCATCGAGATCGGATCGATTACGTGAACGGAGCGGGAATTGTCTGCCAGGGGCTTTGAGGCGCAGCGGCTGACGCGGCCCGCTCTGATCTGGAAATCTGCCTCCTGGGCGTCGGCCGTTACAGGTGAAGCCGAAGAGGTCCCGAGCAGAGAACTGGAGGGGCGGACGTGACGGCACGCTTCGATGACTAATCGTGAAGGCGGTGCGGCCGCGTTGATCCCATCCCTTTGCCCTCAAAGAAGTTGAGGGTGTTCAGTGTCATTTGAGCGAATGTCGGAACTTGATGCCCATTCGCACTGGCCGCTTATCTGAGAACTATCAAAGGGTTGTCCCTTGATACCGCACCGAGGGAGATCGGTGCCACTGGGCTTCAACACGCGGTAGGAGGGACGAAATGAACGTCAATATGAGGACCTCGCGCCAGAGCAGAGGTTGCGCGGACCTCCGCCGTGATGGTCAAGGTGTTGAGGGCTCGGGCGACATGAGGCCTGTGCGATGGAAATGCCGGCATGCAGATCGCTCGACCAATGAAGAGACCGGGACAGATCCCGGCGTCGCCGAAGAGATCGCGATGCAGCCCCGTTTGTATTTCCGGGCCAGCCCATCGCCAAGCAGAGTATGGCGTCGGTGGCGGAAGTCAGGCGGAGGCTCGGGCTGAGTGAGTCTTTCGTGGCCGAAGGACATCCAACCGGACAGTCCAACAACCCAGGGCATCGGCTGGGAGTTCGTCGGTGTTTACGGCGACCGACGCCGCAGTCGTCGCCGTTCTCGCAGATCTTGCCGGACGAATGAGAGGCAAACGCCGTTGGTTTTTTTCAACGCAGCGTCCGCTTGCGATGAAAGCCTTGGCATCACGGTTGAACGCCTCATGACCGACAGTCGCTTCCATAGCGACGCGTTTCATCGGCCCGATGTCCGGCAGCGTTGAAGTTTCTGAATTCTGTGACGCAGAAGGGGCTTCAGATACCGCCAAACGCATGCGACGGCATCGAACCTGTCGTCGCGGCCCGCTTTCTCAGGAGCGTTGCGGAAAGACACTTCGATCGGATCGAGATCGGGCGACAGGAACAACAAGCATGCGCCGCGCCTTGGCCAGTTCCCCAGTCCGCTCGCTCCGATGGAAGCAGACGTTGCCGTGAATGACGACATCGTCCGGTGTCAGGGACTAGGCACGTTCGGTTTCGATCCAGATCTCGAGGATGCGGTTGCCCATTGGGTGCGTTGACGATCCAATGGCGTGACCACCCCATGCGATCTCAGCCGTGCTATGAAGATCTGTGTCGTCCATGAGACGAAGGGGCGGGGCTGCTGTCATGCCGGACCCTCCGTGACCAATATGAGCGGTTGGTCAGCTCCGTATCGCTTGACGATTCATAGAGAAAGATATGTCGGGCCAATGCTTTACTGAAGAAGAGCCGGCGCCGCCTGATCTACAACTGACGGGCTCGCATGATCGCCAGGCGTCGATGTTCGCGGCCGCAAGTTTCTTGATAGCTCGGCCCCAGCCGGTTGCGAAGGCGCCAGGCATATTAGCGATGTGCGATGACACCACGGTCGGCGACGCACATCTCGTCTGGTATATTAGCTTGCCTTTCTGCACGAGGCGCGCGCACCCATGCGCCATTTGCAGTAGGTTTGATTCCACCCCTTGCCCGCCGCCGCGAAGCGATCCGATCTTGCGCGTCTGGATCACCAGTTTGTCTGCAAAGCGCGACGACACGTCGAAATACCGAGCCGACTGCCGATGGCTGTGACGGTCCCCGACAAGAGCAACAACGTGGATACGCAACGCGATCGGGTTTGATTTGCCGATGACAAACTCTTTCATCATGAGGGAGGCACAGCTCTAAGAATTGAGAATCCTTAGAAGCCGGGACACGCCTTTGGAATCGGCCGAAAGCGTTCTCCCATTTCTGCCGCGAGGGCATCACGCGCATTTGCACCAAGCCCGACACGCCGACGACCAACGGCAATGCCGAGTGCTCCATAAGGTCACAGCCCCGGGAACACTACCGGTGCACGCGCAGAACGGACGTCTGTTCATCGCGTCTCCGAACCGCCACCCGGATCTCATCCCAACGATTGGCGAAGGCCAGACGGCAATCTGAACTCAACGACGCCAATCAGCAAACTGGGTCCGATCGGGAAAACTTGTGCGTGACGAGCCGATCAACCCTTTTGGGCCGCGCGTCCCCGCCCGCGGCGTGGACAATGGCGATCTGTACGCGACGTCCATCGCGTCGATGCGGCGCGCGAGTTTGGAGGCATCTGGCGTACGCGCGGAAGCCACGAACACGCCCGGAAGCGAACCTTGGTCTTTGCGCGACACGCATTTGACGATCCTGGCTGCGGAAGGCCGACGCGGCGGCGCCAAGCCTCAGATGGGGCAACACCGCGTTCGGTGAAGTGCGAAGTGTTCGTTGGCTGAGGGAAATTGACGCGGCCGGTGTCGGTGGCAATTGGATCTCGCTCGGTTTTCCCGGCCGATCGACGAGTTTCTGCACCATAGACTGGCCCCGATGGCATGGTTATGAGACAGCGAAGTTCGCACCGCCGGATCAGTTATGGCAAATCTCGTGATGTTCGGCTGCGGGCACAAGTGATGCAAGACGGCCTTTGGCCAGGCTCCGCCAGCGCATAATGCCGCGAAGATGCCCTCGCCGCCCCTTCCAGAGAGCGCCAGGGTTGTCGAGGCCAAACGCGGATGAAGGCCGCATCGTGGTCAGTGGCAGAGGCCGACACTTGTGCGCGGTGACCGCTGGACCCCAAAGCCAATAGCATCCTTGTTCCTTCAAAACTCGGACAGCGTGCCAATCCGTCCTCAATCATCATTCCGGGACGGTCTGCGTTGCGCTGGCGCTCACTGGGAAGCCGGCAGCGGCGCTGGCTTGAAAATGGGATGTAGCTTTGGGGAGTGACAAGATGTTTTGCCGGGAGTCTTGCGCTTCAGCGTCCGCATCCCGTCGATCTCCTTTGCTGGTACATGCTACTCATCGCGCACGAGGCGTTCCCCCGCATCTTTCGGTGCTCGGCAGAAGGACTGGGCGCAGTGACGGCGCGTCTTCTGCCGGTGGTGCTATTCGCGTGGCTCAACGTTCGGAAAACTCGCAACCGTTGGGTCGAGTCTAGAAGTCGCGACAGCAACTGTACGCTCACCGGCTGTGGGCTGGCATGAAGGACCATCGCATCGGGTCGCACGAGATGCTTCAGACCGGAACCGTCGGCTCGGTTCTCTGGTGTGAGATTTCGAGCCGAACGGTTCGGCGCCTCGGGCGCGAACGACTTTTACCGTGCCTGGATGTTTGCCTTCACCTATTCGATGCAAGGAAGCACGCGCGCTCCGGGGCACTTGCGCCCATGATTGTTGGCACGCTTTCGGTTGGCGATTTTCATGTCACCTCCCCTGCCGTCCTCACTTTGATTGGTGGACGCCGCTCTCGTGCGCCGACATTGGCGGACGACTCACGGAAGGTCGCGCTTTGTGGGCATCGACGAAGTCTGGAATCTTTGCGCCGTCGACTGGCCAACAGTCCCAAGGTGCTGCGGAATTGGGTCGGGCCTTCGGTATGCGCCGGCGGTGAACATGGCTCGGATGTTTCCGCAGCGAAGGGCAAAGGCTGAGGTGACTTCGCCAGTTTATCGGCCGTCGCAAAGGTTAACGAATACTTACGGAAGCTGAGATCGTCGACAGCGCTCCCCTCTCCGTCGCCTTTACATGCTTGCGGAGCCGACGATGGAGCGCGGATGCGCTTTCCGGTCCGTCGGTTCATTTTTAGTAGTTGGCGCCCGGACCGACTCTGGATCGACGGATGTGACGTCTGGGAATCTGCAGAACCCCTTCCCTTCTCATCAGTGATCATGTGGCTCCGTCCCGGTCAGCGCCCTTTTGGTGCGTGGCGGCAGGCTGCTTGCGGAGTTCGTCCGGTGGGTCAGTTCGTCACCATTCCTCGGTTCGGCCTTGTGATTTCCGACTGTCCGTCCGCATGGATCCTTGCAGCGCGATGGCGAATGTGGCGGCTCTCGGATCGATCACGATCCGACCGATCGCGTCTGGCTTGAGTTGGCGCCCCTTTGCGGCTTTGCGCTCCTTCTCGCTTGGCAGATCCCCTACCCTCGAGATTTCCGCAGTATTGAACGGCCTTTGCCCAGGTTGATCCTGGATGCCGAAACCCGCCTGTCCGGTAATCGGATGCGAGCATCGTGACAGATCAGCGGGTCGTGCAAGGTCTTCCGGCGGTAAACCGACCGGGTCACTCGAAAATTCCAAGTCGCGCGGTCTTATGTGGCGATGTCATGCCTTTGATCGGCCCGCATGCTCGGACAGCCACGCTCGGTCTGATTTTCATACGGAATCGTCCTTTTGAATCGCGGACAGAAGTCGCGGGCTCCCGAAGGACTTCGCGCCGGAAAGGGTTCGCTTGCGATCGAGTCTGTCGTTCCGCGACGGCGACCCGTTGCCAACAGGGAATCTGCGCGAAGCGGGCCTCTCTTTTTCCGGAGTCATGAATGATTGATTGGCGCGTTCTCGGTGCTCTATTTCGCGCAGCGGTCTCGTTGCAGCGTCTGTTGGGATTTCCAACTGCTGTCAGCGTGTTCGGACAAGCAATCGCGGATTGCGACCGGTGGTTGGGGCGCCGAAAGAGATGACGCTTTGGGTTTGGTCCGGGGCACTCCCGTACTGCTGGCTCAGAACCAGACAAGGTGTTGATGCCTATGGCGGTGGTTTCAGTCGATTATCGATGCGAGGCGCGATCAAGCTCTGGTCGTTACCGGGGCGGTTCAGGAGCGGATGCAGGCCGTCGACCCGATGCTGGTCGTATTCCGCGAGAAACCCTGACAGCTGTCAGAGTTTTCTGGGGAAGTGCCGATCGATTGCCATCATAATCAACCTTAACCAGGTCAATATCCCGGGTATCGAACCAGATTTGCCATATAAGTAGCCGGCTAATAATATGACAACCCTGTCCCGGCGTTCGCCAAAGGCACGATGTTGATCTTGCCTGCATTCCGGAACGCTTCGGTGCTGCGGACAGCGTCGATCAACCCTATCTCGACACAAGCGAAGGTGGGGCCGCGGTATGGGTGGGAATTCAAGGTGTTTGCCGTGCGGTTTCGGCAGACGGCTTGAACCAGGCGGGTGCCTTCGGCGCCATGCGTGTGCCTGAAGGATCGCGGGCCCAGCGTGTATGTCGCCTGAAACCCTGACAGCTGTCAGGCCCCCATGCAACCTGCTGTTCCGGTTACCGAATCTTATTGGACAGATCGTGTGATCGTATCGCGTTGGTCCTTCAGCGCAAGCGCCGTCGATGGATACGTACTTGGGGCATATGGATCGGACGGGCCGTTCACGGGTGCAGTAGCGCTCGGTCAAGTCCTCAAGCGGATCCCTGACAGCTGTCAGGGTTTTTGAATTTGATGTGTCTCAGCCCAACGATAGTCCCGCCGGCACCTGTTGTCTTATGCCCTCGAGCGAAGGGTATCGGTGCGATGGGCAGCGCAATATGGATGCGGATGCAAATCTGGTCAGTCGATTTTCAGGCGCCTACAGCTTCTCCTCGCCCGTGTCGGGCACGTCGCCACAGTGCTACCGACCCCGATCAGCGCGACGGGTCCAAAGCGGGACAACGCAGCCCGCCTGGAGGATGTGGGACTTGGTCGAGCCTTGCTCTGATGAAGCCCGGGCTAATCGCGCTAAACGAGATAGCTATGACCCACATCGTCAGCTTTGGCGAGAAGCGGTGAGCCGAACCACCCAGGAGCCCCAATTGAACCGGATTGGCGGGCGCAGTTGGCGCATCCTTCCCTGGCCATACTGGATCCGACCACGCCCATCCAAAGCGATCGCGTTTCGGCGCTAGGAAGCCGCCGATCTGAGCGCATGCCGCGGTGCGCCTGAAGCGCAGTGGACGGGATGTAGGTGATACTCGACGTATGGCTTGGGAGGCCCCATCTTCGTTGGCTGGATTTGAACTCGGGGCTACCACCAGGGCCGGATACCTGAAGCAAATCCGTCAAAGCCCGATCGCGCCGATCAGTCACGCAATCGCTCGCGCTGACGGCGGCGATACTGCGCGGATCTCACGCGCGAATTCGGCGATATCTGCAGGTCGGCCGCGGGTGGCGACACGGGGAAGAGAGTGGGCCGGAGCTGCCTGGTCGAGCGCCGAATACATGCGAGTGAGGACCTTCCTGCTATGGGCACCCGCAACGGCTTGCCGGACCGCCTGCGTTGGTGCCAGTGGGTCGGAGACGAGTTAATCCAAGCTCGCACTCGCATCTGTCGCGGAAGGGGGGCAGTGGTCAGATGGGGTGAGGACGGTCGATCTGGGGTACCCTCCGTAGGAGGTGCGAAGACGACTGCAACAGAACAGCGTGCTAGAGTGGATGCCGGCGATGGCTCGATCGGGGGAAATATTGCCCGACTTGAAGTGTTGGTGGCTGTTCAACGTCTGATCCGCGCGACCTCTAGGGATCGGCCCTCAACAGCGCTTTTTTAAGTTTGCAGCTTCGGCGGGTTCGGCAGTTGGGCATCTAGCCATCAGCAAGTTGAGCAAAGACGGGGGGAGGCGGCGCAAAGGCCGCGAATGGCCGGACGGCGTCGCTACAGGGTCTCAAAATGACCGCCGCGGGCTCACACTGGAGGCCGGTGACGATTACCGTCGGATCTCGTGGGCCGCTGCTTGGCTTTGACCACAACGTCGGCGAGGAGCGGCAGCGCAGTCCATTGCCGCCATCAGCGGCGGATAAGGCCGAACCGGTGGGCTTCGTCCAGCAAGTTGCGGACGGAGGATGGCTGCCACTTCTTGCCACCGCGGGCCGGCTGCTCACCGATCTGATCCAGTTGGGCGGCAATCTGGCGTAGCGATAGACCGGGATCGGCAATGGCGATTGCCGCGACGAGCTTCATCAGATGGTCTTCGGGCGGGCGACGAGGCGACCGCGTCAGCAGGTCCTGATCCGCCAGCTTCTCACGCACCAGACGATGAACGGCGCGACGAATTCGCTCGACGGTCCAGTCCTGGCCCCGGCGATTGAGCACTTCTACGACATTATCCCAACTGTGCTGTGGCCGGAGTTGCCGCACCATTGGCAGCCACTTTTGCGCGGATGCCATGAGCTCGTCGAGATAGAGTTTGTCGCGTGCCTTTGAGACCGCTTTGATCGCCTCCGGACGCCGTTCTCGCAAGCCAGGGTTTCCGGGACGTTTGCCGCGTGCCTTTGCTGCCTCGATCCCGGCCTTCGTACGTTCGGCAACCAGGGCCTTGTCGAGCTGCGCTGCCGCGCCAAGAACCTGGAGGGAAAACATGCCCTGGGGGGTCGTAGTGTCGATTGGATCACCGATCGAACGGAAATGGACACCACGCGCTACAAGATCCTCGATGACCTGAAGGAGATGGCTTAAGGATCTGGCCAACCGATCGAGACGGACGACGACGAGAACGTCTCCGGCGGTTAATTCGCCAAGCAATCGAGCCAGGACTGGTCGGGTACGTGATGTGCCGGAGCCATGCTCCTCATAGATCCGATGGCATCCGGCAGACCGCAGCTCGTCCAATTGCGCATCATGGGCTTGCTCGCCCGTCGATACCCGCGCGTAGCCGATCAGCCGCTTGGGGTGATGTTGCATGTCATCCGATTGTAGCTTCACCATGGCGCTTCCGACCGTCCGTTTTGCAACGCGCTGTACAAACAAGAAATGCGCTAGAAAACGAACGCTTGCAAGCGTGTTTTATGAACCGAATTGCGGCCCGCCAGACTCAAAACTTTAACTGAGATATGCGATGATGCGTCCATATAGGAAAACACGCGTCAGCGGCCTTCTGTGGCGGAAATGCGAGAAAAACGTCCGGTGCGGGAGATGGCTGTAAGCTCGGTTGTCTACTGAGATGGCGCGGTAAACCAATTTTGGGGAGACGAACAAGCGCGCCCCCTCGGCTTGTGTCCGTGAAGAGCGTCTTGGTGACGGAAATTCGAGGCAAATTAGCTTCTATTTCGGAAATTATACACGCTAAATCAGATGGTTAATGGAGGCGCAGTTTACTCTGCGGCATGCCGATTGTGCCTCAGCCTTTGCGGCCTGCGCCAAGCCAGGAGAAGAAAGCCGGCGCGCATCCTTTCCCATCTCCCCCGACGGTTCCATCGTCGCCTCCCTTGCCGCTGAGAACATCAATTTCAACGCCAACAGCACCCTGACCCATGCGCTCATCGTTCATGTGATGCTCGATGTGCTCTTTGCCCGCTTGCGCGCAAGGGCGAAACTGGCGTCGCGTAAACGGGTGAAGGGCAATCGAAGCTGGACGGCGAGACAGCTCTTCTTCACTTTGGCCGCCAGTCGCTTGGGCATACGCGAGACGTCCGGAAGCGGATCGGCGCCGATGCTGGGGGCGAGGTCGTCTCCGAGATAGCGAAGGGTAGAGCACGGTTCGCGACGGGCAATCGCGCGCGCGTCAAGGACCGAGCCCACATCCTCGAGGATCCCCATCAGGTGAAGCCGTTTACGAGGAAGTGTGGCACGCGGCGACGGCGGGGGCGCCTCATACTTGTCCGCCCTGTGATCGCGGCAAATAACGATTCGCGCGATATTTCGCATCCTTCTTAAATATTACCGGAGCATTGCGCAGAAGAACTGATTCCCGAAATTCATAGTATTTATCCGATAAGCATAGAGAAGAAACCAGTTAAAATCTTGGGTTGTTTTCTTTCGTTGTTGATCGACACTGTTATGCATCGCCAAGTCGATTTGCTTGGTGATTCTGAAAACATCGAGCGGGAACAGATTATGAAAATACTCGTCCGCGCTCTTGCCATATTGGCATTTGGCGCTTCCAGTTTTCAGCATGCCTCATTCGCCGCAACCGCCACTGGCAACCTCACGGTTCGCATAACGATACAGGCGGAATGCAAGATCCAGACGGCGACCGACCTCGACTTTGGCTCCCGGGGTGTCATCGATGCAAATGTCGATCAGTCCACGACGGTCGGCGTCCAATGTACGACAGGGACACCCTACACGGTCGGTCTCAGCGCCGGCGGCGGGTCGGGTGCTACAGTTGCGTTACGGAAGATGACGGGGCCGGCGGCAGCGACGATCAACTATACCCTCTACCGAGACGCTGCACATACGCAGCTATGGGGCGTCACTGCCGGCACGGATACGGTCGCGGGAACGGGCAATGGCAACGTCCAGAACCTGACCGTCTACGGCCGTGTTCCTGCGCAGGCGACCCCGGCCACTGGCGTTTATACCGACACGGTGGCGATAACCGTCACCTACTGAGCCCGAAGACGACGAGGTAGCAAGATGCGATCCACCACCTGGTCGGTTGGTGCCCTGATGCTTTGCGCCCTGGTGCTGGCGTTAAGCCCCTCACAGACGTCTGCTGCTTCTCTCAGGGTCGCGCCGACGACACTGGAGCTTGTCGCGCCAAGCAGCAGCGAAACGATCAATCTCAGCAATGACGCCAAACATGCTATCAACGTGCAGATCCGCGTTTTTCGCTGGATCCAGAAGGATGGCGTCGAGAGCCTGGTACCGTCGTACGATGTTGTGGCAAGCCCGCCGGCAACCCGGCTCGCGCCGGGGGCCGACTATGTGGTGCGGATCGTTCGCATCAGCCAGCGTCCGATTGACGGCGAGGAAAGCTACAGAATTGTTGTCGACGAACTGCCCGATCCATCGCGCCAGCGGAGGGGCACGGTCGCACTGATCGTTCGGCACTTGATCCCGGCATTCTTCCGGAGCCCGGATGCGTCGAGCCCGGATGTTTCATGGTCATTGAAAAAGTCAAAGGGCGGACTTGTGCTCACGGCGCGTAACGCCGGCCAGGCCCGTCTGAGGATCGCTGACCTGACGCTCGCAAACGGCAGCCGCACGCTCGTCAAGAGGAACGGCTTGCTCGGCTATGTGCTCGGTGGCGCCGTCATGAGTTGGCCCGTTGCAGCCGCCACCAGCTCATCCGCGGCGCAAGTGACGCTGAAGGCAGACAGCGACCTTGGACCAGTCCATGCCCGCGTCCCGGTCAACGGCAGATAGCGCCAGGCTCATTTTACTGTTGGGCATCGTTTTTGCCGATGCCGCAAGTGCTCAGGACGTGCCAGTGGACGGCTCGCTCATCGTGGCGAACGGGTCCGTTTCTCAGTTCGGGCGCTCTCTATATCTCGAAGTTGTCATCAACGGCGAAAGCACCGGGATGATCGGACACTTCGAGGAGCAGGACGGCGTCTTGTATGCCGAGGCGAAGGAGTTGGAGGAGGTGGGCTTGAAAGCGCCGGGCGGTCAGAGTGGCTTGGTCAACCTGACTGAGATCAGCGCCGTTTCCTATGAGATCGACGAAACGCAACAGGTGTTGCGGGTGACGGCCGACACGGCCGCACGGGCCGCCAAAGTCATCAACCTCGCCCCGGAACAAGGCGACGGCAAAACGGCGGAATCAGGTTTCGGCGCGATCCTGAACTATTCGTTGTTTGCCAGCACCAACAGTCTGACCGAGGACGATGCGGAGCTCGTGCGCGGCGTGTCGGGCAATTTCGATGCACGGTTTTTCAGTCCTTATGGTGCGCTCAGCCAGTCGTTCATAGCCGGCTACACGGATGGCCAAGTCGATGACTTCGTGCGGTTGAACACCACATGGAGTTACTCCGATCCTAGACGCCTGATGACCTACAGGGCGGGAGACTTCGTTTCCGGCGGGCTTACGTGGACGCGGCCTGTTTATCTCGGCGGCTTTCAGGCCCAACGAAATTTCTCCTTGCGGCCGGATCTGGTGACCTTGCCTCTGCCCTCATTCGGAGGGACGGCCGCCGTGCCCTCAACGCTCGAAGTCTACACTCAAAACGTCAGGACCTACGCCGGGGACGTCGGAACAGGCCCGTTCCAGGTCGTCAATGTTCCCGCATTCGAAGGCGCCGGGCAGGCGCGGGTCGTGCTCAAGGACAGTCTCGGTCGCGAGACGGTCACGACGCTGCCGTTCTATTCGTCGAGCATGCTATTGCGGCAGGGGCTGTTCGACTTCTCGGTCGACATAGGCACGCCGCGCCGCAACTTCGGTATCGACTCCAGTGACTATGACGGACGGCTCTTCGGCATCCTGAGCGCACGCTACGGGCTCGCCAACTGGCTCACGCTCGAGGGGCATTTCGAAGCGGGGGAGGAGCTTATCAACGGTGGCGGCGGCATCGCTTTTCCGGTCGGTTCGTTCGGCGCTGCCTCCATCGCGATCGCAGGCAGCCGGCATGACGGCCGTGTTGGCGGGATCGTCAACGCTGCCCTGGAATTGTCGATCGACGAGTGGTCGCTCTATGGCCGCGTTCAGCGCCGGTTGGGCGACTACCACGACATCGCATCCGTGACTGCGCTCGTGACCGCCACGGGCCCTGCCGGCTTGCCGATCCTGAGTGCGGACGTTCCCAAGGCTGTCGATCAGGTAACGCTCAGCGTGCCCGCCCCGCTCGATTTTTCCAGCCTGAGCTTTTCCTATACCCGTCGCGAAGATGCCGATGGTGCGCGAAACCAGATCATCGGCGCTTCCTACAGTCAGCAAGTCTTCGGTGCGTCCACCTTCTACGCAACGGCATTCAAAAGTTTCGGCGATGACGACAGCTTTGGCCTGTTTGCCGGGATTTCAGTGCCGCTTGATAATGACATGACAGTGTCTTCCGGCGTGGAGCACGCGTCTGATGGTCTCAACGTCGTGGCGGATCTGAGCAAGGCGGAGCGGCCGGAGGACGGCAGCATCGGCTGGCGGATAAGGACGTCCGAAGGCCGCAACCCCAATCGCCAAGCCAATGTCAGCTACCGCTCCCCGATCGGACGGTTCGAGACAAGTGTCCAGCAGGTAGGCGGCGACACACGAGCGACCGCCCAGTTGGACGGCGCAGTTGCCGTCGCCGGCGGCGGTGTCTTCGCGACAAATCGCATCAACGATGCGTTTGCAGTGGTCGATGTCGGAGTGCCTGATGTCGAGGTCAAGCACCAGAACCGCAAGGTGGGCAAGACCAATGCCGCAGGGCGTATCATCGTGCCGGACCTCAATTCCTATGAGCCGAATGCGGTTTCGATCGATCCGAAAAACCTCCCGGTCGATGCCGAAATCCCGACAACCCGAGAGATCGTCGTCCCGGCCGCGCGAAGCGGAGTCGTCGTCGAATTCGGCATCGAGGCGCAGCCGCACGCGGCTTTGGTCGGTTTCGTCGACGGGGAGGGGCAGCCGGTCGAGGTTGGACTGACGGGAACGATCGAAGGATCGCAGGCGGAGTTCTTCGTCGGCTACGATGGCGAAAGCTACATCCATGGGCTGTCGGAAAAGAATATCGCGACGATCAGGCGATCGGACGGCACTACGTGCCGCGCCGAGTTCGCCTATCGGCCAGCCAAGGGCAGCCAGACGGCGATCCGGAACGTACCATGTCGCTGACGCGCAATGGGCTTGTGGTTGCGTTCTTGTGTGCCGGCGGGCTTGCCCCTCGCATGGCGGCCGCCCAGAGCTGCAATTTCTCGCTGTCGAATCTGGATTTTGCTCAGGTTGATACGCTGTCCGGTCTGGAATCGACGTCCACGGCCACGCTGACGGCCTCCTGCACGGGGCTTCTGTTGTCTCGGATCCTGGTGTGTCCGGGCATCGGGGCTGGCAGCGGAGGTGCTACCGCTTCCGTACGACGCATGATGTCGGGTGCCGCCACCTTGAACTACCAGCTCTATTCCGACCCCGCCCGCTCGATCATCTGGGGATCGCCGCAGTGGTCGTACCCATCCCGTCCGCCTGCGCTTGCGGTCAACCTCGGTTTGCTCGGTTCCGGTCAGGCGCAAACCACCGTCTACGGAAAGGTGTTCGCCAGCCAGATCGGATCGGCGCCTGGCGTATATATGTCGACCTTTACCGGCTCCGATATGGCGTTCAGCTATCAGTACTCGAGTTCGAGCGACTGTAGCCAGGTGGCGGGCACGGTGGTGCACCCGGGCTTTAACGTCAACGCGTTCGTCGCGGCCAATTGCGCGGTCACGACCCAACCCGTGGACTTCGGAGCCGTCGGCGTTCTCAGTCACAATGTGGACAGCGAGGGGGCCGTGATCGTCACCTGCACCCCGGGCACCACCTATTCAATCGGCCTTAGCACGGCGTCAGGCGGCGGCAACCCGACGGCACGCAAGATGACGAACGCGGGCCAATCGGTCACCTACGGGCTTTACAAGGATGCGGCTCGGACACAGCCCTGGGGTGACAGTGCTCTTCCGGGGAGCACGGTCAGCGGTGTGGGCGCCGGCGCGACACAGACCTTTACCGTGTACGGACGCGTTCCGCCCCAGACAAGCCCGTCTGCCGGCGTTTACACCGACACCGTCATCGTTTCGGTAACATACTAGGCAAGCCAAGTGCAGGACGCTGCGTCTGCCGCCAGACAGTTCCTGATTTCCCGCCGTTGCGACAGCTGTCGCTGGACCCGGCCGCAATGTTGTCGCAACGCGTCGCCGCAACACTCCGATCCGTCGAACAGAGGATTGAAAGGAGAATGTCCCATGCGTGCGACCGCATTCGGTAGAGTTCTTGCGCTGGCTGCGGCTGTGGCGGCAACCGTGCCCGCGGCGCCTCCGGTCCTTGCGGACGATTATGATGGCGGCCGGCGCTATTGCCGGGATTTGGATGGAAGAGAGCGCTGGCGTTGCGAGGAAGCCAGACGCGACCGCTGGCGCGACCGCCAGGACGAGCGGGACAAGAAGGATCTGAAAGTTGGCCTGGCGGCAGGGGCGATCGGTCTGGCCCTCGGCGCCATCATCATCGGCGCAGCGCAGGAAGCGGAGCGCAAGCGCGACGCCGATGCCTATCGGCGCAACGACCGTGACGCGCGGTGCCTTGCGCGCTACCGCACCTATGACCCGCGCAGCGGAACATTCGTCGGGCGCGACGGCCGACGCTACGAGTGCCGGTGAAAGTTGTTCGGCAATCGCCGTCTATTGTTCACCGCCAAGCGGCCGCGCGGGAGCTGCCGGCCATTTCGGCGGCCATGAATATCCGGTAAGCAGATGGCGCCCGTGTCCGTAGGCGCCACGATCGCTGGAGGGAATGTTGACAGATTTTACCTGGTTGAACGAACCTCGAGACTGGACCGTCGAAGATGACGTGCTGACCCTCGTAACGGAAGCGAACACGGATCTATGGCAGCAGACTTTCTATGGCTTCCGGCGCCATTCCGGTCACGCCAGGCTCCAGCCGGCAAGCGGAGACTTTTCCGCATCGGTCGTCGTGCGCGGCGACTATCATGAACTCTACGATCAGGCCGGTCTCCTCCTCATCGTTGACGAAACCCATTGGCTGAAGACCGGGATCGAATTCACCGATGGCCTGATGCATTTTTCGGTCGTCGTCACGAACGGAACGTCGGACTGGTCGGTCATTCCGCTGCCGCAAGCGCGGACGGACGCAGACGTGCATATCCGTTTGACGCGTCACGACACAGCGGTCCGGGTGCAGTTTCATCTTGGCGACGGCTTATGGCAGATGGCGCGGCTCTGCCCGTTTTCCGACGGCGACGCTCGGATCGGCGTCATGGCCTGTTCGCCGGAACGCGCCGGGTTCACCGCGAGCTTCAAGGAGTTTTCGCTCGGCGCACCGATTTCTCGCGATCTGCATGCCGCATAGTCGGGCGAAGGCGCCTGTCGTCAGTCCGCTTTCTGTAGGATCTTGCGCGCCCTTTCGATGATCGGCGTGTCTACCATTCGATCCTCTAGCCTGAAGGCGGCCTTCCCCTCTTTCGCCGCAACCTCCGCGGCCTCGACCACCGAACGGGCCCAGGCAAGTTTCTCCTGCGACGGAGAGAAGGCAGCGTTCAGGAGGGAAACGGAGGACGGGTGAACGCAGGTCGCCCCGTCGAAGCCGTGACGGCTTGCCTCGCGGGCCGCCAATTCGAGCGCTTCACCATCCTGATAGTCGGCAATGGTCGTCAGGGTGCCGAAAGACAGCTTCCCTTCCGCCTTTGCAGCCAGATGGACCAGCAGCTTGGGCATACGCAGCACCTCCGGAAGCGGATCAGCGCCCATGCTGGTGGCGAGGTCCTCGCCACCCGTCAAAAGCCCGAGCACGCGTTCGTGACGCGCAATCGTGCGCGCCTCGAGCACGGCGCCCGCATCCTCGAGCATCGCCATCAGGTGAAGTCGCTCACGATGAAATTTGCCCTCCTCGCCTGCGATCCACGCGGCAAGGTCGTTCAAGGGTTCGGGTGCACTCGTCTTTGGAACAAAGAGACCGAAAGCGCCGGCGCGGCACGCGGCGACGGCGTCGTCCCTGCGCAATTCCGGGTCGGCGTTGATGCGGACAAAAACCTTGGCGCCGTTGCGGCCGACAGCCGGGATCGCCTCGACCAGCTTCGCCCGTGCCGCCAATTTTTCGCCCGGCGCAACCGAGTCTTCCAGATCGAGGATGATCGCGTCCGCATCCCGCTCGTGCGCCTTTGCGATAAACCGGTCCGAATTGCCCGGAACGTAGAGAAGCGATCGCAGTCTCATGCGGCTTCCCCTTGCATGATCTCTGCGATGATCTGCGCACTCAATCCGGCCTCGGCGAGCACTTCTTGCGTATGCTCTCCAAGCGAAGGGGCCGGCCGGCGCCAGACGCCTGGTGTTGCGGAAAGCCGGGGTACGATGTTGTGCATCGGTAAATTGCCGAAATCAGGATCTTCGACGTCGACGATCACCTCCCGTTCCGCGAAATGCGGGTCGGCGGCTGCGTCCGCGATGTTATAGATCGGCCCGACGGTCGCGCCGGCGTCGCGCATGATCTGCAGAGCTTCGTCGTGGTCGTGCCGCGCAAACCAGCCGCCGACGGCCTCGTCGACCAGGTCACGGTTCTTGACGCGCGCCGAATTGGTCGCAAAACGCGGATCGTCGTTCATGTCGGCACGGCCGATGATCTCGAAAATCCGCCGTGCGACCTGTGGCGTCGAACCGGAAAGTGCCACATGTTTGCCATCGCGGCAGCGATAGACGTTGCGCGGTGCGGCCGTGTTGGAGCCGCTGCCGACCCGTTCCTTGATCTTGCCGGTCGTCTGGTAAATTGCGGCCTCCGGGCCGAGTACGGAGAACATCGGCTCAAGCAGGGAAAGGTCGATCACCTGTCCTTTCGCGTACCCACGATCGCGTGCAAGCAGTGCCGTAACCGTGGCCGAGCTGCCGTAGAGGCCGGCAATCATGTCGGCAAGCGCCAAAGGCGGCAGCACCGGTTCGCGATCGGGAAAGCCCGTCCGGTAGGCAAATCCGCTCATGCCCTCGACGATCGTCCCGAAACCGGGAAACTGCGCGTATGGACCGGTTTGGCCGAAGCCGGAGATGCGCACGATAATCAGGTTGGGATTGCGGGCGTGCAGGGCTTCGGGCGAAAGGCCCATGCGCTCGAGCGTTCCTGGCCGAAAGTTCTCGACGAAGACGTCGGCAGTTTCGATCAGGGACCAAAGCGCCTGCATCGCCGCTTCGTGCCGAAGGTTGAGGACCACGGATCGCTTGTTGCGACTGTAGGTCTTCCAGTAAAGGGAGTGGCCGTCGTCCTTCCAGTCGCGCAGCGGATCGCCGGCCGGCGGTTCGATCTTGATGACGTCTGCCCCCGCATCGGCGAGCTGCAGCGACAGCATGTTGCCGGCAACAAGCCGCGAGAGGTCGAGCACTTTCGTACCGGAAAGCGGCCCCGTGGCAGCCGGATCGAAAGCCCTTTTGGCGAAAGGCGTCATCGAATGCGCTCCCCGGTATCCTTGCTGAAGAGCAGCACCTTCGCGGCATCGACCTCGAGTTTCACATGCTCTCCCGCCGACAGCAGCCTGCCGCCGTGAACGACGACCGAGAGGTCCTCGCCGCCGATATCAACGACGATTTCCTGGTCCTCTCCGGTTGGCTCGACCAGGCTGATGCGGCCAGGCACGCCTGTTTCTCCAAGGCGGATATGTTGCGGACGGATGCCGCAAACGAGCCGTGCGCCCGGCTCCACACGCCTTGCGAGCGGCAGCGATACGCCGCCGCGCGTCAATGCCGTTTCGCCGTCCGAAATGGCATCGATGAGGTTGATCTCGGGCGAGCCGATGAACCCTGCCACAAAGAGATTGGCAGGGTCGTTGTAAAGTTCGAGCGGCGCGCCGGCTTGCTCGATCTTTCCGCCGTGCATCACCACGATCTTGTCAGCCATCGTCATGGCCTCGGTCTGGTCATGGGTGACGTAGACCATGGTCCGGCGCAGGCGCTGGTGAAGCTTCTTGATCTCTCCGCGCATTTTCACCCGCAGCTTGGCGTCGAGGTTCGACAGCGGCTCGTCAAAGAGGAAGGCGCGCGGGTCGCGCACGATCGCACGGCCCATGGCGACGCGCTGGCGCTGGCCGCCGGAGAGTTCTCGTGGCAGGCGATCGAGCAGCTTTTCAAGACCGAGGATTTCGGCGGCCTCGGTCACGCGTTTCTTGATCTCCGCTTTCGGCGCACCGGCGAGCTTCAGTGCGAAACTCATATTCTCGGCGACCTTCATGTGCGGATAGAGCGCGTAGGACTGAAAGACCATGGCGATGTCACGCTCCTTGGCAGGCATGTCGTTGACGATCTTGCCGCCGATGGTGATCTCACCGGATGAGATATCCTCCAGCCCGGCGATCATGCGCAGCAGCGTGGACTTGCCGCAGCCTGACGGGCCGACGAGCACGACAAACTCGCCATCGCCCATTTCCAGCGAGATGTCGTTGAGTACGGCGACACTGCCATAGCTCTTGCCGACGCTTCTAAGCTCTATCTCGGACATGTTTCCTCCCTTCCGATCCCGGTCGCGCTGTTAGCGCTCCGTTACCTCGAGCCGGCCGATCGACATGCGTCCCGCCGACGCCATGCGCAGGCCGGCCATGCCGTAACGCAGCGTAGCATCGTCGGCCTGAAGCACCGGCTTGCCATCGATCTCGAGCGTCAGCTTGCCGCCTTCGACCGTGAGATCGACCAAATAGCTTCGATCGTGTTCGATGCGGAACGGACTGCGGGCGAGGATCTTCGTGCCGTGGTTTTCCAGAAGGATCACCGCTTCACCGTTCTCGAATCCCGCCGCATAGAAACGGCTTGTCCCTTGAGCGCGCGCGACCACCAGATGCGACGCACCGGAGAGGGGCTGCAGCTCGGCCTTGACGCTCGCGTCACGCAGGTAGGCATTGCCGGTCCAGGCGTCCGCGTCTGTTGCCGTATGCGCGTGGATGCGTCCCTGCTGCAGGCTCCAGTGACCGCGGTTCCAGGTGAAGCGGGTGATACCGCCCCATTCGTGGCCTTCCTTCGCCGGGTCGATCACGACGCGCCCCTTGCCCGAGACGGAAAAGTCCGCCAGGAACAACCGGCCGAGAAACTTCAGACGACCGAAGTATTCCACCAGGATGCCGATCTCATCGGCCGCCTCGCCGTTGCCGTCGGGGATGGTAAATTCGTAGTCCTGCCAGCCGCTCGCTGACGGCACGTGCCAGGCGCCCGTTTCCTGGATGGTGCCGCTCATGGCGCGGCGAACATAGGGCGCGACGCGCAGATTGCCGTCGCCGTTCCATGGATCGAGCCATAGCTTGAACTTCACCGTCTGACCGTCGTCGGCAAGCGGTGTGAACATCGGACGGTAGCGCTCGTCGTCAAAGTCGGAACGACGATAGAAGGGCTTCCAGAAAATCCGCCCGCCGTGCCCGCGTTCGAGCCGGTCGAGCAGGATTTCGAGCGATCCCTTGGCATTGTCCGTATGACGTTCCGCCGACGCCTTGACGGCGATCTGGTTGAACGGCTCGGTGCGGAACCCGTGGGTCGCGCCGGGGGCATCGAAATCGAAGCGCACACCACGGCGCTCGAAGTCATCGGACCAGAGCGCCGGAGCCTCCCGTCCCTGCAGGCGGAGTGCAAGCACGGTCAGTTCGCGGGCGAAGGACGGAATATCGACGACGTTGATCGTGCCGGTCACGCCGGAAGCGACGACGAAATCGTTGATCGGCTTGCGGTACTTGTCCCAACCCGGTTGTACCTGCTGCAACGTGCCGACGATCGCGCCCGCGTTGCCGGCGTTGCAGTCCGTGTCCCAGCCGGCCATGGTGGCGATTTCGACCGTGCGCGGCAGGTCACCCTGACCGTAGATCAGGCTCATGATTAAAACGCCGGCGTTCGGAATGATGTGGCAGACGCCGGGATAGCGGTCATAGCCCCAATCCGCCGTCAGCATGTCGCGGCACGCGCGCCAGTCGTTCCGGTTGCCGTCGTGGAAACGGAGCACTGCGCGGGAGACCTTGGCGTAGAGGGAGTCGGACGGGATCGTCGCGAGGCCCGACTCGATGACCTCTTCGATGGTCTTGGCGACAAAGGCCTCAGCGATCGCCGCAGCGCAGAAACGGGCGCCATGCAGGCCCTCGCCGTCGTGGGCGACACTGGCGGCAAGGGCGGAGGCTTCGGCTGCCTTCTTCGGATCCGCAGGGTGTACCCAGCCCCAGCTGTCGATGAAAATCTGGCCTCCGATCTGCTCGGCAACCGTGGTGCCGTTCTGGGCGATCGAGCCGGATTGCGGCGCCGGAATGCCGGCGCGCAGGTTCTGGTAGGCGGTGTGCTCGGTCGAGTTGCCGAAGCCGCCCCACCAGTACATGCCGTGCTCCTCGGCTGCGTAGTTCAGCCAGGTCTTGCCGACCTCCTCGGCGGTCGCGCCAAGACCGTAGTCGCGCAGCGCTCGGATGAAGTAGACCGGGCCGTTGGTGTCGTCATCGGCAGCGAAATTCTTGAAATCGCGCAGATATTCCGTCACCTCGCCATAGGTGTCCCGGATGCGTTCATAGCTCCAGATCGTCGGCTCGACGGGGGCGCCCAGGCGCACGCCGATCGCCTTGCCGATGAAGCCGGAATAGATACGCTCGAAGATTTCTTTGGTGCTGAGCATCGGATACTTTCGAATTCTAGAGACTGGAAACCTGGGTGAGTTCGGGAGCGGCAAAGAGACCTGCGCGCGCCGTGGCCCGCGCGATTTCGCGTTTGTGGTCGGCGGCCTGGATTGCGGTCACCGTTTCGGTAAAAGCATCGGCGGATCGGAAGAGATCAAGCTTGTTGACGCGGTCGAGCTGGGAGGCCATCGACCTGTCGATGATGCTTTCGCCGTACATCGCGCCAAGGATCGCACCGGCCATGACGCCGATCGAATCCGTGTCGCGGCCGGAATTGATGCCGTCGGCGATCGTCTTGTAGAAATCGCCCTCGTTGACGACGGCAAAGCCGAGCGCGAGCGGCAGTTCCTCGATCGAGTGGAGCCGCGACGCCTGGTAGGCGTCCGTGGCAATGCCTGCCTTTTGCGGTGTGTGCTGGACGTTGTCGCCCATCGGCGAATAGCGGGCGATGATCTGGTGGAATTCCTCGACGACGGCCTGGTGCTCGGCGCCCTTCAGCTTGCGGGCAGCGTCAACGATATCGGCGATGGCAGCGCGCGTGCCGTCCTTGGCGACGGCCAGCGTTTCTTCGATGACGGTGTCGAGGGTGGTACCCGGAACGAAAGCGGCAGCGACCGCGGCGGCGAGCACGCCGGCCGCCTCGAGACCAAAACTCTGCTGGTGGCCCGACGCAAATGCGATCGCCTCGTCATAGGCGGCCTTCGGATCGCAGGCATTGGCGACACCGATCGGCGCGATGTACATCGCCGCGCCACAGTTCACCATGTTGCCGACGCCGCCCTGACGCGGGTCGCAGCCGGAAAGCTGATGGCGCTGGAAGATCCACTTCTCCGGATAGAACAGCCGCTCGATCAGCATCGTCTCGCGCTGCAGTTCGGGCACCCAGCGTGGCGTCCAGGCGATCTCCCGCACCATGCCGGACGCCATGTCCCAGGCATCGAGATGACGCTTGACGTCGTCGTAGATCGACATCACGCAGAGGGTCATGAGCGTGTCGTCGGTGACGATGCCGCCGCCGCGAACACGCCCGTTTCTGGCCGCTTCGCTCTGCTTCATGCGGTGCCACTCGGTGTCAAGCGACGTGACCCGGCCGTAGCGCTCGCGGATCTCCGCGGCAGAGAGTTTTTCGACCGGCGCCCCGATGGCGTCGCCGTAAGCGACGCCAAAGAGAAGCGCACGAACCCGTCCCTTGAGGGAGAGCCCCGTTGCATCATTTGTCATTGAGAACTGTCCTTGCATATTCGGTCATTTTCTCGCCGCCGGCAGCGTTCCATTCGGAAACGAACTGGTCCCATTGGTCCATCTTGGCTTCGCCGGAGACGAACTTGTACACCCAGGCCCGGTAGACGTTTTCCGTGGCGTCGATGTCGGTGGCGTATTCGGCAGGCCAGACGAAGGCATTGTCCGGCTTGAAATTGGTCGAGATCGTCTTCAGCGATTGCTGCGCAGCCTCACTCAGCCACTCAACCGGCGGCTGCCAGTTGGCCGAGACCAGGAAGCGGGCGTACCAGGTGGCAAGCTTGTCCGTCGGTTTGATCGTCTCGCCGTCCTTGGTGTACTGCTCGCCTTCAAAGCCGAGACGTTCGATCGACTGGCCCTCGGGGCTGGCGATGAAGTCGAGCAGCTTGACCACTTCCTCCTTGTGTTCGGAGGTCGTCGAGATTGCGAGACCGCGCGACTCCTTCGAGACGTCGAGCGCCATCAGGCCCTGTCCGGCCGGTCCCTTCGGCGGCGACAGCAGGCTGAGCGTCGCGTCAGGATGCGCCTGGCGCATCTTGCCGCCGTAGATGTCAATGACCTCTGCCGACGAGCCGAAGATCACGCCGGCGCGGCCGGAATAGAACTTGTCTTCCTTCACGTCCCACTTGGTGGTGATGAATTCGGGATCGTAGAGCCCCTGTTCACGCAGCGAAGCGTAAAAGGCGATCTTGGCCTTTTCTGCACCCGACACCCGGGCGTGGATCCATTCGCCGGCCTCGTTTTTCATCCAGCTGCCGGTGACGCCAAAGGCCTGGTTGAAGATCGCGTCGAGCTCCTGGGTGTTGTCGGCGGTGGTGACGCCGTAGCTGTCGGCCTTGCCGTTGCCATCGAGGTCACCATCCTTGATCGCCTTGAACAGCGCGACATAGTCGTCCGTCGTCTTCGGCGCTGCGACGCCCGACTTATCGAGCCAGTCCGTGCGGATGACCGGCTGCGGTATGCGCGGCGGATAGACATAGAGCAGATAGGGATAGTTTTTCAGCCGCTCGATATTGTGCGGGAACAGCGCTTCCTTGAGATAGGTCGTCTTCGGCAGCCAGGTGTTCCAGTCCTCCAGAACCCCCTGTTCGGCCATCTTTGCGTCGCCGCCCTGGAAGTAGATGAGATCGGGGATGTCGCCCGAGAGCAGCATGGCGCTCAGCTTGTCGGCGTATCCGGATGACGGCAGATCGACGATCTGGATCTGGATGTCGGTGCCCTTGGCCTTCAGCGCCTCTTCATAGGCCTTCATCAGCTTGACGTCGTCCGGATTGCTCGTCGTCAGGTCCTTCGAGACGACCCGGATCGTCACAGGATCGGCGAACGCCGGCATCGCGACACCAGCCATCAGCGCGATGGCCGTCGTTGTCCCCAGGATCAGTTTTCCAAGCATGTTTGTTCCTCCCAATATGCTTTGGCCTATGTTCTGCTCGTCAGCCCTTCAGCGCACCGCTCATGGTGCCCTTGGTGAAGAACTTCAGGATGAGGGGGTAGATCGCGAGGATCGGTGCAATGGTCAGCAGGATCATCCCGGCCTTCAGCGCGCGTATGTTGATCTGGCTCGCACCGGTGTAGTTGTTGCTGTCGGCAACGCCGACCATGGCGAGCTTGTCGCCCTCGACGACGAACTGGCGCAAGACAACCTGCAGCGGCCACTTCGACTGGTCGTTCAGATAGATCATCGCCCGGAAGAACTCGTTCCAGTGGAAGACGAAGTAAAAGAGCGCGATGGTCGCGAGCGCCGATTTGGCGAGCGGCAGCGCCACGTACCAGAAGATCTGGAAGGGGTTGGCGCCATCGAGTTCCGACGCCTCGATCAGCTCCTTCGGCACCTCCTCGAAGAAGCGGACGAGAATGATGAGGTACCAGGCGTTGACGACCTTGAAGAGGATCAGCGACCAGTAGCTGTCGAGCAGCCCCAGGCGCTTGTTGATGAAATAGTCCGGAATGATCCCGGGTTCGAAGACGATCGTGACGAGCACGAAGACGAAAATCGCACGCCGGCCCGGCAGGCCGGGCCGAGAGAGCGCCCAGGCCATCAGCGCGGTCAGCAACACGCCGAGTGCCGTGCTGACCAGAGTGATGAAGATCGAATTGACGATGCCGCGCTGGACGGCCGGATTGTTGATCAGCAGGCTCCAGACATCGGCCGAAAACCCGTTCGGCACGATGGTCAGGCCGCTCATCCCGGCCACTTTGCCCGGATCCGAAAGCGATATTGCAAGCAGGTTCAAGAGCGGCTGGACGGTCATGACGACCAGAAACAGGAGCGTCGAGACGATGACGGCATATTCGAGCCGCTCAAGTGGAGTCCTGCGGATGTTATGGGCGGCCATCACCACACCCCCTTGCCGGTCAGGCGTTTGGAAAGCAGGTGCGCTGCGACGATCATCAGCATGCCGAGCACTGCCTTGAAGAGGCCGGCGGCCGTCGCCAGAGAATACTCCCCGGTCTGCAGGCCTATGCGATAGACATAGGTGTCGATGATATCGATCTTGCTGCGCACCACGTCGTTGGAGAAGTTGATCACCTGATTGAGGTCGGCGTTGAGGAACATTCCGGCGTTCAGGATGAACAGCGTCGCGATCGTCGGCACGATGCCGGGAATCGTGACGTAGCGGATCTTCTGCCACCGGCTTGCGCCATCGATTTCCGCCGCATCATAGAGCTCCGGGTCGATCGCAAGGATCGCGGCGAGATAGAGCAGACTGTCCCACCCGGCCGAGCGCCAGATCTCCGAGAAGACCAGGACCCAGCGGATCGAGCCGGTATCGGTCATGAAGGAGACCGGCTGCATGCCGAAGAAGCCGATGATGTCGTTGACCGCGCCATCGCTGGGCGACAGCACGGCGATAAAGACGCCGGCGATGACCACCCAGGACAGGAAGTGCGGAAGATAGATCGCCGACTGGATGAATTTGCGGAAGGCGCCGCCGCGGATCTCGTTGAGCAGCAGCGCAACCACGATCGGAACCGGGAAGACGAAAACGATCTTCATCGTCGAGATGATCAGGGTGTTGGCCAGCACCTGCCAGAAAATCGGCGACGAAAACAGCGTCTGAAAGTGCTTGATGCCGACCCAGATATTGGGCGGGATGATGCGCAACTGCTCGAAGGCGATTTTCGCCTCCAGGATCGGCAGGTAGTGAAAGATCACGAAGAAGACCAGGCCGGGCGCCATCATGACGTAATAGGGCCACCACTGCCTGATGGCCGCACGTCGTGATCGGTCTTGAATTGTGGTAACGTTCCCACGAAGAGTCGCGGATGGGCGCCCCATGGATGCCTCGCTCGTTGTCATGTCTAACCTCCGACCGCCACGCGGGCTGGCGCTTGCGCCGACAGGTCGGCGATCGACCCGCGCTCAACGAGCCTGCAGGGCAGAAAGATGCGTCCATGCTCGGCACGCCCGGCGATTTCATCGAGCAGGGATTCGACGGCGCGAATGCCGATCTGGCGGCCCGGCTTTTCGATCGTGGTCAGGCCCGGCCAGGAAAACGCCCCGGCAGGAATGCCGTCGAACCCGAGGATCGATACATCCTCGGGGCAGCTGAGGCCCGCCTCGCGGACAGCCATCATGGCGCCGAGCGCGATCAGATCGTTGGCCGCGAACACGGCGAGGTGTTTCCTGCCTTTGCGCCCCAGCAAGCGGCTCATCGCCTCGTGGCCGCCGGAGACCGTGTAGTCGGATTCCTCCATGGCCAGGACGGCCGGATCGATGTCGCGCTCCACGCAATGTTCGTGCACCGCGCGCAAGAAGCGAGCCCTGGCCAAACGGGAACGCGGTCCAAGCAGCAAGGCGGGCGTGCGGTGTCCGTTGGTCGCCAGCACATCCATGCCAAGTCGGACTGCCTGGGCAATGTCGGAACCGACGCTGGCCGTATCGGGGAAACGCTCGGCGCTCGAGCCGATCAGCACAAATGGGAGCCCGAACCGGCTGAGATCACCGAAATTGTCGGCCACCGGATTGATGATGGCGCCATCGACGCGAGCCCGGCGGAGCGACCGCAAATGCGTCGCTTCCTTGTCCGCATCCCAATCGGACGAAAAGATGAGGAGCGAGATGTCCTCCCGCACCGCGCGATCCTGCGCGCCGCGCGCCACCTCGGCCCAGAACGGGTTGGTAACATCAGGGATGACGATGGCAAGCAGCCCGCTGCGTCCTGAACGCGTTCCCGCAGCCATCTGATTGGGCTCGTAGCCGGTGTCCTTGACGGCCTTGAGGACGCGGTCGCGCGCATCCTCCGAAATCCTGGTGGAGCCGCCGAGAACGCGCGCGACGGTGCTCTTCGAAACACCGGCTTGCTTGGCGACGTCAATAATGGTCGCTCTACGTCCAGAGACATTGTTCACTTGCATTCCTCCCTAGAGTGCGTTCGGCGCCATATCAGCAGCGAACGCGCTCCATTGTGGGAACGTTACCACAGTAGACTCGATTTTGACAAGAGCGTTGCACGGTCATGAGAGGACTTGGCTCGGGCCACGTGGTCGAAGTCGCCTGCCGCAGCCATTTTTAGCGCTATGCGCAACGCAATTTTCCGCTGAAGCGCTAGCTGAAAGCTCTGAATTACTTGATCGTCTAGGGACCGATCAAATCCGATCGGTTGCGGACGTCGCGGAGGTGGTCGTCAGCTGCGGTCCCCTGCAGAACCTCCGTCCGCGTCTGCTCTCTCAAGTGCATGCCCCAGACTCTCGGCGAAGGCCATCATCAGCGGGCCAACACCCTTGGCGTCATCGTCTACCACCTGTTCCCTGAGGTAGTAGCCAGGCGAGCCATCCCGATAGTTTCCTTCAAAGCCCCCAAGGCCCGCGACACCGACGATTTTCGTTAGTCGGGTGATGCTCCCCGCGTCCGTCACGAGGCGGTCTGAAATCAGGGAAGAAAGCGCGCGACGACCTGCCCCGGCGGCTTTTTCTCGGTCAGTGAACCCCAAACGCGCAGCGCGCAAGAGCGCATAGGCAAACATGGCGGAGGCCGAACTTTCCTCGTAATTGCCCGCGAGATCGGGTTCGTCGAGCACCTGCATCCAGAGACCGGACGGCATTTGGCGCGCCATCAATTCATCCAGCAGAAGGCATGTTCGCTGACGCAGCGCCGCAGTCGCCCTTTCTTCGGGCAGAAGCGCCAGCGCATCGACCAGGGCCATGGCCAGCCAGCCGACGGCGCGTGCCCAGACCGCCGGTGATTTTCCCGTTGTCGGATCGGCCCACCGTTGCATCCGGCTGTCGTCATAGCCGTGAACGTATAGGCCACCGGTAGTCGAAGTGAACGCGAGCGCCGTCGAAAACTGCTGGAGTGCGTCGGCGATCAGCGCCGGCTTGTCATTAGCGATGGCGTACTCAATTTGAAACGGCAGACCCATGTAAAGCCCATCGAGCCAGACCTGATGCGGATACCGATTCTTATGCCAATAGTTGCCTGCAACTATGCGGGGATGGCTTTCAAGTTGACTTGCGAGATTGTCTGCAGCCTGTCTGTACCGAGTGTCTCCCGTTTCTGCGGAAAGCGGGAACAGGACGCGTCCTGCAAGGATGTTGTCGATGTTGTACTCGGCAGGATCGTAGCCGAGCAGCGCGCCGTCGGGTGAAACCTGGCGATCGATAAGCCGGCGCAAGTGATCGCTCCAGCGCTCCTCGCCAGTTGCTTCGAAAAGAAGACGAAGACCGCGATAGATGCAGCCGTCTTCATAGCACCAACTGCCGCCCTTATAAGGCTTGTAGCGTCGCGCAAACTGATCGAAATATGTGGTCGGGTCCATCGGATATCTCATTCAAGGGAAACGGAAATCGGGGCTCTGCTCAAGAGCGCCGGTTCATCGCAGTCGACGTCGGCGCACTCGGCGACGATCGTCTCGTGCCGCATCGGTCGTACCCCGTCGGCCATGATCGGAGGCGTAGGGGTCGCGCCGGCGCGATAGGACGCGATCTTCAACCGGCGAATTCTGATGTTGCGGATCGGTGCTTCCGGCAGCCCGAGAAACGCGCCTGCCGTATGGCCGAGCTTGCGGATTTCGACATCCTCGATGGTGACGCCGTCGATGCAGGGTGTTCCCGGGTCCGTTAGTGCGGGCTGGCGTGATTGCACCCACTCTTCGTGACCATCCGCATCGCAATGGTAATGCGCGTTGGCCGATAGTGCCGTGTCGACGCCATCCAAGAGAACCCGCCGCATCGTAATGTTCGTGATAGAACCGCCGCGACCGCGCCTTGTCTTCAGACGCAGACCCCGATCGGTGCCGACCATCTCGCAGTCCTCGATACAAACGTCGTCCACGCCGCCCGACATTTCCGAGCCGATGACGAGGCCGCCATGCCCGCGCTCCATAAGGCAATGGGTGACGCGGATGCCGCGGGTTTCGCCCAGATGATCGTTTTCGCCGTTCGGACCGCGCTTTCCGGCTTTGACCGCGATGCAGTCGTCGCCGACCGAGAACCGCACGCCGGTGATCGTGACGTCATGGCAGCTTTCGGGGTTGAAACCATCGGTGTTGGGGCTGTCGGGTGGAGCGCTAATGCTGAGACCCGCGGCAACCAGCCCGCTACAGCCCTGCGGATGGATCGTCCAGGACGGCGCGTTGCGGATGCTAAAACCAAGCAGCCTCGTATCGGTGCAGGAAATGAGGTGCAGCCCACGCGGGCGGCGCGCCTCGTCGCGGGTTTCCTTTGGCCAGGTCCACCAGTCCCCGCCGTCGCCCGAGCCATCGAGGGTGCCCTCGCCCTCAATCGCCAGGTCTTTAGCGCCGATAGCATGGACCGGCGCGGCAAAACAGGCGGCAGGCAGCCCTTCCCAGCTCCCAAGCATCCTGCCCGTTTCGTCACGCGCCGCAAGAATGGGCCAGCCAGCGCGAGCCGATGGTGCCCGCAGAACCGCGCCCTTGGAGAGATGCAGGGTCATGCTGCTCTTGAGCCGGACGGGAAAGGCGGTCCAGTCCCCCTCCGCCAGACGAAGCGTGCCGCCTTTGGGCACGGCGTCGAGCGCAGCCGCCAAGATGGTTGCGTTGGCGCGGGCACCCTCGACATCGTCGCGGGCGATATTCGCCATGAGGCCGAAATCGGTCGCGTCGATCAGACCGGTACAGGCTGGCGTCTCGAACTCGAGCGGCTGGAACCCGTCGACTTCGAGCCGATAGCGACAAAGGGGTCGAAGGTCGTGAAAGATGCTCACAACCGTCATCGCGGCACCTTCCCGCGCCTCGCCATCGCCAGCCAGCGCCCAAAGCCGCCAGGCCGCCGGCTCAGGCAGGCGATAGAGCGCTCCGGCTTCATGCAGGCAAAGCGCTGCCGTTCGCGCCGATAGCGCGATGATGGACGGTTGGATCATGGTCTCTTTCTCTTGGCTATTGATCCACGAGGGGAGCCCGACGCGAAAACCGCGGCGGGACGTTCTGAGGATCAATCGAACTCGGCGAGTACGTCGTTCACCGTGTCGATGATCTGCGCGGCCGCCTCATCCGCCGTCAGCTGGCCGTAGGCATATTCTTCCAGCGTATCGATGAAGGCCGCACGTACTTCCGGATGCTCGTTGAACGGCGAGACGGCTGGGCCGCTCGCAGCAACGACGATGGCGTTTGCGGCACGCACTTCCGGTTCGCCCTTGTCACCGAGGCGGGTAGCGGCGGCCTTCGACGCCGGCAGGCCGCGCGAGGTGCCGAGTGCATCGATGCCCTCCGGTTCATTCAGAAGGCAATTGACGATCTGAGCTGCCGCCGCCGGATCCTTGGAATTCTTGGAGATGGAGAAGACCATCGAGGGCTTGCGATAGACGCCCTCTGTCACGGCGTCCGGAAGCTTCAGCATAGCCACGGGCTTCAGAACCTGACCGTCTTTCAACGGGTCTGCATACTTCGAATAGGTCGAATCCCACTCGTAGGAACCGGCAACCTTGCCATCGGCCCAGGCCGGCTTTTCAAACAGATTGACATTGCCGTCGGCCGCCTCCTCTTTCTGCGATCGGATAGCTCCAGTTTCCACCAGCTTACCCAGGAACGATATGCCTTCGGAAAGCTCCTCCGGCGTCCAGGCAACGCGATTGGTCGCGGGATCGACCAGATCCTTGCCGGTCTTTTGAACGACAGCCAGGGTCGTCAAAAGCTGGGCAGTCTCCTTCACGGCGTTGAACGTGTAGTAGTCCTTGCCGAGCTTTTCCTTGATGGTCGCGGTGGCGGCAAAGAACTCGTCCCAGCTCGTTGGAATGGCAACACCCGCCTTCTCGAATGTCGTGGCATTGAAGAAGAAGACGCGGCCCGTCGTCGAAACCGAAAGTCCTTGCAGCACCCCGTTCATTGAGCCGGCCGACAGATCCGCCTCACTCCAGTTGGATAGGTCGATCGCCCCAAGCTTGCGCAGATCGGCGAAACCGTCGCCATTCTTCGAGAACAGCGGCAGCCACGGCCAGTTGACCTGCATGATGTCGGCCTCGGTCTTGCCGGCCATCTGGGTCGTCAGCTTTTCGAGGTAGCCGTCGAACCCAGTGAATTCGCCCTTGACAGTATGCCCATGTTTTTCGCCGCAGGCGGCGATCGCCTTTTGGGTGGCGACGTGGCGGCTCTCACCGCCCCACCAGGCCATACGCAATTCGGCGGCCTGCGCTGCCGTGCCAAGGGCCAGTGCCCCATAGGCGACAGTGGCCAGTGCTGCGATCATTCTTATTTTCATCGAACTTCTCCTCCTTGGAATGGGGCCGAACGCTGCCTCCTCACAGCGAGACGTTGCGGCCGTCGGTCTTGTCGAAAACATGCAGGTGGTCAGGATCCGGGCGCAGGCGGATCACGTCCGACTGGCCGAGCGCCTCGAACTCGGCAGCGCCGACGACGCTCACCAGCTTGCGCCCTTCAAGATCCGCATGGAGATAGACCTCGTGACCCATGAACTCGGCATTGGTGAGCCTTGCAGCGAGCCCTTGCCCGTCGGCGACGAGCGAAAGATGCTGCGGACGCATGCCAAGGACGGCGTCAGCAGGGCGGGCCGAAAGCCTGCCTTCGAGATTCGTGCCAAGTGCCAGCCGCTGGCTGCCGATCTGGAGTTCGCCACCCTCAAGCGTCGCATCGACAAGGTTCATCTCGGGGCTTCCGATGAAACCGGCAACGAACAGGTTTGCCGGACGGTTGTAGAGTTCCTTGGGTGTTGCCACCTGCATGATATGGCCGGCCTGCATGACACAGATCCGGTCCCCCATGGTCATGGCTTCGGTCTGGTCGTGCGTCACGTAGATGACCGTCGAAGACAGGCCCTCGGCCTTCAACTGGCGGTGTAGATCGGTGATACGCACCCGCATCGAGGCGCGCAGCTTGGCGTCGAGATTGGAAAGCGGCTCATCGAACAGGAAGACTCCAGGCTTCTTGATGAGGGCGCGCCCGAGCGCGACGCGCTGCGCCTGGCCGCCGGAGAGCTGCTTCGGCAGCCGATCGAGCAGCGGCTCGATCTCGAGGATCTTGGCCACATGCTTGATGGCTGCATCGATCTCCGCCTTCGGCTTGCCGGCGATCTTCAGCCCGAAGGCGAGGTTGCCGCGCACCTTCATGTGCGGATAGAGCGCGTAGTTCTGGAACACCATCGCGATCGAGCGTTTGCCGGGCGGCAGATCGTTGACGCGCTGGTCGCCAATGACGATTTCGCCGCCTGTAATTTCCTCGAGCCCCGCGACCATGCGCAGCGTCGTGGACTTGGCGCAGCCGGACGGGCCGACGAAGACCATGAACTCGCCATCCTCGATATCGAGGTTGATTCCATGGACGGCCTTAAATGCGCCGCCATAGACTTTCTCGAGGCCTTTCAGTTGAACCTTTGCCATGGTCAGCCTTTGACTCCCCCGGAGGAGATCCCTTCAATGAAGTATCGTTGCGCAGCGAAGAACACGACGAGGGCGGGCGTAATGGTCAGCACCGACATCGCGAGGATGCGGTTCCATTCAAAAACTTCCGTCGTGTCGATGGAGAGTTTGAGCGCCAGGCTCACAGGGTATTTGTCCACCGACGACAGGTAGATCAGCGGCCCGAGGAAATCGTTCATCGTCCACATGAACTGAAACAGGCAGACAGAGATCAGCGCCGGTGCCAGCATTGGGACGACGATGTAAACGAGTGTCTGCAAACTGTTGGCACCGTCGACGCGTGCCGCCTCTTCCATGTCTGACGGCAGCGAGCGCAGGAACTGCACCAACATGAAGACGAAGAATGCGTCGCCAGCAAAGGCAGATGGCACCCAGAGCGGCAGGAAACTGTCGAGCCAGCCGAGATCACGGAACAGGATGTATTGCGGGATGCGCGTCACCACGTTCGGCAGAAGCAGGATCGCAATTACCGATGCGAAGAGCATCTTCTTGAACGGGAAATCGAACCGCGCGAAGGCGTAGGCCGCCATAGTGCAGGAGATCGCCGTGCCGATCACCTTCGGCAGGATGATCAGGAACGAGTTCCAGAAGAAGCGGCCGAACGTGTAGGGCGTCGACGTCTGCCAGCCCTTGATGTAGCCGTCAACGGTCGGACTGTCGGGCAGGAAGCCGGCTCCGGCGAAGATCTCCGAGTTGGTCTTGAAACTCGCGCCAACCAGCCAGATCAGCGGATAGAGCATGACGAAACCGACCGCAAAGAGCAGGACGTAGCGAACCGATGTCGATAGCAGACGAAGCCTTGCCCTGCGTGCGGCCTGCCGGTCGTTGAAAGTCTGGAGATCCGCCACGGCTCAGTTCCTCTTGTCGCCGGCGTAATAGACCCACTTCTTCGAGGACCAGAAGGCCACGAGGGTCAGCACGGTGATGATGATGAAGAGCACCCAGGCAATGGACGAGGCATAGCCCATGTTGAACTTCTTGAAGGCCTTGTCATAGATGTAGAGCGGCAGCAGGTAGGTTGCCTTCAGCGGACCGCCCTGGGTGATGATGTAGGGGCCGTTGAACTCCTGGAACGCCTGAACCATCTGCATGATCAGGTTGAAAAATATGACCGGTGTCAGCAGCGGCAGGGTGATCCAGAAGAAGGTCCGCACCTTTCCCGCACCGTCGATGGCCGCTGCCTCATAGAGCGACTTGTCGATCGATTGCAGCGCGGCCAGGAAGATCACCATGGCCGAACCGAACTGCCAGCAGCGCAGGAGCGTGATGGTGAAGAGCGCGTTGGTCGGATCGCCGAACCAGTCGACAGGAGCAAGCCCTAGCGTGGCGAGCGCCATGTTTGCCAGTCCCTCCGAGGCAAAGACATAGCGCCACAAGACGGCGATAGCGATCGAACCCCCGAGGATGGACGGCACATAGAAGGCTGTACGGAAGAGGCCGATGAACTTCAGCCGGTAGTTCAGGATCGCGGCGATGAATAGTGCGAAGGCAAGCTTCAGCGGCACGGTCAGGAACACGTAGACGAGCGTGACGTTCAACGATTTGATGAAGGTGCGGTCACGGGTAAAGAGCCGCTCGTAATTGGCAAGCCCCGTCCAGCGTGGCTCGCTCATCAGGTCGTAGCTGGTGAAGCTCAGGTAGAACGAGCCGATGAACGGAATGGCCGTGAAAATCAGAAGGCCAATGATGTAGGGCGCGAGATAGCCGAGCCCGAGAACACGCTGCCCTTTCATGCCCTTCCTCCCAGATGGCACCGAAATGCTGCTTTCATAGATACAGTTTCGTACAAGTTACGCTCCCGGATCGGAACGGGCGAAAACGGGATTATCCCTTTTTCACCACGAACCGATCCCTCCTCCCAGACGATGCGGTGCGCATAAGCGGTTTCCACGATGACAATCACCCATCTCTCCTGCAGAATGAATTCACAAAGGCGAGGAAAAAGATGGACGAAATTGAAGGTGGCATTCTCTCGGCGATTCCGCCGACGGCGCTCACCCTTAATCTGACGCGAGCGGCTATTCGCATGGAGCACTCGCACACCTGGCGGATCGACAAGTCCAACGAGGTCGATGACCTCGTGATCTGCCTCGAAGGGCGCGGCCACTACCTGATAGACGGCGAAGCGGTGATCATGGAACCGGGCGATGCGATGCTGATTTTGCGCGGGCAGCGTTTCGTCGGGTGGAATGAAGGGCGGGAAACCTATCTCGGTGTGGCGCAGCACTTCACGCTCGATATCTACGGGCGCCATAACCTCATCGCGCAGATGGATCTGAAACCGAAACTGCGCCTGACGCGCTGGCCGCTTCTCGAACCGCTGGTCCGCCACTATCGGCAGAGCGCTCCACCCTCCTCCGTCACCCTCGGCCAGCATCATCTCTTCATGGTGCTGCTGATTGCCTTTATCGAGGATGCGTTCATCGGCTGGCGCGACCACGCCACCTACCAGCCCGAGGGCGCCGATGCGATCGACCTTGCTGTCATGAAAGCGGCCACAATGATTTCCGCCAACCCGCTCGATCCGGAAATTGCGACGCGGGCGGTCGACGCGTCGCCTTACAATCGCGACTACTTCCTGCGCGAATTCCAGAAGCGAGTGACCCGCACGCCGCGTAAATACCAGGAGCTGAAACGCATGGAGCGCGCTATGCATTTCCTGGAGGCTGGTCTTTCGGTGGCGGCTGCCGCCATGGAAGTCGGCTATTCCGACCCCTACTACTTCTCCCGCATGTTCAAGCGAACTCTGGGTCTCAGCCCGCGCGATCATTTGAACAAAGTTCGCCAGAGCCGAGACGGTGGCCTGATGCAGCTTGACGAACCCGAACAGGCACTCGCGCTCGCGGATGGACTTGCGGCCAACCAGTTGGCCACGGAGTCGGCAATATTGCGCTGACCGGCGCGGCGCCGTTGGGATCAACACGCCTACCACACCCCCGGGGGAGAGCGTGATCCGCTGGCGACCGGCCCGCCGCGCGGTCATCACCCTTGAGGTGCCTTGAATTCTGAGAGCGCATCGCGATTGATCTCGATGCCGAGGCCAGGCGCATCGGGAATGGCGACCACGCCACCCACCGCCTCGATCGGCGTCGAGAGCACCTCCTGGCGGAACGGGTTCTCCGTGCGATCGAACTCCATGATCGGCTCGATCGGCTTCACGCGGACGGGATCCGGCGTCATCGTCGCCATGAACTGCAGCGCCGCGGCAAGGTGAACGCCCGTGCCCCAGACATGCGGCACGA
>NZ_DASYGZ010000019.1:0-1593 GCF_035999135.1 Ensifer sp.
CAAGAACCTGCAGCTGGCGCTCGGCTTCAGCCACGACGTCGTCTACCAGACGCCGGAAGGCATCACGATTGCTGTTCCGAAGCCGACCGAAATCATCGTGTCCGGCATCAACAAGCAGCAGGTCGGCCAGGTTGCCGCGGAAATCCGCGAATACCGCGGCCCCGAGCCCTACAAGGGCAAGGGCGTCAAGTATGCCGAAGAGCGGATTGTCCGCAAAGAAGGCAAGAAGAAGTAAGGAACACGCGAAATGGCTAGCAGGAAAGATACTCTTGTGCGTCGCGCCAACCGCGTGCGCCGTCAAATCAAGGCGGTCGCCAATGGCCGTCCGCGCCTGTCGGTTCATCGCTCGTCGAAGAACATCTACGTACAGGTTATCGATGACGTTGCCGGCAAGACGCTCGCGTCTGCCTCCACGCTCGATACCGATCTGCGTTCGTCGCTGAAGACGGGCGCTGACACGGCAGCTGCTGCTGCCGTCGGCAAGCTCATCGCTGAGCGTGCTGCAAAGGCCGGCGTCAAGGACGTTGTCTTTGATCGTGGCGCCTTCATCTATCACGGCCGCATCAAGGCTTTGGCCGATGCCGCACGTGAAGGTGGTCTGAACTTCTGATCAGTCGCCAGGCAGGCTTTGCGCCTGCCTGGCACTCTCATAGGTTTCCGGTCGCATCCGATCCATCGGACGGGGGCGACTTTTGTCAATCTGCCGATTGCACCCGGAAAAGAAAAAGGAAAAGGACAATGGCACAGGAAAGAAAGGGTTCTCGCGAAGATCGCCAGAACCGCGAAGAGCGCGACAGCGAATTCGTCGATAAGCTCGTAGCAATCAACCGCGTCGCCAAGGTGGTGAAGGGCGGCCGTCGTTTCGGTTTCGCTGCTCTCGTCGTCGTTGGTGACCAGAAGGGCCGCGTCGGCTTCGGTCATGGTAAGGCACGCGAAGTGCCGGAAGCCATCCGCAAGGCGACTGAAGCTGCCAAGCGCGACCTCATTTTCGTCCCGCTGCGTGGTGGTCGTACCCTGCATCACGACGTTCATGGCCGTCACGGCGCCGGCAAGGTGCTGCTGCGTTCGGCCAAGGCCGGTACCGGTATCATCGCCGGTGGCCCGATGCGCGCCGTCTTCGAAACACTCGGCGTTCATGACGTCGTTGCCAAGTCGACCGGTTCGTCGAACCCCTACAACATGGTTCGCGCAACGTTCGACGCCCTCAAGAACCAGATGCACCCGAAGGACATCGCAGCTCAGCGCGGCATGAAGTACGCCACGCTCCAGGCTCGTCGTGCTGCCTCCGGCGCTGCTTCCGAAGAATAAGGGAGCTGACAGATGGCTAAAAAAGAAGTTGCCAAGAAGACGGTTACTGTCGAGCAGATCGGTAGCCCCATTCGCCGCCCGGCCTCGCAGCGTCAGACGCTCATCGGCCTGGGCCTCAACAAGATGCACCGGGTTCGCACGCTCGAAGACACTCCGTCTGTTCGCGGCATGATCCGGACCGTCCAGCACCTCGTTCGCGTCGTCGACGAGAAGTGAGGGGGATAAGCTCATGAAACTGAATGAAATCAAGGACAACGAAGGCTCGACCCACAGCCGCAAGCGTCT
>NZ_DASYGZ010000022.1:0-6071 GCF_035999135.1 Ensifer sp.
ACCGATTAAAATCACACTATGATTGCTGAACTCACATCCATCCTGGCTGACTTACCCTGCCTGGAGCTTACGCGGTTCGTTTCGAATCATCATTTAAAATCAGTGTATAATGGCGGAGTCAGGCTGCCAGCCCCTCGCCCCCAAAATAGCCGTGTACAATCGCGCCTACGTTGTCATGCGAATGAAGCGGTTGAGCTTAACTGACTCTGCCATAAGGGTTTTTTGGCAGTGTCCACAGGTGGAAAACTTTTCATGTTTTATTAACCTGCCTTAACGCCGCCGGAAACGACGCCGGATGCAAGGCAGCAAAACGCCCGCGAAATCGATCCGCGGGCGCCGCTAAAACGCTGAAATACCGTTATTTCAAGGGAATCGCGTTACTTGCCATTATCAACGAGGCGCGCTTCCAATGCCTCGATACGGGCAAGAAGCGCATCGTTTTCCTCGCGCGCCTTGATGGCCATTTCCTTGACCATCTCGAACTCCTCGCGCTTGACCACGTCGAGCGAGTTCAGCGTGCGTTCGGCCTGCGCGCGGAAGGCCGTTTCGACTTCGCGGCGCACGCCTTGAGCGGCGCCCGCGGCATCGGTCATCAGCTTGGCAAAGTCATCCAGAATGCGGTTGGTGCCTGTGCTCATCGTGCGATCTCCATTTCAGCCATCGCCTTGCGATGCGGTCATGGATTTCAGGTAGGGTCAGCGGCGGGCGGATGCAAGAAAAATCACGCCGCCCGATCACGTGCCTGTGTCCGCAGCGCCAGCGACTGCCCTCGCCCAGGCCTTGACCGGGCTGAAATCGCTCGCCATGTTCCGCGCAAACAACCGGCCCCGCACGAGAACAGAGACATTGGAAACTTTAGCGACCCGCCTCGCGATCCTCCCCTTCCCCGAAATAGACCCCGTGATCGTCCAGATCGGGCCGCTTGCCATCCACTGGTACGGGCTCGCCTATGTCGCGGGCATCCTGATTGGCTGGTACTACGCGCGGCGCCTTGCGATGAACGTAACGCTCTGGCGCAACGACACCCCGGCGGTCACCCTGCAGCAGCTCGACGACTTCCTGCTCTGGGCAGCCGGCGGCATCGTGCTCGGCGGCCGCATCGGATACATCCTCTTTTACGATCTGAACTCCGTGCTCGCCAATCCGATCCGGGCGCTTGAGATCTGGAACGGCGGCATGTCGTTCCATGGCGGCTTCCTCGGCACGACGCTCGCGATGATCCTGTTTGCGCGCAAGAACAAGATCGCTCTCTGGAGCCTGTTCGATATCGTCGCCGCCGTCGTGCCGATCGGCCTGTTCTTCGGCCGCATCGCCAACTTCATCAATGGCGAGCTCTGGGGGCGGCTGTCGTCCATGCCCTGGGCGATCGTCTTCCCGACCGGTGGTCCCTTTGCGCGCCACCCGAGCCAGCTTTATGAAGCCGTGCTCGAAGGTCTCGTGCTGCTTTCCGTGCTCGCCTGGTTCATCTATCGCCGCCAGGCGTTGAAATCGCCGGGCCTCGTGACCGGCATCTTCGTGCTTGGTTACGCCCTGAGCCGCATTTTCGTCGAATTCTTTCGCGAACCGGACGCGCAGATCGGCTATCTTGCCGGTGGCTGGCTGACGATGGGCATGCTGCTCTCGCTGCCGATGGCGCTCGCCGGCATCTGGGCGATCGCCCGGGCGAAGCGCGCAGCCGCCTGAGAGCGGATGTAGGATGGGTGGCGGCCTTGCGGCCGCGCGCCCCGCGAACTGGACGAACGCATGACGACACCACTTGCCGACAAGATCAAGGCGTTGATCAGGGCTCACGGGCCGATCAGCGTCACCGATTATTTCTCGCTGTGCCTCGCCGATCCGGAGCACGGCTACTACCGGGTGCACGAACCCTTCGGCAAGGAGGGCGATTTCACCACCGCGCCCGAAGTCAGCCAGCTGTTCGGCGAGATGATCGGTGTCTTTCTCGTCCACGCCTGGCAGCAGCACGGGCAGCCCGAAGGCACTGTCATCGCCGAGATCGGCCCTGGCCGCGGCACGATGATGTCAGACTTGCTGCGCGTCGTGCGCCGCGTCGCGCCTGAGCTCTACGCCTCTGCAAGCGTGCATCTCGTCGAAACCAGCGAACGGCTGCGCAAGGTCCAGTCGGAAACGCTCGCCGCCCACGGCAACAAGGTCGAATGGCACACGAGTTTCGAAACCTTGCCCGAAGGCTTTCTGCTGCTTGCCGCCAACGAACTGTTCGACGCTATCCCGATCCGCCAGTTCGTGCGCACGGCGCAGGGTTTCCGCGAGCGCATGGTCGGTCTTGGCGCCGACGATGAGCTGACCTTTGCCGCCGGCGTCGCCGGCATCGATCCGGACCTGCTGCCGACGCCCGCACAAGGTGTCGCTGAAGGCACGGTCTTCGAGATCGCGCCGGCCCGGGACGCCGTGATGTCGGCCCTCTGCGAGCGGCTGAAGATCAGTGGCGGCACCGCCGTCATCATCGATTACGGGCATCTTGCCACCGGCTATGGCGATACGCTGCAGGCCGTGCGCGACCACGAATACGATCCGCCGCTTGCCAGTCCCGGGCGGGCCGACCTCACAAGCCATGTCGATTTCGAACAGCTCGCCCGGCGCGCCAAGACTGAAAACGTGCAGATCAACGGCCTTGCCCATCAGGGCGACTTTCTGGTCGGGCTCGGGCTTCTCGACCGCGCCGCGGCGCTCGGCCGCGACAAGGATGCCCTGACGCAGGACGGTATCCGCGAGGATGTCGAAAGACTGGCCGGAGCAGGCGCGGGAAAGATGGGCGAACTGTTCAAGGTGCTTGCCGTCAGCAGCCCGCCGGTCCCGCTGTCGCCGTTCAGAAAGCCCAAGGCCTGACCGGAGTGGGATCAAGGAAAAGTGCGCGCGGTTTTCCGCTCGCGTCCCGCTCCAACGTCGCAGGGCCGGCACCCCTGCCGTTCGGGAATTGACAGCCCTGTCGTCGCGGGTCAACATCGCGCCGGCAAATCAGCAGCCAGTCGCCGGGCCGGGACGCGCCCTCGAACCCATTGATATCTTTCAGAAAGCAAAGGCGAATATATCGATGCCGCATGATGTCGCGCTTTCCCCTGTACAAAGCTCGCTGTTTGGCGAGAGGGTCGGGCCGGCCATCGCGCACGGCTATTTCACCCGCAAGGGCGGCGTCTCAGAAGGGCTTTATCACGGCCTCAATGTCGGCCTCGGTTCGCACGACGATCGCGACCGCGTCAACGAGAACCGCACCCGCGTCGCCGCCTGGTTCGGCGCGCCCCTGGAGCGGCTGGCGACCGTACACCAGGTGCACTCTCCGGATGCCATCGTCGTCGACGAAACCTATGACGGCGCCCGTCCCGAGGCAGACGCGCTGGTGACGGCGACACCCGGCATCGTGCTCGGCGTGCTTTCCGCCGATTGCGGCCCCATCCTCTTTGCCGACGCTGAGGCCAAGGTCATCGGCGCGGCCCACGCCGGCTGGAAAGGGGCGCTTGGCGGTGTGCTCGAAAGCACCATAGAAAAAATGGTGCAGCTTGGCGCCCGGCGCGAACGCATCGTCGCCTGCCTGGGCCCGTCGATCAGCGGTCGCAGCTACGAGGTCGGCGCAGAGTTCGTCGCGCGATTCGTTGCCGCCGATGCCAGCTACAACGCCTATTTCGCGCCGTCGGAGCGTAGCGGCCATGCGATGTTCGACCTTCCCTCCTTCACGGTCCGGCGCCTGACCGAGGCCGGCGTTGCGGCCGAGAATCTCGACATCTGCACCTATGCCGACGAGGAGCGCTTCTTCTCCTATCGTCGAACCACCCACAGGCAGGAACCGGATTACGGCCGACAGATTTCCGCCATTTGCATACGAGGAACCTGACATGGCGCTTCACTTTGCCCAGGATGAATATGCAGGCCGCCTCGCGCGGCTGACGGAGAAAATGCGCGAGGAGAAGCTGGACGCCGTCCTGCTCTTTGCCCAGGAGAGCATGTACTGGCTGACCGGCTATGACAGCTTCGGCTACTGCTTCTTCCAGACGCTGGTCGTCAAGAAGGACGGCACGATGGTGCTCTTGACGCGCTCGGCCGACCTGCGCCAGGCGCGCCACACCTCCAATATCGAGCGGATCGAAATCTGGGTTGATCGCGCCAATGCCGATCCGACCATGGATCTCAAGAACCTCCTGAGCGAACTCGACCTGCTCGGCTGCCGCATCGGCATCGAGTACGACACCCATGGCATGACCGGTCGCGTCGCGCGGCTGCTCGACCGCCAGCTCCAGACCTTCGGCGAGCTGATCGACGCCTCCTATCTCGTCAGCCGCCTCAGGCTGATCAAGAGCGACGCCGAAATCGCCTATGTGGAGAAGGCGGCGAGCCTTGCCGACGACGCGCTCGACGCCGCCCTGCCGCTGATCCGCCTCGGCGGCAACGAAGCCGACATTCTTGCCGCCATGCAGGGCACGATCCTTGCCGGCGGCGGCGACTACGCCGCCAACGAATTCATCATCGGCTCCGGCGCCGATGCACTGCTGTGCCGCTACAAGTCCGGGCGCCGCCCGCTCGACGCCCAGGACCAGCTGACGCTGGAATGGGCCGGCGTGAGCGCCCATTACCACGCCGCGATGATGCGCACCGTCATCATCGGCGAGCCGACCAACCGTCACCGCGAACTCTACAGCGCCTGCCGCGAGACGATCCAGGCGATCGAGATGGTGCTGCGTCCCGGCAACACCTTCGGCACCGTGTTCGACGTGCATGCCAAAATCATGGACGAGCGTGGCCTCGCCCGGCATCGACTGAATGCCTGCGGCTATTCGCTTGGCGCCCGTTTCTCGCCGTCCTGGATGGAGCACCAGATGTTCCATCTCGGCAATCCGCAGGAGATCGAGCCGAACATGTCGCTGTTCGTGCACATGATCATCATGGATTCCGACAGCGGCGCGGCCATGACCCTCGGCCAGACCTACCTTACCACCACGGACACGCCGCGCGCGTTGTCGCGCTATGGGCTGGACTTCATTTCTGCTTAGGGAAATCCGCCTAGACTTGCCTTGAACTGGCAGACGACAGGAGACGGTTCAAGGCTATTCCAGGGACGGTTTGAACATGCGCAAGATCACCACGCCCATTGTTGGTTTCGGTTTCGCCATCGCGCTTGCCGGCTGCAACAGCACGGACATGCTGACGCCGCAGGTCGACGTCGGCGCAGGAACCTTTCGCTCGCCGCCGGTGACCCAATCCGACCTCGACTCCATGTCGAACCAGACGGCGGTCGCCCCTGTGCAGCGCGAGCCCGTCAGCCAAACCACCGCCTATTCCCCGCAACCGGCCTCTTCCAGCATGCCAACCGCCTATGCGGCAGGCGATGCGACCTATACCGACCCGGCCGGCACCTTCGAGGCACAGGCAAGCCGCCTTGCCGCCGGCTCCGAGCCTGTCCAGAACACGATCGACGACCGTCAGGCGCTGGCAGACGAGGCACCGGCCGAACAGGCGCCCGTGCAGCACACGCCAGTACAGCACACACCGGTGCAGCAGACGGCGGCCGCCGCCGAACAGATCCAGAGCCAGCCGAGCGTCGCTTCGCTACCGAAGGCAAGCGCCGTCGCAAGCGGTTCGGTCCGCTTCCTGCCGATCATCGGCGCGCCGGTTCAGGCGGTCACGCCGCTTTCCAGGCAGCTCGGCGCTGACGCCCGCGCCCGCGGCCTGACGATCAAGGGCTCGTCGGACTCAAGCAGCGAACATATTCTCAAGGGCTATTTCTCGGCCCTGAAGGACGGCGACAAGACGACCGTCGTCTATGTCTGGGACGTGCTCGACGGCAGCGGCAACCGGCTGCACCGCATCCAGGGGCAGGACTCGGTTCCGGGCGGCGGCACGGATTTGTGGAGTGGCGTGCCGGCCACAACCATGCAGGGAATCGCAACCAAAACCATCGACGCCTATCTCGAATGGCGCCGATCTCAGGCCGGTTGACACAAAGTTTTTAGGATATTGGCCTTCGCGGCGCAGCATTCCCCTTGCATTCAAGTTCAGTCTCGCTAAAAAGCGGCCGATCAGCTCTGAACGGCGGCCATCCGCAAAGAATGTCCGCGATTGGA
>NZ_DASYGZ010000058.1:0-61467 GCF_035999135.1 Ensifer sp.
TCAGTCCTCCTTGAGGGGGATGGCTGCGGCATCATCGGCGGCCTTCTTGGCGCCGGGCCGGAAGATGAAGGCGACGACGCCCAGGAAGAAGAGCGTCATGGCAAGGAGCGCCCAGCTGTCGGCGAACTGGCGCATGGCCGTATAGGTTTCCATGGGTCGATCTCCTTAGCGGTAGCCGGTTGTGTCGTCGTAGGTGGAGAAGTCGACCAGCGTGCCGAGCATCTGCAGATAGGCGACGAGCGCGTCCATCTCCGTCAGCTTCTGCGGATCGCCGTCGAAGTCACCGAGCTTGGCCTTCGGATAGCGCCCTTCCACACCCGAAGTATCCGCGTTTGGATCGGCCTGCGCCTTGATGTCGGCAAGCGCGTTGTCGATCATCTCGTCCGTATAGGGAACGCCGACCGCCTTGTTCGCCTTGAGGTTCGCGGCGATGTTGTTCACGTCGAGTGGCGTCGCCTTCAAGAAGGCGTAGCTCGGCATCACCGATTCCGGCACCACCGAGCGCGGCTCGATCATGTGCTGCACGTGCCACTCGTTGGAGTAGCGGTCGCCGACGCGAGCGAGATCCGGCCCGGTGCGCTTGGAGCCCCACTGGAACGGATGGTCGTACATGGATTCTGCCGCCAGCGAGTAATGGCCGTAACGCTCCACCTCGTCGCGGAACGGGCGGATCATCTGGCTGTGACAGACGTAGCAGCCTTCGCGCACGTAGATGTCGCGGCCGGCAAGTTCCAGCGGCGAGTAGGGGCGCATGCCCTCCACCTTCTCGATGGTGTTTTCGAGATAGAAGAGCGGCGCGATTTCCACGATGCCGCCAACCGAGACGACGAGCAGCGAGCCGACGAGAAGCAGCGTCGCGTTGCGTTCGAGAGTGGCGTGTTTGTCGAGAATGGACATTGTCTGTGCCCTCCTATTCCGCAGGCTTCAGCGCGGGCGTTGCTCCGAAGATCGGAGCTTCGTCACGCACGCGGCCGAGGATGGTCATGGTTACGTTGAAGGCCATGAGCAAAGCCCCGGCGAGGAAGAGTGCGCCGCCAAGGGCACGCAGCACGTAGTAGGGCAGCATCGCCGCGACCGATTCCGCGAAGGAATAGACGAGGAAGCCCTGGTCGTCGTATTCGCGCCACATCAGGCCCTGCTGGATGCCGGCGACCCACATGACCGCCGCGTAGACGACGATGCCGAGGGTGGCGAGCCAGAAGTGCCAATTGACCATGCGCACGCTGTAGAGGCGCTCGCGCTGCCACAGCTTGGGAACGAGGTAGTAGATCGCGCCGAAGGTGATGAGGCCGTTCCAGCCGAGCGCGCCCGAATGCACGTGACCGATCGTCCAGTCTGTGTAGTGGCTGAGCGAGTTGACCGTCTTGATCGACATCATCGGACCTTCGAAGGTCGCCATGCCGTAAAAGGCGACGGCCATCACCATCATGCGGATGATCGGGTCGGTGCGAATCTTGTCCCAGGCGCCCGACAGCGTCATCAGGCCGTTGATCATGCCGCCCCAGGAGGGCATCCACAGCATGATCGAGAACACCATGCCGAGCGTCTGTGCCCAATCGGGCAGCGCCGTATAGTGCAGGTGGTGCGGGCCTGCCCAGATGTACATGAAGATCAGCGACCAGAAGTGGATGATCGACAGGCGGTAGGAATAGACGGGGCGGTTCGCCTGCTTGGGGATGAAGTAATACATCATCCCGAGGAAGCCGGCCGTCAGGAAGAAGCCGACGGCGTTATGGCCGTACCACCATTGCGTAAGCGCGTCCTGCACGCCGGCAAACGCCGAATAGCTCTTGGACCCGAGGAAGGAGACCGGCACCGCCAGGTTGTTGACGACGTGCAGCATCGCGATGGTGACGATGAAGGCGAGATAGAACCAGTTGGCCACATAGATATGCGGCTCCTTGCGGTTCAAAAGCGTGCCGAGGAAGACGGCGAGATAGGCGACCCAGACAATCGTCAGCCAGAGATCCACGTACCATTCGGGCTCCGCATACTCCTTCGACTGGGTGATGCCCAGGAGATAGCCGGTGGCCGCCATGACGATGAAAAGCTGATAGCCCCAGAACACGAACCAGCCGAGATTGCCGCCGAAGAGGCGCGCGCGGCTGGTGCGCTGGACGATATAGAACGAGGTGGCGATCAAGGCGTTGCCGCCGAAGGCGAAGATGACCGCCGAGGTGTGCAGCGGCCGCATGCGACCGAAGTTGAACCAGGGCTCGATGTTGAGGTCCGGAAAGGCGAGCTGGAGTGCCACCACGACGCCGACGAGAAAGCCGACGACGCCCCAGAAGACGGTGGCGATCACGCCATACTTCACCACCTCGTCGAAATACTCCGACTGCGGCGGTGGCGGCGGAGCCCTGCCGGCTGAAACGGGGCTGAACTCGATGCGTCGCATCAGGAGGATGGTGCCGGCAAGAAGCACGAAGAACAGCACCCACATATGGGCCTCGAAGTGCCGATCCTGAGCAAAACCGGCGCCGATCAGCGCCAGGAATGCTCCGATCCCGAGCAGGATCATCTCGAAAGTGTATTTCATGGTTGGGTCCCCAACTTGGTCCGAACGCACGCGGAAACACACTCCAGAACAGGGGCGTCGCCGCAGCTTGCCGGAAAGTGTCAGAATCAGGGCAGCTTCACCTTGATTCAGATCAAGGCTGCCCCACCTCCGATGGATCATCCTCGTCAAACAACAGGGAGCGCCGTGGGAGCTGGTGTCAGGAGCCGATGAAAAATACCTATGCAGAAGGACGTATCCGCAGCCGCCTGGAGCCGCCGCCCCGGCCCGCACCCGTGACCGAACCCTTCGCCTGGCTCGCCCGCGCCCATGAAGAGCAACTGGCGCTCTGCCACTGTCTGGAAGAAATCGCCGACAGCCTGCCCGCCGACATCGACCGGCAGAAATGCGTCTACGCCGCCAAGGTTCTCGAACCGATGATCCGCGAGATGCACGCCAGTGAGGAAAGCCTGGTCTTCCCCTGGATCGAGCGCACCTTCCGCGCGGACCCGACCATCGGCGCCACGCTGGAGCGGCTGAAATACGAGCACTGCGAGGATGAATGCTTTGCCGAGGAACTGACGGAAATGCTGGAGCGGCTGGGAGCGGCAGATGAAACCGTCAACGCCGAAACCGCCGGCTACATGCTGCGCGGCTTCTTCACCAGCTTGCGCCGGCATGTCGCCTTCGAGCAGGAATGTCTGCGCGGCGCGACGGCGCCAAGCGGATAGGCTGGCGTCCCTGCCGACGAGCGCACTTGCGACCGTTCCGTGGAAACGCAACAGCGCAGCATCCTGCGATTTCGTATCGCAGGGACATACACCTCGGTTCAGCCTTCGCTCGGCATCGTCCCTTTGCGATCGTCCCAATCGCTGCGCAGCAACGTCGTGACGTGCTCGATCGTCTGCCTGCCATCAGCCATTGAGCGGCTGGGGACGTCAGAGACGCGCCGAAACCCCAGCCTGCGCTGCATCGCCCATGAGTTTTCGTTGCCGTCGAAGTAACCGTTGACGAGCTTTGTCAGGCCCAGATCGTCAAAGGCGAACCGGATCTTCGCCTCGAACGCCTCGCGTCCATAGCCGCGCCCCTGATAGCGCCCGGCGATCCAGATCCCGCCACCGCCGGTGCCGGCCTGCCGGTCAATCCTGTTGAGACTGACCCCGCCGATCATCTGTCGTTCGGATTTGAGTTCGATTGCAAATTCATAGGCAACCGGCGGAGAACTGGCGTTCGAAATCTCCCGGCATCGTCTGATCCAGTCTTCCGCATGGGATTTCGAATAGGGGTGCGGGACGAAAGCGAGCCACTTTGCCAGCGCGAGATCGTTGAGGCCGAGCGCGAGCTGCTCGATATCTTCCTCACTCCAGGGCCGGAGAACAAGGCGCGGCGTTTCGATTGTGATCCCCACGACGTTGCCTTTGCTGAAGAGGTGTCACGACGCTGCAATGATGCGAAGGACCTGATCTGCAGGCAAGCCTCACCCCATCGGCGGTGATATCGTTGCGCGGCCGGCTCGAACAGGCCCTGCGGCAGACCTCGGGAATGCCGGAAGAGATCAGGCGGCGATCGCCCGGCGGCGATCGGCATGTTCCTGGATCACCAGGATCGCTCCGATGAGCTTCCCGGCGCTCGACATGCACGGCGTCAGCCGGCAGCGCACCACCACTGTTCGCGCGTCGACGGTCTTGGCAAAGGTATAATCGACCACCTCGCCGGCAAAACACCGGTCGAGATAGGACTTTACCCGCTGCTCGAAGCGCTGGATGCCGATGAACTCGACGATGTGCCGGCCGATCAGGTCCATCGGCCTGCTTTCCAGATGCCGGGCATTGCGCGGGTTGGTGTAGAGATAGCGGTAGTCGGGCGTAATCACCGCGAGCCTGTCGGGGAAGCTGTCGAGGATCGCCTCGTTGAGAAGGCCCTCGTCCGCCCTGCCCTTGCTCGGCTGCGCCGGTCGGCGTTCGAGCTGAAGGTCAGCGAACTTTTCCGCCCCGGTCGCGGCGAAATAGCGGTTGATCAGCGATTGCAGCAGCTGCGAGTGCCGGAGCACGCAGGAGATGTCGTCGGCTTCGACGCGCAGGATATCGATCAGGAACTGGAACTGCAGGCGGGCGTCTTCGACACTCACCGCCTTCTCGTCGTAGACGGACCGGAGAATGGGATCGAGCTCGCGATCCAGAATCCCCACGAGATGCTCGTCTGCCATGCGTACGGCATACTGCAGCTGCGAATACTTGAACCAGAACAGCTCAATCAGTGCGTTCAATTCGAAACCCCAATTCCCCACGGCCAAGCCGCTTCGATGCACTTACAAATTCAGGTGTTGATGCTGCTGACACTGATTTCGGTCTTGACGCTTCCCCACTGCTTTCGCCTGAAACCACCCCGCTTCGGTCATCCAAAGCGCTTGCAGTCTTGCCCCCGCGAGACAGTTAAGAGTTTACACTCATTGCGTTAGCGTTCAACAGCAGAAAGAAAAACTCGGCCGGCGGGAACCATTTTCAGGTGCGATCCAACGAGGGCTTTCACCCTATGTAAGACAAAATGACGCCCGGCACAGGCGTACCGGGCGCGCGAAAGCGTGAAATTTGGTGGGGCGCACCAGCCGTGCGGATGTGGCTGTAGGAGAATCAGTCCTTGAGGTAGCGTTTGATGTGCCAGCGGTCGTGGTACCAGAGCCATTGCCCGGGATACTCGCGAACCCAGCTTTCCACCTTGTCGTTCAGCACCTGCGCCGTGGCGGTGACATCGACATTGCCGTCCGCCTTGCGCGGGATGGCGATCGCCGGTTCGATCTCCAGGCGGAAACGGCCGCCCGGCAAGCGGATGCAGCGGGCCGGGTAGACCTCGCAGTTGAACTGGCGAACGAGCTTGGCCAAGAGCGGGTTGGTCTGCACGTCCTGGCCGAAGAACTTGGTCTTCAGGCCTTTGCGGAACTTCTGGTCGACGAGAACGCCAACCCCCTGGCCGCGCTCGAGCTGGCGAGCAAGCGCAAACGAGGAGCCGGCATGCGACGGCACGAGCTTGCCCATGCGTTCGGCGCGGAAATTGAACACCTTCTCGGCCACGTAAGGGTTGTTCGGCGGACGGAAAAGCACGGTGACATCAAGGCCGAAGGCGGAGCCGGCCACCGGCAGCATCTCGAAATTGCCGCTGTGGGCGGTAAAGACGATGAAGGGGCGCGGATTGTCGCGCAGCTCGAGAAACAGCGGAATGCCCGAAACTTCGATGCGCCCAGGTGTCGTACGCTCCGGATCGAAGTCGAAGAGCCGGTCGAGGAACACGTATTCAGCCGCCATGCGGCCCATGTTGCCCCAGCTCTCGAGCGCGATCTCGTGGATCTCCGCCTCGCTCTTCTCCGGAAAGGCATTGCGCAGATTGGTCAGCGTCAGCTTCTGCCGGCTGGTCTTCGGGCCGATGAAGCGCAGGGCGCGATCCATGAAGTTGATCGCGCCGTCGGCCGGAAACATCTTCAGGATCGTCAAAAGCAGAAACACGAACTGCGCAATCAGCCACTGGCGGAAACGATCCGCCGCCAGCACCAGCCGTGTGATCACCATGCGCACGTCGATCAATCCATCTTCAGGATGATCTTGCCGAAGATCTGGCGCGATTCCATGCGCTCGAGCGCCCGGTCGATCTGATCGAGGGTGATTTCGGTGTCGATGACCGGATGGACCAGGCCGCGGGCCATCTTCTGCATGGCGTTGGCCATGTTTTCCATGCGGCAACCGAAGGAGCCGAGCAGCTTCAGCTGCTGCTGGAACAGCATCATCAGGTTCATGTCGGTGGACACACCCGAGGTCGAGCCGCAGGTCACCAGACGTCCGCCGCGCTTCATGCAGAGCATGGAACCCGCCCAGGTGTCCTTGCCGACATGTTCGAAGACGACGTCGACGCCCTTCTTCTTGGTGAGCTTGCGCACCACGCCCTCGAAGCGGTCGGTGCGGTAGTTGATGACGTGATCGGCGCCAAGCGCCTTCGCCTTCTCGATCTTGTCGTCGGAGCCGACGGTGGTGATCACCGTGCAGCCGATCTTCTTGGCAAGCTGGATCGCCGCCGACCCGATACCCGAACCGCCGGCGTGGACGAGAATGGTTTCACCCGGTTCGAGCTTGGCGTTGTCGAACAGCATGTGCTCGACGGTGCCAAAGGTAACGGGAGCACATGCTGCGGCAACGGCATCGACACCCGGAGGGGCCGGAACCAGGAGGCGCGCCGGCAGGTTGATCTTTTCCTGCGCGAAGCCGTCGAGGTGGAAGCCGTGCACGCCGCCCACATGTTCGCAGAGATTGTCACGGCCTTCCTTGCACGGACGGCAGAGGCCGCAGGTGCGCGCGCCATAGACCGAGACGAGCTGGCCCGGAAGCACGCTCGAAACGCCAGGACCGATGCTGTCGACCACGCCAGAGGCTTCCGCGCCGATGACGAGCGGCATCTTGCGCTTGGCAAACGCCATGCCGCGCCAACCCCAGACGTCGATATGATTGAGCGCCACCGCCTTGACGCGCAGCGTCACCTCTCCGGGGCCCGGTGCTTCCGGTTCCGGAATGTCGGTGATTTCAAGCTTGCGGTCATCGAGCAGTTGCAGGGCGCGCATGGTTCTTCCTTTAAATCTTGCAGAGTCGGCGGCGGGGCCGTGCTGACTGGGCATATATACACTTTGGGAGAGTGGTACTCACCCCCCTCTGGCCTGCCGGCCATCTCCCCCACAAGGGGGGAGATCGACCCGCGGCAAGCCAATCACTTTAAGCCTCGGCGTTGGCGTCGTTGAAGGGACGGTGCCACATCCAATCTCCCCCCTTGTGGGGGAGATGCCCGGCAGGGCAGAGGGGGGTTACGCCAGAGCCCCTCGCCCTCGTCAATGGCTCAAGCCGGCTCGGCCGTCATCACAAGGCTGGCGTTCTGGCCGCCGAAGCCGAAGGAGTTCGACAGCACCGCATTGACCTGCTGGCTGCGCTTCACGTTCGGCACCACGTCGAGCACGATCGCCGGATCGGGGTTCTGGTAGTTGATCGTCGGCGGCAGCGTGCCGGTCAGCATGGTCTGGATCGAGAACACCGCCTCGACCGCACCGGCGGCCGTCAGCGTGTGGCCGATCATCGACTTGTTGGACGAAACCGGGATCGACGGCAGGCGCTCTCCGAAGACGGCCGACATCGACAGATATTCCATCTTGTCGTTCTCGGGCGTCGAGGTGCCGTGCGCGTTGATGTAGCCGATGCCGTTCTCGTCGATGCCGGCGTCGGCAAGGGCCGCGCGGATCGTCGCGATCGCAGGTCCGCCGTCCGGCGACGAGCGGGTGCGGTGGAAGAGATCGGCCTTCTCGCCGCAGCCCTTGAGGATGCCGTAGACGCGGGCGCCGCGGGCAACGGCTGCTTCCAGCGATTCCAGCACAAGGGTCGCTGCACCTTCGGCGATGACGAAGCCGTCGCGGTCCTTGGTGAAGGGCTTGGAGGCCTTTTCCGGCGGGTCGTTCTGGGTGGAAAGGGCCGACAGCAACGCAAAGCGGATCAGCGCCTCGGCGCTGACCGAACCGTCGGTCGCAACCGTCAGCGCCCGGTCGGTGCGGCCCTGGCGGATCGCCTCGACGCCGAGCTGGATCGCGGTCGCGCCCGATGCACAGGCTGTCGACAGCGTCACCGGCAGGCCGCGCGTGCCGAAGCGGTCGGCCAGGCGTTCGGAGATCGAGCCAAACAGCACGGCCTCATGAAACACCGGATCGGCCTTCTGGCGCATGGCGGCAAGGAAACGGTTATAGGCGTCGCCCGGCTGTTCGGACGGCGGCGAACGGTCGGCAAGCTCGAAGCGCGCGCTCCATTCCGGTTCGACCGGCGGAGCGGCGAGAAACAGCGGACCGTTGAAATCACCGGAGATGCCGGCCTGAGCCAGGGCTTCAAGCGTCGTTTCGCGCGCCATGGCATAGGAGCGCTCGACGGAATTGGCGGCGGGAATGTCGATGAAATCGACCATGCCGGAGATGCGGGTGTTGAGACCCTCGGTCGGAAAACGGGTGATCTTGTGGATGCCCGAAACACCGCCCGAAAGCGCTGCCCAGTTGTCCTCGACGCCCTGGCCGAGCGAGGTGATGACGCCCATGCCGGTAATCGCGATGATCGGCCGGCCGAGGTGATCCTTGTAAGCGTTGCTCATCATCCGCTCCTGTTATTCCGCCGAAAGCACGGCGACGCCTTCGCCGCGCGAATGGCCGATGGTGGTGACCACGGCGCTCTTGGCTGCCGCCGTCATCGGCTTTTCCGCGCCCGCATCGAAGGCGGGCACCTTGGCGCCCTCGCCCAGCGTCAGCGCTGCCAGCGCCAGACCCAACGGGAATTGCGCCTCGATGCTGTGGCCGACGAGGCCGCCATACGCGCGCACGGGCGCACCGGCAAGTTTCGCTTCGAGGAACGCCTTTTCGCGTGCCACGAGGTCATGGAAGCCGGAGGTACCGGAGAAGACGACCGTCGAGGATGCGTCGAGATCGGATGCAGGCTTGGCGAGTTCGGCAAGGCGGGCTTCCAGCTTGCCGCCGTCGCGCGCGCCACGGTCGCCGCCGATCGCGTCGATCGTCGCATAGATGCGAGCGCCGCGGGCTTCGGCAAATTCGCGCGATTCCAGCACCAGGAAGGCGCCGACCGAACCGAGGATCATGCCGCCGCCATTGTCCTTGCTGCGCGACCAGATCGGGTGCCAGTCGCCGAGCGCGTGGCCCTGGATCGCTTCGATCAGGAGAATGATGTCGAGACGCTCGGCCGAGAACGCGCCGCCGACGAGCGTGTGGCTCGACTGGCCGGCCTTGATGCGGGCAAAGGCGGTTTCGATCGCCGAGATGCCGGCCGCTTCCTCGCCCATGAAGGTGCGCGACGAACCGGTGACCTTGTGCACGATCGAGATGTTGCCGGCGAGCAGGTTCGAAAGCTGGGCGAGAAACAGCGTCGGGCGCAGCTCCGTCGTCAGCTTCTCGTTCAAGAGCTGTTCGCGGTCGTTGCGCTTCAGCGCCTCGTCGACGATCAGCGAATCGACATTGATGTCGCGCTCGCCGCCGCCGGCAGCGACGATCATGTCCATGCTGCCGCAGGCTTCGAGATTGTCCTTGAGGCCGGCGTCATCGAGCGCGAGGCCGGCGGAAAAAACGCCGAGGCGCTGCCAGTTTTCCATCTGGCGCTGGTCGCCACGCTTGGCGATCTGCTGCGACCAGTCGATTTCCGGCAGCGGATGCACCGGATAGGGGCTGAACTTCTCGGTTTCGACACGCACGGCCGGCGACACACCGGCTTTCAGCAGAGCCACATGCGGCTCGACGCCGACGCCCTGGCTGGTGACGATACCGACGCCGGTAATGACAACGTCGTTTGCAGATTTGCTCATCTTACTTCTCCGAACCGGCTGCCGCCGAAAGAGCTGCCATCAGGCCCACTTCGCCAGCCCGCTTGCGCACGATATCGCCAAGTGGAACCTGGTCGAACGGCATGGTTCTCAGCTTCAACTGGGCGTCGCAGACCTTTTTGCCGGCCGACGTGATCTTCGCCTTGGTCACCGCAAAGCCCGAACCGTCGTGTTCGAGGAAAGCCTCGATATCGAGTTCGGCATTGGGCTCGACGAAGGTGCGCATCTTGGCGCCGTCGACCGACATCAGGAACGGCATGGCGGCGAAATTGGTGGCGGCGAGCACCAGGAAACCGGAGGCCTGTGCCATCGTCTCGATCAGAAGCACGCCCGGAACCAAGGGATAGCCCGGGAAATGGCCTTCGAACACCGGGCTCTTTTCAGGAACCACGGACCGCGCCGTCAGCCGGCCAGCCGAAAGATCGACCGTTTCGACACGATCGATCATCTGGAAGTACTCAAGGAGCATTGGGGCTCACCCTGTTCGTTTTCTGGCTTCGTTTTCTGGCCGCGTGTTTCGGGCTCAAGTAAAAACGCCAATGCCGCCTGTCAAGCGCAGCGCGCGACGGGCGGCATTGGAATTGGTGCGGCAAGGATTGGGCGAAAGCCCGATCAGCCCTTGGCAGCCCGCAGTTCGTCGATCTTGGCGCAGAGGTTCTTCAGAACGAAGTATTCTTCGGTCGAAACCTTGCCTTCGTTGACTTCCTGCGTCCACTGCTCGAGCGGGATCTTGATGCCGAATTCCTTGTCGATCGCAAACACGATGTCGAGGAAGTCCAGGCTGTCGATGCCCAGATCGTCGATCGTGTGGCTTTCCGGCGTGATCGTCTCGCGATCGATCTCGCTGGTTTCGGCGATGATGTCTGCAACCTTGTCGAATGTAGCTGTCACGCGCATACCTCTTTATTCTTATGTCGAGTCTCGGCGATCCTATAGGTAAATGCGCCGCAAAAGCCAATGGGCTAGATGGCAACGGTTTGCAAATTGGCGACCGGTGTTGCTGCAAAACTAGGGAAAAACGCGCTTAGACTGCCGCCGAATGCCGCCCACGGCCATTGCCGAGATAGGCGTCGAAGGCTGCCGCCACCGATCGCGCAAAGGGCCGCCCGCGTTCGGTCAACCGGAAAACCCCGTCCTCGATCACCGTGAGGTTGTCGAGATCGCGGGCCCGGAAGAGCTTCGCCTGCCCGATCACGGCGCCCGCAAGTCCCGGAAACGCCTCCTCTGTCTCGCCGAAGGAGAAAGCGAAGCGGCACATGATGTCGGCAATCACCTTTGCTCTCATCCGGTCGTCGTCCGTGAAACGGTAGCCGCGCACCGCAGCAATGCCGGCGCTCTCCACCTGGCGCAGGTACTCGCCGGTTGCCGGCATGTTCTGCACGTAGCCATCGCGAAACTGGCCGATCGCAGAGGCGCCAAGGCCGACAAGCGTTTCGGCGGCATCGTCCGTATAACCCTGGAAATTGCGACGCAGCCGTCCTTCCCGGCTCGCCTTCGCCAGACTGTCCTCAGGCTTGGCGAAATGGTCGATGCCGATCGCCTCGTAGCCGGCCGCCACAAGCATCTCGGCTGCCCGCGTCATCTGGGAAAAGCGCTCGACAAGGCCGGGCAGGCTTTCGTCCGGGATCATCTTCTGATGCGTCTTCATCCATGGCACATGGGCATAGCCGAACAGTGCGACACGATCGGGATCGAGCGTCAGCACCGCCTCCATCGTGCGCTCCAGCGACCGCAGGCTCTGGTAGGGCAGACCGTAGAGAACGTCGCAATTGACGGAATGCACGCCCCTTGCCCGCGCCGCCTCGATCGCGCCGCGTGTCTGCTCGAACGTCTGGATGCGGTTGATCGCCTCTTGCACCTGCGGGTCGAAATCCTGCACGCCGAAGCTTGCTCGCGTCATGCCGATCGCAGCCAGCGCGTCGTGACGCGCCTCGTCGAGATCGTTCGGATCCATCTCGACGCTGATCTCGCAATCGGGCGCAAAGGTGAAGTGATCGGCGAAGGTGCGCTTCAGGGCGATCAGATCCTGCGGCCGCACGAGCGTCGGCGAACCGCCGCCGAGATGCAGAGCCGTCACCTTCGCCTCACGGCTCACCCGCCCGCCGATTTCCGCAACCTCGCGGTGCAGGCCCTTGAGATAGGTGGCCACTGGGTCGTAGCGCAGCGTCTGCTTGGTATGGCAGGCGCAGAACCAGCAGAGCCGGTCGCAATAGGGCACATGGGCGTAAAGCGAGATCGGCTCGCCCGGACCGACCGCTCGCAACCAGCCTTCGTAGTCACCCGGGCCCACGGCATCGGAAAAATGCGGGGCGGTCGGATAACTGGTGTAACGCGGCACGGGGGCCGCATGCTTGAGGATGAGCGCGTCGTCCATCTGTCTCTCCACTATCTTGGAGTTGACATAGGACGGATGGCCAAAGCAGCCTTTGATTTTGATCAAGTCGCCGAATTAACACGTTAAAATTGACAATGCTCAAGCCAGCATGAGACATTGTTTCGCGCTTTCGGAATTAGCACCTGTCAACTCTTGATTTAACCACCCGCATCCTCTTTGGTCCTCCAGGGAGCCATTGGATGCAGGTAGAAAGAATTGCAGATCGTGAACGAACATCGCCGCAAGGATATCCATAATTCGGACATTCCAACCGTCTGCTCCGCCTGCGAGGCGCGCCATGGCGGTGTGTGTGGCACGCTCTCTCCGGACCAGCTTCTCGACCTCAGCCGCCATTCGACCCGCCGCAGCATCGAGCCCGGCCGCGAGGTCATCGGCCAGGGCGAAACCACCGACAGCTACGCCAACATCATCTCGGGCGTCGTCAAGCTCAGCAAGGTTCTGGCCGACGGACGCCAGCAGATCGTCGGGCTGCAGTTTGCACCTGACTTCATGGGCCGCCCCTTCACCCGCGAGAGCGCACTGACGGCCGAAGCCGCCGTCGACACCGACATCTGTTGTTTCCCCCGCACCGTCCTCGACCGTCTCGTCGCCGAAGTGCCGGGGCTGGAACACCGGCTGCACGAGCAGGCGCTGAAGGAGTTGGACGAAGCGCGCGACTGGATGCTGACACTCGGCCGCAAGACGGCGCAAGAGAAGGTCGCAAGCTTCCTCTACATCATCGCCACCCATATCGATCCGGAAAAGGGCACGGCCAACGAGTTCGACCTGCCCTTGTCGCGCGCCGACATCGCCGACTATCTCGGCCTCACCATCGAGACCGTCAGCCGCCAGATCACCAAGCTGCGCAAGGAAAACGTCATCCGCATCGAAAACAGCCGCCACGTGAGCGTGCCGAGCCTCGACCGGCTGATGCATGTGGCTGGGATCGATTGAGCGGCGGCCAGCTCTCTCCAGAATTCGCTTGGGGCTTGCCCCTCACCTCGGCTTTAACCCAAGGACCAAACCTTCCCCCCGCCTGCGGGGAGAAGGTCCCAGCAGGCGGATGAGAGGCAGCGCCTGATCACCGCGTAATCACGATCCGCGTATTCGCCAGCCCATGTTCCCGCGTCAGCGCAAAGAACTCCGCCGCATTGTTGGGATGCAGTCGCACGCAGCCGTGCGATGCCGGGCGGCCGAGGCGTTTGATGTCGTAGGTGGCGTGGATGGCGTAGCCGCCGTTGAAAAACACGGCATAGGGCATGGGCGCATCGTCGTATTTGCGCGAGCGGTGGTTGCGCGAGAGCCACTTGGCGCTCCAGCTGCCGCGCGGCGTGACGTAGCCCTTGCGCGCCGTCGACACCTTCCAGCGATACATGATGATGCCGTTCTGCCGAACGGTCATGGTCTGCGAGGACAGGCTGATATCGGCAATGAGATTGGCCGCGTTCACGGTCTGAACGGGAAACTGCATCAAGGCGGCAATAAACACAGTCAAAATGGTTTTGCGCATGCTTCTCTCTCCGGGAAAACGAGACACATACCGGTGGAACCAGACGTTCCAAGGAGAATAACTGGTCGAATATGATACGACCTTAATACATATGGGAAGAAAAGTCTTAACGCGAAGGTGATTTTTGAGAGATCGGAAGGCTTTCCGCGATCAAATCATCGCGATGGCAAGAACAGCAAGCGTCATCGCCGTGCAGGCGCCATCAAATACAGCAATGCCGGCCCTGATATCTTCAGCGGTCGCCACGGCTCGGCCGGCGCCGTTGATCATCGGTTCGCTCACCTTGACGCCGCCATAGATGCGCGGGCCGGCAAGCTGCAGGTCGAGCGCGCCGGCCATGGCCGCTTCCGGCCAGCCGGAATTCGGAGAGCGGTGTAGCCCGTGATCGCTGAGCGCCACCGTCAATGCATCCTTGGCGGCGCGCGCGCCGCGATAAACCAGCGCGCCGGCTGCGATCAGGAAGATCGAGAGCCTCGCTGCCGGCCAATTGGCGAGATCGTCGAGGCGCGCCGAGGCCCAGCCGAAATAGAGATATTTCGGCGACTTGTGGCCGATCATCGAATCGGCGGTGTTCAGCATCTTGTAGGCGAGAAGGCCGGGAAGGCCGGCAATCGCATACCAGAACACCGGCGCGACGGCGCCATCGGAAAAATTCTCGGCGAGGCTTTCGATCGCCGCGCGGCAGACGGCCGGTTCGTCGAGCGTCTTCGGATCCCGGCCGACGATCATCGAAACCGTCCTTCGCCCTCCTTCGAGCCCGCCCTGCGCCAAGCCCTCGGCCACACGACGAACGTGGTCGGCGAGGCTCTTTTGCGCCAGGAACACGGCGACCAGCAGCGCTTCGAGCAGGAAGCCGACCGGGCCCAATGCGGCGAGCAGACGATGCAGCAGAAGACCAAGGCAGACGCTCAAGCCCAGTAGCAGGAGGATCGTAACAGTGCCACGAACCTTGCGCGCGCCATCGCCCAGGTCCTCACGGTTCAGCCGCGCATCAAGAAGGCCTATCGCCTTGCCGAAGAAGACCACCGGATGCGGCACGCGCGCCCACAACCAGTCCGGATCGCCGACGAAACGGTCGATGACGAGTGCCAGCACAAGGATGAGCAGGATCGTTTCCGACACTCAGCGCTCCATGCGCGAAAGCGCGTCCGCCAGGCGTCGGTCGCCCGCAGCATCCGGCGCAAGCCCGATTCTGAGCCAGGTTGGCGCGTAGTCGAACTTGCGCGTCAGGATATGCGCTTGGCAGAGCGTCTCATGCAGCCGGGTCGCCTGCGGATGCTCGACCAGCACGAAGAGCCCGGTCCCGCCGATCCTTTTGATCCCGGCTTCGTCGAGCACCGCATCAAGGCCTGCGCGGCGCGCGAGAATCCCGGCGGCAATGTTCTTCGTGTCGCCCTGCATGAGCGCCGCCGAAATCGTCAACGCCGGACCGGAAACCGCCCAGGGACCGAGCCACTCGGCAAACGCCGCAAGGATCGCATCGGGTGCCGCGACAAAACCCAGGCGCAGGCCGGCGAGCCCGAAAAACTTGCCGAAGGAACGAAAGACCACGAGGTTGCCCTGGTCGCCCACATGGGCGGCGACGCTCAGGTCCGGCTGCAAATCGCCGAAGGCTTCGTCGACCAGGAGCAGACCGCCGTTCGCCTTCAGCCGCGCGGCAATGGCGAGGAGCTCGGCGGGCGAAAACGACCGGCCGGTGGGGTTGTTGGGGTTGACGACGACGGCAAGCACGTGCCCGGCGCCGATCGCGTCCGCATCCTCAAGACGGTCGACCGCAAACCCGGCAGCGGAAAGAACACGGGCATACTCGCCATAGGTCGGCCCCAGCACCGCGACACGGCTGCCCGACCCTGCCCCAATGCCTGCCCCTGCCCCTGCCGTTGCGCGGGCGTGGAGTTCGACCAGCCGCGGCAAGAGCTGGATCACCGACTGCGTACCGGGCACGGCCAGGGGCAGAACGTTGCCCGTGCGATAGTACGCGGCGGCAGCCAGGCGGGCATCGTCCACGGTCTGGCGATCCGGCAGCCGGTGCCAGGCGCGCTCGGGCACCTTGGGCACGGCGACCGGGCACGGGTTGATCCCCGTCGACAGATCGAGCCAATCTTCAAGCCGGCCGCCGTAGCGGGCCGCGGCCTCGGTGATGCCGCCGCCATGGATGATCGGAGCGCTCATGGCTGGGCCGCGATATCGATCAGGTGCATGAAGGAGCCGGCGACATTGCCGCGTCTGAGCCCCGCAGCGCCGAGATCTTCGCCCGCGGCGTCACTCACCGCAAACAGCCTGTCGGCAGCACCTTCGGCAACGATGGTCGCATAGTGAAATTCGTGCGCGGTCATGGGTCCATCGAAAAAGCCGTTGTCGACGGGCACGACCCGGCGATAGCCGAGGTGCCGCCTGCGCTCGGCAAAGCTGGTTGCAAGCGGCAGCAGGCCAAGCATCTCGTAGCGTGCGCCGTCGGCAGCGACAAGGCCTTCGCCGAGAACCATGTATCCGCCGCACTCGCCAAAGATGCGCGCACCCCGTTCCGCTGCTGATTGCATGCCGGCACGGAAAGCGGACGCGGCGCTGAGGCGGCCCGCATGCAGTTCCGGATAGCCACCTGGCAGATAGACCGCATCGGCCGCCGGATCTGGCGCCTCATCTGCAAGCGGCGAAAAAAACGAGATCTCGACACCGTGCCGACGCCAGCCGAAGAGCAGATGCTCGTAGGAAAAGGCAAAGGCAATGTCGCGTGCGACCGCAATGCGCTGGCCGAGCGGGGAGAGCCGCCCGACATTCGTCGACGCCCTCTCCTGCGGAAAATGCGCCGCGATCAGGCGCATCGCGTCGAGGTCGCAGGCGCGCTCCACCCGCTGTGCCGCCACTTCGATGAAGCCTTCAAGCGCGCCATGCTCACCCGCCTGCACGAGGCCAAGGTGCCGCTCCGGCAGGGCGAGCGCGCTGTCCTGTCGCAACACGCCGAACACCGGCATGCGCACCTTCTCAAGCGCATCGCGCAGCATCTTTTCGTGCCGATCGCTGCCGACCTTGTTGAGAATGACGCCGGCGACCCGGATGTCGTTTCGGTGATCGGCATAACCACGCACGAGCGCTGCCACCGATTGCGACATCCGGGCGCAATCGACCACGAGAACGACCGCAAGGTCGAGCGTCGCCGCCAGATCGGCCGGGGTGCCGGAACCATCGGCCGCCCCGTCGTGCAAGCCCATCATCGCCTCGATGATCAGCGTGCGCCCGCCGGACGCTGCGTGCACGGCGTTTGCCATCAAGAGGTCGGGCCGCATCGCCCAGGGGTCGAAATTGAAGCAGGGCTCGCCGGTCGCGGCCGCATGGAAGGCGGGGTCGATGTAATCGGGCCCGGCCTTCCCCGGCGCGATCTGAACGCCGCGCTTCTTCAAGGCCCGCATCAGCCCGAGCGTCACTGTCGTCTTGCCCGAGCCCGACGAAGGTGCGGCGATCAAAAGACCGCTCATGCCGGGTTCCTGAGAATGCGATTGGCAAAGGGATCTGCGGCAAGCTTGCGCCCGTTCAGCGCCCCCATCCAGTCGAGTGCCGCGCGAAGCCGCACCACCTCGCCGACGACGACGATCGCCGGCGGCTCGAGCCCAGCCGCGGCAACATCGGCCTCGGCGCGCGACAGCGTCGTTTCGAGCACCGCCTGATCCGGTGTCGCCGCATTGCAGACGAAAGCGACCGGCTCCTCCGGCGACCGCCCGGCGGCAATCAGATTGCCGGTGATCGCGCCGATATGTTTCATCGCCATGTACATGACGATGACGGGCGAGCCGCTGGCGATCCCCTGCCAGTTGATGCGATCGGGAACGAGACCGGAGGAATCGTGGCCGGTGAGAAACGTCACGGCGTGATTGACCTCGCGGTGCGTCACCGGAATGCCGGCATAGGCGAGCCCGCCGATCCCGGCGGTGATGCCCGGCACGATGCGAAACGGCACCTGGTGCTCGACCAATGTCAGCGCTTCCTCGCCGCCACGGCCGAAGACGAAGGGGTCGCCACCCTTGAGCCTCAGCACCCGATTGCCGGCGCGGGCAAGCTCGACCAGCCGCAGCGAGATGTCGCGCTGCTTCGGCGACGGCTTGCCGCCGCGCTTTCCGGCAAATTCCAGGACGGCACCCGGCCGGGCGAGCTTCAGGCAATCCTCGTTGACCAGCGCATCATGGACGATGACGTCGGCCTGTCTCAGCGCATTGGCGGCATGCAGCGTCAACAGGCCGGGGTCGCCGGGCCCCGCACCGACCAGCCAGACCGAACCTTTCTCGAGCGCCGGCAATCCGGCAAAGAGGTCGTCGATCATCCGTGCTGCCCCACCTGAATTCCGGCGCCAGGCGCCTGACCTGATACTCTTGGCGAACGACCGGATTCCATTTCAGAGGAAATCCGGACAAAAGATTGATTCAATTCAACAACATACGCCGACATCAACGACGCTCCGAGAGCGACCGCCGCCCGGCGGCCATCGATGCCGGACCGGCAATCGCCGCCGTCGCCTGGCTCGATGTGATCTTCGGCACGACCAGCACCGCGTCACGGCCGGCGCCGACAAGCGCCGCCCCCTCGGCGACGCCATGGCAGCCGGTATGGGCAAAGACAACCTTGGACGGGTTTTCCAGCCGGCTCGCCTCCGCCTCAAGCGTCGCCGCGTCGTAGAAGGCGGCCGACACGCCAAAGTGCCGGGCGGTGGCGAGAATGGCCGACTCATCCGCCCGCGCGTCAAGCGAGGTCACCAAAAGCAGGTCTGCCATCGTGGCGCCCGCCTCCACCAAGGCGCGCTCGGCAAGCGCAATCACGTCCTTGGGCGGCGTTCCGCGTTCACAGCCAAGCCCCAGCACGAGGGTCGCACCTCGCAACCGCCCTGCCGGCTGGCTCGCCGCGCGCGATGCCGGGCCGACGCCCGCTTCGCCCTGCGGCTTTGACTGCTCTGATCCGTTGACCGATGGCACGACGGCCGGCTCCCTTCGTCGGTTCTCCCTCACGAAGCGCCGGCTGCAACGGGCTGTTGCCGAGCCGATCTGGACAGCACCGGCTGAAGCCCCCGTGTTGGGTCGGCCGCACCGGACGCTCTTTCAGTCCGCAGAAGCGGACGCCGTCGCATGTTCCTCTATTTTTATCCAAGCGGCGACAACCGGTCAAACCGGATTGCGCCATCCCGATGTCGCGATTGGGGAAGATTGTCGCTGCCCGGGTCGATCGGGTCATGCCAGCGCGGGCGATCGGCTGCGCGACGTGCACCTCCCATCCGGAATTCCAGCTTCCCGGTGTAACCGTCTGATCTCGCTGATGATTGCGGCCATGGCACCGGCGCGCGCCGACGCGTGCCTGCAGAAGCCTTTGCTTTTCTTCGCTGGCTCTGACACAAGGCGCAGAACTCCCTCAGGTCTCCTTCCCACTGGACTCCCCCGTGCAAGATCTTGCCTTCCACCTGCTCGCCTTCCTGTTCGTTGCCGCCTTCATCGCCGGCTTTATCGATTCGATCGCCGGTGGCGGCGGCATGATCACCATTCCGGCGATGCTGATCGCCGGCATTCCACCGTTGCAGACGCTTGGCACCAACAAGCTGCAGGGCCTCTTCGGCTCCGGCTCGGCGACGCTTTCCTACGCCCGCAAGGGCCATGTGAACCTGAGGGAACAATTGCCGATGGCGCTGATGTCGGGGGCCGGCGCCGTGCTCGGTGCGCTGCTCGCAACCATCGTGCCCGGTGACGTGCTGAAGGCGATCCTGCCCTTCCTGCTGATCGCGATCGCGCTCTACTTCGGCCTGAAGCCGAACATGGGCGATGTCGACCAGCACCGCCGCATCACGCCCTTCATCTTCACGCTGACGCTGGTGCCGCTGATCGGTTTTTACGACGGCGTCTTCGGCCCAGGCACCGGCTCCTTCTTCATGCTCGGTTTCGTGACGCTTGCCGGTTTCGGCGTCCTGAAGGCAACCGCGCACACCAAGTTCCTGAATTTCGGCTCGAACATCGGCGCCTTCGGCGTCTTCCTGTTCTTCGGCGCCATCCTCTGGAAGGTCGGCCTGCTGATGGGCGTCGGCCAGTTCCTCGGCGCCCAGCTCGGCTCGCGCTACGCCATGGCCAAGGGCGCAAAGATCATCAAGCCGCTGCTCGTCGTCGTTTCGATTGCCCTTGCCATCCGGCTTCTGGCAGATCCCACGCACCCCTTGAGGATCTGGCTGGGGCTTTGAGGCCAGGCGCTTCAACGCGGCGCGCACGCACGCGACATCGACAGTCTGACGCGGAACGCGTGCCTGCTACCGCCAGGTGAAGGAACGGCGCCTGCGGCCAGAGGCCGTCGGCGCGCCTGTCCTTGCCGCCTATTCCTTTTTGACTGCCGCCGCTACCACCGAAGAGCTATCGAAACGGGACCCGGACCGCCCGATGTAGGTTCCAGGACGTCGCCTTAGCCCTCTCCAAGCCCCGGCAAAATGACCTCAGAAAACGCAGCACCCCGCAGGAAATACGCCGTCCGCTATCCGAGCGGCCTGACCGCCGAAGAAGGGATAGCCCTCCTGTCGCAGACGTGTGCCGACATCGCTCCGCATCTCACGCTCAGCGAGAAGGCGGACGGCGCGACGATCGAGGGCGAGCCATGGCACGTCCTGTCAGTCTGTCTCGCTTTGCCGCTCTTCGAGATGAACGAGGTGGGATAGGCGTATCTGCCGATTTGCGCCTTGCGTCGTCAGTTGGGCGGACTGCCACGTCCTGGGCCCAGCCGCCAGCGGTTGCAGCTCTTCGAATTCACCACTTGTGTTTGGCCACAACAAGCGCAAACTTCTCCCGTGCAACGTTGGGAGAGATCGCGGGTGGACTGGATCAGCCTCGTCGTCATCATTGGAGGCCTCATCTTTCTTCTCGGCGCCATGGACCGAGGGAAGGCATCTGAAGCCACATCGAAAATTCCGCTGGAGCCTTGTTTCCGGTGCAATCCGGGAGATGTGCACCTTCAAAGGAAAACTCAGCACGATTGGCATGTCAGGTGCTTCAGTTGCCAGGCATCCACGGAACCAACGCCCCTTGCGCTGGTGGCGATTACCCAATGGAACAACGTGAACAAGGCGCTCAAATCTTCAAGCGCGGCCACGCAACCTCTCTCCCCTCCTGACGGCACAAGTTGAAGACATCGGGAACCGGGCAAGCGGTCCGGATGGCTCTGATAGCGATGGGAGCGCTGTTGCCTGGAGACCAGAATGGCTGAGAACGATGGCGAGGGACCGGCCAAGCCGACAAGGGAACCTGCGTACACCTACGGAAAACCACTGCCGCAGGGACACGATTGGATCGGGGTAATCTACCAGTTCCTGATCGCTCTCAAGTCGGCCCTGCCAAAGAAATAGCCCGCCGCCAACCGGCTGACATGGCGTCACGGCATCCCGACGGCCCCGGGCCGAACGCGATGGCTGCGTCGGGAATGTCGACGTCAGGTCGGGGCAACCCGGCAAGCTCCTTCAGGAGCCTTTCACAGGCCCGTCAAGGCCGCGCTGTCAGGCCGGCATCAGGCGCGCCGAACTTCGACCAGCACGAACAGGGGTCCCCCACGGGGCCGGCACCATAGCTGCACTGCGTGTTGCGGGTCTGGCAGATCCGCGGACGGCGAGCCTCGGCGAGGGCCTTGGCCTTGGCTTCATCCGCCGCCTTCTGCTTCCGACTGGTCTTGGCCTTGGGGCTCGGCTTCGTGCTCGGCTTGGTTTTCGCCGTGGAAACGTGGGCCTGGGACACGCCCGTTTTCGTTGTTTGTGAAAAACCCATGTTACCGGACGCCGCAAACAGCAAAACCGAAACGGCAGCAACCGCAACTCTGAAACCGATCTTCAAGGCTCACCCGCTATCTGGATCATGATGACGCGTTAAATGGAGGCTTTTACGACGTCCATCAAGCAAGTTCGGCGAAGCTTCAGACAAGATTCTGCGAAGAACAGAACAAAGTCGGGGCGTTATCGTCCTCCCCCCGCATGACGCCGGTCACCTTGCCGATGAAAGTCCGGTAACCACAACCAAAGTCGAGCACCGGCCCCTCTTGAACCTCTAGTCGCTAGAGATTGCAACTTGCGAAACATGCGTTGCGGCGGGGTTGCGAAAGCCACTTGCCGACAGGCGTCACCCGATCATGTTGCTTAAGTCAGAGGTTTAGATGTCTACCACCCTTCCCGCCATTCTGATGCTTGTCGTCGGCCTGTCCACCCTGGCGCTGGCGATCCTGCGCCGCGTCCAATCCGGCCGTTCGCCTGTCGTTCTGACCTACGGCGACGATGCGGAAGGATTTGCCGGCAAGCTCTTCCGGGTGATCGTGGTGGCGCTGGTGGTCCATCTGATGGCGGTCGCGGCCTCTCCCGAAGCCGTCGACGCGTCGCTTGGACGGATCCCGGCGCTCGATACACCGGCTCTTCACACAGCCGGTCTCGTTTTGATGGCACTCGGCGGTTTTATGACGATGCTGTCGCAATGGACAATGCGCCATTCCTGGAAGATCGGCATTCCCGAAAAACAGGACACGCCGCTCGTGACCTCCGGTCCCTACCGCTTCTCGCGCAACCCGATCTATGTCGGCATGGTCACGGCACTGATCGGCACGGTACTTGCGGTTCCCAACGTCATCTCGGTCGCACTCGCCCTTTCCGCCTGGATCTCGATCTCCTACCAGATCCGCATGGAGGAAGCCCACCTCACTCGCGCCTTCGGTGAAGCCTACGGCGCCTATTGCAAGCGCGTCCGGCGCTGGGTCTGACGAAACCTCGCGGTCACGCGACAGAACTCGCGCCGTCAGCCCGACTGCGCGGCGTGCGCCGTCGGAGCAGGAATACGGCCGTGAGGCCTGCAATGACGCAGGACAACCCAAGTCCGAGGAAGGCGCCCATCGAAATCGGCACGCTGTTTCTGAGTACGTCTTCGCTCAAGCTATGCGCCATGGCGCCTCCGACGAGAAAGGCTGACAGCGAAAGGATGATGAGAGCCAAGCGCGGTTGGACCGCTCTGCTCTTGAGAAGGTGGTCAAGCGAAAGTGTCAGCAACGCAACGACCGCCCAGACCCGGTAGTTCAAAAGCCACGTCTCGATAGCGCCGATCTGCAGAGCGTTGTCGAGGTCCGACTGTGTCGTGATGCCGAGCATGTGGGCCATGGCTGCGAAAACAGGGAAGGAGAGCGACGCGGTGGCCGGTGCGGCAAAGCCGGCGGTCCGCAAAACGCGGACAAATTCTCGCACACAAGCTGCCTGTTGCGCAGTTTGGGCCCCAAGGCCGCGGCGGTCGGGAAACCAGATGGCGGCGCAAATGGTAGCCGATAGGGCGCCAATGAGGCCGCCGATTGGCAGCAGAAATGCCTGATTGCTGGCGGTGTCGTCGGCGTAGTCAAACAGAAGCGTGAAAATCGCACCGACGTGCAAGCCGACGAAAAAGGCGGCAAGCCAGGCCGAGCGACGGGAACGATTGAACACCAGCGCAAGAACGAGCACGGCGCTGATCGCAGCCGCGTAAGCACCGCCGAAGTAGTAGCGCAGCACTGCCCATGGCAGTTTCGGCGCGCCGAGCGCTGTCTCCGGACTGAAGATCATCTCGAGCAGGATCAGCGGGAGCACAATGACCACCGGACCGACCAGAACAGAGAGCCAGATATAGCGCTCTTCGGCCCGCCACTGCCCACTGCGAGCGAATGCGCGCTCGTGCGGGGAAAACGGGGTGTGCTGTGAGGCCGTCCCGTCCCCCGCCTCAGCGCTGTTGCGTTCCATTCTCCTCTCGCCCAGCAGCCACAGCCCGAAGGTCGCAGCAGCGATGAGCGCACCGGCGACCGCGAACACCGGGAAACCGGACGTTAGAAAACTGTGCGTCAGCACTGGGTAGGGCACGGCATATCCACCCGGATCCCAACTCGCGAAACTCATGGTCAGAACGTAGATGCCAATCAGGCCGGCGACCGTGGCGAAGCCACACCCGGACGAATACGCCACCAGTTGCCAAGGGCTGCGGCGCGATCGGCTGAGCGCGATCGTCAATCGCGCTGTAACCATGGCCGGGAAAATACCAAGGAGAACCACAACGAGCCCGAATGGGCAGCCCGCAGGCAGTGTCGCGACATAGTGGACGGCAGCGCAGAGCGCCGACAGGACCGCCGTCACCCAGGCTGCGAAGAAAAGGTAGTCTCTTTCATGGCGCCCGCGCCAACTGCCGTCAACCTGCATGCCGTCCTCCGATCCATCGCAACCACTGCATGTACCGGAATTGCGACGTGATTGAGGCGAACATTCAGTGAACAAACGGGGCGAGCGACCTCAAAACACCGCCAGCAACAACGCGCCGCCGGCGATGAGGCCGACGCCGAGCCAGTTCATCAGGTTGAGTTTTTCACCCAGAAACAAGACGCCGAAGATCGCCACCATGACGATCGACAGCTTGTCGAGCGGGGCGACGCGGGCGGCGTCGCCGAGCTTCAGGGCGCGGAAATAGGCAAGCCAGGAGGCGCCGGTGGCAAGCCCAGACAGCGCCAGGAACAGCCAGGTCCGGCCGGGGATTTCAGACGGCTTCTGCCACTGCCCGGTCGCCACCACGATACCGGCGAGCACAAAGAGAATGACGACGGTGCGGATCAGCGTCGCGAAGTCGGAATTGACCTGCGCGACGCCGACCTTTGCAAAGATTGCCGTGAGCGCAGCAAAGGCTGCCGACAGCAGCGCCCAGAACTGCCAGCTCTGGCTCATCAGAATTCGACGCCCTGCTGCGCCTTGATGCCGGAGCGGAACGGATGCTTGATCAGCTCCATTTCGGTCACCAGATCGGCGATCTCGATCAGGTCTTCCTTGGCGTTGCGGCCGGTGAGCACGACATGGGTCATGTGCGGCTTTTCTTCCTTGAGGAACCGCACCACTTCGGCGACATCGATGTAATCGTAGCGCAGCGCAATGTTGATCTCGTCGAGCAACACCATCGAGTTGCGCTCGTCGCGGATCAGCTCCTTGGCCTTTTCCCAGGCTTTTTCCGCCATCGCCACGTCGCGGGCGCGGTCCTGCGTTTCCCAGGTAAAGCCTTCGCCGAGCGTGTAGAACTGGCAAACATCGCCGAAATGCTTTTCGATCAGCTCGCGCTCGCCGGTCGCCATGGCGCCCTTGATGAACTGCACGACGGCGCAGGGCATGCCGTGGGCGATGTGGCGGAAGATCATGCCGAAGCCGGCGGTCGACTTGCCCTTGCCCTTGCCTGTGTTGACGATGACAAGGCCCTTCTCGTCGGTCTTGGTCGCCATGATCTTTTCGCGCGCCGCCTTCTTCTTCGCCATCTTCATGGCGTGGCGGGCATCGTCCTTCTCGGCAACAGGTTCGCCGCTGTTCGTCGTTTCGTCGTTCATGGTCACTCCCTCAAATCAGGTTTGCAGGATGCGGGGCATCCCGCTCTATTCATTGCCGGCCATTAGCCGCGTTACGGCCTGGCTGATGCCGCCAAGTTCAAAGCGCGCCGAATTCGAGCGCGGCGTCCAGAGATTGCGGTCGATCGCTTCGAGCAGCCGCTCGGCCAGTTCGGCAAAGGCGGCCGGGTTCTTGTCGCGCAGGAAATCGGCCACCCGTTCGTCGACGACGAAGGCCTGGTAGGCGGCCTCGAAATGATGGTCGCGCACAGCCCCCGTGGTCGCGGCAAAGGCGAACATGTAGTCGACGGTGGCGGCGATCTCGAAGGCGCCCTTGTAGCCGTGGCGCATGACGCCATCAATCCACTTGGGATTGACCACGCGGGCCCGGACGACGCGGCCGATCTCCTCCTCGAGCGAGCGGATGACCGGCTTTTCCGGCCGGGAATGGTCGTTGTGGTAGATGGCCGGGCGCTTTGCGCCCACGTGCTCGGCCGCCGCACTCATGCCGCCTTCGAACTGGTAGTAGTCGTCGCTGTCGAGCAGGTCGTGCTCGCGGTTGTCCTGGTTCTGCACCACGGCCTCGATCGTGCGCAGTCGCTCCTCGAAGAGGTCGCGCTCGGCCTTGCCCTCCTCGCCGGCGCCATAGGCATAGGCGCCCCAGGTGAGATAGGCCTCGGCGAGATCCGCCTTGCTCTCCCAACCCTTCTCGTCGATCAGCGCCTGCAGGCCGGCGCCATAGGCCCCGGGCTTGGCGCCGAAGACGCGATAGGATGCGCGGCGCGCGGCCTCTGCGGCTTCCACCCCCTCAGCCTCCAGCCGCCGGCTCTCCGCCCGCATGCGCGCGGCGATCATGTTGTCGGCATCGTCCTCTTCCAGCGCTCCGACGGCGCGGATTGCCTTGTCGAACAGCGCGATCTGGTCCGGGAAGGCATCGCGGAAGAATCCTGAGATGCGCAGCGTCACGTCGACGCGCGGCCGTCCGAGCACGGCGAGCGGCACGATCTCGTAGCCCATCACCCGGCGCGAGACCATGTCCCAGGTGGGCTTGGCGCCGATCAGCGCTAAGGCCTGGGCGATATCGTCGCCGCCGGTGCGCATGTTCGCCGTGCCCCAGGCCGTGAGCCCGAAAGACGACGGCCATTCGCCGTGATCCTGCAGGTAGCGGCGGATCAGAAGTTCGGCCGATTTCTTGCCAAGCTCATAGGCCGCCGGCGTCGGCACCGAGCGGCTGTCGACGGAATAGAAATTGCGGCCGGTCGGCAGCACGTCCGGGCGACCACGGGTGGGTGCGCCGGAGGGTCCGGGGGCGACGAAACGGCCGTCGAGGCCGGTGAGGAAACCCGCCATCTCGGCGGCGCCCGAGCCGGAGATCGAGGGCTTGAGGCGCGTGTCGATTTCGGCAAGGACCGCGCGGGTGTGGGGCCAGTCGCCGGGGCAGCTCTCTTCGCCCGAGACGAGCTTTGCCGCCAGCAGTTCGATGCGCTCCACCGTGTCGCCGTTGGTGCGCCATGGGGCATCGGAGAGGTCGGCGAAGATCGCTGGCTTCGGGCCGGTCCATGGGGCGGACATGACGCAGTCGAGCGGGTCGAAGGGTTTGGTCTGCGAAGAGATAGACCCGTCCTCGTTCGTGGGATTACCCCCCGCAGGTGCCGAACGAACAGACGAGACCGCGCGGTTCAATCCCGCATCCACCGCGATCGCCCGCTGCAGGCTCTGGTCTCCACCCTCGCCGAGCCCACGCGGCACGCGCGCCAGCGCTACGGTGAGATCTGTCAGCAAGCGCCCTTCCGGCGCCACGCCGAAGACGTGCAGGCCGTCGCGGATCTGCATTTCCTTGAGGTCACAAAGATAGGCGTCGAGCTTTTCCAGCGCCTTGTCGTCGCTGTCGCCCTTGTCGATGCCGGCGTCGCTGTCGAGGCCGATGTCGCGCACGAGATCGAGGATTTGGCGGCTGAGCAGACGAAGCCGGCGCGGGTCGCCGCCAGAGGCGTCGTAGTATTCGTCGACGAGCGCTTCGAGGTCCTTGAGCGGGCCATAGGATTCGGCGCGCGTCAGCGGTGGCGTCAGGTGATCGATGATCACGGCGCTGGTGCGGCGCTTGGCCTGCGTGCCTTCGCCCGGATCGTTGACGATGAAGGGATAGATATGCGGCAGCGGCCCGAAGATCGCCTCGGGATAGCAGGTTTCAGACAGCGCTAAGGCCTTGCCCGGCAACCATTCGAGATTGCCGTGCTTGCCCATGTGCACGATCGCCTGTGCCGCGAATTGCAGGCGCAGATAGGCATAGAAGGCGAGATAGCCATGCGGCGGCACGAGGTCCGGCGAGTGGTAGCTTTCCTTCGGATCGATATTGTAGCCCCGCGCCGGCTGGATGCCGACGATCACCTCGCCGAAGCGGGCGAGCGGCAGCGCGAAGGCACCATCGAGGAAGAACGGATCGGCCTCCGGTGCACCCCAGCGACCACCGACCTGATCCCGAATCTGTTTCGGAAGCGAATCGAAGAAAGCCTTGTAATCGCTGAGCAAAATTGTCTCGCGGATTTCGCGGTCGCGGCTAGCGGAATTGGTTGGCCCGGCCATCAGATACTGGATCAGGGCGTCACCGTCGTCGGGGATATCGCGGGCGGCATACCCCTCCTTCGCCATCGCCCGCAGCACCTCGACGGTGCCGGCCGGCGTGTCGAGCCCGACGCCATTGCCGAGGCGGCCGTCGCGGTTCGGATAGTTGGCCATGACGATGGCGATCCGCCGTTCGGCAGGCTCCGTCCGGCGCAGCTTTGCCCAGTTGACGGCAAGGCTTGCGGCAAAGCGCACCCTGTCCTCGAGCGGTTCGTGGCCGACGATGTTGGCCTCGACCCTGGCGTCATAGATCGACGCCGCCTTGAAGGAGACGGCGCGCGCGAGAATGCGACCGTCGACTTCCGGCAGCGCGACGTTCATCGCAAGGTCGCGCGCCATCAGCCCCTGCGGCGACGTCTCCCATTGCGCCCGCGAAGAACCGGAAAAGATCACCTGCAGCACCGGTGCACCGGTTGATTCCAGCACCGTCGGCTGCCGGTCGGCGCCGGGCGAAGAAACCGCAAAGCCCGTGGCGTTCATCACCACGTCGGGAGCGGCTTCGGCGAAGATCGCCTGCAGCGTGCCGACGGAAACAGCATCCTTGAGGCTCGAAACGAACACCGGCAGCGCACGCACGCCCTGCTCCGCCAGCGCGTCGATCAGCGCCTCCACCGGTCGCGTCTCGCCGCTCTGGACGAGCGCGCGATAGAAGCAGATGGCGACGGTCGCGCTCGCTTCAGCATTCAAGGCGCCGGACGTGAGTGCCGGATGCGCCGCGTTTGTGGCGGCGTTGCCCCCCTCTGCCCTGCCGGGCATCTCCCCCACAAGGGGGGAGATTGGCGTGGGGTGAACGCTCGCTTCAAAAATTGGATTGCCGGCGACTGAAGGATGACTCTGGGCAGCCACCTCACGCTCTCCACCCAAGACAGGCCGCGCGCCCGCATCCCTGATCTCCCCCTTTGTCGGGGAGATGTCCGGCAGGACAGAGGGGGGTGCGTCCCACCCCACAGAAGCCCGCAAGTCGGAAGCAACCGCCTGCAGCCACTCCGATACCCCGATCACGCCCCTGCCCGGCCACCAGATGCCGGCTTTCAGCAGCGGCTTGGCCGGTTGCGGTTTTTCCGCGCCTGAGATCAGCGCCGCGGCATAGTCGAGGAACAGGCCAGCATTGTCGGCGCCGCCCTCGGTGAAATAGGCCCAGAGGCGCTGGCGGTCGTCGGCGGCAACGGTCGAGAAAGGTTCAAGTCCCGGGTCCGGCTTGTCGTCGCCGGGCAGCACCGCGATCTGGAAGCGGTGGGTGACGGCCGCGGCGTGCAAGGCCTCGAGCAGATAGCGGAAATAGCTGGCGCCTCCGAGCGGCCGGACCACGATCAGCTTCGCATGCCGCACCGTGCGCTCGACGTATGTGTCGACCGACATCGGGTGCATCAGGCTCATGAGGCTTGCGATGCGCAGGCTCATGTCCCCGTCGCGGCGGCCATGGGCCGCGGCGATCGAGGAAAGCTCGGTGTCGGCGGCCGAGAGAAACAGGATATCGGCCGGCGTTTGCCCGAGGTCGATCGCTTCATTGCCGTCGGCGATCGTTCCTTTCTGGGCGAGAAGCAGATGCATGGTCTTGTCCGTTCAGGCCGTACCGGGCGTGCGGCACGAAGCAGCCTCGGCCCGGTGCGGCGTCATTTCGAAGTGTCAGACGAGTGCTGCGATCGCAGCGCGCACCGCAGCCTCATCCATGTCGTGCAGGCCGATGACGACGAGGCGCGTGCCGCGCTTTTCGCCAGCAGCCCAGGCGCGGTCGTAATACTGGTCGATGCGGGCGCCGACCGCCTGGATCAGGAGGCGCATCGGCTTGCCGGGCACATCGGCAAAACCCTTGAGGCGCAGCACGTCATGCTCGGCGATGACGCCCTTGAGGCGATCGATGAAGGCATTGGGATCGGCGATCGCGCCGAGTTCGACGACGAAGCTGTCGAACTCGTCGTGGTCGTGCTCTTCGCCCGCCTCATGCTCCATCTCGTGATGCGACTTGCGGTTGGCGATATCGCTTTCGGTGCCGACGCCGAGGCCGAGCAGGATGGCGGCTGCCACCTCGCCGTTCTTTGCCTCGATCATCGTCGGCTTGCGGCTGGTGCGCGAGGCGACTTCTTCGCGCACGGCCTTCAGGCCCGAAGCGTCGATCAGGTCGGTCTTGTTGAGAACGATGAGGTCGGCAGCCGTCAGCTGGTCCTCGAACAGTTCCTCGATCGGGCTTTCATGGTCGAGATTGTCGTCCTCGACGCGCAGCGCATCGACCTTGTCGTGGTCGTCGGCAAAACGACCGGCGGCAACGGCAGCGCTGTCGACCACGGTGACGACGCCGTCGACGGTCACTTCGCTGCGGATGTCCGGCCAGTTGAAGGCGGCGATCAGCGGCTGCGGCAGCGCCAGGCCCGAGGTCTCGATGATGATATGATCCGGGCGCTTCTCGCGCTCGAGCAGCTTGGTCATGGTCGGGATGAAATCATCGGCAACCGTGCAGCAGATGCAGCCATTGGTGAGCTCGATGATGTCGTCCTCGGTGCAGGCTTCCGCGCCGCAGCCCTTAAGCACGTCGCCGTCGACGCCAAGATCGCCGAACTCGTTGATGATCAGCGCGATGCGCTTGCCGTCGGCGTTCTGCAAAAGGTTGCGGATCATCGTCGTCTTGCCGGCGCCGAGGAAGCCGGTGATGACGGTCGCCGGGATCTTGCCGTGGCTGGTTCTTGCGGTGGTCATAATTCAACCCTTCATTTTCAGCGGCAAACCGGCCGCGACAAAGTAAACTTCAGCGGATTTCTCCGCAACGATCTGGTGAAGCCGGCCGGCATGGTCGCGGAATTCGCGCGCCATGCGGTTCTCGGGCACGATGCCGAGGCCGACTTCATTGGAGACGAAAACGAGGCGCGCCTGCGCCTCGGGCAGATAGGCGGCAAGCGCTGCAAACTCCGCCCCGATGTCGCGCTCTTCGAGCATGAGATTGGTGACCCACAGGGTCAGGCAGTCGACAAGGACGATATGACCGGGGTTATCGATGCGTTGGAGCACACCAACGAGGTCGACAGGCTCTTCGTGCGTCGTCCAGCCTTCGCCTCGCCGCGTCCGGTGATGATCGATGCGATCGCGCATTTCGTCGTCCCAGGCGCGGCCCGTGGCGACATAATGCATGGCGAGACCGGACGCTTCGACCAGCCTCTCGGAAAAGCTCGATTTGCCGGAACGGGCGCCGCCAAGGACCAGGATCGGTCCGACGCTCTCATTGCTCATCGCCGCCGCCTCAGGAACCTGAGGTCATCGACAGATGGCAACAGCCGGTCAGCGCGCCTGCGGCGCGTTCGGAAAATGATCTGCGAGCCAAAACAACCTCCGTGATGGCGTTGGAGACAACGTCTCCTCGGGCGGAATGCCCATGCAGGATGGCAGGTCTCCTGGCTCACGGCGTCACGAGGCCCGGCATCGCCTCGCCCCGAAAGGGCGAGGTTCCGATGTCAGGACCCGAGCGGCCCGCCTCACCTTCCCGGCGTTTTTAAAAGTTCGTGAAAGGCGGACGATTCGTAGAAGAAGAGGCGTCCAACCCGGCTGATCACGAAGCCACGCCAGTGGCTTTTCCGGTTTGACTTCGACCTGCCCCGATTGCCCATGCAACCGGCCGACAGCCCGGCATCAAACCCGATGGCGAACCCTGACCGTTCTACAGTCGCGGGGTCGGCTGCGATGAGGATGCCCGATTTGGGTCCACCCGTCACATTCCCAATTATTCCCCCTGATCGCCACGACCGGGAGGAACCATCCAACGTCCGATGATTAGGAAGCGGGCAGCCCAAAGTCAATCGACGCTTGCGACGCCTCCCCGGCCGAGTTGCGCCACGCGACGATTTGTCGGCTGCGATCGGATTGGTGCGCTACCGCCCGAGCAGCCCGTCCAGCCAGCGCCGGTCGAGCACGGCTTCGAGCTCGTTCGCGACATCGTCGAGCGCCGCATCGACCGACTGGCGATAGTTGTTTGCGCCACCCTCGATACCGAAACTCTTCAGAAGCGCCGCGCGATAGGCATCGCTTGAAAACAGCCCGTGCAGATAGGTGCCCATCACCCGGCCATCGGACGACAGCGCGCCATCGGCGCGGTTGTCGATGCGCACCGAAGGGCGGTCGCAATCCGGCCCTTGCGTCCGGCCGAGATGGATTTCGTAGCCGTCGAGCGCCACGTCATGCTCCAGCGACCAGGCGCGACTGTTGCGCACGGTCTTCTCCGGCGCCATCTCGGTTTCGACGTCGAGCAGTCCGAGGCCTTCGACGTCACGCTCGCCGCCCTCGATGCCGAGCGGATCGGTCACGCCCCGTCCGAGCATCTGGTAGCCGCCGCAGATGCCGATCACCCTTCCGCCGCGGCGCACATGGCGCTGGAGGTCGCGATCCCAGCCCTGCGCCCTGAAGTCGATGAGGTCGCCGATCGTCGATTTCGAGCCGGGAATGACGACGAGGCCAGCATCCGCGGGGATCGGGTTTCCCGGCCGCACAAAGATGAGATCGACCTCCGGTTCGGCGGCGAGCGGATCGAGGTCGTCGAAATTGGCAATGCGCGACAGGACGGGTACTGCGACCTTCAGCGCCCGGCCTTTGCCCCGCGTCAGCTTTTCGAGCACGACAGAGTCTTCCGCCGGCAGCCGCGATGCCGCCTTCAGCCAGGGCACGACGCCGAAACACGGCCAGCCGGTGAAGCGGTGGACGGCGGCAATGCCGTCGTCAAACAACGTGACGTCGCCGCGGAACTTGTTGATGAGATAGCCCGTCACCATGCGCCGGTCTTCCTCGGGCAGGATCGCGTGCGTACCGACGAGCGACGCGATCACCCCGCCCCGATCGATGTCGCCGACGAGCACGACCGGAACGCCGGCGCGCGTCGCAAAACCCATATTGGCGATATCGCCGGCTCTGAGGTTGATTTCCGCCGGCGAACCCGCGCCTTCGACCACCACGAGATCGGCGCCCGCCGAAATCTCATCGAAGCTCTCCATCACCGCGCCGAGAAGCTTGGGTTTGAGCGCCTGGTATTCGCGCCCCTTCGCCTGCCCCGCCACCTTGCCCTGAACGACGATCTGGCTGCCGACGTCGGACTGCGGCTTCAAGAGCACCGGGTTCATGTGGATCGACGACGGCACGCGGGCGGCCATCGCCTGCAGCCATTGCGCCCGGCCGATCTCGCCGCCGTCGTCGGAAACGGCGGCGTTGTTCGACATGTTCTGCGGCTTGAACGGGCGGACCTTCAGGCCCTGATTGGCTGCGAGCCGGCAGAGCCCCGCCACCAGTACCGATTTTCCGACATCCGAGCCGGTTCCCTGCAACATGATCCTGCGTGTCATGCGGCATCGGTAACACCGAAACGCGCGGCGGCAAAGGTCTGTTTCGACACGATTTCGCCGCAATTGAGCCCTGCCGCTCACGCATTGTTTCCAGCCTTCGCAAGGCTTGTCGAAAATGTCGCGGTGGCTAGCCAAAATGCGACATCGCATGGCGAATTTGGCCTTCCGTTTTTCGCAGTGCACACCTATATCAGCGACATATCAACAAGCCCCGGAGCAAGGCCTCCGGCCTCTCAAGGTTTACGTCCATGCTGTACATCTTCAGCAAGCCCAATTTCGTCCAGATCGCCTGGAATTCCAAGGTTCCCGCCAGCCAGTCGCGCGTGCGCAACCTCGTGGTCGACGCCCCCTTCGGCCCGCTCGGTTTCATTCGCACCTCGAACGTCGGCTAAGCCGCGATCGGGCGATGTTCGCCCTTAAGAGCTCTCCTCCCGGAGCCTCCTCCAGCCGCCCCTCCAGGGGCGGTTTTTTTGTGCGCCAGCGACGCCGGGCGCAAGCACGCAATGCGACGCCGTGGCTAGCCCTGTTCAGCGATCAGCCGGCGGAGGATGGCGTTGATGGCGTCCGGACGCTCCAACGGCACATAGTGCCCGCAATCCGGAACGATATGGAGGGTGGCATCAGGCGCTGCGGCCGCCTGTTCGGCACTTCGTTGCGGCCCCGGCGCGCTGTCGTCGGCGCCGCTGACGACAGCGATCGGACCCTGAAACGCTGAGAGAGTGCGATCGCGGCTCTGTCGACCGTGAAAGGCGGCAACGCCGCGCGCAACCTCCAGCGGCGATTGGCGAAGTGCAATGCGCCTGACCGCGTCCTTCGCGCTCGCAGGGGCCTGCGGTGAAAGCAGCGGCTCCCACAGAGCACGATAGGCCTCGTCCATCCCCTTCTGATCAATCAAGGCGATCGCCCTGTCGCGCAGGTCGGGATCGGGCCGATGCCGAGCCTTGGTGCCGATGAGAACGAGCGCCGCCACCCGGTCAGGTGCGATGGCCGCGACCTCCAGGGCGCAGGACCCGCCGACCGAACAGCCGACGACGATCAGCCTTTCACCGGTCGCCTGGCCGAGCACCGCGCTCGCCCATGCCTCGACGCTGTCCCCAAGGCCATAGAGGGTCGGCGCATAAGCCGCGCCTGGAAGAAGGCCCATCTGGCCCGCCCACATCGAGCCATCGAGCGGAAGCGCGTGCAGGAACAGCAATTGCAGATTCACGACCGGCGAGCCCCTCCCGCAAGGCTCCCCTATCGGCAGCCGATGAACGGACAGATGTAATGCAAGGCAAAGAGCTACAGCGACCGTGACGCGCCTGACAAGATGGCCGCCGTCTGGAACAGTGGCCGCACGGCTGCGGCAAGGAGGGTTCCTGAAAATGCGAAGGCCGCATCAACCTCGCTGGGAGGGATGCGGCCGCCAAAAAAACGCCTGGTCACTTCGGAAAAACACCCCGAAGGTTCGCTCAAAGCCCGGGACGCTAAAACCTGATCCGGACCGGCGGCAGTCCCCCGCCGCGAGAAGAACAATTAGCTCGACATCGTTACCGGATGGTTATTGAAGATTTAACCAAAGGTGAATTCCGGCCTTTTTTGTAAATTTTTCGCGACATGCGCGACAAATCCGGTGGCGCAATCGCGACAGGAAACGTCAGGATCCGGACAGGGTTCGAAGTGACTCTGCTTCTCGCGCCGGTTTTTGCGGCAGGAATTGTCGCTATTGCTTAAATTAGACGCCTTTCACGGGCAAAAACGTCGCTCCAGCGATGTCGCATACAGAACGCATGTTCACGCGCGCCGCCCGCTCATCCGATTGAAGAGGTTGATTTCTCAACGAGAAACCTTAGGCTTGGCTGACGGTATAAGAGGAGATTGGCTGGCGACAGGGTTCCGCGGCCATGGGTAAAAGCGAACTCCCGCACCGTCCGCAGCAAGGGTGACCCTTGGCTTGTCCGATGCCGAACCTCACGCTGCATGAGTTGCTCCGGGTGACGGAGGACGCGTCGCGTCCCCCGTGGATTCCCGTTTGGATATTGGCTGCAAAAAGACTGGGAGGTCTTGCAACATGAAGAAACTCCTCGCTTCCACCATTCTCGCCGCGGGCCTTTATGCTCTGGCGGGCTCCGCCCAGGCTGCGGAATGCGGTGACGTCAGCATTGCCGAAATGAACTGGGCTTCCGCCGGCGTCGCCGCCCAGGTGGACAAGTTCATTCTGGAAAACGGCTACGGCTGCACCGTGACGCTGGTGACCGGCGACACCATGCCGACCTTTGCCTCGATGAACGAAAAGGCGCAGCCCGACATGGCGCCGGAACTCTGGGTCAACGCGGTGCGCACGCCGCTCGACGCGGCGATCAAGGAAGGCCGACTGATCGAAGCCGCACCTCTGCTCAGCGAAGGCGGCGTCGAAGGATGGTGGATCCCGAAATTCATCGCCGACGCGCATCCCGACATCAAGACGGTGCAGGATGCACTGAAGCATCCGGAACTGTTCCCGGCACCGGAAGATTCGTCGAAGGCTGCGGTTCACAATTGCCCGTCGGGCTGGAACTGCCAGGTCTCGACGGCCAATCTCTACAGGGCGCTGAATGCGGAAAAGGACGGCTTCCTTCTGGTTGACACCGGCTCGGCCGCCGGCCTCGACGGCTCGATCGCCAACGCCTTTGAAAAGAAGACCGGCTGGCTCGGCTACTACTGGGCGCCGACCGCCATCCTCGGCAAATACGAGATGACCCGCCTCTCCTTCGGCGTCGAGCACGACAAGGCCGATTGGGACGCCTGCACGGCCGTTCCGGACTGCCCGAACCCGAAGGTCAACTCCTACCCGGTCTCCGACGTCTACACGGTCGTGACCAAGTCCTTCTCCGAAAAGGCCAGCGTCGCCATGGACTATGTCAAGGTCCGCAAGTGGGACAACGGCACGGTCAACAAGGTTCTCGCCTGGATGGACCAGAACCAGGGCACGAACGAGGACGCGGCCAAGCACTTCCTCGAGGAGTTCCCCGACATGTGGACCAAGTGGGTGAGCCCGGACGTGGCCGAGAAGGTCAAGGCGGCACTCTGATCGCAATCTGACGGCGGGTGGAGCGGCGCAACAGGCCGCCTGCCCGCCGCGGCACCGTTCCACCACCGGAACCATGGCGCCTGCCTCAGGGTTGATTTGCGCGCGCATCGTTCCAGCGGCGGCGAACCGTGGCCCTTCGCGTCGCAATCAGTAAAGCGGGCGCCACATTTCGCTGACACATTTTAGAAGCCGGGACCCAGAGAGGTCACCCAAGTGTGCGCAAGCCTCGACCCTGGTCGAAGCCGAGACGCAACCGGCGACAACAAGACTTCCGGCCAAGAAGGGGAAACAAATGGCGTCCATCTGCAGTGTCTTGCCAGAGTTGCTCTGCAAGTTCCCTGCCATTGACGAGGGCATGATCCGCCTGGCGCGCAAGACCATCGACGACGGCTTCAAAGGCTTCGTCCGTTCTTATGGCGACGCCATCGACACGGTGGTCCAACCGCTTCAATGGTTCCTGAATTATCTGGAGGGCCTGTTCGTCGGCTCTCCCTGGATCGTCATCCTGGTGCTCATGGTCGCGGTCGTCTATTTCGGTAGCCGCAACATCAACATCACCATCGGTACGGCGCTGTCGATGATCGCCATCGGCCTCGTCGGATTGTGGAACGACACGATGATCACGCTTGCGATGGTCACCGTCTGCACGCTGATTTCGATCCTGATCGGTATTCCGATCGGCATCCTGATGGCGCGTTCTGAGCGGGTGCAGGCGATCGTCAACCCGATCCTAGACGTGATGCAGACGATGCCGAGCTTCGTCTACCTGATCCCGGTCGTCATGATCTTCGGCATCGGCAAGGTGCCGGGCCTGATCGCCGTGGTCATCTATGCGGTGCCGCCGATGATCCGTCTCACCAACCTCGGCATCCGGCTCGTCGACAAGGAGGTCCTGGAAGCGGCCGACGCGTTCGGCTCGTCCACGTGGCAGAAACTGAAAAACGTTCAGATGCCGCTGGCGCTGCCCACCATCATGGCCGGTATCAACCAGACGATCATGATGTCGCTGGCGATGGTCGTCGTTGCATCGATGATTGGTGTCGGCGGTCTCGGCAAGAACGTGCTGCAGGCGATCGCCAACCAGTTCTTCACCGTCGGCTTCCTCAACGGTTTTGCCCTGGTAGGCATCGCCATCATTTTCGACCGCACCAGCCAGGCCTTCGGCAAGCGGCTGCAGAAGCACTCGGAGGTTATCCATGGCTAGTCACGCGATCGAGGTGAAGAACCTCTACAAGATCTTCGGGCCCAACGGCGGCGCCTATGTCGACGCCGTCAAGAAGGGCATGGGCAAGGCCGAGCTCAACGAGCAGCACGGTCACGTGCTCGGCCTCCAGGACATCAACATCTCCATGCCTGCCGGTGCCGTCACGGTGGTGATGGGGCTTTCGGGTTCCGGCAAGTCGACGCTCATCCGCCACATCAACCGGCTGATCGACCCGACGGCGGGCGAAGTGCTCTATGACGGCGTCGACGTCTGCAAGATGAACGAGAATGCCCTCAGGGAATTCCGCCGCCACAAGACGGCGATGGTGTTCCAGAAATTCGCGCTGCTGCCGCACCGCACCGTGCTCGACAACACTGTCTACGGGCTGGAGATCCAGGGCGTCGAGCGCAAGGACAGCGAAAAGCGCGCCCGCGGCTGGATCGAACGCGTCGGCCTGAAGGGCTTCGAGAACCACTTCCCGAACCAGCTTTCAGGCGGCATGCAGCAGCGCGTCGGCCTTGCCCGTGCGCTCACCAACGATGCCGACATCCTTCTGATGGACGAGGCCTATTCCGCACTCGACCCGCTGATCCGCGTCGACATGCAGACGGTGCTGCTCGACCTGCAGAAGGAACTGAAGAAGACGGTTGTCTTCATCACCCACGACCTCGACGAGGCGCTGCGCCTCGGCGACAAGATCGCCATCCTGCGCGATGGCCGCGTGGTGCAGCAGGGCACCGGCCAGGAGATCGTGCTTTCGCCTGCCGACGACTACATCACCGCCTTCGTCAAAGAAGTGAACCGTGGCCGGGTGATCAATGTCGAGACCATCATGCGGCCGCTGTCGGGCAATGCCGAGGGCGTGCCGCTGGTGACAGGAACGGTCTTGGAATCGGCCGCCCGCACCATGACCGCAGCCCGCGTCGCAACCGCCCATGTGGTCGACGAAAACGGCCGGCCAATCGGCGCCCTCGACCTCTCGGCCATCATCTCCGCCATGGTCACCCCCGTCAGCCATGACGACAGGAAGGCGGCCTGAGGCGTTACGCAGGTTACCGAAGAGCAACCGACCCTCATCCGCGCGGTGAGGACTGCCCCTCATCCGCCTGCCCGCACCTTCTCCCCGTTTGGACGGGGAGAAGGGACACGCGGCAACGTCGCAATCCGTCCGACAAGAGCTTATGAATCACCCGGCCAAGTTCTGGCGGCCCGCAACAGTTCTCGTCCCCTCGCCCCGCCTGCGGGGAGAGGGTTAGTCCTCGGGCTAAACCCGAGGAGAGGGGCAAACCCTCAACGAAAACCGCATGAGGAGATCAGTTCGTCGTGGTGGTCGTCGTCGCCGTCGCGGCCGCCGGTTCGGCGATGCTGGCGGCGCTGGCCTCGTCCTTCGGCGGCAGGAACTTGTCGAGGAGCGCGATCATCTCGTCGTCACGCGCCTGCGCTGTCTTGCCGCCCATGACGACGGCGACGAGGCGTGTGCCGTTGCGCTTGGCCGAGGTGACGAGATTGTAGCCGGATGCATCGGTATAGCCGGTCTTGATGCCGTCGACGCCCTCGTAGCGCTTCATCACATTGTTGTGGCCGCGCAGCTTCATGCCGCGAAACTCGATCGTCTTGTTGGCGAAGAGCTGGAATTCCTGCGGATAATCGCGCATCAGCGCGAGACCGAGCGTCGCCATGTCGCGCGCCGTGGTCACCTGGGCCGGGTCAGGCAGGCCGTTGGCGTTCTTGAAGACGGTGCTGTTCATGCCGAGGGTCTTGGCCTTGCGGGTCATCATCTCGCCAAAGGCGGTCTCGTTGCCGGCGAGCGTCTCGCCGATGACGACGGCGGCGTCATTGGCCGAAAGCACGACCATGCCCATGACCGCTTCGCGCACGGTGATCTGGCGACCGGCGCCCACGGCAAGCTTGAAGGGCTCGAGGCTGTTGGCGTGCTCGGACACGGTCAGCTTCTGATCCCATGCCAGGGTGCCGTTCTTCAGCGCTTCGAACGCGAGGTACAGCGTCATCATCTTGGTCAGCGATGCCGGGTAGTTCAGTTCGTCGGCGTTGTCGGCCTCGAGGATGGAGCCGGTCTCGGCATTGACGACAAAGTGGGCCTGCCCGGCTGCGGCAAAGGATGCGCTGCCAAGGAGCAGGCTGACGGAGACCGCGGCGGACGCGACCATACGGTAAAGGGACTGCATATCGTGTTTTCTCGTTTCGACGCTATCGAACGACCTCGGGACGAAAATCGTGATCGAATTATGGAAGACATGCCGCTGAATACGGCAACGGCCGCATTTTCTGACGGCCGGGACACTCCCCACCTTTTTAAGGGCACGAAGCCCGTGCGGCAAGCACCTGCGGCAATCGGCGCGGAAATATCCGTGGGCGTGGCGCGAAGGTCCCGCAGGGCGGCGGCAGCACTCGCTTGCCCGCTTCACCGAGACTTAACCTGATTGCGCCAAGCTGCATCCCGATCCCTGCCCGGCCCGGCCGCCTGATTGGCCTCGGAAGGAGCCAATCTCGACGCCGCAAGAACCGCGGCAGCCCTGCCTCACCCGTTTCGGCGCCGCCATGCATTCGAACCCAGCCACGGCCAGTCTTTCCAGCGAGCGGCACAAGGTGCCCGCCGCCGTCGATGCCGGCCTTGTCGAACTCGTTCACGGTCTCGCCGCGCTTTTGTCCGGGCTCGGCCTGTTCCTCATCGTCTTTACGCTGATCCCGTTTCAGGCCGGGGTGGAGACGGACCCGAATGCCGCCAACGATGGCAACATCATCAACCAGATCGGCTACCTGGTGCTGGGCGCGGTCTATCTCTTTGCGATGATGCTGACGGTCGACCGTCGCGTGCTGTCGCGCCTCGTCTCGCCGTCCTGGATCGCCATCTTCGCGATCGCCTATCTCTCCTGCCTGCAATCCTACGACCCTGCCGCCTCGGCCCGCGGCCTGACGCTCAGCCTTGTCGCGATGATCATGGTCGCCGGCGTCCTGGTGCTGCCGAAGAGCGAGAAGGATTTCGTCAATGCCGGCGCCAACGCGATCCTCATCCTGATCCTGATCGACTATGCGGCGCTGTTCGTTGCGCCCGATCGCGCCATTCATTCGGCCGCGGGCGGCGAGCCCTGGCATGCCGGCTTCTGGCGCGGGCACCTGCTGCACAAGAACGTCTCGGCGCCGGTGTTTTCGATCCTGTGCATGTTCGGCATCTACTGCCTGCGCGCCGGCGCGCCGTTGCGCGGCTGGGCGATCACGCTGCTGGCCGCCAATTTCGTGCTTCATACCGGCTCGAAGACGACCATCGGTTTCCTGCCGATCGCGATCGGCCTCGTGCTTGCCGGGCGCGCCGTGCGCAGCCCCGGACTGATGATCCTTGCCCATCTCGCCATGTCGGTGCTGGTCTTCGGCCTGACGCTCGGCACCATCTATTCCGACACGCTTTACGCCATCACCAAGGCGCTGATCGACGATCCGACCTTTACCGGCCGCGACGACATCTGGAAGTTTGCAAGCGAAAGTATCGCCGAGCGTCCCTGGCTCGGCCAGGGCTATGCGAGCTTCTGGCTGTCGCCTGTCATCATGGGGCTGGAAGCCAATTTCGAAGCGAGCTGGGACGTGCGCGGCATCGTGACCGGCCACAACAGCTATCTCGACGCGGTGCTGATGTTCGGCGTTCCCGGCGGCATCCTGATGACGCTGCTCCTCTTCGTCAAACCGCTCTTCGACTATGCCCGGGCCTATCGCCGCCCGCAGGCCCGGATCTTTGCCGACTTCTGCGTCATGGTGGTGATCTTCATGACCTACAACGCCATGCTCGAAAGCTTCTTCCTCAACCGCGCCGACCCGATGTGGCTCCTGACAGCGCTCGCGGTCTTCGGGCTCGGCCTTGCCGGCCGCATGAGCCTGCGTGCTCAACAATAGTCGCGGTACGGGCGCGAACAGCTTGCAAAGACATAAAGATATCTTTATATCTCTCTGCATCCTCTTCTAGCCGGGAAAAACCGATGACCGCAGCGACGAATGCCCTCTCCGCCCTGCTTGCCGAAAAAGGCGTGCTTCTTGCCGATGGTGCGACCGGCACCTCGCTGTTCGCCATGGGCCTGGAGGCCGGCGAAGCGCCGGAACTCTGGAACGAGACGAAGCCGGAGAACATCACCAAGCTGCACCAGGACTTCGTCGACGCCGGCGCCGACATCATCCTCACCAACACCTTCGGCGGCACCCGTCACCGCCTGAAGCTGCACCAGGCGGACGACCGCGTGCATGCGCTCAACAAGCGCGCCGCCGAGATCGCCCGCGCCGTTGCCGACAAGGCGTCGCGCAAGGTCATCACCGCCGGCTCCGTCGGCCCGACCGGCGAACTGCTGATCCCGCTCGGCGCGCTTTCCTATGAAGATGCGGTATCCGCCTTCGTCGAGCAGATCGAGGGCCTGAAGGCCGGTGGCGCCGAAGTCGCCTGGATCGAGACCATGTCGGCTCCGGACGAGATCCGTGCGGCGGCCGAAGCTGCGATCAAGGTCGGAATGCCCTATGTCTATACCGGCTCGTTCGACACCGCCGGCAAGACCATGATGGGCCTGCACCCGAAGGACATTCACGGCGTTGCCGGCGACCTCGGCAACGGCCCGCTCGCCGTCGGCGCCAATTGCGGTGTCGGCGCCTCCGACATCCTGTCCTCGCTGCTCGACATGACCGAAGCAGCGCCCGGGGCAACCGTGATCGTCAAGGGCAACTGCGGCATCCCGGAATTCCGCGGCTCGGAGATCCACTATTCCGGCACGCCGCCGCTGATGGCCGAATATGTGCGGCTTGCGGCCGACGCCGGCGCAAAGATCATCGGCGGCTGCTGCGGCACGACCTGCGACCACCTCGCCGCCATGCGGGTGGCGCTCGACGCGCATCAGCGCCGCGAACGCCCGACCCTCGAGGTGATTATCGAGAAGATCGGCCCCTTGCGCAACAAGACGGCCAACGAGACGCCTGCCGCCCCGAGCCGCGAGCGCCGCAGCCGCCGCGCCTGATCGCGCGGGCATAAGGACCGGCCAGAACCAGAACGCCCCGGCATCTCAAGGATCCGGGGCGTTTGTCGTTTCAAAATGCCGCTTGCCGGGCATGCACGGCCCTCAGAGCCCCACGCCGCCGTTGGGAGCCGGCTCGCCCGCCCGTTGCGATGGGCCTGGCCCCTTGGCGGCGCCAACGAAGGTGCCGTAGAAGTCGAAGGCACGCCCCAGCTGGCGTGACCCCTGGGCCGAGAAATGCCCGGCGTCCTCGAAGAGGCCGACGCCATTGTCCTTCACCTTGCAACTGTCGGCGTCGCAGAGATAGTCCATGAAACTGACGACGGGATACTCGTCGGCGATATCGGCAACGACCGTCAGGACGTCGCGATCGTGAGCCCGCACCTGCGTCAGCTCAAGCTCGCACCGCTCGGTCGGCTGCCCGAGCAGCGTGGCGCGCGCCACACACAATCCGGTGTCGCGACCATCATGCGGGGTCGGCGCCACAAAGACGGCTTCAAAACCGTTTGCCTTCAGCCAGCCCAGCGTTTCCCGCAAGCCGTCGCCCAGGAGCTTGATCTGCGACGGCACTTCCCGACGGCCGCCGACGAGGACCTTCTCCTCGTCGAGATACTGGCTGAGCTGAGACGACAGGATGACATAGCGGATCGATCGATGAGCGAGCAGAAAGCGGCGGACGTCGTCGTTGAAGCGGGAGCAATCGTCCGACCAGTCGCGGCCAAGCCGCGGAAGAATGGGCGCGAGGCTGACGAACGGTCCGCAATTGTTCTTGGCGAGTTGCACCAGGCGCACATCGGGCCTGGAGGCGATGACACCGTCGACGAGATGACGGGCGAAGGAATCCCCCCACACCGCCACCTCAGGGGTCGGGCTGGTGGCGCAGCGCAGATCCGTAACCGCGTCGCACGTCTTTCCAAGGCCGACGCTCGGCCGGGTCAGTTCCGCGAGCTGGCGATTGCGCGCGACGAGCCCATCGCTACCGTCCAAGCCGAAACCGAGTGCGATCGCCGCCGACCCTGCCGCAAGCGTCGCCCCGAAGATCGCGCCGCGGCCGAAGCGTTCGCGCTTGCGGAACGGCTGCTCGACGAAACGCCAGCTGAGATAGGCAAGCGTAAAGCACAGCACCAGCAGCAGCGCGTAGCCCGAAGCCGGGATCTCCTCGATCGCCCGCAGCCGCGCAAATGCAAAGACCGGCTGGTGCCAGAGATAGAGGCTGTAGCTGATGAGGCCGATGGCGACCAGCGGCTTCAGCGACAGCATCTTGCCGACAAGGGTATCGCCGCGGGCAAAGGCAAGAACCAGCGCCGTGCCGAGCACCACCGGCACCGTGGTCCAGCCGGGGTAAAAGGCCGATTCCTTGACCAGGGCATAGCTTGCAACGATCAGGACAAGCCCGAGGGCGGACAGCAGCTCGCGATGGCCTCGCGCCAGATCGAGCTTCTCAGCGCCAACGAGCGCCAGGAGCGCACCGACGCCCAGTTCCCAGAAGCGGCTTGGCAGCAGATAGAAGTTTGCCGCCGGGTCGATATCCGCCAGCACCTGGGTGACGGCGAAACTCGCGATCACCAGGGCGGCAACAACCTTCAGCATCTGGGCGGCGGAGAAACGGCGCAGCAGGATGAGGAGCAGTGGAAACACGACATAGAACTGCTCCTCCACCGCCAGCGACCAGGTGTGCAACAGCGGTATCAGGTCGGTGCTCGGCGCAAAATATCCGGTCTGGTCCCAGAACAGGAAGTTCGAGGCAAACAGGTTGACCGCATAGAGGCTCTTGCCGAAATTGTTGAGCTCTCCCGGCAGCATCCACAAAAGCGCGAACGGGATCGAGACGGCGCACACGACAAGCAGCGCCGGCGCCAGGCGCCGCGCCCGTCGCTCATAAAACGAGACGATGCTGAAGCTGCCGTCCCGGATTTCGCGGTGAATGATTGCGGTAATCAGGTAGCCGCTGATGACGAAGAACACGTCAACGCCGGCAAAACCGCCTGCAATGAAGCTGAAACCGGCATGGAAGAGAAGCACGGGAACCACGGCCAAGGCGCGCAGTCCATCAATTTCGGGTCTGTAATGCATCGATGCGAAGATACTCAGGCGGCATGAACGGCGCTGGGTAACACGCCGCTAATATTCAGGCTATTGAGGCCCCTGTTCTATCCACATCTGCGCACTTTCTAAGGCAAAGGCGTTACCAAGATCAGGAAAACGGGCCGCAAACGATCGCAACACAGCCCCATGGCCACGCCGGCCCGCCATTATCCCGACACGTGCCGACGCCAGGCGGCGAGCCCGACCTCGATATCCTTGCGACCGAAGCCGACGCGAAAGCGATCGGTGGCGACACTCAGGAGATCGGAAACGAACAGGCTTGACGGCAGGAGCAGGACACCCGCCTCCTCGACCAGGCTGCGGCAATGGGCCTCGACCCCGTCAGCCCCGAGATAGCGGGCAAAACCGACGCAACCGCCGTCGGGCGCCTGCCATTCGTAAAGATCCGGGAACTCCGCAAAGAACGCGCCGAGTTTTGCAAGATTGGCCGACACAAGCGCCCGGTTTCGCTCAAGAATCGTCGCTCGCGCCTTCAGCGCGATCGTTGCCAGCACTTCCGACGGCCGCGAATTGCAGATCGACAGATAGTGCTTCATCTTTTCCATGCGCTCGAGCAACTGATGGTCGCGGCAGGCGATCCAGCCGATCCTCAAGCCCGGCAGGCCATAGGCCTTGGACATGACGTTGAGCGAGATTCCGCGCTCGAAGAGGTCTGCTGCCTGTGGCAGGCGCAGGGCCGCATCCCGCTCCAGCCCGCGATAGACCTCGTCGCTGAAGAGATGGATGCCGCGCTCGGCGCAAAGGGTCGAAAGCGCTGCGAATGTCTCCTGGTCGGCAATGGCGCCGGTCGGATTGTTCGGGAAATTGACGCAGATAAGTTTCGTGTTGGGACGCAGGGCCGCGCGCACGTCGGCGATATCGAGCCGCCAGCCGTTCTCAGGGCGAAGGGGCACGCCGGTGACGGAGCCGGCGATGGTCACTGGAAGGGTCTCCATCGACTGATAGTTCGGCACCGTCACGATCGCATGGTCTTCCGGGCCAAGCAGCGCCAGCATGGCGCAGTATAGCCCTTCTTCCGCACCGGCAAAGCAGAGGATATCGGCGGCCGTGAGCCGCTCATAGGTTGCGGCGATCGCGGCCCGCAGCGCCGGGGCGCCGTAGGTCTCGGTATAGCCGAGCGTCACGCCCTCCCAGGCGGCGCGATCCTCGTCATCGGCCAGCGCCAGAAGCTCGCTCATGGCCATGGTCTGGCTGTCGCTCGCCGTCATGTGATGGCGGGCGCTGAATTCCCAGCGCGAAAAGTGGGTTTCGAGCCGGAAATCGGGCAAGGTAGTCATGGTTGGATACCCTTCTGTTGCCGCGTCTGGCGGCACGGGAAAACGATTGAAATTCAGACGATTACATCAGGAACATAAAGCTCCGACCGATGGGAACCGTCGGTCCGGTTGGAACGATTCCTACCCGGAGGCCTCGCCGCGCACCGCGGCGAGGTAATTGTAGATCGAAGCGCGCGAGGCGCCGATCAGGCTTGCCAGGTGATCGACGGCATTGCGGGTCTGGAAGAGCCCCCGTTCATCGAGCGCGGCCACGAGGGCGACGCGGTCGGCGCGCTTCAGCGCGGCAAGCGCCAGTCCGCGCGCCTTCAGCCAGCCATGCAGCGTCGCATTGATTTCCTCGCGCCAGTCGCTTGAAAACAGCGCCTGCGGCCGTGGCTGCTCGGCGCCGGCGAAGGCAGAAAGCAGTTTCACCGCATGATCGATCATCGAGACATCGAGATTGATGCACAAAAGACCGATCGCCGTTCCGTTCCCGTCGCGCAAAACGGCGGAAATCGATTTGAAGCGCCGGCCGTCGGCCCCGGTCTTCTCGTAGGGACCAAGCACGGCTTCGTCGTGGCCGAACGCGCTGAATTCGGGCTCGTTCAAGGAATCGTCTCCGACCGCACGACCGGAAAAGCAGTTCCAGATCGCGGCGATCCGGCCCGTCTTCAGGTCATGCAGCACGACCTCCCCGTGCGGATAGAGCAAGGCGCTGATGGCAGCGCCGGTCGGGGCATGCAGGAAGAGGTCGGCTGGGACGGCGGGGGCGATGTTCATGCACCCGGTTTCGTCGAAATTGGATAAATTGTCAATATTGGACAATATGAATAAATTCACGGCTTCTGTGATGCTTGCACCGCCACCCAAGCTCGCCTATCCCCGATTAACGACAGATTCGCCTGAAGATCCGCAGCCCGGAGACTTTGATATGAACGCCGGCCCAGCCTCCTTTCCCGACCGCGACACCGTTGCCGAGAAGCTCTCGGTCCTTTGCGAGGCCGACCAGTCCTTCCTGCGGCTGCTGATGGAAAACCCCGAGCAGGACGAGCGGCTGATGGACGGTCTCTACCGCCACCTCGACGCCGCCTCCGAGGCCAAGTTCCTGAATTCGCTGAAGCTCGAAAAACTCGGCGAATGGCTCGGCGCCCAGGCACCGGCGCGCCTGCAGATGCGGCTGATGGAAGCCGGCCGGTCGAGCCAGCATGCGGCCTACCAGGCATTCAAGGCGGGACTTTCGAAGTCCGGCGGCCTCGGCCGCGCCTTCCCGAAGGCATGAGCGCCCAGCGGATCGACGCTGGGTCTTGAGGCAAGCCCCTCACTGTCCTGCCGGACATCTCTCCCCGCAGGCGGGGAGAGAGCCGCTGGGCGCATCCGTCGGTGACAAGCCTTTGCCACGACAATCGCAGCGCTTCACGACGGCGAAACGGTCGCCACGTGTTCCCTTCTCCCCGTCATAGCGGGGAGAAGGTGCCGGCAGGCGGATGAGGGGCATAGCCATATCGCGTGAATGAGGGGCGCTGACCTCCGCGCGGGAGCCAGTGGACTGCCCCCTAGTTGCGCGATCCACCCAGCCCCTTGGCGAGCCGCACCAGATTGACGAACTCGCTGCGGTAACCGAACGGGTCGGCGCCCCTCGAAGCGAGGGCGAGATCGATAACGGCGTCGTAGGTGTAGTCGTTGAGCGCCGTCACGCCCGAGAGTTTTTGGCCGAAGGCAGCAACAGCCACCGAGAAGCGCACGTCGGCCGGGGCTTCGGCAAGCGAAGGCACCGCGTTGGCCTCCGTCACCGGCGTGGTGATCAGTTCGCTCTTGTCCCCATCCGGCTTCTTGTAGCGGATCTTCAGGAAGGCGAGTTCGCCGCCATGCGGGCTTGCCTCGGCTGCCGGTTTCACAGCCTCGGCATAGCGCAGATCATCATTGAGCACCGCGGGGCTGCCCTTCGGGGTCACCTCGTAAATCGCCGTCACGCTGTGGCCGGAGCCGATATCGCCGGCATCCACCTTGTCGTTGTTGAAATCCTCGCGCTTCAGGGCGCGCGTCTCGTAACCGATCAGCCGGTACCCGGCGATCGCCGCGGGATTGAACTCCACCTGCAGCTTCACATCCTTGGCGATCGGAAACGGCGACGAGCCCGCCTCCTCCACCAGCGTCTTCTGCGCCTCGGCAAGCGTGTCGATATAGGCGGCCGTGCCGTTGCCGTTCTGGGCGATGGTCTGCATCAGCGCGTCGTTGTAGTTGCCGCGGCCGAAACCGAGCACGGAAAGGAAGATGCCGCCGTTGCGTTTTTCCTCGATCAGCCGTTTCAGGTCGTCGTCGCTCGACGGCCCGACATTGAAGTCGCCATCGGTCGCCAGCATCACGCGGTTGACCCCGCCCTTGACGAAGGCCTTTTCCGCGAGGGCGTAGGCCGCATCGATGCCTTCTGCGCCGGCCGTCGAACCGCCCGGCTGCAAGCTGTCGATCGCCTGGAGGATCTTCGCCTTGTCCTTGACACCGGTCGGCTCCAGCACCGTACCGGCATTGCCGGCATAGGTGACGATCGAGACCGTGTCCTCCGGCTTCAGTTTCTCGACCAGCAGCCGAAACGCGCTTTTGAGCAGCGGCAGCTTGTCCGGCTCGTCCATCGAACCGGAAACGTCGATCAGGAAGACGAGGTTTGCCTTGGGTGCTTCCGCCGGCACGACGTCGTACCCTTTGATCGCCACATGCATCAGCCGCGTGCCGCCATTCCAGGGCGTCGGCGTCACGGTTACCGTCGCCTTGAACGGCTCGGTGACGCTCGTCGGACGTGGCCAATCATAGGGGAAGTAGTTGACCATCTCCTCGACCCGCACCGCGTCGCGCTCCGGCATCTGGCCTTCCATCAGCGAGCGACGGACGAAGGCGTAGGAAGCCGTGTCGACATCGACCGAAAAGGTCGAGACCGGCTCGGTCGCAACGCTTTTGACCGGATTGCTGTCGGCCTTCCCGAAGCGCTCGCGGTTTTCCGGAGGCGCGACCAGCTTCTCCTCGGTGACCGGCGCCGGCAGGTAGGTGATCTGCGGCTGCGCACCGCCGACGGCGGAAAGCGGAGCGGTGGAGCGCGCTACGCTGTTGGCCATCGCATCGGCTTCCGCGGCAGGCGCGACGGTTTCGCTCTCCATGGTCTTGCGCTTGGCTCCGTTCACCCCCGACCTGTTCAACAAATTTGCAATTTCGTCTGCGTTGAACTTTTCCTCGGAGACGGCCGCGGCTTGATCTGCCGCCTGCGCTTTCTGCTCGGCGACGCTCTGGTCGGTCGCAGCGCCGGGAGCCGTTTCGTCCTGCACGCGAGCGAGATCGCCCTCGGGCGATGCGGCAGGCAGGGCCGGCTTCGGTGTCGGCTGCGGTGCCGGCTTTTCCTTCAGCGCAATCTCCTGAGCGCGCTCGCCGAAGGGCGCACCGTTGCGCGTCAGTTCGAGCGTGAGAAAGGCGGCGGCGGGCACGACGAGAAGGGTTGCGAGGGCCGATCCGGCCAGCAGTTTCCGGTTCATGATGGGGCTCCATATCCGGTTGAAGATGGAGCTTTGACGAACCGGCCGGACCGATCCTTGGGTGGCGGCAGAATTTTCTTCGGCGGCATCGAACGCCTGCATGGCGACGGCCAGCGCGCGGGCGCGCGCTTCGGGAGAAGCCATCGGCGGGGTGAGCCCGGAGAGCCTTTCGAAATCGTCGCTCATGGTCACACGGCCTCCTTGCCGAGCAATGTTTTCAAGCGCTTGCGCGCCTCGTGCACATGCCAGGATATGGTTGCTTCCGAGCAGCCCAGCACGTCGGCGGCAGCCGCATGGCTCAGTCCCTCGGCGTAAACGAGCAGCACTGCGTCGCACTGTTTTTCCGGAAGTTCCCGCACGGCTACCCAGAGCACCTCCCGTCGTTCCGCGTCCGGGTCCTGGTGTGGCGCTGCCACCGCCTGTTCGCTGGCATAGGCCTGCATCTGCCTGTGATCTCGCACTTGCCGTCGCTTGTGATCGCGGGCGGCATTCAGCGTCAGCGTATAGAGCCAGGTGCGAAACCGGCTGGTGCCACGAAATCCGCGGATCGCAGCACCCAGGCGCAGGCACACATCCTGCGCGATATCCTCTGCATCCGACACGTTTCCGGACCAGCGCCACGCCACTGCGTGCACAAAATCGTAGTGTCGCTCGACAAGCGCGCCAAACGCCTGCCGGTCTCCACTTACCGCCTTCTCGACGAGTTCAGCGTCCAAATCCGTGCCCGCCCTCACCTATTTGAACCTTAGACGTTGCAGACAGACCATTCCTTGGGTGGAAGCGAAGATTTTTTTCGCGGGATGAGAAAAAGCGTGTGCGGTTTTCCGCCCGCATCCCGCGCCCAAGGCCCGTCAGCGCGGAAATTTGCCGACGACGACGATCATCGGCCCCATCGGAAACAGCCGGTCGTGGCGGTTGATGTCGGGCGAATACACGCTCGAAATCGTGCCGTCGAGGAAGAGCGCGTTGGGGCAATCGAGCGCATCGCGAAACAGCGTCGCGAAATCGTGGAAGCGCACGGGGCGCTTTGAAATGACGAAGACCACCTCGCCGTCCTTGGTCACACCGACGCCATTGCGGGTCTTCAGGCTGGTGCTGTCGGGCAGGAAGCGCGGATGCAGCTTGCCGTCGATGACCAGCATGGGCCCGGACTGAGTGGCGAAACGAGGAGCTATCCCGGCATCGCGATAGGCGTCCGCCGCCATCACGCCGGCTTTGCCGCCCTCCACATAGAACACCCCGTTCGGCAAAAGGTGGAAGTTGCCCCAGCCGGAATTGGTGTTGAGCGGCGCCTGCTCCTGCCCCTCCTCGATGTGCAGCCCGACCGGCGACAGATCCTCGTGATACATGCCCCCGTTCATGGCAAACGCCATATATTCCTCGCGATGGCGCAGTTCCAGCGTCAGCGCCCGGAACGAGCGGAACGGAACACCCGCCTGGTCCTTGTTGTAGAGGCGAATGTCGGTTTCGGCCGGATCGAAGGTGCAGGCCACATAGTCCTGGCCGAGATGGCTGACATCGCGGCAGGCACCGAGGGCAGGCCCGGCAAGACCGGCGGAAAGGACGGCACCGACGAGAAAGGGTTTTGGGAAAAGCGGCATGGCGAAAGGTCCAATCGAATCAGACATCAAGCATGACGGAGATTAAGGCGGTTCTGGCGCAGGATTCTAAGGAATACCGTCTGACCAATTCTGAAAGACACCGCAGTTAGAATCGTGTCAACTGGCATCGCTAGCCCTGAAACTGCTGGGTCATGATGACGTTCACCGATATCGCACGCATTGCGCTCTGCGCGGTTGCCTTTGGTTCCGCCTCGATCGCGGGAGCCGAAGAAACCAGCACCGCCGCAATAGAAGGATTTATCCCGGCAAGATGCCTGTTGCAGGTCAACGGCATTAAGTACATCGCAAGGACGTGTCAGTTTCGGCCGACAGGGGGCGGCGACTTCGTCCTCTATGGCGGAGATTACTTCGCTTACGTCTTCATGTCGCCCGAAGACGGCCCCAACACCGCTGTGGCTCACTGGAACGCAGAACCGAGTTCCACACATGCCCATAACCCGCTCGGCAAACTGGAGCGCGATGGCGCGTGCTGGGTCAGTAAAGCCGTAAGGATATGCGCGTGGAAGCTGGAGAAATAATCAAGGCACGCGCCGCGCTCTTCACAAGCTCAGCGTCAACCTCCCGAGATCAGCCCCATCGCGATAACAAGTCCATAACACCCGGCCGCCGCCGCCAGGCCGAAGATGGCGCACAGGCAAGCAAAGCCGCCGACGCCCGCAAGCAGGTATGACTTGGCGTCACGCTTGAGCACGTCCTGCGACATCGAGACGAGCAGCCGCTTTTCCCGGAGCGTCGTTGCCAGCTTCACTGCATGGCGCTTCGCTTCCCTCTGCACCTCGCCGTAATTGTTGCCGATCGCCAGGAATGTGAGGAACAGGCCGAGCGCACTGACCGTCAGCGCAAATTTTCTCAGGATGTCGATGGCATCGGGCAGGAGGTCGCCGGCAAAAACCGAGCGATCGACCAGCGCGTCGAAACCGGTGATGCAGGCAGCGATGACGGCCGCGTGGCCGGCGCCGATCGCCAAAAGGCGCTTGAAGGCATCTTCGAGGACCTGGCTGTTGGCGGCGTGAATGCTGTCAAGCCGAGAGATCTGCGCCTCTACATCCTCGCGCGACAGGTGCGGAGGATAGTTGCTCACGGATACGACTGGGCTACCTCTCATACGATGGACTCCAACGCCACGCCGTCCAGATCGTTATAAATTCGATAATATTATCTTTCCACGACACCTCCAATTTTAATCATTTTGAGGATTTGCACCATTTTTACGCGTCAGGGTGGAGACGTGCGCTCAGAGTTCTAGCGCCGCCATATGGAAGCACAGTTGGTCGGGCGGATAGCGATGCGTCGCGCCGACCGGACAGGCGGCGCGCGACAGGCAGCCATTGGCAAGGCAACCCGCCCTGCCCGCGTCCGTGCGCAGATGGCCGCGACAACGCCCGACATCGAAGCCCTCCCCGGCAAGCGCCGCCGCCGGACAGCCCGAAATGCACGGCTTTTCCAGACAGCGGTCGCAGGGGTGCCCGACGCTTGCCTCACCCGTCTCGCCGAGCGGAATGCCGAAGGCCAGCGCCCCGCGATAACCATGCCACAGGCCGAACCGCGGATGGATGAGAATGCCCAGCGGCGAAGGCTTCAGACCTTCGGCCCGCATCGCCCATTGCTGGAACGGCTGCCACGGGAGATCGGACGGGAAATAGGCGGTCGCCCCAAGGCCGGCGGCCAGGGGCTGGATGACCGCCTTCGACCAGCTATCGAGCGGGTCCCTGCCACCGCGATCGGGCGCGGCGTCCCGCCAGGCGCTGAAGGGTTGCCACAGCGAACCGCCGATATTGCCTGTTAGCACGACGCTTGCCGCCGGCCGGCCATCGGAAAGCAGGGGCGCGACCTCCCCGGCTTCGAAATTCACCGTTCCGCGCAAAAAAAGTCCGTGCGGCAGAAGTGCCGCACGGACCATATCGATCGTCTTGTCCGCGCGTGCGGAAGGCGCCGTCATTTCGGTTTCGGCCCCTGTACTTCGTAATGCGGGCGCCAGACCTCCTTCTGGATCATGTCAGCCACCTGCGCCGCGCCGCCTTGCTCCCTGGCTCGCTCGGGACCCTTTCAGGTGAAAGCGTCTGGCATCGAGTTCTTGCGTTGGTCGATGAAGGCCTTGAGCTTTTCGTCGATCTCGGGATCGAGGTAAGGCGCCTCGTAATGCTCCAGCCAGCTGCGGCAGAGCGCATTGGCGCGCTGCTCGATCCGCTTTTCGCCTTCCACTTCCCACTGTTCGAAGGAGTTGTTGTCGGCAAGCGGCGAACGGTAGAAGGCCGTCTGGAAGTTGGCCTGGGTGTGGGCGCAGCCGAGATAGTGGCTGCCCGGGCCGACTTCGCGGATGGCGTCGAGCGCCTGGGCGTTTTCCGAGAGGTCCACGCCTTCGGCCATCTTCTGCATCATGCCGAGCTGGTCCTGGTCGATCATGAACTTCTCGTAGGACGAGATCAGACCGCCTTCGAGCCAGCCGGCCGCATGCAGCACGAAGTTGGTGCCGGCAAGCAGCGTCATGTTGAGGGTATTGGCCGATTCGTGCGCTGCCTGCGCATCCGGAACCTTGGAGCCGCAGAGCGAGCCGCCGGTTCGGAACGGCAGCTTCAGGCGACGGGCGAGCTGGGCCGCACCATAGGAGACCAGCGACGGCTCCGGCGTGCCGAAGGTCGGCGCGCCCGACTGCATCGAGATCGAGGCAGCAAAAGTACCGAAGAGCACCGGCGCGCCCTTGCGGATCAGCTGGGTGAAGGAGGCGCCGGCGAGAACTTCGGCCAGGATCTGCGTCAGCGTGCCGGCAACCGTGACCGGGCTCATGGCGCCCGACAGGATGAAGGGCGAAAGAACGCAGGCCTGGTTGTGGCGGGCGTAGACCTTCAGCGCGCCCACCATGGTCTCGTCGAAGACCATCGGAGAGTTGGCGTTGATGAGGTTGAGCGTCACGCAGTTGTTTTCGACGAAGTCATCGCCGAAGACGATCTTCGCCATGGCAATGGTGTCTTCCGCCCGTTCCGGCGCCGTCACCGAGCCCATGAAGGGTTTGTCGGAATATTTGATATGGCTGTAGACCATATCGAGGTGGCGCTTGTTGACGGGGATGTCGACCGGTTCGCAGACCGTGCCGCCGGACGAATGCATCGACGGCGCCATGTAGGCGAGCTTCACGAAATTGCGGAAGTCCTCGATCGTCGCATAGCGGCGCACGCCTTCGAGGTCACGCACGAAGGGAGGGCCGTAGACCGGCGCGAAGATCGTCGCCTTGCCGCCGACCTTTGCGCTGCGCTCCGGATTGCGGGCGTGCCAGGTAAATTCGGAGGGCGCCGTCTTCAGCAGTTCGCGGCAGAGGCCCTTGGGGAAATGCACGCGCTGGCCGCGCACGTCGGCGCCCGCCTGCTTCCAGAGTTCGAGCGCCTCGGCGTCGTCGCGGAATTCGATGCCGATTTCCTCGAGGATAATGTCGGCGTTGCGCTCGATGAGCTGCAGGCCTTCTTCGTCGAGAACCTCGTACTCGCGAATCTTGCGCTGGATATAGGGCAGTGACGGGCCCGGCCCGCCACCGGTGCGCGATGCGCGCCGTGCTGCCGCACCCCGTCCCTCGCCACGTGCGCGGCGACCGCCGCCTTCACCCGCGCCCTGTTCTGTCACGTCGCTCATTCGCTCTTTCCTCTCCCGCGCATCCATGTTTTTGCGCCTTCAAGCATCAATTTGCCCTAATGCTACCAAGCATCAAAGCCGGTACGGGTCTCAATGCGCCAAGGAGTGGCGCAACTCGAACACTACCGAGAAGCGACCACACGGCGCCAAAAACCGCGTGGCGCGAATATATTGTTTTTGTTAAGAATATGGAGGCATCGCAAGAACGTGCGTCCCCGTCGCTTTTTGTCATCTGCGACGTCGCTTTCGAAAACAGATTTTTAGCTGTCGACCGCTATGGATGAATGGACGCGTGCCAGATCTCGCGCGACCGTGCCAGGAACCGAGGAACCCCAATATGGCAGACGATGAAATCATTCTCGAGGACCTTTCCGACGAGGAACTGGTGCAGCAGATGCACGACGACCTCTATGACGGCCTGAAGGAGGAAATCGAGGACGGGACCCACATCCTGCTCAAGCGCGGCTGGACGCCCTACGACGTCCTGACCCAGGCGCTGGTCGAAGGCATGCGCATCGTCGGCATCGACTTCCGCGACGGCATCCTGTTCGTGCCGGAAGTGCTGCTTTCGGCCAACGCCATGAAGGCCGGCATGACCATCCTGCGCCCGCTTCTGGCCGAAACCGGTGCGCCGAAGCTCGGCAAGATGGTGATCGGCACCGTGAAGGGCGACATTCACGACATCGGCAAGAACCTCGTCGGCATGATGATGGAAGGTGCAGGCTTCGACGTCGTCGACCTCGGCATCAACAATCCGGTCGAAAACTACCTCGAAGCCATCGAGCGCGAGCAGCCGGATATTCTCGGCATGTCGGCACTTTTGACGACCACCATGCCCTACATGAAGGTCGTGATCGACACGCTGAAGGAAAAGGGCCTGCGCGACGATTACGTCGTTCTCGTCGGCGGCGCGCCGCTCAACGAGGAATTCGGCAAGGCTGTCGGTGCCGACGCCTATTGCCGCGACGCGGCGATCGCGGTCGAAACCGCCAAGGACTTCATGAAGCGCAAGCACAACCGCCTGGCGGCCGGCTGAGCTTCGGGCAATCCGAATGGAAGACGCCGGCCACTGGGGTGAAATCCGCGGCCGGCTTTCTTATGTCTGGTGAATCGCCGGGCAAGTATGCCGGGTCACAAGTATGCCGGGTCAGTTGACGGAGTTCGCCACCTTCTTGCCGGCCGACTGTGTCGCGTTGACGGTGTTTGCAGTATCCTGCCCGATGCCGCGGATGGTGTTGCCGCAGGCGCTAAGGGTCGAAAGCGCGACGAGAACGGCGCCGACGGTTGCAAGGGTCTTTACAGTCATGGTCAGGGTCCTTCCCGCTGATAGCCACGTGGAATCAAGATGGAAAAAGTATCGCCCGCAATAGAACGTGCACAACCGGAAAAAGTTCACGTGATCGGTTGCGGCGCGATCGCGCGGGAAATCCTGGCGGTCTGCGAGGCGAACGGGCTCGCTCATATCGATCTCAGCTGTCTTCCCGCCATCTGGCACAACACCCCGGACAAGATCACGCCCGGGGTGCGCGACGCCATTGCCAAGGCCCGTGCCGAAGGCTTCAGGCGCATCTTCGTCGCCTATGCCGATTGCGGCACCGGCGGCCTGCTCGACAGGCTTTTGGAGGAAGAAAAGGTCGAGCGCATCCCCGGCCCGCACTGTTATTCCTTCTTTGCCGGCAACGACGATTTCGCCCGCCGCTGGGACGACGACCTCACCGCCTTTTTCCTCACCGACTTCCTCGCCCGCCAGTTCGAAGCCTTCGTGATCGAACCGCTTGGCCTTAACCGGCATCCGGAACTGAGGGACATGTATTTCGGCCATTACCGCAAGCTCGTCTATCTCTCGCAGCAGGAGGACGCGGCCTTGCAGGAAAAGGCGAAGAAGGCGGCGGAGACGCTCGGCCTCGAATACGAGTACCGCTTCACCGGCTATGGCGATCTGACGGGGTCGCTGTTGAGGACGTGAACGCACGCCAGGCGTTCTAGCTGCGCGCCGCGATCACCAGACCTGTTGCAATCATCGCGCTGCCGGCGACCCTGTTCAGCGCCCGCACCGCCCGCGTGGTGCGGAACCAGCGTGACGAGGCCGCAGACAACAGCGCGTAGCCGCCCATCGTCACCACGTTGACCGTGAAAACGACGGCAAGCACCGTCGCGATATCAACGCGATCGAGGCTGTCGAGATCAAGGATCAGCGGCATCAGGCTGGCGTGAAAGAGGATCGCCTTGGGATTGCCGAAGCCGATGGCGGCGCCAAGCGCCAGCGAGCGCGTCCATCCCCGCTCGCCCGAAGCCACCCCGGCATTAACCGTCGCCGCCGCGCGCCACATCCGGTATCCGAGGAAGACCAGGTAGACAGCACCAGCATATTTGATCGCGAGAAACAGCCAGCCGAACGTCTGGGCGATCACCGTGAGACCGGCCAGCGCAACACTCACCAGCACCACGTCGCTCAGCGCTATGCCGAGGCCACAAGCGAGTGCTGGCCCGAGGCCACGGCTGATGCCGGAGGTAATAACCGCAAACATGGCTGGACCGGGTGTGGCTGCGGCCAGAAACAGCGCAAGGATATAGGCAGCAAGGATCGAAAGAGACATAATACACACCAAATAAATGAGATCGAAAGCGAGTTTATATACAAACAATACACATTGCAACACACGCCAAATATCCGCCACAAGCTTCAATCTATACTGATAAAAACAAAACAAAATCAGATATAATACATAAGATAGCAACTATATTAGGAAGATACTGCTTTCTCTGCCAAAGCGATGCGACGAGCAAGCCAGGACCTGCCCCGGACCTGGCTGCCGCCGGCGCAGCGGCGGTTGTCCGGCGGCACGGTAGGCGGCGAAGGCCCTTTACGGCAGGCCAAATATAGGGTACCCCCCTATATAATATTGGAGAGATCGACATGGGCAACCACCACGACCATCATCATGACCACCATGGGCATGCGCACGACAACGGACGCGTGCTTTCGGCGCGCCATGATCACGTTTTCCTTGGAGCCGGTCACGAGCGCAACGAGCGGCGGACCTGGATCGTCATCGCGGTCACGGCGACGATGATGGTGATCGAGATCGTGGCCGGACAGATCTTCGGCTCGATGGCGCTCGTTGCCGATGGCTGGCACATGTCGACCCATGCGGCTGCCATGCTGATCGCAGCTTTCGCCTATCTCTATGCGCGCAAGCATGCCAACAATCGCCGCTTCACCTTCGGCACGGGAAAGCTCGGCGATCTCGCCGGTTTCTCCAGCGCCATCGTGCTGGCGCTGATCGCACTTCTGATCGGCTGGGAGAGCCTGCGCCGCCTCGAAGCGCCGGTCATGATCGACTTCCGTGAGGCGATCCTCGTTGCGGTCGCCGGCCTGATCGTCAATCTCGTCTGCGCCTGGCTGCTGAAGGACGACCACACCCACCACCACCATGACCACCATGGGCATCACCACGGACACCAGCAAGAAAGACAGGGCGGGCAGGATCGCAACCTGCGCGCCGCCTATCTGCACGTGCTTGCCGACGCGCTGACTTCGGTTCTCGCGATCGTCGCCCTTGGTCTCGGCGCGCTCTATGGCTGGCTGTGGCTTGATCCGGCCATGGGCATCGTCGGCGCGATCATCATCGCGCGCTGGTCCTTCGTCCTCATCCGCGACACCGGCGCAACCTTGCTCGACTACGTTCCCGATGGTGAAGACCTGCCCGAAGAGATCAGCGAGATCGTCGCCAAGGAAAATGCCGAAATTGTCGACCTGCATGTCTGGCAGCTCGGGCCTGGCCATCACGGCGCAATCGTCTCGATCGTCGCCGACAACCCGCGGGCGCCGTCCTATTATCGCGAGAAGCTTGCCGCCATCCACGATTTGTCGCATGTGACTGTCGAGGTGGAAGCACGGGCGGCATAGGCGTCGCCTGCAACCGGAGTGTCCGATGACCCATACCATTCGCGAAAAGCAGAAACTCATCAACCGGGTTCGGCGCCTTCGCGGTCAGATGGAGGCGGTCGAGCGGATGCTGGAAGAAGAGAAGGGCTGCGCCGAGGTCATGCAGGTGATCGCCGGCATCCGTGGCGCGGTCAACGGGCTGATGGCCGAGGTTATCGAAGACCACATCCACCTGCACCTGGCCGCCGACGATCTGTCTCAACCGGATCGAAACGAGGCGGCGGCCGAACTGATCGACGTCGTTCGCGCCTACATGAAATAGAACGCACACTGCAATCGAACCAACGCATTTCCAGGCGGCAGGACATCGCATGAAACTCGGCTTTATCGGCACCGGCGCACTCTCCGCGGCAATCGTCACCGGCCTCAAGACGCTTCCCGGCGACACCACCGCCGTCATCCTCTCGCCACGCAACGAAACGATCGCAGCCGGCCTTGCTGCACGCTTTTCCGACATCACCATTGCGGCCGACAATCAGGCCGTGCTCGACGCCTCGGACATGGTGATGCTCGGTGTGCGCCCGCAGATCGCCCGCGACGTCTTGGCGGACTTGCGCTTTCGGCCGGATCATCACGTCGTCAGCCTGATCGCCACGTTCTCCCGCGACGAGATCGCGGCAATGGTCGGCCCGGTGCATCGCGTGACCAAGGCGCTGCCGATGCCGATGATCGCGATCAGAAAGGGGCCGACGATCCTCTTTCCGCCCGACGCGGACGTGGCGGCCTTCTTCGGCCGGCTCGGCAAGGCGATCGAAGTGGAAAGCGAAAGCGAGTTCGATGCGCTGAGCGTGGCGACCGCCACCTATGCCAGCTACTTCAAGTATCTCGAGACGATCCATGGCTGGCTGAGCCATAACGGCGTCGATGGTGGCCGCGCGCGCGACTATGTCGCCTCGCTGTTTGCGGCCCTTGGCCAGGCGCCGGAAACGACGCCGGACGCAAGCTTCGCGCATCTGGCTGCGGACTACGCCACCCGCGGCGGCATCAACGAGCAGGTGCTACGTGAACTGACCGAGCACGGCACGTTCGAGCGGTTCCGGGAAAGCCTTGGCGATATCCACAAGCGGATAACTGCGGCCCCGTAGGCGGAACAGCCCAATATCTGCGGACGCTTGCCCCTCATCCGGCCTGCCGGCCACCTTTGACGGAACGCATCGTCGCGCGTCCGCTCGCTTCACCACACGCAGCCCGTGCAAATGTGGGGTTGCCACGCGTCGACTTGCTGCTACTCTTCGCTTTATTAGTCGAAAGATACGCAACCCATGCGCGTCAAAAATGACAGGGAGCGAGGGGAGATGCCATCTGACGCGTATTTTTCCATCAGCGCCGGCGAGCTTTTGTTCCTGCTCTTGCCCGTCGCGTTTGTCTTTGCCCTGTGGAAAGCGGTCAGCAAGGGTTCCCACCCTATTGGACAGTTGCCATCGGCCTCGCTATCCTCGGACCTGCGACGTTTCTGAGCCCGATCTATCTGCCGGTACCGGTTCACCAATGGAACGCGGTGGTCGTGGCAGGGATGGGGATCAGCGCCGGCGCCATTCTCGCCGTCGTGGTCGGGTATGTCGTTGACGGCGTCAGGCTCTATCGCGGGAAGTCTCCATGAAGGTCATCCTCGGCTACCTCCCCTATGCCATCGGCTGCGTTGCCGGCCTGCTTCTATCCCTCGTCGTGGGCGCAGTCTGCGGCCTCTCGGATGACGTCAAGATGGTCGAGTCGGTGGCGCTGGTCGTGCTTGGAGGCGGTGTCGCCGAGTGGTACTGGAACGAATTAAGCCGCCGGTAAGGGGCAAGACTGCATATCTGGGTCCTCGTCACCCCTGGGACCGCCATGACCGAAATCGCCAGCCAGAATCAGACCACGGGCAAGCAGCGCGGCCGGATCATCGTCGTCACCGCCGGCGGGGAAAATCCCTGGGTGATGATCAACGCGCTTGCAGCGACGTTTACCGACATCACTGTCGTCGAGGAACAGCCGGAATCGAAGGGCCTGTTCCTGCGTCGCCGCGCCCGCAGGCTCGGCTGGTTCGTGGCCCTCGGGCAATTTGCCACCATGATCGCCTCGCGTTTCGGCAAGCGCTTCGCCCGTAAACGGGCGCACGAAATCCTTGCGACCTACAAGGTTTCCGGCGCCCCTGATGCGTCGATCCCGGTCCTGGAGGTCAATTCGATCAACGATGCCGATGCGATCCTGCAGGTTCGCGCGCTCGCGCCGGGCGTCGTCTTCCTCATCAGCTGCCGCATGCTGAAGGCGGAAACGATTGCAGCGATGCCCTGCCCGGTCATCAACTTCCACGCCGGCGTCAACCCGGCCTATCGCGGCCTGATGGGCGGATACTGGGCGCTGGTCAACGACGACGCGCAGAATTTCGGCGCCACCGTGCATCTGGTCGACGCCGGCGTCGACACCGGCGGCGTGCTCTACCAGTCGCGCCAGCGTCCTTCTGCAAACGACACGATGCACACCTATCCGCTGCTGCAGACCGCCGCATCCACCGATATCGCGGTCGCCGCCGTCAAGGATGCACTCGAAGGGCACCTGCGGCCGCACGATGTCGCAGGCCCGTCACGGCAATGGTACCACCCGCCGATCTGGACCTGGGTTTCAAACGGTGTCCGGCGCGGCATCTGGTAGCCGGGCTGCAGCGCCCGACGGTGGCAGCAGCCGGGCTTAAAGGCCTGAAACTGCGGGCAATCCGCGGCCTTGCCCCTCGCCCTCCCGCACGGTGCCAACTGTGACTTGCGCAGAGCCGCCAAGACGTCTGATATGGCATCCGCGCACGCGTCGTTTTTGGACATATCCGACGTCGTGGCGAGATGAGCCCGGACGCCGGGACATGCGCATTGTCGCACTACAGCGCCGCGCGTCTCTTGAGATGTGCAAAGGTCGCTGTAGCTCGAGAGTGCTGCATGTTTCTGGCCTTTGATCGGAACCGATTAACGGAAACATGCAGGGGGAGGAGAACGACACCCGATGGCAGATCGCATTATCGTCTACTGGCGCGACATTCCGGCCCAGGTCATCATCAAGAAGGGCCGCACGACGGCGAAACGCGAGCTGTCGCTGCGCTTCACCGAGGCGATCGACATGTGCGCCATGCGCACCGG